>NZ_BDAY01000099.1 GCF_001612685.1 Nocardia altamirensis NBRC 108246
AGGGATCGCGTCCCCGATTTGAGAGCGGGGGCCCTGTTCTCAACCAGCCAGCGAAGGAAGCTGGTTTCGCAACCATAGGTGGACTTGAACGCGAACAATCGACTGTGCGTGCACGACTCCGGTCCGAAGGTGCACGGTTTGCGCTGGGGAGTCGTTGATTCTCCAGGAGCGGATGGCGATTCTCCCGCCATCCGCTCCTGATTGTCGGGATCATTGTGGGCGATCAGGCGCTCGTCGAACATGAGCCACTCGGCGAGTCACTTGCAGCGATGACTGGCAGTGGATGTGAACCGACCTGGAATCCCGGCACGGCGCCCACATCGCTACCCTGCACATGCTCCACTGGTGACCCTCGGCCCGGCGTCCGGCGCTTCACACCGACCACGTCGAGGTGGTGCGCCATCATCTCGCGACAGCGAACCCCATCCTCAAGATATGCCCGGCGTTATCGGTCTCGGTCGTCACTACAGAATGATTCGGTCGTAGTACCCGCCACCAGAGCTGGGGGTACCGCAAATGAATATCCCCTTGGGGCCGATACTGCACATCCTCCCCGCATGCGCCAGTGCGGGGAAGCCGTAGTGATCGGTGGCGTTGACGACCTGGTCGAAGTGGGGGTTACCGCCCGGCAGTGTGTACGGCTTGCCGAAGTAGTCGAACCCGTCGCGCGCCTGCGGATCGGCGATGACCTGCGGTGATCGCAGCTGCGGGGTGGAAAAGCCGTACCCGCTGGCGGCCATGGTGAGCACGGGTCGGTCGCAACCGATGGTCCCGTTGGCCAGGATCGCGCAGTTGTGGGTGCCGTAGCTGAAATACACGGCACCGTCGGCGGTGGCGTCGGCAGCGTGCGCCGTGGCGGCGAGCGTGATCGGTGCCACGGCAACCAGGGCGGCTAGTCCGGCGGAAAATTTCGCGATACTGCGCATAGAGCTCTCCTTCACGTGTTCGAGATGCCGCATGTAGGCATGTCCTGTGGTGCGAACCCTGCGTTGTGCAGCCGGTCTTTCCTTCGGTCAGCCGCGAAACAAGCCCATCGCGCACCGCCGGAAGAGAATTCCCGCGCGGAACGCTCCGACAAGCCAAGCAGAGAACATTCAGCTATCTCAATTGGGTGCGGTTGTTTTACTCGACGCAACCGGAGCTTCCGGTCATAGCTCATGGTAGAGGCAGATTTTTCAGCCATAGATAGCGGATGGTTAGAGAATAGTTAGATTTGCACTATCGGGATATCGATTGCCATAAAGTTGCCACATGTTAGTGCCGTCCGGGTTTGAGCGTGCTTCGCTCTGCCATGCATCCGTAATCGGCTGCTTTCCGGACGTCCGCGGAGGTGGCTGGGTTACGTCTGCTCCCAGGTGGAGAGGTTCTGTCGATGCGATCCTCGGGCGAGGCGTACGGACGGGGGCTCGGTTCCGTGAACTAGCAGCCGGGCCCGTCGCCTTGGGAGTCCGCCGTTACTGGATGAGGGAAGGGTGGTAGCCGCGCAGGAGCGCCAGGAATGCCTCCTGCAGCATCGTGGCGTCGCCCCTGGATCGGTTGGTGGCGATCCGGTGGAGCGCGAATCCGTCCGCGAGCGCGATGAAAGCGGGCGCGGCTGCGCGTGCGGCGCCGACCGATTCCAGCAGGTCTCCGGCGAGCTGTTCGAACGCGTCGAGTACTCGTTCGACGTCGGGGCGCAGCTCCGGTCGGCGTGCTGCGTGCAGGTAGGTCTCGAATTGGGCGATGGTGCTGGTTGTGGCTTCGGCCCGTAGCACATCGGTGATCAGCTCGAACGCGGCGCCGAGATCCGGTATGGCACCGGCGGTCTGGGCGGTGAGCTGCTGGAACTCGCCGATGATGGTGTCGGCGACGCGGCGCATCGCGGCGATCATCAACGCATCGATCGATGCGAAGAAGTAGCTGGTCGTTGCCTTCGAAACTCCTGCCCGCGCGGCGACCGCGCGATGGGTGACCGCCTCGATTCCGCCTTCGCCGATCAGGGCGATCGCTGCGTCCAGCACCGCATCGCGTCGATCCAGGGTGGCGGTGCGATGGGTGTCGGGACGAAAGGCCATGAATTCATCGTAGATCGATTTGCAGCTAATCCTGGACATATGCCCAGCCTTGGTCATACTCTGGGCAAATGCCCAGTCTTTTCGGCAGACGTAAGCCCTTGTCTGCTGTGCCGATACGAGGAGGTCGCAGCAATGCCTCAGCTCACCGCGCCGCTACCCAAGGACACCGATTTCCTGACCAGCTGGCTGTCCGGCCGCCGGACGGCGTCGGCGAAGATGCTGACACCCGAGGAGGTCGAGGGGTTCCGGCGAGCGCAACGCCTGAGCTTCGACTGTGCCCGGGCGGTGGCCGCCGAGATGCGCCCGGGCTGGACCGAGGCTCAGACCGGTCAGTGGATGATCGGGTGGCTCTACGACCGCGGCGTAAAAACCATGCTGCACAAGCCGATCGCGGTATTCCACGAGCGGAGTATCGCCCCCGACGGCCAATGGGGACCGGTAACCAAGGGAGCCGGTGCGATCTTGCAGGACACCGACGTCGTCATCCTGGACTGCGCCCCGGTCGTCGAGGGCTACACCGGCGACGTTGCCTATACCGTGACCGTCGGCCACAACCCTGAGGTCGACAAGGCGCTGGACTTCCTCGCCCAATTGCGCGCCGAGATCCCCGCATGCTTCGCCGATCCGCAACGAGTCAGGAACGTATTCGAGTGGGTCGACGACGAGATCCGGGCCGCCGGTTACGGCAATGCCGCTGCAGGCTACCCGGAAAACGTTCTCGGACACCGGGTCTACCACCACGGTCGGCTCAACGACCGGCTCCCATGGTTCCTGCCCGAACGACTCGTCGGCTATGTCCTGAGCTGGCACAGTCTCGGGTTCCTCGGCACGCAGATCAGGCGCATGATCTTCCCGGAAGTGCTCGGACCTAAGCATCGCGCGCCGAAAACCGGCATCTGGGCCATCGAACCGCACATTCGCGCGGACGGCTTCGGCGCCAAGTTCGAGGAACTGCTCGTAGTCGAGCAGGGCAAGGCCTACTGGCTCGACGACATCAGCCAGCAGCGCATCACCATCCGCCCCTGACCTTGCCGACCTGCCCCACCACCGAGCGAGCCACTGCCGCTCCTCGACAGCAAGTTCAATCCTCAACGCCTGCAGCTGGATTCGGACGCGCCCGCTCGGGATGGAGGTTCCTCCGGTCACCACGTGAGCACGGCTCATCGGCGTTGCCGCACGGGCAGTGCTACCGGAACGAATGTCAACTGTGTCGCGGCGCCGCGTGTCCTGTCTGGTGGTGCGCGCTCCTGTGCTCAGATGGCGCAGGTACGGAACTTCGACATCGAATCCGGAGGATCCATGTTCGCTCGTTCTCGTGTTCTTGCCGCCGTGGTCTGTGTTGTTGGTGTCGGTTCAGGGATGCCGACCCCCTCGGCTGTCGTCACCGCCGCTCCGGCCGCGGCGCCCGAGGTGTGCACCGAGGAGGAGGAACGAGCCGCTGACGGCAAGCAGGAGGATGTGGATGCCTGTCATAACAAGCGTCTCGCCAGCGCTCAGGCTCGCTTCGACAACGTACCCAACGCAGCGAAACTGCGGGATCGTTCACCCTACGAGATAGAAGGGACTATGGGCGTAACCGGGAGGCCGCGCAAGTCCGTGTTTGATTCTCGAGCAGACGCCTACGCGGCCTTGGCGTCTGAAGTGGTATACGTTCACTGCTTCGCGTTGGTAGAGCATGGGGGAAGCCTGTGCTTTCCCTGTAAGGACGACCACCCAGACGCCGTGTGTGAATTCCAAGCCGGCGGCTCCAGAAGTGACGGCCTGATCCACGATGACAGCCAACTGCCCATGAAGTGGCAGGAGCTCAAGTCCAGGGCGGTGGCCGCGTATGAGAGCGGTCAGGATATGAGTAAAAACGACACCTTGGATGAGCGCCTGCAAGCCGACGCCGTTGAGGCAATGGCTGCCAAGGCGGCGTTCAGGGTGGACTGGTCGAAACCTGGATTGAGCAAATAGCGCCGATTCGCAGCGGCCACCTGGCCGCCAACACCACCTGGGTCCAGAAATCGGCCTCGACCACCACAAGGTCGCGCACCTGCCGAACCCCTCAGCGGCTCGAACGTCGGTTGTCCGAGTCTGTGGTCGAGGAGTTGAGTCGACCGCGCCGAACAGCTCTCCCTCGACGGTCCAGCCCTGGTCTCCTGCAGCAGGCTGATCAGATTCCCTGCAAGCAGCATCCACCGCGCTGCAGGCCGCCGTAGCACGCTTCTTTCAACTCCATGCAGCGAGCACGTCAACTGCGTTCCACACCAGGTCGACGGTGTCGGTGAGAGTGGGTTCGATGTCGGCTGATGACACTACGACCAATGCGGTTTCGTGCGGGACGACGCCTGGAACACTGGCGACTCCGCGAGTGAGTTCGGCGAGGTCGTGGCGGTCGAACGGGGTGCCGAGCCATTTGATAGATCCGGCGAAGATCACCCGATCGGCGACGGGAGCGCGGTCGGCGCCGACGAGGTCTATCTCCGGGTTGAATACGCGGTTCCACCAGCCGCCGACCGCGGTGACGTCTTTCCAGGGCAGGGCTCCCGCGAGGGCGGTCAGTTCGAGCGCATCTCGCACGAGGGGTTCGACTGCTTTGCCGCGCCAGGAGGTCCAGCGCCGAGCGAACAACTCGTAGGCCGCATCGCTTCGCCCCCGTCGAACCAGGTCCTGAACCGAGCGCATGGCGGCGAGGTAGAGCCGAAGATTGCTGTCAGCGACACGATAGAGTGCTGGCTTCCCGGGTTTGACCGACAGTGGCTGGTCTACTGAAAGAACCTGCTTATCTGCCGAAAGCCGGTGTAGTAGAGGCGATAGCGTTCCGGAGGGTAACGCGCCGCTGCGGCTGCCCGCCGTGGCTGCGATGGTGGCGTGGGTGCGCTCCCCGTTGCCGATCGCTTCGAGCACGCGTCGCGCTTGGTCGGGTGCGGGGAACTCGGCGAGGAGGGTGGCCTCGGGCACTCCGAACAGCGGTGCGGCAGGGTCGTCGCATTCGCGTCGCACGAACTCGAGCGGTGACAGCCCCTGCGGCCAGCTGCGCAAGATGCCTGGCAGTCCGCCGGTGATCAAATGTGCGTCGATGCTCTCGGCTGCGTCGAGTCCGAGAGCGCGACCGACTTCGGCCGGGTTGAGCGGATCGAGGACAAGGTTGTCGGCACGCCCGTAGAACGGGCGGTCGTAGGCGGTGAGTCGTTCCATCATGTGGATGTCACTGCCCAGGAGCAGCAGCAAAACCGGGCGTTGCTGCAGCAACCTGTCCCATGCCGTTTGCAACGCGCCATCGAAGACGATGTCTTGTTCTGCCAGCCAAGGCAATTCGTCGATCACGACGATGGTCGGTGTGTCAGCGAGCGCGGTGGCGAGCGATCGCAAAGCGTCGGGCCAGCCGCCGATGCTCTCGGGGAGGGTCTCGGGATCAGCTGCGATCCCCGATCTCTTCAATTCCGCCAGAAACATTGCGAGTGATTCGGAGACCGGCATGCCTTTGGTAGCGGTGAAGTACAGGTACGGCATTTGTGTCGTGTCGCAGAACTCCTGAACCAGTCGCGATTTTCCGACCTGTCGGCGTCCTCGGATGGCAACGGCGACACCCCTGCGAGACTCTGTGACACGCTGCAAGCGAGTCCGCAGCAGTCCCAGCTCGACAGTTCGGCCGACGAACCCTGATGTCATCTCACTCCCAGCGGTAGCAATCTATGTAGATGAGATCTACATAGATTGAATCTACATTAGTTCGGACTGGCGTGGCAGGACAGCCTGCCGGTGTCAGTTCCGGAGTTTGCGCGGGTCGGGGAATCCGAGGGAGGTGTACCCAGGTGCGCGTTTCGAGAGCGAGGAGGCGATGACCGGGGTCAGTACATCGTGGTAGTCGTGGACGGTGGCGGTGGTCTTGCCGGGGTGGGATCGGGTGATGCGTCCGACGTATTGGACGAGGCGGCCTTTGAAGGACACTGGAGCTGCGAGGAACAGGGTGTCGAGGGCGGGGCAGTCGAAGCCTTCGCCGATGAACGAGCCTGTCCCCACGAGCAAGAGCGGTAGTTGGTTGTCTGCGCCGGTGGCAAGCCTTTCCGAAAGTGCGTTGCGGTCTCGGGCTTTCATGCCGCCGCGGAGCACGGTGATGTCGTTGCAGCCGGCGGCGGTGAGGTGCTCGGTGAGCGCTTCGAGGTGTTTCACCCAGGTGGTGAGGACAAGGACGTTGGCCCCGGCGCGGTGCGCGGTCAGTACGTCGGTGACGATCTGCTGCAGACGAGCGTCGTCTGCGATGAGTGCGCGGTAGATCTCGGCGATTCCACCGGGCTGGGCGGGGTCGGCATCGCCGTTGTAGGTGAACTCGGTCGGGTGTACATGCAGGACGGGATGTGGGGCGGGTGTGTCGCCGTCGGTAGGAAGGTGGCCTGGCTCTGGTACGTCGATGGTGTGGGTTCGTGCGCCGAGTTGGTGGTAGATCAGGTCGTCGAGTTGATCGCGCCGGTACGGAGTGGCGGTGAGACCGAGCCAGTATTTCGCGGAGATCTGGTTGAGTACCTCGGTAAAGGCAGAGGCTGCGATGTGGTGGCATTCGTCGACGATGACGAATCCGTAAGCGCTGGTGAGCTCGTCGACGTTTGCTCGACGGGCCAGAGTGGGGAGCAGGGCGATGTCGACGATTCCGGTGGTTTTGGATCGTCCGCCACCGATCTGCCCGCACTTGATGCCGAGGTGGTCAGCGATTCGGGTCCGCCATTGATCGGCAAGGGCTTTGCGGTCGACGAGGATCAATGTCGTGGTAGCGCGCGAAGCGATTACGGCACAGGCAATGACGGTCTTCCCAGTTCCGGGTGGGGCGACCAGTACGCAGGTGTCCTCGGTTTCGATGTCGTGTAAAGCGCCGCACTGCTCGGGTCGCAGCTCCGCCGAGTTCGTGAACTGTTGTGGGCTGCCTTCGATTCGGCTGTCGTCGAAATGCAGTGTGCTGCCTGCGGAATCGACGAGTGCCGTCAGCAGCGGCAGAAGTCCACGGGGCAGGATCAGGTCACCGTCGAGGGTTTCGTCGTAGCTGCGCAGGAATCGTGGTGTGTCCCAGGTGCTTCGGCGGGCGCGTTGGCGAGTGTAGAACTCCGGATTCGGGATGGATGCGGCGTGTTTGACCGCCGAGATCATCGCAGGGCCCAGATCCGCTGATGTCAGCTGGATACGGGCGCCGAACGCTGCACGCACTATGGGTGCTGGCCTCGGCACGATCTTCGAGGAAGTCGGCAGTTGTAGGCGCCGGACGTCGTGTCCGACCTTTGGCTCTGGGGCTGTGGCTGTGAGTGAGCCGATCTGTTTGGGGGACAACCGCGGGATGCTCGACAAATATGCCCATTGGTCGTCGAAGGGTTCGAGGGTAGCTGGGTCCAGGAACAGGGTGGTGCCGTGTTGGCGTCGGGTTCCGTTCAAGGGCGCAGCGATGAGGTTGCCCATGCCGCGGCCGGTATGGGTGTCCTGGGATGGGAAGAGTCGATCGTAGCTGGATAGGTTCATGATGCCGCGCAATTGGATCGCCTCAGCGATCAGGCCTGTGGCTATGCGGCGTGCCGCCTGCGCGGTGGTGGCTTGTGCGAAGAAAATCCACACGTGCGCGCCCCGGCCCGATTGAGAGACCTCGAGGGCGGCGGGAATGTCCTTGGCGCGAGCGGCTTTCAGATAAGCCAGCGCGTCGAGCATCGCGGTGTCCTTATCGAAATCCGCTGTCACCCACCAACAGGTGTCGTCGTCAGCGAGCGGATACAGGCCAACGTGATGCTTCCCGCGTAAATGGGCGGCGATGACATCGTCGGTCAACGGCAGGTAGGGCGCCTCGGATCGGGACATTCCCTTGCTCCACCGACCCCGGATCGCGGGCATCCAGCCAGATCGGCCGTCTCGCTGGTTCTCCCAGCGGATCGCGTAAACGTCGTGGCGGCATCGGAACAGAACCGCACCTTGTCTTCCGGGCAGGAGCTCATGTCGACCGGTGTTCCCGCCGCGGTCTGATCCGGTTCGGCAGCGCGCGCCTGTTGTTCGGTGAGGTCGAGAAGCCGTCGCAGCCGCGCGTTGTCCGTGCGCAAGGAATCCAATTCGCCAGGGAAGCGTTCCACAGCCAACCAGTGTGCCGTTAGTTGCGAGTGCGGCCCAATCACGAGATCCCCGTAGATACCTTATGGCATCTACGGGGACCTAATGGGATCTGTGGGCGCAGCGGGTTCGAACCGCCGACCGCTGGTGTGTAGAGCCGAACCGAACTGTGTTGCCTTGTGTGTCAACGTCTTTCCTGTGCAGGTCGCGGGCATGATGCAGTCCGGCCATTCCAACTGATATCGGCCTGTGCGTGCGCTTCTTGGCACACTGTCGGCACGCTGGATAGATGCGCTGACCTGGGGAAAGGCGATCCGGTAGGCATCGCAGCCTCCGCTGCCTTCGACAAACAGCGTCCGCCTCGAGATGCGGGTTTCTTGTGTTTCGGAATCATCTGCCTACCAACGGATTACGTGTGTTGCTCGCGCGCGGGCGCGACGCCTACCCGCTGCGCTGCTCCAGCGCCGACGCGATCAGTGCGCGGGCGGCGCTGCCGTAGACGGCATGGCCGTGCAGCCCGTTCCACAGCCGTTCGTACAACTCCAGCTCGCTCGGCGCGGTGATGCTGAGTTCGGCGCTGGCAGTTTCGATCAGGGCTTGCCGACGATCGAACAGGTGGAAGCTCCCGGAGAGGTACACGAACTCGGCTTGCAGTGGGACAACACCGCAGTGCAGGCGGGGATTACCGAATGCCACGTCGAGCAGATGCCGCAGTTGCCCGGAGGTCACCTCGTCGTCGCCGAGCGTGGTGCGTAACGCCGCTTCGTGGACCAGCACGGCTACCCGTGTTCCGCCGGTCCGCAAGATGTCCTGTCGCGCCATGCGCGCCGCGACGGCGGTGTTCAGATCGTCCAGGGTGCCGAGAAACCCGATGCACTGGGTGAGTACCGCGCGGGCGTACGGCTCGGTCTGGAGTAGGCCGGGCACAATTGTCGGGTTGTAGATGCGAAGTTGCCGCGTCTCAGATTCGAGTTGCTGACCGCGCTGTTGTCGGCGGGTATGCCCGGATGCGGTGATCCGCCGCCACTCCGCCCACTGCGCACGGACGTTGCGCAGCGACGCCACCAGATCGGGGAGCACAAGCGTGGCGTCACACACCTGGCACCACGCTGCCAGGTCCGATTCGCTCGGCATCTGTTTGCCGTGCTCGATGCGGGATGTCTTGGACCAATGCCACCCTGCCGCAGTGGACAACTGCCGCCCGTCCATCCCGGCGTCTTTGCGCAGCTCTCGGAGCCGTGCCCCGAGAGCTGCCTTCGCTCGTGCTGCTCCGTTCACCGGTTCGCGTACTCCCCGAACGGAATCGCCGCCGACCACACGCGATCACGAATTGCGACCGCGTGCGCGACGATCGCGGGTTCGCCGGTCAGCGCTGCGCCGACCCAGAACCCGTGCGAATCGAACAGGGAGAACGCCACCGCCCGCTCATCGAACAGCCAGAAATCTTCGGTGACCGCGTCGGAGGAGTCGGCATCGTGTCGTGCTAGATAGCGGATGTCCTCACCGGCTGCGACATTGTGGCGACTCAGCGCGAGCAGGTACCGCGTGTAGAGCGTGTGCGGCTCGGTGACGACCCGAGCACGGCGCACCGTCACCCCGCGCGCCACCGTAGCGGCAACGTGGTTCATCCAGCCCGAAAACCATTCCCCGCCTGGGTCGGTGGTTTCGTCGGCACGGAACGCGGCGAGCGATTCGGATTCTGATTCGCTGGCGTAGTCGTCGTGCGTTTCCAGGTGGAAGGCGGACCGTTGTGCGGTGCCGAACACCGGCCGCAGCTCATCAGCGCCGTGAAGCAGGCGCATCCTGACGTACCTCCTGACCGATTGGTACCAGCACGGCCGTTTCGTGGGCAGGAATCTGCATTGTTTCCAGTGCTTCCGCATCGGTGAGCGGTTCGCCGGAGAGCAGGAACGACCCGTGCCCAGTGTCGCGTAGTCCCGATATGCAGGTACCAGGCTCGGTGAACCACAGCAGCCTGTGCGGGATTTCGACGGTATCGGGGTCGTTGGTCAGCCAGCCTTGTACGGCGTAGCGAGGCGGCTCGCTCTCGGTGACATAGACGCGGGGCGATCCGTCGCCGCCGGATTCTCCGCCGATCAATCGAACTCGCATTGTGGGGTCCTCTCGTAGCGCGAGTGTGGGCCAAGTGCGCGTCCACGGACTGATTCTCACTGTCGTACACGGACTCTGGCAATCAGTCGCGCACTCACGCGCACTTTTGTTCCAGCATCAAACTGCACACGCTTAACGTGCATTCATGCCCCGATGCGGGGTAGTCGAGTCCTCCGCATCGGGTGCAAGCCAACCGAGCGACGGAAGGGGCGAGGCCGTGGGCCGAACGGAAGCGTCACCCGTGCGATGGGATGAGGAAGACCTCCACAAGCTCGCAGTGGCGGCGAATGACGACGGCCCGGTGTATCTCCAGCATGAGGACGGGTCGTGGGCTGTGGTCAGCTCGGACGGATGGCCTGTCGGTGCCGAAACCTTGTACGCCGACATGTTCGCTGCGATTGCCATCGTGAGCACCGAACCTATTGACGTAAAACCGATCTCGGTCATAGACACGGAACATCGAGGAACAGCATGACGCGGTGGCAGGCATTCGGGCTCGGCGCGGTCGCGGTGCTGCACCGCTGGGCACCGACGGGTGGTCGATAACGATGGTTGACGGCGGATGGGGCGCAGTCGGGTTCGCGGTCGCAATCGGGTTGCCGCTGATCGTGTGCATCTACGCGATCTGCTTGCCCGAGCGGATCCCGAAAGACCGGCGTCGACCGGTCAGTGAATTGTCGAACGCGCCCGCTCAAGCACCTCCTCCTCGGTCAGAGCACTAGCGCCATGGTGGCTCAGACACATCGGGGTTTGGATCTTCGCGAAGGGGGCGCCTTCGGTTGCGCCGTAAAATTGGCCGGCATTCAGACTGGAGATGTCATCAATTCGCCCACCTCGAGCCCGCGCAAGTTCTTCGACCACACGGATCTGCACCGATGCTCCCAGTCTTCCGTAGAACTGCGTCGCTGCATTGCCGCTGACCTGGTTGTGTAGCGCCTTCGGCGCTTGGGTGGCGTAGACCATGCCAAGTCCGTACTTGCGCGCCTGGGTGGCGAGTTTGAGCGTGCTCTGCTTCGATGCTGTCGTCTGCTGCGCCGGAACGAAAGTCTGCGCTTCATCGAGCACAAGCAGAGCGCCCAGCGGCCGATCATTCGCCGGATGACGTTTGATCCAGGCGAAGAGCGCCAATTGCAGTTGATTCACGAAAGTTTCGGCCTGCCCGTCAGCAAGACCGATACAACTGATCACCGAAACCCTTGCCCGCTTACCAGACACGGGCTCTAGCAAGGTGCCCGGATCTGTCCGATCACCGACCCCACTGAAGACCGGATCGATAATCATCGCAGCACGCAGTGCATCGGCCATGTCCCCGGCCAACTCGCCTGCTCGACGAATGGCGCTCACGCCTTGCGGCAGGCTGGCGAGGAGGGCAACGAAATCCTCCAACTGCCCGCCGCCCCCCAGGCCGGCAAAGTGCGTCATGGCCTCGGTGAGCACCGCCTTACCTCGATCCTGTTTCGTGCGAGGCAATCCCGCTTTCGGAAGCAGCCCCGCGACAGTGGCGGCGACGACGGTCCGCAGGTCGTCGGGATCATCGCCTGCATCCGCAAAATCGGGCAGCGGATTCAATGCAACCGGCCTACCCGACTGTCGGCCCGGTGTCCAGATGACTACATCCGTGCCAGCGAAGTATTCCTCGGCGCGTTGTATATCGCCGGTTCCCCATCCGTTCGGCTGCTGTGGCCATCGATCACCGAGGCGCGCCAGATCGTTGTTGCTGTCGATAAGAATCGATGAAACCCCTTGCAGTGCAACTTCTTCCACAATTCGGCGAAGTAGGACTGTCTTCCCCGACCCGCTACCCGCGAATACCGCCGTGTGTTTGCGCAGCAACGCCAACGGGATCCGGAATTCCTGACCGTGATCAATGTTTCGGCCCAGGCAAAGCGATAGAGCACCATCGTCGGGAGAAGCAGAGTCGCGTTGCGCTGCTTCTGCAGAGAGCGGTTCGGTGGCCCTCGTTGATATCGCCGAGTCCCGGTTGCCTGCCGGTTCTGACTGCAGAGTGTCAGTCAATGCGCCGAGTGTCTTGCTGAACAGTTGGGATCGACTGGCGGGTTGGCGTGAGATCAGCCAGCTGATGAACCCTTGCCGGGCAGTGGTCCCCATTTCCTCGAGCGCCGAGAAGGTGCATAGATCGTCCTCGCATATGGGCAACGCATGACCACCTGCCGCCTCGAACTCGCCAAGGCTTCGCGTGGTGACCGGCCCTGCGGAGAACGGAATGTTGCGCACCACGACGAGATGCCGTTTGTCGAGATCGGGCTGGATATCGGATTCCAAACGGGCCGAACGTAACCGAGTCAGCACAGCGCGGGCATGGGTATGGCCTATGGCGCGAAAGCTCCAGTGCTCCTCGTCCTCGCTTGCCTCGTCGAGGGTGTGACGAAGCCTTGCATGCAACGCAGGCTGAACTTGCGTTCGTTGATCGATCGTCAGATCCCGGCCGTTGCCGCCTCGTTCGGCTACATAACAGTGCAGTGCCGCGTTGAGCACGGCAAACATGCGCTCGTCCTCGCACCCGGGATCGAGGGGACCTATCACGTCCGCTGCTGCACGCAGACGCTCGAATTCGGCGTCGAAGGTGGCCAAGTCCTCCGTAGAAGGTGGTGGCAGCGCCACCGAAATGTCGTCGATTGCGTCGCCGAAGTGTGCGAGCTCGCTGATCGCATCGCTGTCCAGGCACCGCGATACATGTGCTTCAACCTGCTTCAACAACTTCCGCGGAGTGTAGTCGTCGATTTCGCGGTCACGGAAAGCTCCGGACGACACCGGCCAGGATGGATGCGGCGGCTCGAAACCGATCTCCTCGTACTGACTCGCGAGATGACGCTCGACAATCATTTGCGCCACCTGCGCGTCGGGCATCCTGGTTAACAGCCTGAGCACGGTGAAGCGGTCGGCTGCCGAGTTCACTGCCTGTTGCGTGATCAGCCTCCACGACGTCGGGATGCAGGCGGCTACGATAATGGTGCGGGTTGTCTCCTCGCGCATATTCATCAGACCGTCAGCCAGTTTGTCGACCAGCAGAGCCTCGTCCGCGCGCGCGGATTGCGTTATCACGGTGTCTACTTGATCCAGCGCGAGCACCACTGGTCCGGTAAGCGCGAACAGCCAGTTCAAGTCGTTGAATATCTTCTGCGGATCGCGATGACGACTACGAAAACCCCAAGTGGTTCGGTCCGCTTCGTCGATTCCCTCCTCCAGCAGAAGGAAGGAGTGCCCGATATCGCGCAGGTCGCGGTCATTGGCGCGGAAAAGTACGAGCGCCCGCAAAGTATCGTCGTAGTCTCGCCTCGACTCCGTATCGAACTGTTTGACGCGGTCGACGAATTCGTCGAGCTGACCCTTGCCTACCTGGATGTTGCCGCGCAGCCGGATCCGCAGCTCCTTGCTACATTTGGTGTACTCGCTCAGCCCGTCGATCATTCGTCCGAGTTGTCCGCCATCAGCTCCGCTCATTTGGTTGACTACACCGTGCACCGCACCAGACCAGAACGATGCTCCGACGATCAACTTGGGCATGAAGAACGAGCCGCCCTGCTGCTGTACATATTGTCGCAGCCAACCGAGCAGATGAGTTTTGCCGACTCCGCGTTCGCCACTCAGCACCAGTCCGATCGGCTGGCTACGCGGTCGATCCTTGGCTGCCCCCACTGCTCGTTTGATCGCTGCGACCGCGGGTCCGTGCAAACCCTCGACGTGATAGCTCAGCGGACTCCAGATCGCGTCGGTGCCGAGTGCGCTGCTGAACTGGATAGCCGAAAGGGCTCTACGCTGCTCCTCATTCATTGCGGTACCTCGATGGTCAGCAGGTGCCGCGCCGTGCCGCCAAGTACGACTGCGGCCTCGCGATCGCGGTCAGTGAGCGTCTTCTGGTCGGCTTCGGCATGCACATCGACGTCCTCGCGCCGGGCCAATTGCTTCAAGGCTCGGTCGAACTCGCTGTCTGGCACGTTCAGCCGATCCCGCAACACAGCGAGCCGCACCGGAGCGCCGCTACCTCGTGTCAGATCGGCATAGGCCGCCGCCATCTGACCCGCAACATCAGGCCGAAAGACCTCGACGAGTGTGTGCTCGGTGTCGTCGAGGTACCGGCCCAAGCCGGCCAAGACCACATACAGTGCGCCACCCACACCACCGGACCGAGCGGGACGGGACTTGAAAAGCTCTGCAGCACACCACGTCGTGCCCTTCTCGGTGAGTTCGTGTACGAAGGCACGTTTCACCTTTGTGCTCTCGACCAGTCCAAGTCTGTTCAGGCGAATACGGTACTTGCCATCGAGCTTGATGCCGGCCAGGGCAAGCAGCTCGGCATTGGTGAGCTCGCGCGCCTCCGCCATCAGCACGAGCATTACGCACCGTTCGGTCAGGGTCAGCTGGTCGTCGGACATGTTTGTTCCCGTTCTGTCACGATCATGGTTCAGGCTGGTCAATAGCAGCGAATCCCTTTGCCGTGCTGGTGATTTCGCTCGTTCTTCTGGTGCGCGTAAGAGCGCCGGACGCACGCACGATACGGCCGTCCCGATGCGCAGCCAGCGCGGACGCATAGTCCGCGTCGTTAGCGAGTCGCACCGCAACTAGCTGCCGCCGCCTCTCGGACTCACTGTCGTTCACGGTCAGGATGCCGCGAACCTTGATCCGCCAGCGGTCACCGGACTCATCGTCGGACAGGCTGGTTACCAGACCTTCGACGACACCGGTGCCGGAAGGTGCCGGGTCGGCGTTTCGGCTGCGCGCCAGGATGAGCGCACCTGCCTCACCTGGGAACTGCACGGTCGTATCGTCCAGCGGGGCCAAATGCGACCAGCGGAAACCCAATTCGAATGCGGCGGTGTGGTCGGGTCCGGCCAACCCGGCCAGCGCAGTGCACACCGCTTCGGAGATACCTTGCTGAAGTACGTGTTGGAAGGCATCCTCGTCGGTCGAGCGCGCCGCCTGCAGCACAGCCATCGAACTATGCATGACACGCAGCGCGGTGCGCCGCCCAAGGGGTGCCGGGTCGTTGTCGAAAGGAAGCCTGATATCGAGTCCGACAGTCTCCTGGCTCAACGACAGCAATGAACGCTCCAGTAGCAGGCGCACTGCTTCGGGCGGTCTTCCCTGTAGGGTTGTTCGATTGTCTCCCAATGACTCTCGGGCACTGATCGCAATCAGATCCTGCACGGCCACCAGCAAGCCGGCGCCCATCGGGAGCGTAAAGGTGCTCGAGTGATCTTGGGTCCGATAGGAGACGATATCGAAATCGGGAGTTGTCATATCGAGCCAAATTGCCTGCGGCGAGCGGCCTTCTGCATCGGCGACACACTGCACCAGCTCGCGCAGCCGTGGTGCGGCATCCGCGATAGTGTCTGCCGGAGGGACGAGGACCTCGAATTCGCTTTGGCTCCAGACGCTCGCGTTGCGCCAACGGCCACTTACCCGCCATCCACGCGCCGCCAGATATGCGGTCACCTGGTCGACTCGCGGCGGCAGCGTCATCACATTGGTCCTAGACCGAGACCACGGCGTCGTCGGTTACCAAGCGCCGCAGGCTTTCCACAGTCAGCACATTGCTTAGCGGTATCTTCACGCTGGTGTGCCGGTTTCGGTCATGGGTGGGCATAGGTGCCTGGTCGCTCAGCGACAGGTAGTACCCGATGTGGCGCAGCAGCAGTCCGTAGGTGCTCAGATCGGTATAGCGATCGGTTTCGGGAGGGACGTGCACCACAAACAGGTACCTCGGCACGGTGAAGCCGGAGCCTGCGAGGTTGTTGAACTGGGCGTAGTTGAGCCTGCTGTATTTGATCAGTCCGTCGCTTGCCTCGGGGTTGCGTACGGTCTTGACTTGAACGTCGATCCGCGGCGAGAACCCACGTGGTGTCCGACCAGGAAGCTTCAGGCACAGATCTACCGTGTCGAGGTCTACGTCGTCCTGCGACCAGAGCAGCCCCGCTGCCGACGCCAGAACGCGAATATAGTCGGCACCGAACTTTCCCTGGTGATTGTTCTGATCGAGCACCGGAATCCCCCTTGTGCAAGTGTCGACCGGCCCACGATGTGTCACTTGTACTGTAGCCAGGCGGCAGCTGGCAAGCGGCCATTTCGGCCGGTTTGTCCCATTTCTGGAGAAGCGAGAGCCTTTGGCGGAGAACCTCTTTCACTCCAAATGTATGTCCAGTACGTCACATGCCGTCCAGTACGCTGCGGCAGTTCCTCGATCACCCTGATGCCGCTTGGTGCGTTCGGTGGAGAGGGGGAGGCCGGGGGCACGGCTTTGGGACTGGCGCCCCAGGGGAGGGGTCCGGGGGCGAAGCACGCCGGGGCGGGGACGTGGGGGTTGCACCCCCACAAAACAGACGGAGCGAATCCTGCGAGCGCTTTCCGCGAGCGGGATTCGCCCAATGAGAGGGGTGGGCGCAGACGGGTTCGAACCGCCGACCGCTGGTGTGTAAAACCAGAGCTCTACCGCTGAGCTATACGCCCTCGACCTTGTCGGCCGGGTTATGAATCTAGCGCGGCGAGCGCTTTCTCCCAAGCCGCCTGGTCACGGGGCTCTCCGGGGGCGTTCATCTCGGCGAAGCGGATGGTTCCGTCGCGGTCGACGACGAAGGTGCCGCGGTTGGGGTAGCCGGATTTGTCGTTGAAGACTTCGTAGGCTTGGGCGACGGCGCCGTGCGGCCAGAAGTCGGACAGGAGGGGGAAGGTGTAGCCCTGTTCGGCGGCCCAGATCTTGTGGGTGGGGGGTGGGCCGACGGAGATGGCGAGGATTTCGGCGTCGTCGTTCTGGAACTTGGGCAGTTCGTCCCGCACCTTGCACAGCTCGCCCTGGCAGATGCCGGTGAACGCGAGGGGGTAGAAGACGAGCAGGACGTTCTTCTTGCCCCGATAGTCGGACAGGCTGACGTCCTGGTTGTTCTGATCCTTGAGCGTGAAATCCGGCGCGACAGTGCCAACTTCGAGCGGCATCGCAAATCCTCCATCGTGTCGGGTTTCGCCGGGCGGCACAATCACCGCCCGGCGACACCATAGCGAAGTGGGTCAGCGCTGCTTCGAGGGCGCCTTCGGTTGCACCAGGCGGCTGCCCGCCCAGGTTCCCAGGCTGATCGCCGAGGTCTGAGTCAGACCGGCGGTCGGTGCGGATTCAGCGATTTCGCTCGGTTCGACGTGGCCCGGATGTCCGGTCTTGGGCGTGAGGACCCAGACGAAGCCTTCGTCGGCGAGTGGCCCGATCGCATCCATCAGTGCGTCGACCAGATCACCGTCTCCGTCGCGCCACCACAGCAGCACAACGTCGACTACTTCGTCGGAATCTTCGTCGACAATTTCGCTGCCGATCGACTCCTCGACGTCGGCCCGCAAGTCGTCGTCGACGTCCTCGTCCCAGCCCAATTCCTGGACAACCAAGCCGTGTGTAATGCCAAGCTTCTGAGCGTAGTTCTGCGCGTCCGCCGCGGCGACCACGGTGGTGTCCTCCTCAACTCCCGACAATAGGTAGTTGCAAGCGAACATGGTTATGGCCTCCAGCGCAAGCCGATCCGCAGAAATAGGCCCGGAATGTCGCGTGACAATGTCGTGTCACGGACCGTTTCAGCGCTTCGGGCACGCGTCCCGCACGGCGTTGCGCGCGTCGTTGACCCGCTTACTTGCCTCGTTGAGCGGCCCGACAGGCGCGGTGTAGCTCATCTTGCGTGTCTCGTCGGCGAGCGCGCGCGCCGCTGTGACGTAGTCGGTAAATTTTCCGGCAAGATCCGGCGGCAGCGTGTCTCTGCCGAGGTTGAGTCCGGCCTCCACTTTGTTGGCGGCGTCTTCGAGGGTTGACACGGCCGCTTCGCGCTTGGCGGCGTAGTCGGGCGCGTTGGCGTCGTGCGCGTCGACGAACTCGTTGTACTTGGAGACGCCGACTCCCGTGGTTGTCGGGAATTGGGTGCAGTTGTCGGCGACGGATTTCGCCTGCGCCGCCGCGCGCTTGGACGAGGTTGCCGCCACGGAGGAGGCCGCGGCCTCCGTTTTGTAGGCCGCTAGATCAGCGTTGTTGGGATTCGCCGTGCCCTCGACCCGGTTGGCGCAGCCCGCCAGGACCAGGCCGATCGCGACCGCGCCGGTCGCGCACATCAATCCGAACCCGCGGGGGTCCAGCGTTCTCATCGTCCTCCGCTCGCTCCGCTAACTCATGTCTACGCTTCACTGCACGTGGCAGTTTCATGCGCAAGCGCTATAACTTGGATTGGCTGGCCCGGCCAACGCGCAGCCCGACGCTGGAACTATCGCGCGCCGACTCTTGTTGAAAATGCAGCGGCCTCGACTCATGTTGCCCGTCGCACCGTACTGGATTTGCCCCTGACATGATGACCTGGGGCACACCATCCGCGAGGATGGAGGGTGCGCCAGAACCTTTCGTAGAAACGGGTGGTGCGCAAACCCACGCGCGACCACCCGGGGATACCGACGCCATCAGCATGTCCACCCCTGCACGAGGAGCAGATTTGACCGACCTGATCCACTCTTCCGCTCCAGCGCAACCCGCTGGATCCGACACCGCCGCACCTGCCGCCGGCCGCGACCCGAACGGATCGCAGTCTGCTCAGCCGGCCGGGCGCGTTCGGGTAATCCGCGAAGGGGTGGCGTCCTACCTACCGGACATCGACCCGGAGGAAACCAGCGAATGGCTCGAGTCGTTCGATGAAATGCTCGACCGTGAGGGTCCCGGCCGAGCGCGTTACCTCATGCTCCGTCTGTTGGAGCGGGCCGGTGAACGTCGTGTCGCCATCCCCGCGTTGACTTCGACCGATTACGTCAACACCATCCCCACCGAGAACGAGCCGTGGTTCCCCGGCGACGAAGAGGTGGAGCGGCGCTTCCGCGCCTGGATCCGCTGGAACGCCGCGATCATGGTGCATCGCGCCCAGCGCCCCGGCATCGGTGTCGGCGGCCATATTTCGACCTACGCCTCCTCGGCAGCGTTGTACGAGGTCGGCTTCAACCACTTCTTCCGCGGCAAGGATCACTCCGGCGGCGGCGATTCGATCTTCATCCAGGGTCACGCCTCGCCGGGTATCTACGCGCGCGCCTTCCTCGAGGGCAGGCTCGGTACCGACCGGCTCGACGGCTTCCGGCAGGAATACAGCCACGGTGGCCCCGGCCACGGCTTGCCGTCGTACCCGCATCCGCGGCTGATGTCGGACTTCTGGGAGTTCCCGACGGTGTCCATGGGTCTCGGCCCGATGAACGCCATCTACCAGGCGCGGTTCAACCACTACCTGCACGACCGCGGCATCAAGGACACCTCCGATCAGCATGTGTGGGCGTTCCTCGGCGACGGTGAGATGGACGAGCCGGAGTCGCGTGGTCTCGCGCATGTCGCCGCGCTCGAGGGTCTGGACAACCTGACCTTCGTCGTCAACTGCAACCTGCAGCGTCTCGACGGCCCGGTGCGCGGCAACGGCAAGATCATTCAGGAGCTGGAGTCGTTCTTCCGCGGCGCGGGCTGGAATGTCATCAAGGTGATCTGGGGCCGTGAGTGGGACGCGCTGCTCGGCGCCGACCGCGACGGCGCGCTGGTGAACCTGATGAACACCACCGCCGATGGCGACTACCAGACGTACAAGGCCAACGACGGCGCGTACGTCCGCGATCACTTCTTCGGCCGCGACCCGAGGACCAAGGCCCTGGTGCAGGACCTGTCCGATCAGGACATCTGGAACCTCAAGCGCGGCGGTCACGACTACCGCAAGGTGTACGCCGCCTACGCGGCCGCGATGGCGCACAAGGGTCAGCCGACGGTGATCCTGGCCAAGACCATCAAGGGCTACACCCTCGGCAAGCACTTCGAAGGCCGCAACGCCACGCACCAGATGAAGAAGCTGACGCTGCAGGATCTGAAGGACTTCCGTGACCTGCAGCGGATTCCGATCTCCGACGCCGAATTGGAGAAGGACCCGTACCTGCCCCCGTACTACCACCCCGGCATGGAATCGCGGGAGATCCAGTACATGCTGGATCGCCGCAAGGCGCTCGGCGGGTACCTGCCGGAACGCCGCACCACGGCCAAGCCGCTGCAACTTCCCGGCGACGAGGCGTACAAGTCGGTGCGCAAGGGTTCGGGCAAGCAGAACGTCGCGACCACGATGGCGTTGGTCCGGCTGATGAAGGAACTGTTGCGGGACAAGGAGATCGGCAAGCGGATCGTCCCGATCATCCCCGACGAGGCCCGTACCTTCGGTATGGACTCGTGGTTCCCTTCGTTGAAGATCTACAACCGCAACGGCCAGTTGTACACGTCGGTCGACGCCGAGTTGATGCTTGCCTACAAAGAGAGCTCGGTCGGGCAGATCCTGCACGAGGGCATCAACGAGGCGGGGTCGACCGCGTCGTTCACGGCCGCGGGCACCGCGTACTCGACGCACGGCGAGCCGATGATCCCGCTGTACATCTTCTACTCGATGTTCGGCTTCCAGCGCACCGGCGACGGACTCTGGGCTGCTGCTGATCAACTCGCGCGCGGATTCGTGCTCGGAGCGACCGCAGGGCGAACCACGCTGACGGGTGAGGGCCTGCAGCACAACGACGGCCATTCGTTGCTGCTCGCCGCGACCAACCCCGCGGTGGTCACCTACGATCCGGCCTTCGCCTACGAGATCGCGCACATCGTGCGCGACGGCCTGCGCCGGATGTACGGCGGCGGCTCGCCCGACCCGGTGGCGTACTCGGTGCCAGGCACCGATACCCGCAAGGCGGACGGCGGCTTCGGCGGCGAGGACGTTTTCTACTACATCACCCTCTACAACGAGCCGTACCAGCAGCCTGCCGAGCCCGCCGAGCTCGATATCGAGGGCTTGCTCAAGGGCATCTACCTGTACAAGCGCGGGGGCGAGGGCGACGTGCGCGCCCAGATCCTGGTGTCCGGCGTCACCGTGCCGGACGGCCTGCGCGCGCAGGCGCTGCTCGCCGAGGACTGGGGCGTGCAGGCCGATGTCTGGTCGGCGACCTCGTGGGGCGAGCTCCGAAAGGAGGCGCTGCACAAGGAGATCGCCGCGCTGCGTTTCCCGGACGAGGACCACGGCGTTCCGTACATCACCGAGGCGCTGTCGCGGGTCGAAGGCCCCTACATCGCCGCGACGGACTGGATGCGCGCGGTGCCGGATCAGGTACGCAAGTGGGTGCCCGGCGACTTCATCACCCTCGGCACGGACGGCTTCGGCTTCTCCGACACCAGGGCGGCCGCTCGTCGCGTGTTCAACGTGGACGCGCAGTCGATCGTGGTCGCCGCGCTCTCCGGGCTCGCCAAGGCCGGAAAGATCGATGCCAAGAAGGTGATCGAGGCCGCGTCCAAGTACCGCATCGATGACGTCGACGCCGCGCCGAAGAACGCGTCGAGTTCCGATGGGGACGGCGAGTAGCGGACGATTGCATGGTGGAACGTAAACCGCCGCGGCCGCGACGGATCTCCGAGGGCTCGTCCGAGCACGAGGTGTATCTGCCGACGGGCGCGCTCTCCCCGAACCGGCAAACCCGCGACCCACTTCCGGACACGCTGCTCAAACGCGTGAAGCAGTTCTCGGGCCGCCTCTCCACGGAGGCGGTCGGGTCGATGCAGGATCGGTTGCCGTTCTTCGCCGATCTGGATGCCGCGCAGCGCGCCGGTGTCCAGATGCTGGTGCAGACCGCGGTGGTGAACTTCCTGGAATGGCTGCAGGACCCGGATAGCGATATCCGGTTCAGTCTCGATGCCTTCCAAGTGATTCCGCAGGATCTGGCGCGGCGGCTGACGCTGCGCCAGACCGTGGACATGGTCAGGGTGGCCATGGAGTTCTTCGAACAGTGGCTGCCCGCGCTGGCGCGCAATGACCGGCAGCTGGTGGCGCTTACCGAGGCGGTGCTGCGATACGGGCGTGAGCTCGGGTTCGCGGCCGCCTCGGTGTACGCCAGCGCCGCCGAATCGCGCGGCGCCTGGGATACCAGGCTGGAGGCGCTCGTCGTCGACGCCGTCGTCCGCGGCGACACCGGCCCGGACATGCTGTCCAGGGCCGCGACGTTGAACTGGGATGCCACCGCGCCGGCGACCGTGCTGGTCGGCACCCCGCCGGGGGAGCAGGGCGTGTCGTCGGTGGGGTCGGTGCACGCCATCGCGGCCAGGCACGGCAGGGCGGCGCTCGCGGTCGTGCAGGGCACCAGGCTGGTGATGGTGGTGAGCGGGCATCTCGGCGAGTCCTCTTATATATCGCCATTTCTGGCGGACCTGCTCGCCGAGGTCTTCTCCGACGGACCGGTGGTGATCGGCCCGACCACCCGCACGCTGGGCGCCGCGCACGCCAGCGCGGTCGAAGCACTGGCCGGAATGGAGGCCGTTGTGGGCTGGCGGGGCGCGCCACGCCCGGTGCATGCGACCGAATTGCTCCCAGAACGCGCATTGTTGGGAGATCGAGCTGCGGTCGACGCGTTGAACGAGTATCTTGTGCTTCCGTTGGCTGCGGCAGGGTCGTCGCTGGCCGACACTCTTGAGGCCTATCTGGATTGCGGTGGAGCGGTCGAGACGTGCGCGCGTCAGTTGTACGTCCATCCAAATACCGTTCGCTACCGCCTCAAACGGATTGCCGAAATCACGGGTCGAGATCCGATGAACCCGCGGGACGCGTATGTGCTGAGAATCGCCGCTACCGTGGGCCGATTGACACGAACCCGTAACGAACCGTCAACACCTACCCCAGAGGCCACTCATTACGCCCTGGGTCACGAGGGCGTGTAACGGAAATCGTCGGCGGTTCGATCCGGTCGACCCACATGGCCGTTTGTGGGATCCTTACAAAATGCGTAGACAAGCTTCATTCGCGTCGACATCTCGTCCTGCCCGCCTCACAGTGTTTTCTTAGAGACGTGATCGCGTTGTTCGCCCCTGGACAGGGGTCCCAGACACCTGGCATGCTCGCGCCTTGGCTCGAAGTACCCGGCGCGACAGATCGGCTCATCCTCTGGTCCATGGCCTCCGGCCTGGATCTGGTTCGTCTCGGCACCACCGCGACGGCCGAAGAGATCACCGACACTGCCGTAACCCAGCCACTCGTAGTGGCCGCCGCCCTGCTCGCCTACGCGCAAATCCCCGCGGATTCGATTCCGGCCGATAGCATCATCGCCGGACACTCGGTCGGCGAGCTCGCCGCCGCGGCGGTCGCCGGAGTCATCTCCTCGGATGACGCGGTGAAGCTGGCCGCCATCCGCGGTGCGGAGATGGCAAAGGCGTGCGCGCTCGAGCCGACCGGCATGTCCGCGGTGCTCGGTGGCGATGAGGCCACCGTGCTCGCTCGGCTCGCGGAACTCGATCTGATTCCGGCCAACCGCAATGCGGCCGGCCAGATCGTGGCCGCAGGCCGGTTGGACGCGCTGGCGGAACTCGCCGCGAACCCGCCGGAGAAGGCGCGGGTTCGCGCGCTGCCCGTCGCGGGTGCTTTCCACACCGCGTATATGGCCCCGGCACAGGCAGCTGTGACCGAAGCCATAGCGCAGATCGTGCCGAACGACCCGACCAGGACCCTGCTTTCGAACTTCGACGGCAAGCCGGTCACCTCGGGACGCGACGCGGTCGCCAAGCTTGCTGCGCAGGTCACCCGGCCCGTCCGGTGGGATCTGTGCACTCAAACCGTAAGGCAGGCAGAGGTTTCCATGGTGGCAGAGTTGCCGCCGGCGGGCACCCTGGTCGGCATTGCGAAACGGGAGCTGAAGGGCACGCGCACACTTGCCCTGAAGACCCCGGAAGACATCCCCGCGTTGGCCGGGCTCACCATCTCCGGCTAGCTTTCCTCCGCAGCCATGCATCGGTATGCACGGTTGTGACCGAGCGGACGGTAACTTCCGGCCGTCTCGATCCGAAAAATACAAGTACGAGCCCTACAAAGGAAACAAGAAGGGAGCCACGAAGTGGCCGCTCTGACCCAGGAACAAATCGTCGAGGAACTCGGCAAGATCATCGAAGAGGTCACGGGCATCGAGCCCTCTGAGGTGACGATCGAGAAGTCCTTCGTCGATGACCTGGACATCGACTCGCTGTCCATGGTCGAGATCGCGGTTCAGACCGAGGACAAGTACGGCGTGAAGATCCCGGACGAGGATCTGGCCAGCCTGAAGACGGTTGGCGACGCAGTCGCCTACATCCAGAAGCTCGAGGCGGAGAACAGCGAAGCCGCCGCGGAGCTCAAGGCCAAGTTCGACGCCGAGTAGGGCCGACACTGTGACCACTCCTTCCACTTTGAACGGGAATTTCCCCAACGTCGTCGTCACTAGCCTGGCGGCGACCACGTCGATCGCGGGTGACGTCGATGCGACGTGGAAGGGACTCCTCAACGGCGAGAGCGGCATTGACGTTCTCGAGGATTCCTTCGTCGAGGAATACGACCTTCCGGTCCGCATCGGCGGTCACCTGAAGGTTCGGCCCGAGACCCTGCTCACCCGAGTCGAGTGCCGGCGCATGGCCTACGTCGAGCAGCTCGCGACCGTGCTCGGTCGCGAAGTCTGGCGTAACGCGGGCAGCCCGGAAGTCGACCCGGAGCGGCTGGGTGTGGCCATCGGCACCGGTCTTGGTGGCGGCGACGCCCTCATCGACTCGGTGGACAAGCTGAAGAACGGTGGCTATCGCAAGATTTCGCCGTTGGCAGTGCAGATGGTCATGCCGAACGGTCCTTCGGCCGTTGTCGGCCTCGAACTGAAGGCCAGGGCAGGAGTGGTCACTCCGGTCTCGGCATGCTCGTCGGGCTCCGAGGCCATCGCCAACGCATGGCGCATGATCGTCATGGGCGACGCCGACATCGTCGTCACCGGTGGAGTCGAGGGTTACATCGACTCGGTGCCGATCGCGGCGTTCAGCATGATGCGTGCCATGAGCACCCGCAACGACGACCCGAAGGGTGCCTCGCGTCCGTTCGACAAGGACCGCGACGGTTTCGTCTTCGGTGAGGCGGGTGCGCTGATGGTCATCGAGACCGAGGAGCACGCCAAGGCACGTGGAGCCACCATCCACGCCCGCCTGCTCGGTGCCGGCATCACCTCGGACGGCTTCCACCTCGTTGCGCCTGCACCCGACGGTGTCGGTGCGGCACGGGCGATGACCAGGGCGATGCAAACCGCGGGTCTGACCGCCAAGGACATCACCCACGTCAACGCGCACGCGACCGCGACGCCGATCGGTGACACCGCCGAGGCGAACGCGATCACCCTCGCGGTGGGCAAGCACGCCTCGGTGTACGCACCGAAATCCGCACTGGGCCACTCGATCGGCGCTGTCGGCGCCCTCGAGTCCGTGCTCACCGTGCTCAGCATCAGGGACGGCATCGTCCCGCCGACGCTGAACCTGGAGAACCAGGATCCGGCCATCGATCTGGATGTGGTTCACGGCGAGGCTCGCCGCCAGGAAATCGAGTACGCGATCAACAACTCCTTCGGTTTCGGTGGGCACAACGTCGCGCTCGCCTTCGGTCGGGCATAACCGCTCCGACCAAGACTGCTCAACGATCCGGCGGGGTCGGCCACTTGTGGTCCGATCCCGCCGTTTCGATTTACGGCAGCCGCGGTTGCGGCGAACCCATAGCGAGGAGAGAGCGCGATGACAATCATGGCTCCCGCGTCCTATCAAGAGACGGCGACCGATCCGCGTGATCCGCTCGGTCGACTACAGCGATTCTTCGATCCCGGCACGGTTCTTCCCCTGCATCCCCGCGACAAGTCCGGTGTGCTCGCCGCGATCGGTGAGGTCGACGGTGTCCGCACCGTTGCCTACTGCTCCGACGCCACCGTGATGGGTGGCGCGATGGGTGTCGAGGGCTGCAGGCATATCGTCGACGCGATCGACACCGCGATCGACTCCGGCATTCCCGTTGTCGGCATCTGGCATTCGGGTGGCGCTCGCCTTGCCGAGGGTGTCGAGGCGTTGCACGCGGTCGGCCTGGTCTTCGAGGCGATGGTCCGCGCGTCCGGCCTGGTCCCGCAGATCTCCGTGGTTGTCGGCTTCGCCGCCGGTGGCGCCGCCTACGGGCCTGCGCTCACCGACATCGTGATCATGGCCCCCGAGGGCAGGATCTTCGTCACCGGCCCCGACGTCGTGCGCAGCGTGACCGGCGAGCAGGTCGACATGGCCACCCTCGGTGGACCGCAGACGCACGGCAAGAAGTCCGGCGTCACCCACATCGTCGCCGATGACGAGGCCGACGCGATGCATCGCGCGCGGCGCCTGGTGTCGATGTTCGCCGAGCAGGGCGAGTTCGATCTGGTCGCGGCCGCGCACGGCGACGTCGACCTCAAGGCGATGCTGCCGGAATCGGCCAAGCGCGCCTACGACGTGAAGCCGATCATCCACGAGCTGCTCGACAATGTGGACGGCGAGAGCTCGTTCGAGGAGCTGCAGGGCGGCTACGCGCGCAGCATCGTCACCGGCCTCGGTCGGCTCGGTGGACGCACCGTCGGCGTGCTCGCCAACAACCCGATCCGCCTCGGTGGCTGCCTCAACTCCGAAAGTGCCGAGAAGGCAGCGCGTTTCGTGCGGTTGTGCAACTCGTTCGGCATCCCGATCATCGTGGTCACCGACGTGCCCGGGTATTTGCCCGGTGTCAGCCAGGAGTGGGAGGGCGTCGTGCGCCGTGGCGCCAAGCTGCTGCACGCGTTCGCCGAGGCGCGAGTGCCGCGGGTGACGCTGGTGACTCGCAAGATCTATGGTGGCGCTTACATCGCGATGAACGCCCGCTCGCTCGGTGCGACCGCGGTGTACGCCTGGCCGGGGTCCGAGGTCGCGGTGATGGGCGCCAAGGCCGCGGTCGGCATCCTGCACAAGAAGGCACTTGCCGCTGCGCCCGAGGAAGAGCGAGAAGCGCTGCACGAGCGGCTCACCGCCGAGCACGAGCGCATCGCGGGCGGTGTCGAGCGTGCCGTCGCGATCGGCGTGGTCGACGAGGTGATCGACCCGGCGAAGACGCGGAGCATCATCGCCGCCGCGCTGGCGTCCGCCCCCGCGCGGGCCAGCCATTTGAAGAACATCCCGCTCTGAGCTGAGCGGCACAGTAGGCCCCGGGACTTCCCGGGGCCTACTGTCGTTGTGGGGCAAGTGGTTCCGTCGCGCGGCCGCGGCGATATATCTTTTGCGTTTTCGCGCGGCAACACCGGCGACACAGGTGCGATACCGGGGATTCGTACGGTGCGCGGATGACCGCGACGATCGACCCCGCTGCCGCACCGCCGACCGAGGGCGTCCGGACACCACCCTGGTACCGCTCGCTGTTCGTGCAGCTCATGGTCGCGATCGTGGCGGGCATCGTGGTCGGTGCGCTGTGGCCGAGCCTCGGGGCCGATCTGAAGCCACTCGCCGACGGGTTCATCAAGCTGATCAAGATGGTGATCGCACCGATCATCTTCTGCACCGTGGTGCTCGGCATCGCCCATGTCGGGGACATGAAGGCGGTGGGCAGGATCGGCGTGAAGGCGCTGATCTACTTCGAGGTCGTCACCACCTTCGCACTGGTCTTCGGGTTGGTGGTCGGCAATCTGGTGAAACCGGGTGCCGGCTTCGCGATCGACCCGCAGACGCTGGCGACGGGCGCGGCGAAGATCGCACAGAAGACCAACAACGGCGAACTGCCCCATGCCGTCGACTTCTTGCTGAATATCATTCCGGCCTCGGTGGTTTCGGCGTTCGCCGAGAATGCACTGCTGCAGGTGCTGTTCTTCGCGGTGCTGTTCGGGTTGGCGCTGGCCAAGTTCAGGGAGAGCAGGGGAACGGTGGCCGGCGAGGCGGGGCGGGCAGGCCCTGCGCTCATCCTCGATGGCGTCGACTACCTCGGCCAGATCTTCTTCACCCTCATCGGCTGGATCATGCGGCTTGCGCCGCTCGGCGCGTTCGGGGCGATGGCCTACATCGTCGGTCAATACGGGCTTTCCTCGCTCGGCAACTACGGCAAGCTCATCGCCTGCTGTTACGGTGCGGCACTGCTGTTTCTGCTGATCCTCGCGGTGCTGGCGCGGGTGTTCGCCGGGGTCAACCTGTGGAAGTTCGTGCGGTACATCAAGGACGAGCTGTTTCTCGCCCTCGGCACCGCGTCGACGGAGGTGGTGCTGCCGCGCATCATGATCAAGCTGACCGAGGCAGGTTGCTCCAGGGCGACCACCGGACTCGTTGTGCCGACCGGGTATTCGTTCAACCTGGACGGTGCGACGCTGTATCTGTCGATCTGCGTGCTGTTTCTGGCTCAGGCGCTCGGCGTCGACCTGAGCCTCGGTGAGCAGATCACTGCGGTCGGTGTGCTGATGCTCACCTCGAAAGGCATGGCAGGCGTGCCGGGGTCGTCGTTCCTCGCGCTGTCGGCCACCATCGGCGCGATCGGGCACGGCTCGATCCCGGTGGCCGCGGTGGCACTACTGCTCGGCGCCGACCGGATCATGGATTCGATGCGGGTGACGGTGAATCTGCTCGGAAACTGCGTGGCCACCTTTGTCGTCGCTCGCTGGGAAGGTCAGTTGGACGTCGACCGGATGCGCAAGGTCCTCGATGGTGTGGCGATCCCGCCGCTGGACGAGGCCAGTGCTGCCATGGACAAGGTGACCTCGTGAGCAGGCTGTGTCGGTAACATCGATAGGTGCGTTATGAAGAGCTCGCAGACGTGCCGTGCTCGATCACGCGCCCGCTCGTGATCTTCGGCGACCGCTGGACCCTGCTGATCCTGAAGTTCGCGTTCGCGGGCGTGCGCCGCTTCAACGCGTTTCAGACCGCGCTCGGCATCTCCCGCAGCAGGCTGCACGACCGGCTCGATCGACTGATCGAGCACGGGATCCTGGTCAAGCAGAAGGCCGCGGTCGGCGCGCACGAGGAGTACCGGCTCACTCAGAAGGGCCACGACATCTACCCGATCCTGATGGCCATCCGGGAGTGGGGCGATACCTACATGGCGCCGGACGGCCCGCCCGTGCACTACCGGCACGAGGGCTGCACGGGCGAGGCGCACACGAAACTCGAATGTGACGGGTGCGGCAGCGAACTCACCGCACGGGACGTGCTTGCGGCCCCGGGGCCGGGCATGCTCGGTGCGGCGGCGGTACCGGATCAGTCGGTGAACCAGGTCGCCACCTGATCGAGATCCGCGCGCGTGGTGCGGAATCCGTTGACCGGGTGCGCGGTGTCGGGGTAGCCGAAGGAGATTCCGGCGACCACCCGGCGATGCTCGGGAATATCGAAGTAGGAGTGCAGAAACGGCGCGAACGACGCCAGTGCGGCCTGTGCCGCCGCTCCGAGGCCGAGACTCTGTGCGCCGAGGAGGAAATTGCCGATGTAGAGGCCGCAGTCGACGGCGCCGTAGACGCCGAGGTCGGCCTCCGTGGTCACGATCGCCACGTGCGGTGCGTCGAACAGTTCGAAGTTGCGGACCGTTTGGCGCATCGACTGCGCGTAGTCGCCTTTCGCGATGCCGACGCTGTCGTACAGCTGAAAGCCGCACTCGCGCCTGCGTTCCCGGTACACGCCCGCATACTGCGCCGGGAACGCGAAATCCGGCGCGGGCGCGGTGGTTTGGACGTGGGCGAGCAGTTCGGTGCGGAACCGATCGGTGGCCGCGCCCTCGGTGATCACGACCTGCCACGGCTGGGTGTTGCACCAGGAGGCGGAGCGCTGGGCCAGCCGCAGCACCGACTCGATGACGTCCCTCGGCACCTGGTCGGCCCGGAACTGCCGACACGTCCAGCGCTCGTCGAGTATCCGGGCCAGGGTCGTGTACTGCTCGGTGTGTACGTCGGCTGTGGTCATACCGGCTCCCAGCTTGGTTCCATTATGAGACTGAACGCTAGCAGCCGTCGGCGCGATGCGAAACGGTTGTCTTTCGGTCGCCGTCGGGTTGCGCTGCATTGTCGGGAATACTGCGCGCCGACAGGGCAGAATCCGATCCATGGCTTCCGCAGCCCCCGCCGCGCGGGATCGCAAACGGCACGGCAGGCACTACACGCCGCCCGCGCTGGCGCGCTTCCTGGCCGGACGGCTGCTCGCGCAGGTGCCGCGGCCGGATTCCGGGGTGTTGCGGGTGCTCGATCCGGCGTGCGGCGACGGCGAGCTGCTGTTCGCGTTGCGGACCGAAGCGGCGGCGGTGCTGCCCGGAGTGCGGGTCGCGCTGACCGGGTACGACCTGGACGCCACGGCGCTGGCCGTTGCGCGGGCGCGGGACGAAGCGGCGGGGATCGGGGCCGACTGGCATGTCGGCGACTTCCTCACCGTCGCAGCGGAACTCGGGGCGGCGTCGTTCGACGCGGTGATCACCAACCCGCCGTATGTGCGCACTCAGCAGCTGGGCGGGGTGACCGCGCAGCTGCTCAGCAAGCAGTTCGGGTTGCGTGGGCGGATCGACCTGACGCATCCGTTCGTCGCGACGCTGCCTCGATTACTCGCTACCGGCGGGGTGCTCGGATTGTTATGCGCCAACCGCTTTCTCACGACGAAGGCGGGGGCGAATATCCGGCGGCTGTTACTCGCCGAGCTGGTGCCGGTCGAACTGTACGACCTGGGCGACACCAAGTTGTTCGAGGCCGCAGTGCTGCCCGCGATCACCATCGCGCGACGCGGCGGAGGAGTGGACAACTGCCGCTATGTCTCCGCCTATGAGACCGCGGGGGACGAGATCGCCGAGGAGACCGACCTTTTCGCGGCGCTGCTCGGCGAGCACGGTGGCGTGGTCCTGCACAACGGGCGGACATTCGCGATCGAAGTCGGCACGCTGGTGACGAGTACTGCCGGGCGGTCGCTCGAAATCGGGGTCGTGGCGACGGATCTTGCTGGGCAACGGCGCGCGACGAATCGGCGTCGCGCGCGGGAACCGGAAACCGTGTGGCGGATGTCGCATGCCGGGGTCGATCGCTGGCTGGCCGAGATCGGTGCGGCGACCTGGCGGACGTTCGGTGAGGTCGCTCGAATCCGGGTGGGCATCAAGACCACTGCCGATCGGGTGTTCATTTCGGACCGGTGGTGCGATGTCGAGCCCGCGCCGGAACCGGAGTTGCTGCTGGACCTGATCACCCACCACGATCTGGAGCCGTGGCGGATCACCCGGTCGCGCGACGTGCGCGTGCTGTACCCCTACGATCGCACTCAGTCGCAGCGCACGCCGATCGACCTGCACGAATACCCCGGCGCCGCCGAATATCTGCGTGCCAACAAAGACACGCTGGCCGCTAGGAGCTACGTCGGCGCGAGCGGCCGCGAATGGTTCGAGATCTGGGTGCCGCAGCGTCCGCAGCTGTGGCAGGAGCCGAAGCTGGTGTTCCCCGACATCAGTGACCGCCCGCGCTTCGCGCTCGATCGGTCGGGCGCGGTGGTGAACGGCGACTGCTACTGGATCGCGGTGCCCGAGCTGGCCGAGCTGCCCGCCGACGCGGAACGGCTCGCGTATCTGCTGATGGGCGTGGCGAATTCGGCTCTCGGCCTGCGGTTCTACGATGCGGTGTGCGGTAATCGGCTGTACTCGGGCCGACGTCGGTGGATCACCCAGTACGTGTCCCGACTACCGCTGCCCGATCCGGGATCGACGGCGGCGCGCGCGATCATCGAGCTCGCGCGGGAGTTCGTCGACGGCCGGGCGTCGGGGGTGTCGGCTTCGGTCGAATTGGATGAGCGGGTGGCGGCGGCGTTCGGAGTGTGCGGCGGCTAGTAGACCTTGACGTGTACGCCGACCATGGGGAGCAGCGTGCGGCGGGCGAACTCGCGGGCCGAGTCGCGGTCGCTGACCGGGATCAGGCCGTCGGGGGTGAGGGCAAGGGAGAGGGCGAGGCGGGCCATGATCTCGGCGACCAGGTCGGCGTCGAAGTCGTGGGTGACCTCGGTAGCGCGGAGTTCGCGTAACTTCTCGGCCAGGTAGCCGCGGCCGACGGCGACGATCGGGCCCGCGTCGGTCGTCAGCTTCGGCAGGATCAGATCGGGTTCGGTGCGGAGCAGGCGACGAAGCAGCTCGTTGTTCGCGATGGCGGTGATGAAGGCGACGAAGATCTCCACCAGCTGATCCTCGGTGCCGGAGACCGCCTGCACCTGCTTGTCGATCATCGCGACGAAGCGCTGCGCTTCCCGCACACTCACCGCCTCGACCAGCTCGTTCTTCGATTCGAAGCGGCGATACAGGGTGGCGGGGCTGATGCCGGCACGGCGGGCGATCTCGCCCATGCTTGTCCGCTTGATGCCGAAGTCCAAGAAGGCCGAGAGCGCGCTTTCCAGGAGCTTCTCGCCGTCGGCGATGGGCTTGTCCAGGATGCGTTGCAGCATGGATGGGACGGTTGGCATCTAATCTCCAGTCGATTCGCGCGGACGCCGGGCGTACGGGTTGCGTCGCGACGGTGCGGGTGATGGCCCTTCATTATTTCATCGGTGCTGGTCGGCGCGGCCGAGGATCGCCCGATTAGCGCGGCCGCGACCATTCTGCGCGGGGTCGAACGCGGGCACGCGAAGGTGCTCGTCGGACTGGACGCCCTTCTTGTGGAGCTGGTCACAAGAATTGCCGGGTCCTCGCACGAACGGCTGCTGGACATGGTATTTCGTTCCTGACCGTACGGTCGGCGTACGGCTGACCGGTGCGGAATGGATGATTGAAATGTTAACTGGTCGAACACTTCTCACTATTGTGAACGACCGGATGCGATCGGTCGGGTGCGATTGATGGCGAAATGGCTACTGGTCGAATGCTTCTCGGGTATGCCGGGGAAAGTGATCGCATTCGGTGCCGCGCCGAAGTCGTTCGTGCCGCTGAGTAATATTCTGCGCAATCCGGCGTCGCTTGCCGACGCGGAAGCTGCGCTGGCGCAGGCCTGTCGGACGCGAGGGCTGGTGGTGCGCGCTTCGACGGACGGACGGCGCACCGTGCGGGCGGAGCCGGTGCTGATCACGCCGGAACGGGCGCACGCGATTCGGCTGTGGGTCGGGCCGAAGCAGGAACCGTTGCCGCCGCGAGAACCGGTGGGCGCGTGGTATTTCAACCTCACCACCAATCGCTCGGTCCGCAGCGTGGAGCTGCTCGACCTCTACGGCGTCGCCCCCGAGGATCGGGCGGCCGAGCTGGCCATCGCTGGTGCCTTCACCCGATTGGTCACCAACCGGGACGAGAGCGAGGCGCTGGCGAAGATCGTGAATTCGGCCCCTGGCACCGAGCATCAGGCGGTGTGGACCATCCGACGCGACGACAACGCTTTGCGTGCCGGGCATTTCGCCTGCCGGATCAGCGTCGAGGTCGATGCGTCGGGTGCGCGTGCGGTGCTGTTCCGCGGGGTGACACAGGATATCGGTGCGGCCGTAGCGGTGCCGTCGGCGCCACCGCCGGTGATCCTGGAATACCTCTTGTTGGAGGCGGCGACCGCGCCGGGGGAGTACCGTGCGATCGTCAATTTGCGTTCGCTGCAATTGATTCGCTGGATCGGGCCGCCGATGCCGGAGATCGCGTGGGCGGCGCTGCCCGGCGAGCCGCCGCCGCAGATTCATCCGGACGATCTGGTGACCGCGAAGACCATGTCGCGAGAGTTGGCGCGGCAGCGCACCGAAGGGACGGTGCGGCTGCGTCGACTGGATGGTGGTTGGCAGTCGGTGCGCGTGCGGGCCGCGTTGATGGTGCTGGATCAGCACACCACGGCCGGACTGGCCACGGTCACCGCGGCGTCCTGACGCGCGGTGACCGCCTGCCGAGGGTCAGCGGCGGGGTAAATCCAATGCCGCCATTTCCTGCTCGATCGCGTTCGCGGCGAAATCGACGCCGCTGGACCGTAATTCGTGGACTCGTCGCTGTAATGCCTCGATGCCGCCCGGCTGGGCCGCGATGTCGGCCACGCTGATCCGCCCCTTCGGCCGGTGCATACTCGACTGCACGTACGCCACCACCGTGTTACCTCCTGCCTGCACGCTGCTCGCACACCCACCGACCCGAGGTGGGCTCACCACTGCGCTACAAGCCGCACGACTACCGTTTCGGCAGGAGACCCCGAGTCACCGGGCACGCTGGCAAAATGTTATCAGCGATTCCTACTGGACGCTTGATCAGTGTGCGCTGTGTCACACCACCTTGGCAGCCCGGTGATTGGCCGTGTTGTGAAGGTACACAGCCCCATTCAGTCTAATGCCGTCCTGCTCGGCTTCGCTCAACTCGCGCCGGACCTTGCCGGGGACGCCCGCCACGAGCGAGCCGGGCGGAATCTGCGCGCCCTCGGGGATCAGCGCGTTGGCCGCGATGAGCGTGCCCGCCCCGATCACCGCGCCGTTGAGCACGGTGGCCCCCATGCCGATCAGCACATCGTCGCCGATCGTGCAGCCGTGCAGGATCGCGTTGTGCCCCACTGAAACTCCGCTGCCAACGGTGAGCGGGAAGCCGGGATCGGCGTGCAACACGCAGCCGTCCTGGATGTTCGTCCGCGCGCCGACGCTGATCGCCTCCAGATCCGCGCGAATCACCGCGTTGTACCAAACGCTCACCTCGGCCGCGAGCCGCGCCTGCCCGATCACGGTTGCGTTGGGCGCAACCCAGGCAGCGTCATCGATCTCCGGCACGAACTCGCCGATCTGAATCCTCATGGTGGCAACGTAGCGGGTGCCGATCGAATGCGGGGCTCCCGGTCTGTTCTTGTGCGCGCGTGGACTGCCTGGTCGAGCAACCCGCGTGCTCGGCAACCTGCTTCAGCCCACGTGGGCGGCGTCGCGTGGGGCGAACAGGCTGCGGTGGGCGGCGGGGCTGGTGCCGAGGATGCGATGGAAGTGATGGCGCAGGCTGACCGCGGTGCCGAAGCCGGTTTCGGCGGCGATGCGTTCCATCGTGTCGTCGGTGGTTTCCAGAAGCAGTCTGGCGCGGTCCGCCCGCTGGTGCAGCAACCATTGTTGCGGGCTGCTTCCGGTGCGTTCGCGGAAATGGCGGGTGAAGGTGCGTCGCGACATCAGTGCGACGCGCGCCCAGCCGTCGAGATCGATCGGCTCGCCGAGATGTGTTCGCGCCCAGACCATTGCGCGTTCGATCGAATCGTCGTCGGCGGGCTCGGGAACTGCGACCGGGATGTACTGGGCCTGCGAACCGCTGCGATGCGGTGCGGTCACCAATTCTCTTGCCAGTTCGGTGGCGGCCCGGCTGCCGAGATCGCCACGCACCAGGTGCAGGCAGCAGTCGAGGGCGGCGGCGACGCCGGCGGAGGTGACGACGTCGCCGAGATCGGTCCACAGGGTGTCGGCGCGGACCCGAACCGCGGGATAGGCGCGGGCCAGTTTGTCCGCCGATGCCCAGTGCGTGGTGACCTCCCTGCCGTCGGCCAGTCCGCTGGCGGCGACCGCCCACGAGCCGAGGCACAGGCCGACGATCCTGGCGCCTGCGGTGTGCGCCTCGTGCAGGGCGGCGCGCAGCTCCTCCGACATCGTCATGCCGAACTCCCAGCTCGGGATCACCACCGTGTCCGCGCGGACCAGCCGGTCGAGTCCGTGCTGTACCTGGATGTCGAAACCGGCTGGCGTGTGCAGGGTTCCGGGGTGCTCGGCGCACACGTCCACCTGGTAGGGCGCCTTCCCGCCGATGCCGATCCGGCCGAAGACGAGGCTCGGCACGGACAGGTGGAAGGGGCTGTTGCCCTCGAAGGCGAGCACGGCCACGGTGCGCTTGCCGGTCGCGGGTGGGTGAGACTGCATGGCCCGATTTTAGCGATAGGCGGCTCGCGGGCCACTGTTGGGTGGGTCGTCCCGACGACAAGATCAATGTCATGACCGAGACAATCGAACGCACCACCCAGCTCGAAGCCCTGCTCGTCGGCGGACCAACGCTGCGCCTCCGCTACGCGGGCCGCACCTTCCTGACCGATCCCACCTTCGACGAGCCCGGCGTCTACCCGGGCCCGGTCACGCTGCACAAGCTCGTCGGTCCCGCGGTATCCGCGGCCGAGGTCGGCCCGGTGGACATCGTGCTGCTTTCGCACGACGAGCACGACGACAACCTGGACCACAGCGGGCGCGAATTCTTGAAGACGGTGCCGACGGTGCTGTCCACCCCCGGCGCCGCCGAGCGCATCGAAGGTGTTCGGGGGCTGGAGAGTTGGGAGACGGCGACGATCGACGGCATCCGGGTGACGGCAGTGCCCGCGTTGCACGGGCCGGAAGGATGCGAACCGCTCACCGGGTTCGTCACCGGGTTCGTGTTGCAGGCCGACGGGCAGCCCACCGTCTACGTCTCCGGCGACAACGCGTCGGTCGATCTGGTCGGGCAGATCGTCGAGCGGATCGGCCGGATCGACATCGCCGTGCTGTTCGTCGGCGCCGCGAACGTCGACCGCTTCGGCGACATCGACATCACCCTGAACGCGCACACCGCGCTGAAGGCCGCCGAGCTGCTCGGCGACGCGGTGGTCGTGCCGGTGCACGGCGAAGGGTGGGCGCACTTCAGTGAGACCCTCGAGCGGCTGGAGCGGGAGTTCGAATACGGCGGGCGCGCAGGCCAGCTGCGGATTCCGCCACTCGGCAAAACGGTTGCCGTCTAGTCGAGATCGACGGGACGCAGGGGCGGCACCGGTCGACGTGCCGCCACCGTTCCCGTTGATCATGAAACCGCCCGGTAGGTGTGGTGGTGGACTGATCAACATGCGCAGAAAACCTGCGGTCGGCGGGGCGTCTCGTGATCATCATGTGTCACCCGCGCGTCGTTCGTGGCGAGACCATGGTGCGGGGTCCACGATGGCGGTATGAGGATTGGAGTTCCACGAGAGGTCAAGGAACAAGAATTCCGGGTGGCCCTGACACCGGCGGGCGCCGGGGAACTGGCCGCGCACGGACACCAGGTGCTGATCGAGGCGGACGCTGGCCTCGGGTCCGGATTCACGGACGCCGACTACGCCGCCGTCGGCGCGAAGGTGGTCGCCGCGGCCGACCAGGTGTGGGGAGACGCCGAACTGGTGTTGAAGGTGAAAGAGCCGATCGCCGAGGAGTACTCGCTGCTACGGCGCGGGCAGGTGCTGTTCACGTATCTGCATCTCGCCGCGTCCCGCGAATGCACCGACGCCATTCTGCGGTCCGGCATCACCGCGATCGCCTACGAAACCGTGCGCGCGGCAGACGGTTCGCTGCCGCTGCTCGCGCCGATGAGCGAGGTCGCAGGCAAGCTCGGCGCCCAAGTGGGTGCCTACCACCTGATGGCGCCGTTGGGCGGTGCGGGGCTGCTGCTCGGCGGAGTGCCTGGCGTGCAGCCGGTCGAGGTGGTTGTGCTCGGCGGCGGGGTCGCCGGAACCAATGCCGCCACCGTCGCCGCCGGGATGGGTGCGCGAGTTACCGTGCTGGACACCAACTTGCATCGGCTCCGCGAACTGGATGCTCGCTTCGGCAGCCGGATCACCACCGTCGCGTCGAATGCCGCCGAGATCCAACGCGCCGTTCCCGCAGCCGATCTCGTCATCGGCTCGGTGCTGGTTCCCGGTGCGCGGGCGCCGAAACTGGTGTCCGACGAGCTGGTCGCCGGCATGCGGCCCGGGTCGGTGCTCGTCGACATCGCCATCGACCAGGGCGGCTGCTTCGCCGGTTCGCACCCGACCACCCACGCGAATCCCACCTACCGCGTGCACGATTCGCTGTTCTACTGCGTCGCGAACATGCCGGGCGCGGTGCCGCACACGGCCACCGTCGCCCTCACGAACGCCACGTTGCCGTACGTTCGCACGATTGCCGCCGTCGGCTGGCGCGAAGCATGTGCCACCCACCCCGATCTCGCGCAGGGGCTCACTGCCGACGCGGGCAGCCTGCTGTCCTCCGAAGTGGCTGCAGCACACGGATATACGACGCCACACCCAGTAGGCATCGCAGGCTGACCTCGACGCACGCCGCCGAAATTCGCACCCCTTCTGGCGATCCGCACCCACTGCGGACGGCCGTAGACGGTGCGGATCGCCAGAAGGGGTGCGGATGTGGACATGCTGGGCCGCACTCTTGCGCGGAGGCTGGCCGGGCCGGGCGGCTGAGGCGCGCGAGTTGGCCGACTCCGACGCACGCCGCCGAAATTCGCACCCCTTCTAGGGATCCGCACCGTCTCTGGGCCCGCAGTGGTGGCGGATCCCCCGCAGTGGGTGCGGATCCCTAGAAAGGGTGCGAATTTCGGCATGCTGGGGCCGCACTCTTACGCGGAGCTTGGCCGTACGGGGCTTGCCGGGCTGGTTGGGTCGGGCGGCCGAGGTGCCGCGAGTCGGCCGCACATCGTCGGAGGATGTGTGGCCGACTCAGGCGTCGAGCTAGTTGTCGTCGGTGTGGCCTGCGCCGAGGTACCAGTCCGGCTCGCCGGTGGTGGGGAGGTCGTGCAACTTGTCGGGGTTGCGGACGACGGAGATCGCGACGATGCGGCCGTTGTCGATGGTGAAGGAGAAGACGCCGGTGTGGTTGCCGTCGAAGACGACCAGGCCGGGAGCGCCGTTGACGAGCACCGCGCGGCCCCACCCGTTCGCGGCGGACGGCGCGTGGTACCAACCGAGCAGCATCTTCGCGATGAGCTCGGCGCCGTGCACCGGCTGCCGGATCGCGGGAACCTTGCCGCCGCCGTCGGCGGTGAGGCTGACGTTCGCGTCGAGCACGCCGAGCAGCGCACTCAGATCACCGGACCGCCATGCGACCGCGAAAGCGGAGACGACCCTTTCCTGTTCGTCCGGCGAGGCGGGGAAGCGAGGGGTGCCGTCTTCGACGCGCTTGCGGGCGCGGGATGCGAGCTGGCGCACCGCCGCAGGCGTGCGGCCGACCACCTCGGCGACCTCGGGTCCGCTCATCCCGAACACGTCCTGCAGGACGAACGCGGTGCGCTCGGCGGGCGACAGGGATTCCAGCACGACCAGCAGCGCGGTGGTGACCCGTTCGTCCTGGGTGATCCGATCGGCGGGGTCGTCCCAGCTGGTGACCTCCGGCTCCGGCAGCCATTCGCCGACATACTGTTCCCGGCGGGCGCGGGCCGACCCGAGCTGATCGAGCGCCAAGCGGCCGACGACGGTGCTGAGCCAGGCGCGCAGGTTCTCGATCTCGCCCGCGGTGCCCGCCTCGTACTGGCGTTGCAGCCGCAGCCACGCCTCCTGCACGACATCGTCGGCGTCGGTCAAGCTGCCGAGCGTGCTGTAGGCGAGCCTGCGCAGATACGACCGGTGCTCCTCGAACCGCCTGGCCAATTCGGCCTGGTCGAGGGGCTCCTGAGGTGAAGGCTGTTCGGAAGTCACGCTGTTTGCCGTTCGGTCGTTGCGCCCCGGCGGGGCGAGTCCATTGGTACGTCACCTGGTTGACGACGCAGGACTTCAGAGTGTGACACGCCGACCACGCGGCCCCGCCCGATGCCTGTCCTCGGCGAGTTCTTGGTCACGAACCATTCCGGCGCCACATGATCGCCCCCGGAACCGGCGAGAGGTCTCGGTGGTGTCCGGTTTCGAGTTGGGTCGGTTACTCTCGCCGGGTGCAGAAGGGGACTTCCACCGCAGTCGGTGTGCTGCTCGGGTTCGCGCTGGACCGGGCATTCGGTGACCCGCGGCGGTGGCATCCGGTGGCCGGATTCGGTTCGGCGGCAGGCGCGCTCGAATCGGTGACGTATGCGGATCGGCGGGTGGCCGGGGTGGCGCACGAGGTGCTGCTGGTGGGGGCGGCGGTCGGGCTCGGACTCGGGGTTCGGCGGGGTGGTTGGCCCGCGACGGCGCTCGCGACGTGGACGGTGCTCGGCGGACACAGCCTCGCGCGGGTCGGCCGGGACATGGCCGATCGGCTGGAGGCGGGTGATCTCACGGCCGCGCGTGCGCTGCTGCCTTCGCTGTGCGGCCGCGACCCCGAGGTGCTCGATGCGGACGGATTGGCCCGCGCCGCAGTGGAATCCATCGCAGAGAACACCTCGGATGCGACGGTGGCCCCGCTGGTGTGGGGCGGGATCGCCGGTGTGCCAGGCCTGTTGGGCTACCGTGCGATCAACACCCTCGACGCGATGATCGGGTATCGCAATGAGCGGTACCGCAACTTCGGCTGGGCCGCAGCACGTGTCGACGATGTCGCGAATCTCCTCCCTGCTCGACTCGCAGGTCTGCTCACCGTCGCCCTCGCCCCAATGATCGGCGGGCGATCCGCGGCCGCCTTCCGTGCGTGGCGGCGCGATGCGGCAAAACACCCGAGCCCCAACGCCGGTGTGGTCGAGGCTTCTATGGCGGGAGCGCTGGGTGTCACGCTCGGCGGTGTCACCGAGTATCGCCACGGCACGGAGCTGCGTCCCACGCTCGGCGAGGGACCGGCCCCGGCGATCGGCGATCTGCAACGCGCAGTGCGGATGTCAGAAGCTGTGCAACTCGCGTCGGTCGCGGTGGTGGCGCTGTGGTCGCTGACCCGCAATCGCTTTCGGCGGCAAGCCAACTGAGTCGCCACGCGCACGCGTGGTTCGCACACGTCTGCTGACGGACGTCGGGACAGTGCCCGTTCGTGCCGTCGTCTTCGATCCGCCGGGCGGCAATTGCGGAATCGATTCCCGAAGTCGGGGTTCCGGGGCAGGCCGACGAGTGGCGTGCGTTCACCAGCGGAAGCTTCGACCGTGCAACGTCTTCCGGCGGTCACTTCTTCATCGGCGAACATCCCGCCATGCCGGTGTGGTGCCGACCTTTTCACGCACCGGGGCGGTTGTTCGGGGGCGATCCGGGTTGGGGTCGCTGTTCGTCGGCGCGTATACGAGCGTCCCGGGTCAGTCGCGGCCGCGGCCGTAGCGGTCTGCCAGGCGGGCTTCGGTTGTCGGGGCTGCCGGAGCCGGGGTCGGCGTGGTCGCCGATGCGGCGGGTGTGGTTGGGCTGCTTACCTTTTCCTTGCGGCGCTCGCGGATCTCGGCGTACACGAAGTAGCCGAGGCCGAGGGGAGCCATGATGCCGAAGGCCAACCATTGCAGGCCGTAGGAGAGGTAAGGCCCCGCGTCGAGTTGGGGGAGTGGAGTGGGGGTGAAGGCGCCGGGTTGTTTGTCGTCGAGCTGGAGGTAGCCGGGGCGCTCGCCGGTGGGGATCGGGGTGAGCGGCTGTTGCAGGAAGCCTGCCTCCTGGTTGGTGTCGATCGAATACACCTGCCGGTAGCCGTCCTGGACGGACGGATCCTTGCCGGGCGTGACACCTTCGGACATCCTGACGCGCGCCTCGAGCCGCTGCGGTCCGGCGGGCGGTTCCGCGATCTGCGGCGGGCGGGAACCGTCGACCGCTGCCACCAGCCCGCGGTCGATCAGCAGCAGGCGGCCGTCGTCCAGCCGGAACGTGCCGAGCACCGAATAGCCAGGGGCGCCGTCGAGGTGCCGCAGCCGGACCAGCACCGTCGAATCCGGCATGTAGCTACCCGAGGCGGTGACCTTGCGCCATTCGGTGTGGGTGTCGCTCGGGCTGTTGAGCACCGTGGTGACGTCGACCGGGTCGGCGCGCACCGAATCGGCGATCAGCTGGTTGCGGTGCGACGTGGAGTTGTTCTTGCCGAGCTGCCATGGCGCGAGCACCGTGAAACACAGGTAGGCGAAGGCGACGACGAGCACCGCCAGGATCACCCAGCTCGGGCGGAGCAGAAACGTCAGCCGTCGCATCATGCGTGTCCGTCGAGAACCGGGTCGGGCGGCGCGGACTTGGCGGCGAGCGCATCGCGCACCCAGTCGAGCAGGCCGGGCACCGCCGCCTCGATCTGCTCACGGACCAGTTCGAAGTCGGCCATGTCGCCGTAATACGGGTCCGGCACATCGGGACCGTCCGCGTCCTCGTCGAAACTACGCAGCAACCTGCGCCGCTCCGACGGCACACCGCGGCGCGCCAATTCCCGCTCATGCGAGGTGTCCAGGGCGATCACCAGATCGGCATCCCGATGCGGGTCACCGAAGGTGGCCGCGGCATGCCCGGTCGGATACCCGTACTTGACCAGGGTCGCGTTCGTGCGCGAATCAGCCTCGTCGCCGACATGCCAGGAACCGGTGCCCGCACTGCTCACGCGCACCCGATCCGCGAGTCCCGCGCGCACCAGATGCGCAGCGAAGATCTTCTCGGCCATCGGCGAACGACAAATGTTGCCGGTACAGACGAACGACACGTGCAGCTCACCCACGACAGCCATTCTTGCCGGTCGCCGCAAGCGCTGCCACGGAGGGTCCCGCTCGCGACGATCGAGAACGACCCGCCTGCGGGTCGAGGCGCCGACGGCTGCATCCACCCGCAACAAGGCCCCGCGGCCGCGACGAGCCGTGGGCGCGGCCCGCCGCTCCGCCAC
>NZ_BDAY01000100.1 GCF_001612685.1 Nocardia altamirensis NBRC 108246
TGTCTGGAGCGTCGTGTTCGCGGTGTCGGTAGCACCACGCGCATCTTGAGAACGAGGGTCGGCTGGGTGCCGGGATGTCATGGACGATGTGGTTCCGGCTGGAGCCCGCCCTTGGGCATCGCCCCGATGTGTAACTCTGCGACTGTTTGTTTTCATTGCGTGCTGTCACCACCACCACCACGACGTCGGTGGCGTCGGGCGATTAGCTCGGTATCGGCAGAAATCAGCAGTTCATGGCGGCGAGAATGCGGTGTAGATGCTGTACGAGCCGCGCTGGGGGCACGAACTGACACATTCGTAGCCAGGTGTAGTCCGACGGTCTGTCGAAATTCGGCACCTCAGCCGGTGTTAGACGGTAGGAGTCCGTCGATACCGCAGGTGGTGAAGGAGTTGCTCTATGGCTGGTTTGCGCTGTTCGTCCGGCGCTGACGCGTCGGTCGCTAGTCCAGACGATCGGTCCTATCGCAGGATGCGTGGCGTTGGTGGCGGTTTTCGCTATGCGTATCGCCACGTTCGGGCATTTTTCATTGGTGGCCATGCCATCACCTTGGATGGGTGGCTGCCGGGCGGCAGGGGCCAAGCTGAAGATCGTATGCCCATGCGCGGCTTGACGACTCGATGTGTAGTGAGCGTTCATGGAACCGCGTTCCGTTACCAATCGCCCGCATCGGCAGAGGTCGGTCGATGAGTCACAGGCCCGAGGGCGGTGGTGCCGAAACGCCGCGATTACGGACGTTCGCCGAAGCCGAGATTCCCGAAGCGGAGATCGAGATCCGGATCGCTGAGGGATCCGATGGTGAGGTGCTTGCTGAACTGCAAGCCAAGGCGTTGTGGGAGGTGACCAGATGGCAGCTAGCCCAGAACAACTCAGAAGATGGTCGACGACGAGCCGGATAGGTGTCGACCGCGGCTCGCACACTGACCGTGCGAGTACAGGTTTCCGCGTTGCGTTCGTCGGTCGCACCTCCACCGCTGACCTGCAGGACCCCACGCTGTCTATTCCGCGGCAGCACTCCGCCTGCGAGTTCGCGCTGCCTGATAGCGCGACCATCGTCGCGTACTTCTACGACATCGAGTCCGGCCGGAAGGAACTCGCGGCTCGCGGTCGCAGTGCGGCACATGATCAGTTCGATATACCGGTTCCTCGTGACGGGGGCATCCAGGACTTGCTTGCCGAAGCTGAGACTCCTGATCGCCGCTTCGACTACGCCATCTGCGAATCGATCGAACGTATCTCGCGCCGCACCTACTCCGGCACCAGCATCGAGCATCGCCTCGAAGAGGCTGGAGTACGTCTCCTCGCCGCCGACGAGCCGTTCAAACTCACGCGCACTAGTCACCATCGCAAGGAGAAGGTCGCGACTCAAGTGCTGACGCGGCGAGTCAAACAAGGCGTCGCCGAGTTCTACGTGCTGGAGATGCTGGAGAAGTCCTGGGACGGGTTTGCCGTTCACACCGAGGCCGGATACAACGTCGGCAAACCGTGCTACGGCTACCAGGCGCTGTTGGTCCAGCATCCCGTTCCTGCAAAGCGGGCCAAGGGCCAGAAGAAAACTCGACTCGAGCCGCATCCTGTCCACGGCCCCGTAGTGAAGAAAATGTTTCGGTGGCGAGGCAGCGAGCGCCTCACATATCAGCAGATCGCGGATCGGCTCAACGAGGATCTGACGACCAACCCGGCCCCGATTCCAGTTGATCCGGAGACCGCCACCGGGCATTGGACGCACTCCAACGTGCGAGATGTCGTGACCAACCCCAAACACACTGGCCACATGGTGTGGAACCGGCGTGGCCGAAAGTCCAACAAGAACAGGATCAACCCGGTAGCAGAGTGGGTCTGGTCGGAAGCGCCGGTCCATGAACCACTGGTCAGCATGGAAGAGTTCCTCCTCGCTCAGGAGGTGTCCAGTGAGCGCGAACGCTCCCGTGCCGCCGCAGGCCCCAACTCGCATCCAGATACGAAACGCTCCTATCTGTTCCGCTCTCGCTTGGCGTGTGACCACTGCAACCGCCGGATGTTCGGCAAAACCCGCAAGGTGTCCGCCTACTACGTGTGCGCCCCAAAGAAGGGGTACATTCCCGAAGGGCATCCCACAGCCGGGCAGTTCTTCGTCCGGGAACAAGACCTGATCGAGCATCTCAACACATTCCTCAACCGCCACGTCTTCGGTGAGTACCGGCGAACACTGCTGGAGGACAGCGACGTTGATGCGAAGGCCGCGAGCGAGCGCGAAAAGCAGTCGGTCACCCTACGTCAGGGCATCGCGGAGGCTGAGACCAAGATGAAGCGTTTGGTCCGCAGCCTGGAACTGGTCGACGATCCCGACCGCGAGCTTGTCCGCGACATCAACGACCGCCGTGCCGAGCTCCGCACGCAGCAGACCCAGTTGCAGGCTCGGCTCGCCGAGATCGAAGCCGAGGTGTTGCGCGTGTCGAGTCCTGGGTTGATTAATTCTCTGCCGATTGGGTACTTGCGCGTGGAGGAGTTGCCGCACGGGTTGGCGCGGCAGCTGTTCGATGCCCTACGGCTGGAGGTTCGCTACAACAAGACCCACAACCGGCTCAGCTACCGGATCACTCTGGTAGTCGGCACCTTGGCCCTCGTTCATCGGGTGGCGCAGGAGGCGCTGATCGCAGCTACCAATGAAGACGCCGCCACTCCCGGCAGGAGTGACGGCGCGATGGTTGGCACCATCTGTGTGGCGCCCCCGGCAGGAATCGAACCTGCGACCTAGGGATTAGAAGGCCCTTGCTCTATCCAACTGAGCTACGGAGGCAGTGGGTTCCACCATGGCCGACATTGGTCGTGCTGTCCAGCGCGCCAATTATAGCGACCGACCAGATGGCTACGGGTCAAGCACGACGGCCAACACGAGCATTGCGGCCATGATCACTTCGAGCACCAGGAAGAACCAGACTGGATAGAAGGCGGAAGGTTCTTCTATGCAGGCCGACCAGACGCGCCCGACCGCCATCCCGCCGAGGGCGGCAGCGACCGCAACGCAGACGCCGAATCGCAGGTCACCGACATCGACGGCGGCCAAAACCAGCACCACCGCGATAGCGATCCCGAAGCCGCCGTAGACGGCCCGCACCTCGGCGCGCGAGTCGGGTCTGTCGGCGAGCACCCCGAGCGAGTCGACGAGTTGGCTGGGCCGCAAGAGCCCGAAAACTCCCATGGCGGCAAAGAACAACGCCACCATGGCAATCAACACGATCGAGACGATCGACATTGCACCTCCGTGATTCGCCGCCCACAATATCGGCCCAAACCCGACGCGGCCATGCGTTAACAATCGAACTACCCTCAGTCGTATGTCGTCAGCGCAGGATCCGTCCGCTTCACCTGATCTCGAGGTCACTCGGACGGCGGCGACATACGCGGTGTTGGTGGCGCTGGCCTGCGCGATCGCTGCGGTGGTCGCGGCGCCGGTTGTCGGTCTGTCTGCGGCGCAGGCGCTGAGCCTGCTCGGCATCCCCGACCCTGGTGCGCTGACCACCTACGGCCTGCCCGCGGTGCGTGCGCTCGCCGATCTGTCGGCGGCGTTGACGGTCGGTTCGCTCCTGTTCGCGGCGTTTCTGGTGCCGCCGCAGGCGAACGGACTGCTGGATGTCGGCGGCTATCGCGCGGTGCGAAGGGCTTCGAATTTCGCGCTCATCTGGGCGGCCTGCGCGGCGTTGCTTATCCCGTTGACCGTGTCCGACACCACAGGCCAGCCGGTCAGCGCCACCTTGCGGCCCGAGGCGTTGTGGCGCGCGATCGATCAGATCGAACTGGCAGGCGCCTGGCGCACCACGGTGTTGTTCGCGCTGATCGTCGCGATCGGTGCTCGGCTCGCGCTGCGCTGGGGATGGACGCCGGTGCTGTTCGGTGCGTCCATCGTGACGATGATGCCGCTCGCGTTGACCGGGCATTCGTCCTCCGGTGGTGCGCACGATGTCGCCACGAACAGCCTGATCCTGCACCTGGTTTCGGCCGCTGTGTGGGTGGGCGGTCTGTTCGCGCTGCTGGCGCACGCGCGTCGCGGCGGCGCGCATACCGATCTCGCGGCTCGGCGATTCTCGCTGACGGCCACTGTCGCGTACATCACCATCGGCGCCAGCGGGGTGATCAACTCGTGGGTTCGGGTGCCATGGGACGAACTGTTCACCACCACCTACGGCAGGCTGGTGCTGGCGAAGGCGGGCGCCCTGGTCGTCCTCGGCCTGATCGGTTTCGTGCAACGGCGTGCGGCGTTGCCCGCGCTCGTCGCGGATCCGAAGGACCGTGCCGCGCTGATCCGGTTCGCCGGTGTCGAGGTGCTGGTGTTCGCGGCGACCATGGGTCTTGCGGTCGGCCTCGGCCGGACACCGCCCCCGCCGCCTGGCTCGGAGCCGACACTGGCCGAGGTCGAACTCGGCTACAACCTCGCCGGACCGCCGACGGTCGCGCGGCTGCTGTTCGACTGGCGCTTCGATCTGATCTTCGGCACCCTCGCCATCGTCCTCGCGGTGCTGTATCTGTTTGGTGTGCGCCGACTTCGGGCCCGAGGTGACGAATGGCCGATCGGCCGGACCTTCGCCTGGCTGTCCGGCTGTGTGGTGCTGCTGATCGCGACCTCGTCCGGTGTCGGCCGGTATTCGCCCGCGATGTTCAGCGTGCACATGGGCGCCCATATGGCGTTGTCCATGCTCGCGCCGATCCTGTTCGCGCTCGGCGGTGCGGTGACGCTGGCGTTGCGAGCCCTGCCGCCCGCAGGCCGGACCGGTGCGCCGGGGCCGCGCGAGTGGCTGCTTGCGGCAGTGCACAATCCGGTCTCGCGATTCCTGACGCATCCGATTGTGGCGTCGGCCATCTTCGTCGGCGGGTTCTACGCGCTGTACCTCGGCGGAATCTTCGACGCGTACGCGGATTCCCATGCGGCACACCTGATGATGAACCTGCACTTCCTGCTGAGCGGCTACCTGTTCTACTGGGTGGTCATCGGCATCGATCCCAAACCGCGCCAAGTGGAACCGTTGACCAGGCTCGCCATGGTGTTCGGTTCGCTGCCGTTCCACGCCTTCTTCGGCATCGCGTTGATGAGCATGACCACGGTGCTCGGCGGCTGGTTCTATCGCGGACTCGGTCTCGGCTGGAACGGGGACCTGCTCGGCGATCAACGCACCGGCGGCAGCCTGGCCTGGGCGAGCGGTGAGGTGCCGTTGGTCGTGGTGATGCTGGCGTTGCTCATCCAATGGTCGCGCAGCGATCGGCGGTTGGCGCAGCGCACCGATCGGGCCGCCGACCGTGACCATGACGCGGCCCTCGCCGCGCACAACGCGATGTTCGCCGAGCTGGCCAAACGAGACCGTGAGGTACGTAAGTGAGTGATCGGTCCGCTGGCGCATCGTCGCCGCAGGCGAAAGCCGCCGCACATGCAGGCCGTTCTTCAGGTATGAAGGGCATGGCGCCCTCGGGCGCAACATCGGTGCGGATGGTGGAGTCGAGTGTGGTCGAGGTGTTGTTGTGCTAGCTGACAGCGCGCATTCGCGTACGGCGGAACCGGGCGCGAGCGAGGCGCCGTGGTGACCGAGCGATCCATCCTGTGCTCTGAACAGATCGAGCGCGTCTACCGATCCGATGTGCGGGCGGCGCGGCGCAGGCTGGCCGGGCGGATCCGCAAGACGCCGGTCTTCCACACCTCCGTCGCCGGGCCGAACGGGCCGGTTCCGGTCACGATGAAACTCGAATACCTTCAGTACGGCGGCACTTTCAAGGTTCGCGGCAGTCTCAACGCGCTGCTGGAATCCGCCGACTGCACCGATCAGGTGGTCATCGCCTCCGGCGGCAACGCGGGCATCGCCGCCGCCTTGGCTGCCGCGCAGCTCGGAAAGTCTTGCACCGTAGTGGTTCCGGAGTCAGCGCCGCACACCAAGGTCGCCGCGATGTGGTCGCACGGCGCTGAAGTGCTCTGGCACGGAACGACTTACGCCGAAGCGCTCGATCATGCGATCGAATTGGCCAAGGAACGCAAGGCTCTTCGACTACACGCCTACGATTTGCCCGCCATCGTTGCGGGCGCGGGCGTCGTCGGCCTGGAAATCGAGGAGCAGGTGCGCGGTCGTCCGCCGGTGCTCGCCGCCGTCGGCGGGGGAGGGCTGGTTGCGGGCATTGCCGCCGCGATCGGCAGGCGCCAGCAGGTGATCGGCATCGAACCCGAAGGTATCCCCACCCTGCACGCGGCACTCAACGCGAACCGACCGGTCGAGGTCGACGTCTCCAGCATCGCTGCGGAATCGTTGGGCGCCACCAGAATCGGCGATATCGCGATGGACATCGCGCGCCGCTACGAACTTCGCTCCCTCCTGGTCACCGACGACGCCATTGCCACTGCGCGCGATTACCTCTGGCGGGAATTCCGGATCGTCGTCGAACTGGCAGGCGCTGTGGCTCTTGCCGCTATCCAAAGCGGGGTCTACCTTCCTGCTCCCGACGAGCGTCCGGTAATCATCCTCTGCGGAGCCAACACCGATCTCGCTGTCCTGTAGGGCCACCGCTGCGACAGTCACGCCGGGCAGTCGGAACTGCGCTGGTGCTTCGACGAGATCGTGGAGACCACTACCTGCTGTGCGGTCGCCCGGCGGCAAGCTGCTCCGCTGCGGGTGCGTGAATGCGGTGCTTCGGCAGCACACTCGCTCGTTCACACCGCGGTTTGTGCGGCATCGCCGTTCGATCAGTGCGAAGCGAGAGATGTCCACAATTGAGAAAGTTGTGCACATTCTGCGATGTGGGGTCCCGGACGGCGCGGAGATCGATGAGGGTGGAGGAGTCTCCTTCGGGAGATTCTCGGGGACCGGCCTCGGGGTGAAAGGTGAAGGGGCGCAGCGATGTACGAGGCCAACGCGGCTGTGGTGGGGACGGTGGTGAACCATCCGGCGAAGCGAGAGCTGCCGAATGGCGATCAGGTACTGACCTTTCGGATGGCCAGCAACTCGCGGAGGTTGGATCAGGCGAGCGGGGAATGGGTCGACAACGGGACGTTGTTTCTGACGGTGAGCTGCTGGCGGAGGTTGGCCGCAGGCGTGGAAGCGTCGTTGCGGCGCGGCGACCCGGTCATCGTGTACGGCCAGCTGCGCTCGGTCGAGTATCGGACCAAAGACGGCGTGGACCGGCGGGATCTGGAGATGCGGGCCAGTGCGGTCGGCCCTGATCTGGGCCGATGCACCGCTCAGGTGACCCGATGGTCGGAGGTGCGGAATACTCAGGACCGATTCAGTGCTGAACCTCTGGGGCCAGGGGGCGAACCCCTGACATCCGGCGGCCAGGCTCCGACACTCGGGGCTGCGGTCCAGATGCCGAATGGCGATGGGCTGGGGGAGAATGTCGCAGCCCCTCCTGCGGCACCACCCCGAAGCATCCACCCCGAGCACGCTGACGCCTGACCACCGGCGCCGCGGACTTTTGGCTGAGCGTCGCGAGGGGTATCCGCCGGTTCAACTCACCGTTTCCGACACCGATAGGCTTCCTCCTTATGGCTGAGTTCATTTACACAATGAAGAAGGTTCGCAAGGCGCATGGCGACAAAGTCGTGCTCGACGATGTCACCTTGAACTTCCTTCCCGGCGCCAAGATCGGTGTCGTCGGCCCGAACGGCGCGGGTAAATCCAGCGTGCTCAAGATCATGGCCGGACTGGACCAGCCGAACAACGGCGACGCGTTCCTCGGGACCGGCGCGACAGTGGGCATCCTGATGCAGGAGCCGGCGCTGAACGAGGAGAAGACCGTTCGCGGCAATGTCGAGGAGGGCCTCGGCGAGGTGAAGGTGAAGCTGGATCGCTTCAACGAGATCGCCGAGCTGATGGCCACCGACTACTCCGACGAGCTCATGGACGAGATGGGCAAGCTGCAGGAGTACCTGGATCACGCGGACGCGTGGGACGTCGACTCCCAGTTGGAGCAGGCGATGGACGCGCTGCGCTGCCCGCCGCCGGACGAGCCGGTCACCAACCTCTCCGGTGGTGAGCGCCGCCGCGTCGCGCTGTGCAAGCTGCTGCTGAGCAAGCCCGACCTGCTGCTGCTCGACGAGCCGACCAACCACCTCGACGCCGAGAGCGTGCTCTGGCTCGAACAGCATCTCGCCGCGTACGCGGGCGCTGTCCTCGCCGTCACCCACGACCGGTACTTCCTGGACAACGTCGCCGAGTGGATCCTCGAACTCGACCGCGGCCGCGCCTACCCGTATGAGGGCAACTACTCCACCTATCTGGAGAAGAAGGCCCAGCGGCTCGAGGTCCAGGGCAAGAAGGATCAGAAGCTGCAGAAGCGGCTCAAGGACGAACTGGCCTGGGTGCGCTCGGGTGCGAAGGCGCGCCAGGCCAAGAACAAGGCCCGCCTCGACCGGTACGAGGAGATGGCCGCCGAGGCCGACAAGCACAGGAAGTTGGATTTCGAGGAGATCCAGATTCCGGCGGGCCCGCGCCTGGGCAGCGTGGTGGTCGAGGTCGAGCACCTGGACAAGGGTTTCGGCGATCGCCAGCTGATCAAGGATCTGTCGTTCACGTTGCCGCGCAACGGCATTGTCGGCGTGATCGGTCCGAACGGTGTCGGTAAGACGACGCTGTTCAAGACGATCGTCGGGCTGGAGTCGCCGGACAGCGGCACGGTGAAGGTCGGCGAGACGGTCAAGCTGAGCTATGTCGACCAGAACCGCGCAGGCATCGACCCGAAGAAGAACGTCTGGCAGGTGGTGTCCGAAGGCCTGGACTTCATCCAGGTCGGCAATCAGGAAATGCCGTCGCGTGCGTACGTGAGTGCGTTCGGCTTCAAGGGCCCGGACCAGCAGAAGCCTGCCGGCGTGCTCTCCGGTGGAGAGCGCAACCGGTTGAACCTGGCGTTGACGCTCAAGCAGGGTGGCAACCTGATCCTGCTCGACGAGCCGACCAACGACCTCGACGTGGAAACCCTCGGCTCGCTGGAGAACGCGCTGGAGCAGTTCCCCGGTTGTGCCGTGGTCATCTCGCACGACCGCTGGTTCCTCGACCGCACCTGCACCCACATCCTCGCGTGGGAAGGCGACGACGACAACGACGCCAAATGGTTCTGGTTCGAAGGCAACTTCGAGGCGTACGAGGCCAACAAGATCGAGCGGCTCGGCCTGGAAGCGGCCCGCCCGCACCGGGTTACCCACCGTAAGTTGACGCGCGACTGATTGGGGTTGCCAACGGGGCAGGTGGTTAAACCACCTGCCCCGTCCTTTTTGTCTCGTATCCGGCACAACCACGACCGGCCCGTGCCCACGGCCCGCGCGAAGCTCGCTAGGGTGGAACCCGTGAATGCGAAGGCGCAGTTCGATCAATCGGTGGTCCCTACCGCCGACCTGGTGGCCGAGCTGATCCGAGGTTCCGCTCGGGTGCCGCTGCCGCCGCGGAAAGTCCCTGTCGCACTCACCTGACGTTCGTGAGTCCGAACGATGGCTATGCCGAGCTCATTCCACCGAGGTCGGCAATCGCGTGGCGAACGCGGCGGTTGCGGTGAACAACCCAGGATTGGAAGGGATTTCACCCCCGCGTCTTCGACGCACAGCTACTCTCGGACCGGCGTCGCTTTGTTACGGAACCGAATCCGAGGGAGTAGGCGAAAAATGACGGTCTCGTCCGAATTGTCCAGTGCGGCGTGGGCCGCGAGTTTGCCGCAGGCACTGCGCGGCGAACTCGCGACGCTCGAGGAAGCGTATTTCCGCCACGTCGACGCGGGCGATGTGGACTGCGCGATCACCGGTATCACTCAGATCTTCCGGCGGCACATGGAGTTGGCCATGCACCGGCCCGCGGGTCGGGCGCTGGTCCGGGTGTACCACCCGGACGACGGCTCCGGCCTCGGCGCGGCGGTGCAGCTGGTAACCGACGATATGCCGCTACTTGTCGAATCAATTACTTCGTCGCTGAACAAGCTCGGCGTGAGCGTCAGCGAGGTCATTCACCCGATCTTCGAGGTCGAGCGGGACGAGGAAGGCGGGCTGCAGCACGCCGCCCCGCACGAGGTCGACGGCAACGGTGCGGGCGGCATCCGCGAATCGTGGATGCACCTGCAGCTGCACCCGGCCACGAGCCCCGCGGTGCTGAGCCGCATCGAATCGGGCATGCCGAATGTGGTCGCCGACGTCCGCCAGGTCATCGGCGACACCGAGGCCATCAAAGATGTGCAGAGCAGGCTGGCCGACGACCTGGAGCTGGCCGCGAAGTCGGGCAAGGCGCCGTTCTCGGAGACCGACCTGGTCGACACCGCGAACCTGCTGCGCTGGCTGGCCGGCGGCAACTTCACCGTGCTCGGATATGCCCGCTACCGGTTGAGTACCGATCAGGGTCAGCAGAGCTCCAACCCGCTGCCGGGCACCTGCCTCGGCGTGCTGCGCCCGGACGTCGGCACCGATTTCCGGGTGCCGATCAACGCCGCCGACCGGCCGCTGCTGATGCTCACCCAGGGCCTGGTGCCCGCCACCGTGCACCGCGCGGTGTACCCGTACTTCATCGGTGTCGCCGATTTCGACGAGGCGGGCACCATCGTCGGCGAGCACCTGTTCATCGGCGTCTTCACGGTCACCGCCGTACACGAGAACGTGCTGGACATCCCGGTGATCGAGCGCAGGGTGCGCTCGGTGATCGAGGAGAGCGGCTTCGACCTGGAGTCGTTCTCCGGGCAGGCGATGCTCGAGGTCATCCAGTCCTTCCCGCGCACCGAGCTGTTCTCCTCCGACGCCGAGACCATGCGCCGGACCGCCGTCGCGGTGCTCAACGTCGGACTGCGTCGTCAGGTGCGGCTGTTCCTTCGTGCCGACGGGTACGGCCGATTCGTCGCCTGCCTTGTCTACCTGCCCCGCGACCGCTACACCACGCGGGTGCGACTGGAGATGCAGGACATCCTGGTCCGTGAGCTCGGCGGCGTCGACATCGACTACTCCGCGCGGGTCAGCGAAAGCGACCTGGCCAGTGTGTATTTCACGGTGCGGATGCCGGAGGCCGAGTTCGGCGTGCCGCGCTATGCGGCGTCGACCACCGCGAACACCTCCGAGGCCAACCGGCTGCGCATCCAGGCCCTGCTCGCCGAGGCGAGCCGGACTTGGGAAGACCGGCTCAACGACGAGGTGAGCACCTCGACGATGCTCGACCCCGCCGTGGTGGAGCGGTACGCCCAGGCGTTCCCCGACGCCTACAAGGAGGACTTCGAGGCAGGTCGCGCGCTCGCCGACATCGTCCGCCTGGAAAACCTGAGCGATGGTGGCATCGACCAATATCTGTACCGCAACGCCGATTCCGATCCCGGCTCGTGGCGGTTCTCGCTCTACGTCGGCGGCACCGGCATCTCGCTGAGCCAGGTGCTTCCCGTGCTGCAGAGCCTCGGCGTCGAGGTGGTCGACGAGCGGCCCTACCAGCTCGAGCTCGACCCGCTGCCGGGTGCCGACTCGAGTATCAGCAGGGAACGGTGGATCTACGATTTCGGCCTGCTGGCCAGGCCCGAGTTGCTGCGCAGCGCGCTCGACCGGGACCTGGACGCGGAGCTGCTCGAATCATCGAAGCGTGCCGCCGTATTGGAGGCGGAGGTGCGCGGCCTGCGCGAACGGTTCACCGAGGCGTTCGAGGCGGCCTGGTACGGCCGCGCCGAAGCGGACCAGCTCAACGAACTGGTGTTGCGTGCCCGGCTGCCGTGGCGTGCGGTGTCGATCCTGCGCACCTACGCGAAATACCTGCAGCAGGCGCGTTTTCCGTACAGCCAGGCCAACATCTCCCGGGTGCTGCTCACCTATCCGGATGTGGCACGGCTGTTCGTCGACCTGTTCGCGGCCCGCTTCGACCCGGACACCGTCTCGGCCGAGCACGCCGCCGAGCTGGAAAACCAGGTGCGGACCAGGATCGACGAGGTGGTCAGCCTGGATGCGGACCGCATCCTGCGCGCCATCCTCACCCTGATCCGGGCGACGCTGCGCACCAACTACTACATCACCGATGTCGAGGGCATGTCCCGCGACTACGTGTCGATCAAGGTGGAGCCGCGCGAGATCAGCGAATTGCCCAAGCCGCGTCCGCAGTTCGAGATCTTCGTGTACTCGCCGCGAGTCGAGGGCGTGCATCTGCGGTTCGGTCCGGTGGCCCGTGGCGGGTTGCGCTGGTCGGACCGGCTGGAGGATTTCCGCACCGAGGTGCTCGGCCTGGTGAAGGCGCAGGCGGTGAAGAACGCGGTGATCGTGCCGGTCGGTGCCAAGGGTGGTTTCGTTGTGAAGCAGCCGCCCGCCGCGACCGGTGATCCCGTAGCAGACCGGCAAGCGCTCGGCTCCGAAGGTGTTTCGTGCTACCGGACCTTCATCTCCGGCCTGCTCGATATCACCGACAACGTGGATCGCGCGACCGGCAAGGTGCTGCCGCCCGCCAGGGTGGTGCGCCGCGACGGCGACGACACCTATCTGGTGGTTGCTGCGGACAAGGGCACCGCGACGTTCTCCGACATCGCCAACGATGTGGCGCAGCGCTACGGCTTCTGGCTCGGCGACGCCTTCGCCTCCGGCGGTTCGGCGGGCTACGACCACAAGGCCATGGGCATCACCGCCAAGGGTGCGTGGGAGAGCGTCAAACGCCACTTCCGGGAAATGGACATCGATACCCAGACCGAGGACTTCACCGTCGTCGGCATCGGTGACATGAGCGGCGACGTGTTCGGCAACGGCATGCTGCTGTCCGAGCACATCCGCCTGCTCGCGGCGTTCGATCACCGGCACATCTTCTTGGACCCGAACCCGGACACCGCGGTCTCGTACGCCGAGCGCCAGCGGATGTTCGAGCTGCCGCGTTCGTCGTGGGCCGACTACGATCCCGCGCTGATCAGCGCGGGTGGTGGCGTCTGGGATCGCACGGTGAAGTCCGTGCCGATCAGCCCGCAGGCCCGAAAGGCGTTGGGGCTGGCCGACAATGTCGAGTCGCTGTCGCCGCCGGAGCTGGTCCGCGCGATCCTGCTCGCGCCTGCCGAACTGCTGTGGAACGGCGGTATCGGCACCTACATCAAGGCGTCCACCGAGAGCAACGCCGACGTCGGCGACAAGTCCAACGACCCGGTCCGGGTCAACGGAAACCAGGTGCGGGCCAAGGTGATCGGCGAAGGCGGCAACCTCGGCGCGACGGCGCTCGGGCGCATCGAGTTCTGCCGCAGCGGCGGCAAGATGAACACCGACGCGTTGGACAACTCGGCGGGCGTCGACTGCTCCGACCACGAGGTCAACATCAAGGTGCTGCTCGACGGTGTGGTGAGCAGTGGCCAGCTGCCCGAGCTGGAACGCAACCCGCTGCTCGCCTCGATGACCGACGAGGTCGCGTACATGGTGCTGGAAGACAATGTGGCGCAGAACTTCCTGATGGGTATGTCGCGCACCGACGCACCGCAGATGCTGAACGTGCACATGCGGCTCATCGACGATCTCGAGCAGCGGCGCGGGCTCGACCGGGAACTGGAGGCGTTGCCCTCGGATCCGGAGCTGAAGCGTCTACTCGAGGACGGCGCAGGCCTCACCTCGCCGGAGCTGGCGAATCTGATGGCGCACGTGAAGCTTTCGCTGAAGGCGGACCTGCTCGAGACCGACATGCCGGACAGCCCGTACTTCGTGACCCGGCTGCCGAACTATTTCCCGACTCCGTTGCGAGAGCGGTTCGGTGCGGCGATCAAGCGGCACCGGCTGCGCAGGGAGATCCTGACCACGATGATCGTCAACGAGATGGTCGACTACGGCGGCATCACCTACGCGCACCGGTTGAGCGAGGAGACCGGCGCGACGGCCACCGACTCGGTGCGTGCGTTCGCCGCGGCGACCGAGATCTTCGGCCTGCACGAGATGTGGGCGCGGATCCGGGCGGCCGACGCCACCACCGGCGTGCGTGACCTGCTGGAGCTGGAAACCAAGCGGACACTGGACCGGGCCTCGCGCTGGTTCCTGAGCAACCGGCCGCAGCCCATCGCGGTCGGCGCCGAGATCAACCGGTACTGCCGCGACGTGCAGGAACTGGCGCCGAAGGTGCCGGGCTGGCTGCGCGGGCACCACGTCTCGACGCTCACCGACCAGTCGGCCGAGCTCATCGCGCGCGGTGCGCCGACCGACCTGGCCACCGAGGTGTTCGGGCTGCTCAACCTGTTCCCGCTGCTCGACATCGTTGACATCGCCGACATCACCGATCGGGACGGCGACGAGGTCGGCGCGCTGTACTACGCGCTGAACGAGCACCTCAAGATCGACTGGCTGCTCCAGGCGGTCAGCCACCTCGAGCGCGGCGACCGCTGGCACTCGCTGGCGCGGCTCGCGTTGCGTGACGACATGTACTCGTCGCTGCGGTCGCTGACCCTCGACGTGCTCTCCGCCGGTGACCCGGAAGAGAGCGCGGACGAGAAGATTGCATACTGGGAGTCGAAGAACCAGTCCCGGCTGGGCCGCGCCCGAGCGGCACTGTCGGAGTTGTTCGAGTCCGGAACCCACGATCTCGCCACATTGTCGGTTGCAGCGCGGCAAGTGCGAAGCATGGTGAGCGGGGTGGGCGCGCAATCGGAGGTACCACGTTGACGAGCTCGTTGAACGGTCATGGGAAGGGCGGCAATCTCGTGCTGCCCAAGCGTTTTCACACCAAGGTCGATGTCAGGTGGTCGGACATGGATGCTTTCCAGCATGTCAACCACGCCCGCATGGTGACCTTGCTGGAGGAAGCGCGCATCCCGTGGCTGTTCGAGGAGGACCGTCCGACCGCGGAACTGCGGACGGGCTGCGTCCTCGCCGACCTGCGGGTGCGTTATCGCGGCCAGCTGCGCCACGAGGACACACCGCTCGATATCGCCATGTGGATCGAGCAGCTGCGGGCGGTCGACTTCACCATCGGCTACGAGGTGCGCGCCGCCGGTGCGGCGCCCGACTCGGCGCCCGCGGTGCTCGCCTCCACCCAGATCGCCGCGTTCGACATGAACGCCCAGCGGCTGCGCAGGCTCAGCGATGCCGAGCGCGGCTATCTGGCCGAGTGGATGAACGACTGATCCGCAACGGTGGTTATCGGGTGAGAACGGCAGCGCAGCTGTGATGGCGGAGCAACGCGTATTGCACCTGTCCGATCCGGCGGAGCGAGAGAATCTCGCGACGTTCCTGACTCGGGCGGTGCGGTTGGACCCCGCGGTGGTGGTGCGTATCCGCCGCCGCGGGGAACGGCAGGTGTCGGCCTGGGTGGCAACGGGTTTCGAGGCGCTCGCGGTGCGCACCGTGGTCGCCGATCTCGGCGTCGACGATGTGACCGTCGGCGCCGACCTGGTGCTGGCCGGTCTCGAATCGGGGCAACCCATCGACCTCGGCTACTCGATGGATTCCGCCTGGCGTGGGGCGCTGCCCCCGCCGGACGGGTTCGCGCACATCGATGACGTGCCTGCCCGCACCCTGGTCGAACTCGCCGAGCAGGGTGCGCAATTGGCGAAGGAACACGGCAGCAGTCACGGCCCACCCGCGTCGCTGCTCGACCAGACGGTGCTGACCGTCTCCGCCGCGGACGTCGAGGTGCAGGTGCCGATGCGGGTTGTTTTCGCCCTCACCGCAATGGATTTCATTCCGCACTCGGGGGACAAGGCCGATTCGCGGCGCATCCCGCCCGCCGAGATCGTCCGGGTCCGCGCCAGCAAGACTTGGCTGCGCATCGACGCCCGCTACGGTTCGGTCGCCCGTCGCCTCGGCGGCGGAATCTCGCTGTCCCCGAGCTGATCCGCCGCCCCCCGAGGAGCCGGGGTGCTCACAGAGTCTCCATGCCTTTCACAGAGGCTGCAGGCTGTGTGAAAGGCGTGAACGATCTGTGGGACTGGTTGGCCTCGGCGAGTCAGTGGATGCCGAGGAGGCGGAGCAGGGCGGTTGTTGCGGCGGCGGCGACGATCACCACGAGGATGGGCTGCTTGCGCCAGGCCAGCACGCCCGCGACGAGAACGCCTGCGGGTAGGGCGAATCCGAAGCCACCCGAGCTGCTTGGTAATGCGGTGACGGCCACCAGGGCAGCGAGCAGGACGACGGCGCCGATCTCCAGCACGCGAACTGCGCGCGCCGGGAAGCGAATGCGTTCGCGGAGTGCGGGACCGGCCCAGCGAAACGCATACGTGCCAACGGCAAGTGCGATCATCCCTGCTGCCAGCATCATTCGGCACCCGCTCGCACCGCACCGCGGGAAAGTCCCGCCACCGCAACGCTTTCCGGCAGCGCGTGCACAGCGGGGCCAAGACGCGCGTCTGCGCGGTCCGCCACATTACGCCCCTGCGGCACGGGCGCGCCGACTTCCAGACGTGCGTCCGGCGTGGACGCGGTGCTTGTTTGCGGTACTGGCACAACGGTTCCCAGCGATGTCGCCGCGCGGTCTGCCAATGGGACGGACATCGTGGTTCCCTGCGGCATATCCGCGTCTTCTGCCGCCTTGTCTTCACTCGCCCCTCGCCCGACGACCAGTAGCCCCAAAAGTGCAGCCAGCACAGGCATTCCGGCGGGGAGGAACGGTGCAGTGGCGATTGCGATAGCCGCACCGACGAGAACCGCGCGCAGCGTTGCCCGGTCGCTCAGCGCTGGAATGACCAACGAGAGCAGCACCGCAGGGAACACCGCGTCGAGCCCGATCACCGAGGTGTCCGGCACCAGGGTGCCGACCAGTGCCCCGATGGCGGCGCCGCCCGGCCAGGCGATCAATACGCCGAATCCGGTGGCCCAGTAGGCGGCTCGCTTACGGGCGGTGTCGGATTGGGCGAGCGACATCGCCACCGACTCGTCGTTCATCAGGTGCACGCCGAGCCAGCGCCGCCACCCGGTGCCGACCATGTCCGGCACCGAGAGTCCGTAGGGCAGATGCCTGGCGTTGACCACGAGCCCGGCCAGCACGGCCGCGATCGGACTCCCGCCCGCGGCGATGATCCCGATGAACAGGAACTCCGCGCCACCAGCGAGGACAACGACGCCGAGCACCATGGGCAGCCACATGGGCAGGCCCGAGCTGACGGCGGTCGCCCCGTAGGACACCCCGATCAGCGCGACGGCAAGGCAGACCGCAACGATGCCGGAGGCGGTGTCCCGCCCGAGTGTTCGCCATATCGAACGCATGACGTTTATAGTGAACATTGTTGGTCGGTTCGTCAATATGGTTCGCTGGGTGCGGTCTACATCACTCGAGGGGAGCAGGCATGACGCGCGACGACTCGACCGGAGCGGCACCGCAGGCGGTGATCGCCGCCTCGCTGCGCCGCGAACGCACCCGCGCCGGGCTGTCGCTCACCGAGGTCGCGAGCCGCGCAGGCGTCGCGAAATCCACACTCTCCCAACTGGAATCGGGCACCGGAAATCCGAGCTTGGAGACGCTGTGGGCCCTGTGCGTCGCGCTGGACATGCCGCTGTCCCGGCTGCTCGACCCGCCACGCCCGAGCGTGCAGGTGATCCGTGCGGGCGACGGGCCGGTGGTGGTGGCCGAGCACGCGAACTATCGCGCGACGCTGCTGGCCGCGAGCCCGCTGCATGCCAGAAGGGACATCTTCCGAATCACCGCAGAGCCAGGCCATGCGCGCAAATCCGACCCGCACATCCCCGGCTCGGTGGAGCACGTCCTGCTCGCCACCGGCCGCGCACTGACCGGACTCTCCGACGCGCCAGTCGAACTCGGCCCCGGCGACTACCTCGCCTATCCGTCCGACCTACCGCACGTCTTCGAAGCACTCGAACCAGGAACCACCGCCACACTCATCGTCGAATACACCTGAGCGCGTTCATGATCAGGGGGCACTGGTGGCGGCGTTCCGCGAGTGGCTCCCGCCCCCTGATCATGAAGCTCACGGTCTGAGCTCAGGGCGAATCGCGGTGTCAGGCAGCGCCTTCGCCGAGGTACTGCAACCACAAGGGATCCAGATCGGCGGTGGTGGACAGCAGTCGCCAGTGCGGACCCTTGGGGGAGACCAGCGGCGAGCGCAGCGTCCACCCGAGTTCGCTCAGCAACTTGTCGGCCTTGCGGTGATTACACGGCGCACAACTGGCGACGCAGTTCTCCCAGGAGTGTTCGCCCCCGCGGCTACGCGGGATGACATGGTCGATGGTTTCCGCCTTGCCACCGCAGTAGCCGCAGCGATAGCGGTCGCGATGCATGAGGGCGGCGCGGGTCATCGGGACGCGGGCCCGATACGGGACATGGACGTAGCTGCGCAGGCGGATCACCGAGGGAATGGTGACGGCGGCTTCGGCGGAATGGACAACCGGGCCATCGGCGTCGTGGTGAACAGTGTCGGCCTTGTCGCAGATGAGCAGGACGATCGCGCGGCGCGCGGACAGGGCGGTGAGCGGCTCGTAGGTGGCGTTCAGCAGCAGCACCCGGCGCTTCAACCAGCTCGGAGTCTCGCTGGGCGGCGGTGCAGAGCGGTGCGCATGGTCTGGATGACCGTGATGCGCGCCCGGATAATGATCGGACAAGATATGCAGCGGAGTAGCCCCCGACCCACGATTGTGGACGTCGGCGGGCTGGAGTTGTCGATGTGCGCGCGCCTCGTGTGACCTGGCGCTGTGCCGCTGCTTCATCTGGACCTCAATTTCATGATTGGCAGGATCATGCTGTTAGCTCGGCAGAGATTGCCACCCAGTTGACCATGGAACGACGGCTATTGCACGGTGATTTTCAACAATGTCCGGTTAACTGTGGCTGAAGAGCCGCCAGGTCGCGATTTACGGTCCTCGGATACCGTGCTGGGGGCGGGGTTTGCGGGGTGCGGGCAGAATAAGGTTGCGGTATCCCAGCGAATCGAGAGGGTCTATGACTTCGGGCGAGCAGACAGCAGCGGCGGCGGCAGGACAGCAAGGCGAGCAGACCGCTGCGTCGTTCTACGACGCGGTCGGTGGCGCCGACACGTTCCGGCGGATCGTCGCGTCGTTCTACCGCGAGGTGGCCACCGACGAGGTGCTGCGCCCGCTCTACCCGGAGGAAGACCTCGGCCCGGCCGAACGCAGGCTGCGCATGTTCCTCGAGCAGTACTGGGGCGGACCGCGCACCTACTCCGACGAACGTGGCCATCCGCGGCTGCGGATGCGGCACAACCCGTTCACCATCGGTCCGCTGGAACGCGACGCCTGGCTGCGCTGCATGCACATCGCTGTTGCCGAGATCGAGCCCGAGGTGCTCGATGACGAACATCGCAAGGCGCTGCTCGATTATCTGGAGATGGCGGCGAATTCGCTGATGAACGCGCCCTGGTAGGGGCGTTTGGGTCGAGAGCCGCGCCGGGCCGAGGGTTTTCGGGCGCATTGACGGAAGCTGGCGATTTGCCCGAAGTCGAGAATGCTGCTCCTCGTTAGGGTTTTTGCCGCAAGTCTTTGGCACTATTACTGGTGTGACTGATGCACCAGCCGTACGGGCGCCGGTGGATCGCACCACGCAACCATGGTGGCGATCGGCCGTGTTCTACCAGGTTTATCCGAGATCCTTCGCGGATTCCGGCGGCGACGGGGTCGGTGACCTCGGCGGAGTCCGCGACAAGCTCGGCTATCTCGAGCTGCTCGGCGTCGACGCACTGTGGATCTGCCCGGTGATGCGTTCACCGATGGCCGACGGTGGCTACGACGTCGCTGATCCTCGCGATATCGACCCGCTGTTCGGCGGGCTCGTCGCGATGGACGAACTCATCGCCGAGGCGCATTTCCGCCATCTCAAGATCACGATGGACCTGGTGCCGAACCACACCAGCAGCGAACATCCCTGGTTCCTCGCCGCACGCGACGCAGGCCCCGGCAGCCCGGAGCGCGCCCGCTACTACTTCCGCGACGGACGCGGACCCGACGGCGCCGAGCCCCCGAACAACTGGCCGAGCATCTTCGGCGGCCCGGCCTGGACCAGGGTCACCGAACCCGATGGCACCCCCGGCCAGTGGTATCTGCACATTTTCGCGCCGGAGCAGCCCGACCTGAACTGGGAAAACCCCGAGGTCGCCGCGGATTTCGAGAAGACACTGCGGTTCTGGCTCGATCGTGGCGTCGACGGATTCCGGATCGACGTCGCGCACGGCATGGCGAAGCCGGAAGGCCTGCCCGACATGGCGGAGGTCAAGTCCGCGCTGCTGGTCAACGACGACGACGATCTGCGGTTCAACCAGCCGGGCGTGCACGAGATCCACCGCCGCATCCGCAAGGTGCTCGACGACTACCCGGAAGCGATCACGGTCGGCGAGGTGTGGGTCAACGACAACGTCCGGTTCAGCGAGTACGTCCGCCCCGACGAACTCCACCTCGCCTTCAACTTCCGGCTGGCCGAGACCGAGTTCGACGCCGACGCCATCCGTGACGCGATCGACAATTCGCTGGCCGCGGTCGGACCGGTGTCCGCGACGCCGACCTGGACGCTGTCCAATCACGACATCAAGCGCGAGGTCACCCGCTACGGCGACGGTGCGGCCGGGGTGGCGCGGGCCCGCGCGATGCTGCTGCTCGAGCTCGGCCTGCCCGGCTCGGTGTTCATCTACAACGGCGCCGAGCTCGGCCTGCCGAACGTGGACGACCTGCCCGACGAAGTGCTGCAGGACCCGGCCTGGGAGCGGTCGGGGCACACCGAACGCGGACGCGACGGTTGTCGCGTGCCGATCCCGTGGGAGGGCGCCAAGCCGCCGTTCGGGTTCACCACCGGGCAGCCCTGGCTACCGATGCCCGCCGACTGGGCGGGCTTGACGGTGGAGACCCAGCTAGAGGAGCTCGGCTCCACCCTTTCGCTGTATCGGATGGCCATCGAATTGCGCCGCATCCGACCGGAATTCGCGGGCGACTTCATCGAGTGGTACGGCAGCCCGCCCGGCTGTCTCGCCTTCCGCAGGAAAGGCGGACTGGTCTGTGTGCTGAACGCGTCGGCGACGCCGACCCAGCTGCCACCCGGTGATGTGCTGCTGGCGAGCGCGCCACTGGAGGGCGGTCAGCTGCCGCCGAACACGGCCGCCTGGCTGGTCTGAAACCTGCGGCGGGGAGCGGAGGTGGCCCGCGTAGGGCCGGCGATCGCCGCCACTTCGACCCCGACACGAGGCATGCACTCGAACCAGACGGCGAACTACTACACAGCATCGTCTACCGTTGGACCGTGAGCATTCTCGAGACAGTGCTGATCTTCCTCGGCATCCCGCTGGTGATTTACGGCGCGATCGCCGGATTGTCGTATCTCGGTAAGCCATACGCTGGTGACAAGCCGGCCCACTTCGACCTAGGTCAGCAGTGGACTCAGGCTCCGGTGCTGTGGAGTGCGACCGACGAGGTGACCTCGACCGGTCATCACGAGGCTGCGTCGCATGGACACCATGCGGCGATCGAAGCCAACCAGGCGGAGCTGATCGGAGGCCGGGCAAGTGGCAAGTTCTAATTGGCCTGCGGTGGTCGAGGCCGACCTGCCGCACGGGTACGTCGTCACCACCAGCGGGCGCGTCTCCGGCGTGCACGAGGCGGGCGACGTGTTCAAGGAAGCCCCGTTCAGCGATGACGAGCGGCTGGCGATGGACAACGTGCTCACCGAGGCGACCCGCGCGACCAAGGTGCGGTTCAACGTCTACATCGGCGATCTCGGTGCCGATCCGGCCGCGGGCGCGGACGCGATCTTCCCGTCGACGCCGGAGGCGGCCCGCTCGGTGCTGATCGCCGTCTCGCCCAACGACAAGGCGATCGAGGTCCGCTCCGGCCACGACGTCGCCGACCGTGCGAACGACCGCGTCTGCCAGCTCGGCGTCACCGCCGCGCTCAGCTCGTTCCGGCAGGGGCAGCTGATCGACGGACTGGTTTCGGCGGTCCGCGTGATGGCCGCCGCCATCGGTCGCTGAGTTTCGTCCGCCGCCAGGCGGAGTCACGAGCATGCTTCCGGCGCGCTCACCTTCGGGTGAGCGCGCCGGTGGCGTTTCTGGGGGTTCGAGCACGCAGACGCGGATTTTTCGATTATCGCTAGCACCAAAAGTTGGGGTTGGCGACTTTCGGGCGTTGCCCGCACGGTTGGGGGCATGAAGATTCTCGTCACCGGAGCAACTGGAAACATCGGACGCAAGGTCGTCGACCACCTCCTCGCGGGTGGTGCCGAGGATGTCCGCGCACTCACCAACAATCCGGCGCGGGCCGCGTTGCCCGCCGAAGTCGAAGTCGCGGAAGGCTATTTGGGGCGGGTGTCGTCGCTGCCCGCCGCGTTCGACGGCGTGGACCGGATGTATCTCGCGCCGCTGCTCGACACCATCGACGAGGTGGTCGCGCTGGCCAAGGCGGCCGGTGTCCGGCAGATCGTCGACCTGTCCGGGGAAGCGCACTGGACGCCGATCGCGCAGGCGGTGGAGAACTCCGGCGTCGAGTGGACCCATCTGTCGGCGGGGGAGTTCACCGAGAACGCCAGCGTCTGGACCGACCAGATCAAGGAGTCCGACGAGATTCGTGATCCGTACCCGGAACTCGCGAACGCACCGACGAACATGGACGACATCGCCAGGGTCGCGGCCAAGGTCCTGCTCTCCGACGGACACGTCGGGAAGAACTATGAGCTCACCGGTCCGGAGCTGGTCACGAGGGCCGACAAGATCCGGCTCATCGGCGCGGCGCTCGGCCGCGACCTCAACGTGGTGAAAGTGTCACGCGAGGAAGGGATTCGAGTGTTCAGCCGCGGGATGGACGAGTCCGCCGAATGGTATGTGGACGCGCTGGCGGGCATGGTGGATTACGCCCCCGAGCCGACCACCACCGTCGCCGACGTCACCGGGGTGCCCGCAATACCCTTCGCCCAGTGGGCGATTGCCAACGCCGACCTGTTCCGCTGAACACGGCTTGGTGGATGCGCCGCTGAAACGACAAGCACCGAGCCGGTGGGCCGGCTCGGTGCTTGTCTGAGCTACCAGTCAGCGGGATCCCGCCGACTGCTCTGCCTACGAGACGTCGAAGGCGCGAGCGCGCAGTGCCCGCTCCACTCCCGCCTTGCCCTCGACGACCAAGCGGCGCAAGGCCGGTGGGTGGTCACCCGCGAGGAACTTGTCGGCGACGGCGACGGCATCCTCGGTGACCGCCCACGCCGGGGAGAGCCCGACGACCACGGTCTGCGCGACCTCGCTGGAGCGCCGCTCCCACACGCCGGGGACCTCGGCGAAGTACCGGTCGACGTAGGGGGCGAGCAGTTCGCTCTGTCCGGCAGGCGCGAAGCCCGTGACGATCGAGCGGGCGGTGATGTTGGGGATGGAGTCGTCGTCCATCACCTTCGTCCAGGCCTGCTCCTTCGCCGCGGCGTTGGGACGCGCGGTCGCGGCCGTCTGTGCGTGCCGCTTGCCCGCCGCGGTCGGGTCCTTGGCGAGTACTGCGTCGATGAACGGGGTTTCGAGGCCGTCGGCGTCGATCCGGCCGGCCGCGGCCAGCGCGATCACGAGCCGCCAGCGCAGGTCGGTGTCGATCACCAGTCCGGCGAGACCGGCCTCGGCCGGGTCGCCGTCGAGCAGCGCGTACAGCACGTCGACGATGGCGGGGGACAGCTTGGCGGCGGTGAGCGCGTTGACGAACGCCAGCTGGTGATCCGAGCCCGCCTCGGCGGCGCGGGCGAGCTCGAGCACCCGCTCGGTGTAGGCGGCCCAGCCGGTGCTCTGCGCCCACGCCGGGTCGGCGTAGCTCTTGAGCGCGAGGTTGGCCTGCATCAGGAGCCGTTGCACCACACCGATTTCCGACTCGGCGCCGATGCCGCGCTGGACGAGGGCGAGGTAGTCGCGGGCCCGGAACTCGGCCTGCCTGGTCATTTCCCATGCCGCCGACCAGGCGAGGGTGCGTGGCAGCGATTCGGCGATGTCGCCGATCCGGTTGATCAGCACGTCGAGCGAGTCCGCGTCGAGCCGCACCGAGCAGTAGGTCAGGTCGTCGTCGTTGATCAGCACGAACTGCCCGCTCGGCACGCCGACCAGATCCGGAACCTCGGTGCGCTCGGTCGCGTCCAGATCGAGCTCGACGCGCTTGGTGCGCACCAGCTTTCCGTCCTGGTCGTCGTAGACGCCGATCGCGAGCCGGTGCACGCGACGCTCGCCCGCGCCGGGCTCGGCGCCGCTCTGCAGGACGGCGAACGAGGTGAACTTGCCCTCGACGTCGACCTGGAAGTCGGGGCGCAGCGTGTTGAGGCCGGTGGTCTTGAGCCACTGCGCGCCCCACTCGGAAAGGTCACGGCCGGAGGACTTCTCGAGCGCGGCGAGCAGGTCGTCGAAGGTCGCGTTGGCGTAGGCGTGGTCGGCGAAGTAGGCGCGCAACCCGGCAAGGAACGGGTCCAAGCCCACGTAGGCGACAAGCTGCTTGAGCACGCTCGCGCCCTTGGCGTAGGTGATGCCGTCGAAGTTGACCTCGACCGCGGCCAGGTCGGGAATGTCCGCGGCGATCGGGTGGGTGGAGGGCAGCTGGTCCTGCACGTACGCCCAGGACTTCTCCACGTTCGCGAAAGTGGTCCATGCGCCGGTGTATTCGGTGGCCTCGGACTGGCAGAGCACCGAGGCGAAGGTCGCGAACGACTCGTTCAGCCACAGGTCGTCCCACCACTTCATGGTGACCAGGTCGCCGAACCACATGTGCGCCATCTCGTGCAGCACGGTCTCGGCGCGGCGCTCGTAGGACGCGCGGGTGACCTTGGAGCGGAAGACGTAGTCCTCCAGGTAGGTCACCGCGCCTGCGTTCTCCATCGCGCCCGCGTTGAACTCCGGCACGAACAGCTGGTCGTACTTGCCGAACGCGTACGGCACGCCGAAGTTCTTGTGGTAGAAGCCGAATCCCTGCTTGGTCTCGGTGAACAGGCGCTCCTGGTCCATGTGCTCGGCCAGCGAGGCGCGGCAGTAGATGCCGAGCGGGATGCTGCCGTGTTCGTCGGTGTAGACGTCGGTCCACTGCGCGTACGGGCCTGCGACGAGCGCGACCAGGTAGGTGCTCATCTTCGGGGTGGTGCGGAAGATGTGCTTACCCGGTTCCGCCGCAAGGGTTTCCACCACGGCGCCGTTGGAGATGACCTGCCAGTCGGTGGGCGCGGTGACGGTGACGTCGAAGGTGGCCTTCAGGTCCGGCTGGTCGAAGCAGGCGAACATCCGCTTGGCATCGGCGGTTTCGAACTGCGAGTACAGGTAGACGGCCTGGTCGGTGGGGTCGACGAAGCGGTGCAGGCCCTCGCCGGTGTGCGAGTACTCGCAGTCGGCCTCGACGACAAGCTCGTTGGTTTCGGCAAGCCCGGTCAACGCGATGCCGGTCGACTCGTCGTAGCCGGAGACGTCGATCGCGGTGCCGTTGAGCACTGCCGAGCGGACGCCGCGGGCCACGATGTCGATGAAGGTGTCCGCGCCCGCGGTCGCGGTGAAGGTGACCGTGCTGCGGGAGAAGAACGTCTGCTCGCCCGGTTTGCCCGCGCCGTCGGTCAGATCCAGGTCGATGCGGTAATTCTCGACCGACACTGTCGACGCGCGCTGGACCGCTTGGTCGCGAGTCAGGTTCGGGGCAGACATGAGGCTCCTTCGGGTTCGAAGAACTAAGCTCGGGCGTTCCCCACGATGCCACCTCGGTAAGGTGGCCCGCGCGGGAGTTTTTCCTTAGAACCCTATCGACTCGAACCGGATGGAGCTGTGGAGTGAAGCATGTGCACGCGGGCAAGGTGCGTGACCTTTACGAGGACGGCGAAACACTGCTGCTCGTCGCGTCCGACCGGGTCTCGGTGTACGACGTGGTGCTTCCGACGCCGATCCCGGACAAGGGCGCTCTGCTGACTCAGCTGTCGAACTGGTGGTTCGACTTCTTCACCGATGTGCCCAACCATGTGGTCTCGGCCACCGATGTGCCCGCCGAGTTCGCGGGCCGCGCGATCCGGGTCAAGCCGTTGAAGATGGTGCAGGTCGAGTGCATCGCCCGCGGCTACCTGGTCGGCTCGGGGCTGAAGGAGTACCAGCAGCTCGGCTCGGTGTCCGGGGTTGCGCTGCCGCCCGGTCTGCGCGAGGGCGACAAGCTGCCCGAGCCGATCTTCACGCCGACCACCAAAGCGTCCGAGGGGCACGACGAGTCCATCACCTTCGAGGACGTGGTGAACCAGGAGGGCCGCGAGGTCGCCGAGCAGCTGCGCGACCTGACCTTGCACGTCTACGCCCGTGGTGCCGCGCACGCCGCCGAGCGCGGCGTCATCGTCGCCGACACCAAGATCGAGTTGGGCTGGGACGGCGACGTTCTCACCCTCGGTGACGAGGTCCTCACTTCCGATTCGTCCCGTTTCTGGCCCGCCGCCGAATGGGAACCCGGTCGCCCCCAACGCTCCTTCGACAAGCAGTTCGTCCGCGAATGGGCCACCTCCACCGGCTGGAACAAGGAGTACCCCGGCCCGGAGATCCCCGCCGACATCGTCGAGGCGACTCGCCAAAAGTACGAAGAGGCCTACGAACTCATCACCGGCCGCGCCTGGGCCGGCGTGCCGCAGTAGGGGAGAGTGCTGCCCGCCGCCTCGGCGGCGGGCACCCGATGGCCCTCGACGAGGACCGAAAGAGTGAAACTTTGTCGGGGTGACAGGATTTGAACCTGCGACCCTCCGCTCCCAAAGCGGATGCGCTACCAAGCTGCGCTACACCCCGTGTCCCTCGCGGTGGCGGTGGCCGCCGTCGAGGCTGAATTCTGTGTGGAGCCGGTGACGGGAATCGAACCCGCGCTATCTGCTTGGAAGGCAGAAGTTCTACCATTGAACTACACCGGCAGGCATACGACATCGATGGGATCGCCACGATGTCGTGTGCGTTCAGACTGTACCGAACCCTGCTTCAGAAATGCCAATCAGCCCCCGCTCGGCTCGGCCGCGTTAGCACGGCTGTTGGCGTCGGGGCAACGCACCGCCTACGGTCTTGCACGTCATCGGCCCTGTCGGGGCGACGGCGGGTGAACCAGAACTAAATGAAATTAAAAGGGTTCTCTTCCTGGAAACTCGGGCGTGTCGGCACGGAAGCGGGGAGCATATGGGACGCGTGACGACTCCTGTCGGGGGGAGCCGTGGCCCACGGGGTGGCCACCAGTCGCGCCCGAGCGGTCGCGGAGAGGATGCCTGTGTCGACAACGCAACTCGCCGCCGTAACAGGAATTTGTCCTGTTCTTCCGACCACCGGGTGTGCTGCGGGACGAGAAATCCGTCACCAGTTCCCGATCGGGCCGAAGCCTCGCGCATCCTCGGCAAATCACACGGCTACTGCGATGCGATGCCATGGTCCGCGGTCCGCTGGACCAAGCGGGCGGCCCCACGGCGTCGACGTGTCGCTGGTGGTCGCGGGGACCCGCTCGGCGCGCATCCATAGCGCGTCGTCAGCGCGTCAGCGCGCGACTTCTCAGCGAACAAAATTCCTATGTAACGCCAGTGCGATTCCAGCGATCACATACCCGATCGCCATTCGCGAGGGATCGAGAACACGTTGTAAAACAGCGTTTTTCGATGCCGGGTGGCTTGCTAGGATCCTTTTTGCCGGACGGGGGTATCTGGAAAGGGGGCGGTGAGCGTGCGCCGAGCCAGGTGGACAGAACCGCGTAGCAGTGCGAACGATCGGGGTGACGACGGCACCTGTGCCAGCACAGGGCTTCTGGGTACCGACGTCACCGGCGCCGGGTGAGTTCGATGTCGGTCGATATCGAGCCCCCCGTCGCCGCGATGGCCCGCGCCTGGGCCCGGGCGGTGTGCGCCGAGCCGGGTTCCGGCGCGTCGCCACAACAGCTGGAACCGGTACTGATCGAGATCGTCGAGCGCCTACTCACGCTAGCCAGGTCCGAGCCCTTCCCGGTGCCGGAGGCACGCGGACTCGGGGCTCGGCTCGCCGAGGCGCCGTTCGACCGGATCCGGATGCTCGCGCAAGCCACTCGCTGGCTGCTCGGCTTCCCCTCCGGTGCGCCCGGTTCGCTGGTCGCCACCCGCTGGCCGTTCGTCGCCAGCCAAGCCATCGACAGCTATGCGCAGGCGCTGCAGGAGCGCGCGCTGGCACAGCAGGAGCAGAACCTTTCGGCCAAGGTGTCGTTGCGCGTGCAGGAGATCGCCGCGCTGCAGCATCGGCTGCGGCACGAGGCCACCCACGACGCGCTCACCGACCTCGCCAACCGGACGCTGCTGCAGGACCGGGTGCGGTTGATGTCGACCGACCCGAACCGCGGCGTCGGCCTGCTGCTGATCGACCTGGACCGGTTCAAGCAGATCAACGACGGCTACGGGCATGCGATCGGCGACGAGGTGCTCGTCGAGCTGGCCAACCGGCTGCGCGAGGTGTGCCCGCCCGACACGGTCATCTGTCGTTACGGCGGTGACGAATTCGTGCTTGCCGTCAACCCGCCGCACAACACGGTCGGCGACCTCGCCCACAGCATCGTTTCCGCACTGCGCGACCCGGTCTGGTCGACGGCGGGCCCGGTGCCGGTCTCCGCGAGCGTCGGCACCGCCTACTGCCCACCCGGCAGCTCCTGCGACTTCAGCGACCTGCTTCGCCGCGCCGACCGCGCAATGTACTCGGCGAAGACAGCGGGCGGCCGACGCTTCGCCCTCGCCGACGAACCGGAGATCGACACGGCCGTCGCAGGCTGAGGAAGCGTCGACAGACACCGCGCTGAGCGGCTCAGCGACGAGTCACGTTGAGCGACGGCACGAGTCGGGCCGACGGTTAGCCGTCGGCAGGCGGTGTTCCAGTGCAGCTGACGGTGCCGCTGCATGCCGAGCGCCCACGGGCGATGTTTCTGATCGAGGGGGTACTGGTGCAGGTGGCTTCTCGGGCGATGCCTGCACCAGTACCCCCTCGATCGTGAGGCCGGGCTTAGGTGGGGCTGCGGGGCTAGTCGGGTTGGCAGGTGGGGCACCAGAAGAGGTTTCGGGCGTCCATGACTGCGTGGGTGATAGGGGTGCCGCAGACGCGGCATGGTTCGCCTTGGCGGCGGTAGACGTAGGTGCGGGGGCGGTCGGGGGCGTATGAGGGTGCGCCGTGATCGTCCTCGGGGCGGACCACGACCATCTTGCCGACGCGCACACCGACTTTCATCAGTGCGACGAGATCCGCCCACATGGCGTCCCATTCGTCGGCGGACAGTCCGGTGCCGAGGCGGTACGGCGAAACCTGGTGCCGGAACAGCACTTCCGCCCGGTACACGTTGCCGACGCCCGCGAGCACCGACTGATCCATCAGCAGCGCGCCGATCGGCCTGCGTGAGCGGTGCAGGCGCTGCCAGGCGCGGTCGCGGTCGGCGCCGCGGCGCAGCGGGTCGGGACCGAGCCGGTCGGTCAGCGCGGAAACCTCTGGCGCGACCAGCACTTCACAGGCGGTCGGCCCGCGCAGGTCGGTGCCGAAGCCGGGTTGCCCGTCCGGCGCACCGAGGATGCGCATCCTGACCTGGCCGACGGGTTCGCCCATCGGCAGCTCGGACTCGGTGAACTTGCCGTAGAGGCCGAGGTGCACGTGCACGACCAGACCCGAGTCGTAGTGGTGCAGTAGATGTTTGCCCCATGCTTCGGCGCGCGTCAGCAACTGTCCGTCGACGCGCGCCGCACCGGCGGCGAACTTGCCCTGCGGGCTCGACACGCGCACCACACCGCCCGCGAGGCGCTGCTGATGCAGCCTCGCGAGCCGGTGCAGCGTATGACCTTCTGGCACGGACGGATACGCGCGATCAGTACGCGGGAACCGCCGGAGCCTCGCCGGACTTCTCGTAGTCGGCCAGGATGTCGATGCGCCGCTGGTGCCGCGCCTCCTCCGACCACGGGGTCGAGACGAACGCGTCGACGATGGCGAGCGCCTCCTCGGTGGAGTGCATGCGGCCGCCGATGCCTGCCAGCTGCGCGTTGTTGTGCTGACGCGCCAGCTTGGCGGTCTCCACGCTCCAGGTCAGCGCGCAGCGGGCGCCGGGCACCTTGTTCGCGGCGATCTGTTCACCGTTGCCGCTGCCGCCGAAGACCAGCCCGAGGCTGCCGGGGTCGGCGACGGTGCGGCGGGCGGCCTCGATGCAGAAGGCCGGGTAGTCGTCGAGCGCGTCGTATTCGAGCGCGCCGCAGTCGACCACTTCGTGGCCCGCCTTTTCCAGATGATCCTTGACGTGGTTCTTGAGTTCGAAACCGGCATGGTCGGCACCGAGGTATACGCGCATGGCAGGCATTCTGTCAGGCCGGTTCCTGGCCAGGCACGAAGGGGCATACGACCCCATTAACGCCGGGGACCGCTTCCGCGAATCGAGAAGTACGCCTGGCACGTCCGGGACCATCAGGATCCCGACGCATCGCCGTGGCGCCGCTCCCCTCACCCGCATCTGAATAGAGTTCATCTCATGCAGCCGCACGAACCCCAACCGCCCCATCAGTCGGGCCCGCACGCCGATCCGACTGCCCAGGGAGGGTGGGCGCAGCCGCAGGACGCGTCTGCCGCGTCCTTCCCGCCGCCCTACCCGCAGGCGCCCTATGGCGCCTATCCTGGCGCGCCCGTCCCGCCTGTGGTGCCGCCGCAGCAGCAGCCGCGCGGGCTTTCGCCTTTCGGGATGCCCGCCAGGCACAACTGGGAGATCCCGATGCTCGTCGTCGTGGTCATGTTGACCAGCGTCGCGTATCTGATCGCGGTGCTGCTCTTGGCTTTCGGCAGCTTCGATCAGTATGTGTTGTTGCTGGTGTCCGCGCCGGTGGTGCTCTGGTTCGGCCGTGGCATCACCTATTCGACGCAGCGGGTCAACGGCGTGAAGATGTCGCCGACGCAGTTTCCGGAGGGCTACCAGATGGTGGTGGAGGCGGCCGCCCGGTTCGGCATGACCACGGTGCCTGACGCGTATGTGGTGCTCGGCAACGGCCAGATCAACGCGTTCGCCAGCGGGCACGGCTTCCGCCGTTACGTGGCGGTCTACAGCGATCTGTTCGAGATCGGCGGCGCCGCACGCGAACCCGATGCGCTGGCGTTCATCATCGGCCACGAGGTCGGTCACATCGCGGCGGGTCACACCTCGTACTGGCGGCAGCTCGGCATGTTCCTGGTGCCGTTCCTGCCGATCATCGGCAGCTCGCTGATTCGCGCGCAGGAGTACACCGCCGACAATCACGGCTTCTGCAATCGGCATGTCGGCGCACCTGCCGCGATGGGCACGCTGGCCGCGGGCAAGTACATGAACACGCTCGTCGGCTTCGACGAGATGGCCGACCGCGCGGCAGAGGAGAAGGGCTTCTTCGTCTGGGTGGTCAACGCCATGTCGTCGCACCCGGTGCTGACCTGGCGGATGTGGGCGCTGCGGGACCGCAGCGCGCACGGCAGGCTGTGGCTGCGTCCCAGCCCGCCCGCCGGACCTGGCGTGCCAGCGCCGGGCGGCTATCCGAGCTCGGCCGGGCAGACGCCCGCACTGCCGCCCAAACCCGTTCAGTTCTGAGCTGGCCGCATGCCGCGGGTTCGCCCCGCGGCATGCCTGCGCGCGCTCAGTCGAATTCCGGTTCCTCGGTGCGGGTCCGCTTGAGCTCGAAGAAGTGCGGGTAGTCGGCCAGCGTGACCGAGGCGTCCCACAGCTTGCCCGCCTGCTCGCCGCGCGGGATGCGGGACAGCACCGGGCCGAAGAACGCGGTGCCGTTGATGTGGATCGTCGGCGTGCCGACGTCGGTGCCGACCTTGTCCATGCCCTCGTGGTGGCTCTTGCGCAGCGCCTCGTCGTAGTCGGTGCTTTCGGCGGCCGCGGCCAGCTCGGCGGGCAGGCCGACCTCGGCGAGCGAATCGGCGATCACCGCGACGAGGGATTCCGTGCGCGAGTCGCGCTTGTACTCGTCGCGGCGGTTGTGGATACGGGTGCCCATCGCGGTGTAGAGCGGCGACAGCACCTTCTCGCCGTGCTGTTGCGCGGCGGCGATGGCGACCCGCACCGGACCCCAGCCGCTGGCCAGCAGGTCCTTGTACCCCGGGTGCAGGTCTGCCTTGTCCTCGTTCAGCACAGCCAGGCTCATCACGTGGAAGCGAACCTCGATGTCGCGGACCTGCTCGACTTCGAGGATCCAGCGGGAGGTGATCCAACACCAGGGGCACAGTGGGTCGAACCAGAAATCGGCGACATCTTTGGCGGAACCGGCATCACTCACGGTAGGTCCTCTCGAAAGACATGATCAGTGGGCGGCGCGCACTTTTCGCCGCTCTACCGAGCAACCACGCGAACGGCCGATTCGTTCCCGTCCGGTGGACGCGTTTTCGGGAGATGCCGCCGCCGCCCCCAGTAGGGTTGGCCACCAGGAGTCCGGTTACCTCTCGAACAAGGAGTCCGCCATGAGCTCGGATCAACATTTCGTTATCGTCGGCGGCGGACTTGCCGCGGCGAAGCTAGCGGAAGCATTGCGCGCCAACGACTTTCCTGGAACGGTGACGCTGGTCGGCAAGGAGGAGTGGCTGCCTTACGAGCGCCCACCCTTGTCCAAGGAACATCTGGCAGGCAAGAAGCAGCTCCCCGAATTCACCGTCGAACCGCGCCAGTGGTACCGGGACCATCACATCGAGGTACAGGTCGGCACGACCGTCGAGGGACTCGACCGGGCCGCGAAGACGATCTCGCTGCCCGACGGATCCACGATCTCCTACGACAAGCTGGCGCTTGCCACCGGTTCGACGCCGCGCACGCTGTCGATACCCGGCGCCGATGCGCCGAACGTGTACACGCTGCGGACCATCGAGGATTCCGACACCCTGGTGGAGCTGTTCGGCAGCGCGGCGCAGCGGATCGTGATCATCGGGGCAGGCTGGATCGGCATGGAGGTCGCCTCGGCGGCGCGGAATGCGGGCGTCGAGGTGACCATCGTCGAAACCGCGAAGCATCCGCTGCTCGGCGCGCTCGGGCCGGAGATGGGTGACGTGTTCGCCGACCTGCACCGCGCGCACGGTGTCGATCTGCGGCTCGGCGCTCAGGTCACCGAGATCACCACGAAGGAAGGGATCGGGACCGCGCTGGCCACCGGCGTGAAGCTCGGCGACGGCACCGTCGTCGAGGCGCAGGCGGTGCTGGTCGCGGTCGGCGCCAGCCCGAACATCGGGCTGGCCGCTGACGCCGGGCTCGCCGTCGACGGCGGCGTGCTCGTCGACGAGCACCTACGGACGAGCGATCCGGACATCGTCGCCGTCGGTGACATTGCGGAACAACAGCATCCGGTGCTCGGTCGCCGAATTCGGGTGGAGCACTGGGCGAACGCGCTCAACCAGCCTGCTGTCGCGGCCGCGACCATGCTCGGGAAGAACGCGAGTTACGACCGGCTGCCCTACTTCTTCACCGACCAGTACGACCTGGGCATGGAGTACACCGGCTACGCGGCGCCCGGCGAGTACGACCGAGTGGTGACGCGTGGTGATGTGGCGGGCCGCGAGTTCGTCGCGTTCTGGCTCGACGCGGACAACCGGGTGCTTGCGGGTATGAACGTGAATGTGTGGGACGTGACCGACCGGATCAAGGAGCTGATCCTGGCAGGAGAGCCCGTCGACCCGGATCGCTTGGCCGACACGTCGATTCCGCTGTGACGCGGTTCACCGGGCACGATGTGTCGAAACCGCGCGCTCGGTTCCGACCTCATCGCGAGCGCGCCACCCTGGCGCACCGATCGGCGGTAGCCGGAGAGAAGTTCCGATGAAGTACATGCTGCTCAAGACCTACACCACCACCCCTGCGTTCTGCGACACTCCGATTGCGGAATGGTCCCCCGAAGAAATCCAGGCGCACATAGACTTTCAACGCGCCCTCGGCGAGCAATTGGCCAAGTCGGGCGAGCTGGTCGACGCGCAAGGGCTCGCCGGTCCCGAGGAAGCCCGCATCGTCAGCTCCGACGGCCGCTCGGCGCCGGTGGTGACGGATGGACCATTCCCCGAGACGAAGGAATTTCTGGCCGGGTACTGGATCGTCGACGTGGAAAGCCCGGAACGGGCCTACGAGATCGCCGGGCAGGCCTCGGCGGCACCGGGGCCGGGTGGCAAGCCGATAGGCGAATACATCGAAGTGCGGTTGGTGCAATGCGCCCCAGCCACTGACCAGTGAGCAACCGGCGAGTGGTGCCCGACGACACACCGCTCCCGGCGAGGGCCGAGGACCTGTTGCGCGAGTTGGCGCCGCAGGTCCTCGGTGCGTTGGTCCGTCGTTTCGGTGATTTCGACACCGCCGAGGACGCTGTGCAGGAGGCGTTGCTCGCTGCGGCGACCCAGTGGCCGGTCGAAGGGCTGCCGGACAATCCGCGTGGTTGGCTCATGCAGGTGGCGCAGCGCCGGATGGCGGACGCGGTGCGCGCCGAGGTCGCGCGGCGGCGCAGGGAGACAACGGCATTCGATCGCGACGTGCCTGATGCGATGCCGGTCGACCAGGACGACACGCTCGCCATGTTCTTTCTCTGCTGCCATCCCGCGTTGTCTTCGGCCAGCGCGATCGCGTTGACCTTGCGCGCGGTCGGTGGGCTCGGCACGGCGGAGATCGCGCACGCCTTCTTGCTGCCGGAAACGACCATGGCGCAGCGGATCACGCGGGCGAAGAAGAAGCTGGCGACACTGGACCGGCCGTTCGCGGGGATCGACGAGCTCTCGCGAAGCGAGCGACTCGGCACCGTCCTGCACGTGCTCTATCTGATCTTCACCGAGGGCAGCACGAGCACCGCCGGTCCTGATCTGCATCGTGTCGATCTGTCCACCGAGGCAATTCGTTTGGCCCGCGCCGTGCATCGGCTGCTACCTGACCACACCGAGGTCACCGGCCTGCTCGCGCTCATGCTGCTCACCGATGCCCGCCGTGCCGCCCGCACCGGTGCGCACGGTGAACTGATTCCGCTCGCCGAGCAGAACCGCGCGCGGTGGGACCGCACGCAGATCACCGAGGGTGTCCGGTTGACGACCAGCACTCTCGCCCAAGGACTTTCCGGCCCCTACCAGATCCAGGCGGCCATCGCCGTCCTGCACGCTCAGGCGGTCCGAGCCGAAGACACCGACTGGTCCAAGATCCTCGATCTCTACCTGCTTCTCGAAAAATTCGCCGACAACCCGATCGTCACCCTCAACCGGGCGGTGGCCACCGCCATGGTGCACGGGCCCGCCGCTGGCCTCGCGCTCGCCGCCACCCTGGACGACCAACTCTCGACCAACCACCGCCTGGACGCCGTGCGCGGCCATCTCCATGAAATGGCAGGCGATTTCCCCGCCGCCATCGCCCACTACACCGCCGCTGCGGCCCGCACCCCGAGCTCGCCGGAAAACCACTACCTCACCCTCCGCGCCGCCCGCCTCCGTCACTCCTAGACTGCGTGGGGTGACGGACAAGTACAGCGCGGGCGTGTTGCTGTTCCGCCGGACCGCAGGCCGGCCCGAGGTGCTCCTGGGCCACATGGGCGGACCGTTCTGGGCCAAGAAGGACGACGGCGCGTGGTCGATACCGAAGGGCGAATACGAACCGGACCTCGAAGACGCCCAAGCCGCGGCCAGCCGCGAATTCCATGAGGAACTGGGCCTTTTCGTCCCGCCCGGCGACTGGATTCCCCTCGGCGACGTCCGCTACGGCAGCGGCAAAGGCAAGAAGAACCTCACCGTCTGGGCTCTCGAAGGCGACCTCGATCCCACCGCCATTGTCCCGGGCACCTTCGAGATGGAATGGCCCCCGCGCTCCGGCAAGACCGCCAGCTTTCCCGAAATAGACCGTGCCGCCTGGTTCGACCTTCCCACTGCCACCGCCAAACTCAGCACCGGCCAACGCCCCTACCTGGACCGCCTGTCCGAACACCTGGCCCAGCAAACCTGACGGCGTGGGACTAGTGGATTCATTGCGCGCAGCGGCTCAGCGGCCCGAGACGACGTCCGCGGTTGCGCGAAGCTATACCGTACAATCGTACTAAGAACGCTCGTACTGTTTGGCGAGGAGGGTCAGATGTGGGATCCGAAGAAGTATCTCGACTTTGCTGATCATCGGGCTCGGCCGTTCTTCGAGTTGGTGGGGCGGATCGACGCGGAAAAGCCGCGCACCGTAGTGGATTTGGGGTGTGGGCCGGGGACGCTGACCGGGGTGCTCGGAGAGCGGTGGCCGGAGGCTCGGATCGATGCGCTCGATTCCTCGCCGGAGATGGTGCGCGAGGCGCGCGAGCGTGGGGTCGCCGCACGGGTGCTCGATGTGCACGACTGGCAGCCGGATGCGGAGACCGATGTGGTGGTCTGTAACGCTGTGCTGCAATGGGTTCCGGACCATCTGACCTTGCTGGGGGAGTGGATGGCCGCGCTGCCGCGCGGTGCCTGGTTCGCGTTGCAGGTGCCGGGGAATTTCGATGCGCCGTCGCATCGGGCGATCCGGGCGTTGGCTACCGAGCCGCGGTGGCAGGGCGCGTTGGCGGAGATCGCGCTGCGGTCCGCCGATGCGGTGCCTGACCCGCGTGCTTATGTCGCGGTGATGATCGCCGAAGGTACCAGTGTCGATGTGTGGGAGACGACTTATCTGCAGCGGCTGACCGGGCCGGATCCGGTGCTGGAGTGGGTGACCGGCACCGCGCTGACGCCGATTCGAGGCGCACTCGACAACACGGACTGGCAGGAGTTTCGCACCGAGCTGGCGCCGCGGCTGCGCAACGCCTATCCGCAAATGGCTGACGGCAGTACGTGGTTCCCGTTCCGTCGCATTTTCGCGGTCGCCCACAAGTCCTGATTCATGGCGTGACCAGCAAGCTTGCCACGATACTTCGGGCACGGCCTGCGGCGGACTTCTCGCCGATGCGCAGTGCGGTATTGGTGGCCGACAGCACGGCGTCGATCTGGAATGCGGCGAATTCGGCGTCAACGGAGCCGATTTCGCCCTCGGTCACCGCGTGCCGCAGCTCGCGTTCGAGCATGGTCAACCAGGCCCCCTTGGCGTCGAACAACGCGTCGTGCACCGGACCGGACCTGCTGTCCTGCTCCGCTGCGCACGCGACCCAGAAGCATCCGCCGGTCAACACCGGCGTCTCGACGTAGGCCAGCCAGTTGTCGACCAGCGCGCGCAGCCTGGCCACGCCGTGCGGCTGCGGCCTGGCCGGCTGGACCACGTGGTCGACGAACAGTTCGCGCGCGAAGTCGACGGTGGCCAGCTGCAGCGCTTCCTTCGTCTTGAACAGCGTCTGGATGCCCGCCTTGCTGAGGCCGGTTTCGGTGGCGAGCCTGCCGAAGCTGACCCCCTCGAGCCCGTCCAGCGAGGCGATATCGGCCGCCTGCCGCAGCACCGTCTGGCGCGTCTTCGCCCCGCGGAGCAGCCGCTTGTCGGTGGTGTCGGCGGGCCGGTGCCGGGGGAGCATGGCAGATTCGGGGCCGCTTTCCATACGGTCGATCGTACTCAGGCGGCATTCGGTTCATTCGTCGAGGAAACGCAGCAGTTCCGCGGTCACGAATTGGGGATTCTCCTCGACGAGCCAATGCCCGGCGTGCGGCACGTCCACTCCGCGCACGATGTTGGTCATGCGCGGTGCCGCAGTGGCACGGATCGCGTCGAGCTGCCCCTGGGCGGACATGAGCAGGGTCGGGATCCCGACCGACGGTGCTGTCACGGTGTCGCGGACGTCCTTGTCGAGCGCGCGATAGAGCTCGAAACCGCCGGACAGTGCCTCGGGTTTGCCGTAAGTCCTTGCGTACTCGGTGATCTCGGCGTCGGTGAACGGTGACCGATCCGAGGTGCCGCCGAATGCTGTTCCGCCGAAGGAGACCTGAGGGTAGAACAGTGCCAGGTACTCGCGGACGTCGTCGCGAACCACCGCCTCCGGCACCCGCCGCTGCGAGTGGAAAGCGATGTGCCAGCTCAGCGATCGGTAGGTCGGCGCATCGATCGCCGGCCCTGGCAGTGGTAGGTCGAGGTAGCCGAGACGCGCAGTGTCGGAGGGGAATTGGGCCGCGTACTGGAACGCGACGGCAGCACCGAAGTCGTGCCCGATCACGCGGGCGTCGCGCACCCCGAGCCGATCGGCGATCAGCGTGTGCACGTACCGCGCCAGGGTCGCTTTGTCGTAGCCGGTCGGCGAGCCGGTGCTGTCACCGAGTCCGGGGAGGTCGATGGCATAGACGGTGTGCTGCTCGGCGAGCGCGGGCATGATCGGCCACCAGCCGTACCAGGTCTGCGGCCAGCCGTGAATCAGCACCACTGGCGAGCCGCTGCCGCCGGTCACGTAGTGCATTCGGACGCCGTCGACGTCAGCGAACTCGTGCCGGAAGTTCTTCGTGAACTGCGGATCGTCTTGGGTGGCAACGGCATAGGACGGCGGTTCGCCGGTCGCAGGCGTCGAGCACGCAGCGGTGCCGATCGTGAGTGTGAGAGCAAGCAGGACGGTCGCCAGTGTCCGCACGGAACGGCGGGCGATGGTTGGCATCGTGGTCTCCTTCGGGTCGAGGCGTTTTCAGCATCACCAGCCCAACCGCGATCTGGCACGAAAACTTGCGGTTCTGGCAAGATGGCCGGATGGACCCCGGAACCGAAGACGTGCTCGATGCCGTGGGACCGCGGCTCCGTGCGCTGCGTCGCGACCGCGGCATCACCCTCGCCGACCTCGCCGCGACGACCGGTGTCTCGGAGAGCACCCTGTCCCGCCTCGAGAGCGGACAGCGCCGGGCCACCCTGGAACTGCTACTCCCGCTTGCCCGCACCTACGACGTCCCGTTGGACGACCTAGTCGGCGCCCCACGCACCGGCGACCCCCGAATCCACCTGAAGCCGATCCACCGATTCGGCATGACCTTCATTCCGCTGTCCCGCCGCCCTGGCGGGGTGCAGGCATTCAAGATGCTGATTCCTGCGCAACCGGAACCTGTCGAGCCGGCGCTGAAGACGCACGAGGGCTTCGAATGGCTGTACGTCCTCAACGGTCACCTGCGACTGGTCGTCGGCGCGCGCGACCTCACGCTGCCACCCGGCGAGGCCGCCGAATTCGACACGTCCCTGCCGCACTGGCTCGGCAGCGCCGACGGCGGCGCCGTCGAACTCCTGATCCTGTTCGGCACGCACGGGATGCGTGCCCACGTGCGCGCCGAGCCCAACGTCTGATCAGGCAATATCCGGTGTGCTTCGCCGATCGTGTGTTTGGATCGCGACAGGCACGGCGTAGCCGGTTCGAGCGAAGGCGAGGTAGCGCATGTCCTACGAGGTAGACCCCCGCGTCGACGTCTATATCGACGCACTGCCCGAGTGGCAGCAGGCGATCTGTCAGGAGGTGCGGGAGTTGGTGCACGCCGCAGACCCCGAGGTCGTCGAGACGATCAAGCGGACGGTGCAGCCGTATTTCGTGCTCGAGGGGAACATCTGCGCGCTGCTCGCGGCGAAGACGCACGTCAATGTGTTTCTCTACGACGGGGCCATCGTGCCCGATCCCGAGGGGATCATCACCGCGGGGCACGAGAACAAGACGGCGCGCACCGTCGCTGTTCGCGAGGGCGAAAGTGTTCCTGCGCCAGCGCTTCTCGCGATGTTCAAGCAGATCATCGCGAACAATCGGGCTGGTGGGTGGCGCAAGCTGAAAGGCAAGGGCTGAGTCAGCCTGCGGCGACGTCGAACTCCGTATCCTGTTCGGCGATGACGGCCTCGAACCCCGGCCGGAGAGCGTCAGCGGCGGCGAAATGCAGTTCGGCGATGCGCTCCGGTTCCGCGACCTGGATTTCCGGGTGGGTGTCCCAATAATGCAGGAGCGGATGGTGTTCCGGCGTGGTCAACGCGGCGAGTGCCGTGACGATATCGTCGGCTTCGGCCAGCGGCACGCCGTATCGGGCGGCCAGCGGGATCGCGGTACGCGATTTCCCCACTCCCGAGGCACCGCAGATCAGGGTCACAGTCCACGGGGGCGCGTCCATCTCCATGCCGCGGATCTTGCCCGGCCGACGGGCCCGCCCGCCACAAATTTTCCGGCGCTTCGTAGTCAGCCCGCCGCGACGTCGAGGGAGTCCGTCGAGACGGGGTCGAGGTCGGCGGCGCCGACGGCGGCGCGCCGGGACAGGGCGGCGAGCACCGGCAGGCGGGCATCGCCCAGCGACATGGCGTGATTGCCAAGGTGATTGGTGACGAAGGCGACGGCGAGGCCGAGGCTCGGGATCGCGATACCGCCGGAGCCGCCGATGCCGAAGTGGCCGAGCGCGCGCCTGGTCAGGGTGGTGCCGACGATGCCGCGGTGGTAGCCGAGCGCGAAATGCGGTGGCGCGCCGAGGACGTAGTCGAAGCGGCTGCCCGGCGGCATCTGGGCGATCAGGTCGGTGGTGTCCGTGCGCAGGAGTCTGCGGTGCCCGACCATGCCGTCGTTGGCGATCGCGCCGTACATCCTGGCGACTGCCCGTGCCGTGAAAACACCGTTCCAGCTGGGCATTATCGCGTCGTAAGGCTGTTGACCGAGAGTCATGTCGGCCCAGCCGTCGTAGACCGCGCTGCGCGCCGAGTGCACCGAGCGCAGCGAGGCGAAGGGGGCGATCATCCGATCGAACGGCACCTTGGCCACGCCGAGTCGCGGCGACAACGCCGCCAGGCGATGGCGTTGGCGTTGCGGAACACCGAACCAGAAGTCGTTCTCGCCCAAGGGTTCTTCGAGTTCGGTGCGCACCACGTCGGTGAATCCGCGTCCGGTCACGCGCTGTGTCATTTCGGCGACGAGCGTGCCGAAGGTGAGCCCGTGATAGCCGGAGGCGCGCAGCCGCAACGGATCCGGTGCGGCGGCGGCGAGGGCGGCGGCCAACGCGTCGTGGTCGAGCAGGTCCGCCGGGTTGTCGAGCAGTCCGCGGACGCGTTGCAGTCCGGCGCGATGGTTCAGCACCTCGCGAACCGTGATGTCCTGCTTGCCGTTTGCCGCGAACTCCGGCCAGTACGTCGCCACCGGCGCGTCGAGCTCGAGCAGGCCACGCTCGAGCAGCCGGTGCGCGATCGTCGCCGCGACACCCTTGCCGGTCGAGTACGACAACGCCATGGTGTCGGCGTGCCAGCGCCGGTCGTGGTCGGCCCAGCCCGCCCAGATGTCGAGCACCGGAGCACCGTTGAGGTACACCGCGAGCGCACCGCCGCCCTGCCGCTTGCGCCGGAACATCGCGAAGAACTTCGCGGCTACGGCGGTGAAGCGGTCGTCGACGATCATGTGCCCGGTGTTCGGCGTGCTGTCTGAGCTCGCTGAGGGCATGGGCAGACTCCTTTGTCCGGTTCGCCAGCCAGGCCGATAACACTTGCAAGCAGCCTGCTAACACTCGACGGTAACGTGTGTCAGTTGTCGAGTGCAATGCTTCTGGCGTGGTGCACAGCCGCCGCTGTGCACCTTTGCCTACCCTGTCTGGGTCAGTTGTAGCGATGTGATGTCAGTCACAGCCGCGGATCCACCGGCTCGGATTCCAGTGCGAGCACCGCGAATACCGCCTCGTGCACCCGCCACAACGGTTCGCCCGTGGCAAGCCGATCCAGGGCCTCGAGGCCGAGGGCGTACTCGCGCAACGCCATCGAGCGCTTGCGGCCGAGCCCACGCGTGCGCAGCCTGCGCAGATTGGTCTCGCGCAGGTACTCGGGACCGTAGATGATCCGGAGGTACTCGGGGCCACGGCATTTCACGCCCGGCTGGACCAGCCGCCCCGAACCCTCCTTGCCGCCGCGGACCACCGACTGGCGCGGCTTCACGACCATGCCCTCGCCGCCCGCCTCGGTGAGCTCGGTCCACCATGCGGTGGCGCTGGCCTCGCTCGCCGGATCGCTCAGATCCACGAACACCCGACCGGTCGGCGCGAACAACTCGGCGTCGGCCGCCGCCAACCGGTCGATCCGGGTGAGGTGCCAATCATGGTCCCGCACCGCGTAATTCGAGCCCTCGGCGGCGAGGATCTGGAACGGCGCGAGCCGCAGCCCGGACAAGCCGTCGACCGGCCAGCAGTAGCGGCCGTACGCGGTGGTGAAGGCGGCGGCGTCCGCCGCCCGCGCACCGGTGCGGTCCGCCAGCTCCGCCACGTCGAGCCCGCGCGC
>NZ_BDAY01000101.1 GCF_001612685.1 Nocardia altamirensis NBRC 108246
GCTGACCTCCGCAGTCAGGAGCGCGTTCTCTCGTCCCAGCCGGCTCACTTGGCTGTGGTCCGGTTCAAAGATCTTTCGGGGAAGTGATCTTGAGGAAGTTGAGCGGAGAGAAGTGGTGCGTGTCGCGCGGCGTGTTGCAACCATAAGACTCCGCTCAACTGCGGTGAGCAACCATTTCTCTCCCGTCAATGGGTCAGCAACCATTTCTCTCCGGTCAATGGACGTCAGCAACCACTCGACTACCGCTCGATGGCGGTTCGGGCCAGGCGCTACGAGGGTTGGGTGTTCCAGTCGGGTCATCGGGTGTGAGTCCGGTCCAAAGATCCCTTCGAAGCGATCTTGAGAAAGTTGGCGTGAGAGAAATGGTGCGTGTCGCGAGACGCGTCGCCACCACTTCACTCACGCCAATCAGGTTCAGCAACCATTTCTCTCACGCCAACGAGCCTCGGCAACCATTCGACTACCGCTCGGTGGCGGTTCGGGCCACGCGCCACTTCTCTCACGTCAACGAAGCACGGCAACCAATTCACTCAGGCCAATGTGGGCCAGTAAACCTTGCGCCCGAATCGAATTCACTGATCATCTGCCCCGGGCCGAACCCGTCGAAGCCATCCCTTCCCCTCCGTCCCGGGGAGCAGGCGACCGATCACGTTGTCCGCGTAGTCGATCCTGGACGTTCGCGATGGACCGGACCATGCGAGTCGTCGCAGTGTTCCTCCAGCACCGGGAGTAGGCGGTCGGCGGCCGAGGTGACCGCGTTGGTGACCGGCTGACTGTGGTCGACTTGCAAAGTGGTGTGGGTGATTTCGTAGTCGTGGTCGAGCAACCGCTCGATTTGTTGACGCAGGCCGTGGCAGTCGGCGCCCGGCTGGACCAGGACATGGGCGGACAGCGCAACGTTGCCGGAGGTGATCTGCCAGACGTGCAGGTCGTGCACCTCGTCGATGCCGGGCATTTCGACAAGTCGCCTGCCGAGCGCGTCCGGGTCGACGCCTGCGGGCGCCGCCTCCAGGAATATGCGGCCGGATTCGGAGACCAGGCCGAGGCCTGCCTTCACCATCAGCGCGACGACCACCAGGGTGGCGATGGCGTCGGCGCGGGCGAATCCGGTGAGCAGCACGACGATGCCTGCAACGGCGGTGGCGATGAAGCCGTACAGGTCGTTGAGGACGTGCTGGAATGCACCCTCGACGTTCAGGCTGGTCCGGTTCGCCTTGCTGATCGACCAGGCCGCGGCCACGTTCACCACGATGCCGACGAGCGCGGTGATCACCACGAGCCCACCGGTCACCTCGGGCGGGGACAGCAGGCGGCGGATCGCCTCATAGGTCAGCCAGCCTGCGAGCACCAGCAGCGTGATGCCGTTGGCCTGGGCGGACAGGATCTCGGCCCGCTTGAAGCCGTAGGTGTATTTGCCGCGGGCGGGCCGAGCGGCCAGCCGAATCGCGGTGAGCGCCAGCACGATCGAGGCCGCGTCGGTGAGCATGTGCGCGGCATCGGAGAGCAGCGCAAGCGAATTCGCCAACAGGCCGATCACGACCTCGACCGTCATGAAGCTGACGATCAGCCCAAGCGCGAGCGTCAGCCACCTGCGGTCGGCGTCACCGGACACACCATGCGAGTGCGCGTGCCCATTGCCGTGCCCATGTCCGTGCTCGTGTTCGTGTCCCATGCCGCCCGCTTTCATCACCGCCATGTATGCGCATGTCTGCATCAATCGTACCCACCTTAGCCCACCCTATGCCGCCCGCAACCCGCTACCCCGGATGACCTGAATCACAGCCCACAACCGGGCGCGTCCAAGCCGCGGGCGTCCACCGGCCAGGAGGTGCGCTCAGCCAATAGCCCAAAACGCGCCGATTGGCCCGACCACGAGACGCCTGTACGTCGGTCCGATGCCCAAACCACAGGCATGCACCGGCTATCAGACGCGTTCAGCCAGCAGCCCTGGAATGCGCCGACGGACCAACCATCAGATGTCCAGACCGCGGGCAAACACTAGCCACTAGGCAGGTCCAGCCAATAGCCCCCCGACGCACCGACGCACCGACGCACCGACGCACCGACCACGAGACACCCCGCACATCAGTCCGATGCCCGAACCACAGGCGCCCGCCCGCCGGAAGACGCGTTCAGCCAGCAGCCCTGGATGTGCAGGTGAACCGACGACGCCGAGATCTCCAGGCGCGGGCAAGCACCCCAGCCACTGAGCAGGTCCGGCAAACAGCCCCCAGGTGCGCCGACTACGAGACGCCCACACGTTGGTTAGGTGGCTGAACCGTAAGCGTGCATCAGGCGTGTTCGACCAGCCGAGGAGCGCACCGATCTATCGCGCGATGCCGCATGACCATCACTAGTGCCGCAGGTCAGATACCCGAGGCCATTACGGATACAACCTCACGGGTTGTCGTGGACGCGCCGGACCAGTTCGCGCATCTGCGCGGTGCTCAGCTCGCCGCGGGCCCACTGCTCGACTACTGCGGCTGCGGCGGCGTTCGGTGCGAACCCCTCTAGTCGCACCGTGGCGAATGCGTGTAGTCGTCCACGTCCGCGGTCACTCATCGCGCACCTTCGGCGCCTCGCCGGGCCACCGAATCGATGGCGACGGAGATGGCGAGGACGGCGCCGGTCACCATGAATCGGACCGACGAGTCGACGTTGAGCAGCAGCATGCCGTTGGTGATGGACTGGATGACCAGGATGCCGAGCAGGGCCGCATAGGCGCGGCCACGGCCGCCGAAGAGGCTTGTCCCGCCGATCACCGCGGCGGCGATGGCGTTGAGGAGGATGTCGCTGCCGCCGGAGCTCTGGTTCACCGCGACCAACCGGGACGCGGCCAGGATGCCGCCGAGGGTGGCCAGCGCCGAGCAGCCGACGAACGCGGCGATACGAATCCCGGTGACGTTGATGCCTGCCCGCCGCGCCGCTTCCGCATTGCCGCCGACCGCATAGATGCGGCGCCCGAAGACCGTTCGGCGCAGGATCAGGCCGACGACGAGTACAAGACCACCGAAGATCACCAGGGTCAGCGGCACTCCGCGATCGGTGTTCAGCACCAGCACGACACCGCCGAGCAGCGCGGCCAGGCTCCCCGAGCGCACCACGATCCACACCGGCGTCGAGGCATCGAGCCCCGCACCCACCCGTTGATGCCGGGTGACCAAGCTCGCGGCGAGGTGACCGCCGGCCAGCAGCGCCACGAGCAACCAGCCGAGCACGGCAGGCAGCCAGGTGTCGCTGATGGTGGCGATGCCCCGATCGAACGGCAGGTTGACCGTGCCTTCCTTGCCGAGCAGATACAGCATCAGCCCCTGCCAGCCGATCAGCCCGGCCAGCGTCACCACGAACGACGGCATGCTCAGCATCGTCCGCATGAGCCCGTGCAGCAGACCGATCGCGGCGCCGACAGCAATGGCGGCGAGCACCGCGAACACGGTGTTCCACCCGTGCCGCACATAGAGCAGCGTCATCACCACGGCCGTCAGACCGCTGACCGAGCCGGCCGAAAGGTCTATTTCCCCGAGCAGCAGCACCAGCACGATGCCGAGCGCGATGGTTCCGGTCGCGGCCATCTGCAGTGCCAGGTTGGTGAGGTTCTCCGCCGAGAGGAAGTGCGCGTTGAGCCGATAGAACACCACCGCGATGATGACGAGCCCGATCGCGACCGGCACCGAGCCGACCTCGCCGCGGCGCAGCCGGTCCAGCCCGGCATCGACCAGTCCGCGTGCCTGATTCGCTTGCCAGATAGGTCTTTTCACCACAATGTCACTCATGACGGCACCTCGCCACGGTCGATTCGGCCTGCTGCGGCGCACGCTGGGACATGAATCGATTCGCTACGCTCTCTCATCGCCGCACCTCGTCGCGCACTCTCCGGTGATGTCCGATGCCATCTGCGACATGGTTGGTTCGCTGCGCTTTGTCATGCGGCCGCTCCTGTAATCGCTGCCACGATATCTTCTTGAGTCGCTTTTGCGGTCTCGAACTCGCCTGCATTGCGACCGAGGCGCAGCACAACCACGCGATCACTCACCGAACGAACATCGACCAGATTGTGCGAAATCAGTAGCACCGCAAGACCTCGCTCACGCAACCTGCCGATCAAGGCAAGCACCTGAGCGGTCTGTTCGACGCCGAGCGCGGCCGTCGGTTCGTCGAGAATCACCATCCGCGGCCGCCCGAGCAGCGCCCTGGCAATGGCGACCGACTGCCGCTGCCCGCCGGAGAGCGCGGACACCGGCGCGCGCACATCCTTGATCCGTACGTCGAGCGAGGCGAGCAGGTCGCGCGCGCTACGCTCCATCTCGATCTCGTCGAGCACGCTCAGAATCGTGTTCTCGGCGCCGAGATGCAGGTTCGCGACGACATCGAGGTTGTCGCACAGCGCGAGGTCCTGGAACACCGTGGTGATGCCGAGCGCTTGCGCGTCCTGCGGGCGGGCGATCCGCACTTGCTCGCCCGCGAAGACGATCTCGCCCTCGTCGGCGACGGTCACTCCCGAAATCGCCTTCACCAGTGTCGATTTGCCCGCACCGTTGTCGCCGACCAGCGCGACCACCTCGCCTGCGCGCACCTCGAGGTCGGCACCGGCAAGCGCCTGCACCGCGCCGTACCGTTTGGTCAGCCCCTTCGCCGCGAGAACCGTTGTGGTAGCCGTCATTTGATGCCTGCGGCTTGGCACGCCGCCGCCACGTCCGGCGTGCAGATATCGGCGACCGAGTAGAGGCCGTCCTTGATGATGGTGTCCTTGATGTTGTTCTTGCCGACCGCGATGGCCTCGAGCAGATACGACGGGATGTCGGCGACACCGTTGTCGGTGCGCGCCGGCGCCGTCGGCTTCTCGCCCCTGGTGAGCGCCACGGCGAGCTCGGCCGCCTTCTCCGCCTGCGCACGGTAGTCGAGGTAGATGGTCATGGTCTGCTCGCCGGTCAGAATCCGTTGCACGCCTGCGAGTTCCGCGTCCTGGCCGGTCAGCGGCGGCAGCGTCGCGTAGCCCGCCCGCTTCAACGCGGCGATCGCGCCGCCGGCCATGCCGTCGTTGGCGGAGTAGACGCCGACGATCGCGTCCTTGCCGAGCGCGGTGATGGCCTGTTCCATCTGCTGCTGCGCCTTGTCCGGCGACCAGTCGGGAGTGTCGAATTCGCGCCCGACCTTCACCTTGCCGTCGAGCGCCTCGTGCGCGCCCTTCTTGTAGTCGCCCGCGCTCGGGTCGGTCGGCGAGCCGTTGATCACCACGACCTGCCCCTTCTCCGCGGTGCCGCGCTTGTACAGCTCCTCGAGCAGTGCCTGGCCCTGCACCTTGCCGACCTTCACGTTGTCGAACGACACGTAGTAGTCGTAGTCGATGCCGGAGATCAGCCGGTCGTAGGCGATGACCGGGATCTTCTTCTGCCGCGCCGTGTTCACTTGCGGCGCAACGGCATCCGCGTTGACCGCGTCGAAGACGATGACGTCGGCGCCCTGGGTGAGCGCGGATTCGAACTGGCCCTGCTGTTTTGCCGCATCCTGATCGGCATTGAAGTAGAGCACCCTGCACTTGTCGCAGAGTTGCTTGACTTTCGCCTCGAACAGCGGACGATCGAAGGCTTCGTAACGAGTTGTCTTGGATTCCGGGAGCAGGAGTGCGATCGTCGGGTTGTCGCCACCCGACTTCGCATCGTTCGCGCTGTCGCCGGAGCTACAGCCTGCCACCAGGACGAGTGCGGCCGTCGCCGCGCTGAAGAGCTGAATACGACGCATGAGGTCACCGTGCCGAGAGGAGAGCGAGAGCGCCCGGTTGAGCGTTGGTAAGAAAGGTAGTTTACTAACAACGACGTGTCCAGTGGTACGAGCAGGAGGATTGATGAGTAGGGTCGGCAATCCCCAGCTCCTTCGGACGATGAACGAGCGGCTGCTCCTCGACTACCTGCGCGTCAGCGGACCGGCATCGCGTGGCGAGCTGGCCAAAGCCAGCGGGCTCTCGAAACCTACCGTGTCAGCGGCACTTTCGGGTTTGGAACAGGCGGGGCTCGTGCAACTCGTCGGCTCGCTGAGCGGCAGGCCCGGCCCGACCACCGCGCTATACGACGTCAACGTGCGCGCGGGCGTGGTGGCAGGCATCGACATCGGCAGGCACTGGATCCGACTCGCCGTGGCCGACCTGCGCGGCGAGTTCATCGCCCGCCGCGACGTGCGCAACACCGCGCGTTCGGCCCCCGATCTGGTGCGGCGGGTGCGCACACTGGCCGACGAGGTGGCCGACTCGGCTGGAATCGATTGGACCGCAGTACATTACGCGGTGATCGGAAGCCCGGGCGTGCTCAATGCCGACACCGGCCGGTTGGACTACGCCCAGAATCTGCCGGGCTGGGGCCGCGCCGGACTGGTCGGCCAGCTGCGCGACGCACTCGGCGTCGAATCGACGATCGAGAACGACATCAACCTCGCCGCCGTCGGCGAACTGACCTTCGGCGCAGGAGCCGGACTGCGCAACTTCGTGCTCATCTCGATCGGCACCGGCGTCGGCATGGGCATCGTGATCAACGGCGAACTCTACGTCGGCAACAGCGGCGCGGCGGGCGAGGTGTCGTTCCTGCCCGCCACCGAGGTCGACGCTCCCCCGCTCGATGCCCGCGAACGCGGCATGACCGAAACCGTCGCCGCCGCAGGCGGAGTCGCGCGCACGGCCGAGCAAATCGGACTGCCCGCAGCCTCCGCGAAGGAGATCTTCGCCGCAGCGGCCGCAGGCGATCCGCGCGCCATGGCCGTCGTGGAGGCGGAGGGCCGCAGGATCGGCGCGCTCGTCACCGCGGTCGCCGCGATCCTCGATCCCGAACTCGTCGTGCTTTCCGGCGGCATCGGCAACAACCTGGAGCTGCTCGGGTCGGCCATCGCGCGGCGGATGGCGGAGCTCGGTCCGCTGCGGCCGCGCATCGTCGCCAGCACGCTCGGCGACGACGGTGTGCTCACCGGCGCGGTGTCGCGCGCGTTGTCGGTCGCCCGCGATCGACTCTTCGAAAGGCGTTCAGCGGGAGTCTGATTCAAGCGGTCAGCCGGCTGGCGCCGGTCGTGTTCAGCGGGAGTCTGATTCAAGCGATCGGTCGGCTCGCGCCGGTCGCATTCAACGGGAGTCTGATTCGCGCGGTCAATCGGCTGGCGCCGGTCGCGTTCAACGGGAGCCTGATTCGGGCGGACAGCCGACTCCCCACCGATCGGCCTCAGCGGGGGCGGCACTTACGCGAGCAGCCGACGCACGCCTGTTGATTCTGCGTGCGTCGGCTGACGGCGGTCGTCAACGGGCGGTGAGCGGTGGCCCGTATGCGGGCCCCTTCGGCTCTGCGAAGACGACGGGGCAGGCCCGCTTCATCCGCTCCATGGACCCGTTGAGCGAGGTCAGCGCCGCGCTCACGGCGTCAGCGACCGGTTGGGCCGGGCTGTTGTTGTCGATGGCGGTGTTGAAGTCCGCCAGCGCGGTGTTGAGTTGGCCGCCCGCGGCGGCGACATCGCGGTAAGCGCCGCCGATGAGCTTCGAATCCATCTTGTCGGCCACCGGATTGATGGTCGCCGCGACCTGATTCGACAGCGCCATCCCCTGGGACGCACGAGATTTCACTTCGGCGATATCGCCGCGCTGGGCGGCGGGGCCTAGCCCGTCGAGCTGTTCGGACAGCTGCCGGAACGTCTCGCGCAGACTGGCGACGGCTTGCCCGCCGCTGGTGCAATCCGCGGTCGCCGGGTCGGGCGGGCTGTTGCGGTCCGCGTCGGCGGATCCCTCGCTCGAACACGCGCCGAGCAGCGCGGCGCCGAGCAGGAACAGGAGCGCGAGGGAGGTCACGCCGAGGGAGGTCTTCCCTCGGCGTGCCGTCCGCTGACCTCGTGGGTTACCCATGAGTCAGCACCGTGAGGATCGCGTTCTGCACGGCAGGCAGGAAGACGAGCGTCAGCACGACCGCCATGCCCACCCCTGCCTGGATCTGCCGATGCCGGTTCCACCACCCGATCGGGGCGGTGCGGGACCGGGTATTCCATGCGACGCCCGCGGCGGTGGCCACCTCGTTGCTTTCGTAGTAACCGAACGCGACGGGCGCCGACCGGACGTCGAGCAGACCACCGAGCGCGTCAGCGGAGCCTACGCCGGAGCCGATAGTGCGCGAATCGAACATGCTGCCAACCCTTTCGGTGGTCCTGGATCTTCGGTAACCGGCGTCAGCCGATGATGTTGCTGCTCCACGGCTGCATCAGCTCGTCGTAGACGGCCTGGGTGAACTCACCCTGGCCGACCAGGTCGCTGAGCACCGCGGCGGTGACCGCCTGGCCGACAACCGTGACCGCGCCGATCGAGCCGAGCGACTCGAACAGGCTGGTCAGATCGCCGGGGGCGGCGGCAGCGCTCGGCGCGGTGGCGTGGCCGGCGATCATGCCCGCGACCTGGATGTTGCGCGAGCGGCCGAACGCCTTGGCGGTGGCGGCCGCGATGTTCATCGGCTGCGCCGCGGCGGCCTGCGAGTTCATGCCCTGGCCGAGTCCGGCGAGCAGTCCGGCGAGACCGCCCTCCAGCCCGGCGCCGAAGCCTGCGCCGTTCGACATGGCCGTGACCTTGTCCTGGGCCAGCTTCGACGCGGCGGCCTTGAGCTTGTCCTTCTCCTCGGCGGTCAGCTGGGCGGACCGCTCGATGATGCGGACCACGTCCTGCCACTGCGGGCCGTAGAGGTACTCCAGGTGCAGTGTCTCCATCGCGTGGGTCATGTCGATCTCCTCGTGTTCGGTGTATCAAGTGGAATGACTTGGAGCAGTTCAGGATTCGTCAAAGCTCAGTGGTCAAAGGAAACGCTGACCAGCTGCGGTGTTCGGTCGTGCGTCACCGCGTCGGTGGCCCCCTTTCCGGTGTAGGGCAGCTCCGAGTACGCGACCGGCTGCGGCGCGGACGCCTGCTGGCTCGGCAGCGGGGCGAGCAGTTGCTGCAGTGAGGCGGCCAGCTGCTCGAGGCTCGGATCGTCGGGAATGTCGTCGAGGAACTGCGTTCCGGTCGTCGCGGCGCCGCCGCCGACGCCACCGAGCGGACCGTTGCGATCCAGCGCGGCGCGAATGCCGGAGATGATGCCGACGCGGGCGCCTGGGGTCAGCAGCACCGCGATCGCGAGGGCGAGTGCCGCAAGCGCGGCCGCGCCCACCACGGCGAGCGGTGTGCCGATCAGTGCGGCGAGTGCGGCCAGTGGCGAGAGCGCCAGCGCGATCGCACCGACCGCGGCGAACGGCAGCGCGATGGCGAGCGCGGGCAGGACGACGGCGAGCACTGCGGCCAGCGCCGCTGCGGCCGCGGCGGCGATGGCACCGCCGAGCAGCAGCTTCGGGATCTCGATCAGCGCGAACAGGCCGAGCGCCGCCAGCGGCAGACCGACCAGCGCGGCCAACGCACCACCGGCGAGCAGCACCGGAAGGGCAAGCAGCGCAAGCGCACCCACCACGGCCAAGGCGCCGACGGCCAGCGCGCCCAGTGCCAGCGCACCGCCGACCAGGCCTGCCACGGCGAGCGCACCGAGCGCAAGCGCACCGCCCACCAGCAAGACCGGAAGGGCAAGCAGCGCAAGCGCACCCAGCGTCAGCGGCAGGCAGATCAGCAGCTTCACCGCGACGAACGCCGCGGCCGCCAAGGCAAGACCGCCACCGACCAGCAGGACCGGGAGTCCCACCGCCGCAAGGGCGAGCGCGCCGACGACCAGCACCGGCAACGCGAGCACCGCCAGTGCGCCGAGGGCGAGCGCACCGACCGCCGCCGCCGCGATGCCGCCGATCACCAGGACCGGAAGGGCAAGCAGCGCAAGCGCACCCACGGCGGCCAACGGCACACCGATCAGTGCAGCGAGCCCGGCCAGCGCACCGCCGATCAACACCACCGGCAGCGCGAGCAACGCGAGCGCACCGAGCACCGCCAACGGAACACCGACGGCCGCGGTCAACGCCCCGCCGATCAGCAGCACCGGAAGCGCAAGCAGCGCAAGCGCACCGACGGCGGCGAGGAGCAGCAGCGGCACGATCGCCAGGAACGCCACCGGAATGCCGATCGCCAGCGCACCGAGCAGGATCACCGCGCCGACAGCCACCACCGGTGCGGCGAGGACTGCGAGGACGGCGAGCGCACCCAGCGCGGCCAACGCCAGCAGCGGCACCACGACGAGAGCGAGCAGCGCAAGCACCGGCAACGCAAGCACGGCCACCGCGAGCGCACCGAGAGCGAGCACCGGCAACGCGACCACGGCGGCAACGGCCAGCACCGGAAGTGCCACCAGCGCAAGCGCACCGAGCCCGGCCAGCGCAAGCACCGGCACCGCCAGCAGCGCGAGCACCGGCAACGCAAGCAACGCCAGCGCACCGAGCCCGGCCAACGCGACCAGCGGTGCGAGCACCAACGCAACCACGCCGAGAGCGGCGAAGTCGAGCAACAGGCTTGCCGCGAACAGCGTCACCGCGAGTGCACCGGTCACCACGGCAAGCGCAACGCCGATCACCGCCGCGAGCGCGGGCAAGGCGAACAGACCGATCAGGCTGACGCCGACGCCGAGTGCCGCGACCACCAAACCGGCCACCAGCACCGGCGACCACACCGCGAGCAATGCCAGCGCGATGACCGGTGCGAGCGCGGTCGAGACCACCACCGCGAACGGTCCGAAGACCAGGAACGGCAGTGTCAGCACCGCGGCGAGCACGAACCCGACCACGGCCACCGCCGCCGTCGCGACCACCGCGACCAGGGCGAGCGCTGCGGCGATCACCCAGCCCGCGAGCACGATCGCGCCGAGGCCGAGGCCGCCGACCCCGATGGTCGCCAGCGCGAGCACCGCCATGATCCCGAAGGCCGCCGCCGCGAGCGGCACGGTGACCAACAGCAACGGCGGGAACACCGCGGACACGGCGACGAAGACACCGAGCGCCAGCACCCCGAAGAACACCCACGCGGCCACCAGGCCGAGGCCGATCGCCCCGACGAAGCCGGCGAGCAGCGTGCTCACCACGGCGACAACGCCGATGGTGCCGAGCACGCTCAGCAGCAGCCCACCGAAGATCAGCGGCAGCGCGATGAGCGCGAGCGGCGGGTTGATCACGATCAGCGCCAGCGCGGCGAGCGCGAGCATGACGAACGACAGCGCGGAGATCACCAGCCCGCCCGCGAACACAGTGGCGACGGCGGCAAGGCCGAGCGCGAGCAGGCCGAGCACGATGGCGCCGCCGCCGAGCCAGGTGACCACCACGAACGCCGCGGCGACCACCATCAACGCAGCCCCGGCGATGATCGAGAAGGCAAGGGCGCCGAGCAGAATCAGCGGGATCGCGTACGGCATGGTGACCATCAGGAACAGCGAGGCCACCAGTGCGGCGCCGACCAGGCCCGCGATCGCGAGCAGGACCGTGCCGGTCAGGGCGAACACCGAGAACGCGGCCAGCGCGAAGCCGCCGAACAGGACCGTCAGCCCCAGCGCCACTGGAATCGCGACCAGGCCGATGAACAGCAGCGGCGCCAACAGCGGGCCGAGGATCGGAATGCCGATCACCAGCGCCGCGGTGGCGAGCAGCCCGCCGACCACTGCGAGGGCGACACCGACCGCCGCGAAGGCGGCGAAGACGATGGCGCCCGCGGCAAGTCCGCCCCAGAACACGGCGGCTGCGACGAGCTGAATCGCGGTGGCCACCAACGCCAGCGCGAACAGTGCGATCACGGCAACGCCAGAGACGACCGAGAGCACGAGGAGCCCGGCGAGGGCGACCACCGCGAGGAGCACGCCACCCGCGAGGCCGACCGCACCGAACAGCACAGCGGCCACCACCGCGAGCGCGAGCACGATCGGCACCAGGACGAGCCCGAGCGGAGTGAGCAGCGACAGCAGCCCCGCGCCGACGATCAGCCCGGCGGTGACCAGTCCGGCGACACCGAGCACGCCGAAGAAGGCGGCCGCGGTGGCGATCAGCGCGACAACGCCGAAGGCCAGCGCGCCCGTGAAGAGCACCGGCGCGACGATCAGGCCGAGGAACGGCACGAACACCGTGGCAAGCAGGGCCGCAACGGTCAGCACGACGAATCCGACGACGCCGAGCACCAGTCCACCAGCCAGCACCGCGACGGCAAGGGCGATACCACCGACAGCGGCCACCGCGATCGCGGCGATCAGGCCGATGACGACGACCGGCGCCAGCACCGCGAGCGCGATCAGCACGACCGGAATCGCGATGAGCAGCACCGGAATCGCGATCAGCGCGAGCACGATCAGCACCGGGATCGCCAGCACCGCGAGCGCCAGCCCGCCGATCACGAGCGCGCCGAGTACCAAGGGCGCGAACAGGATTGCGCCGAGAACCACCGCGCCGAGCGCGAGCACCGCCGCGACGCCGAGCCCACCGACGAACAGCAGCGGCACCACCGCGAGCACCGCGACCACCGGAATGGCGAGCAGGCCGATCGCGGTGGGGTGGCGGGCGTCGGAGATCATCGCCCGCACCGATTCCCGGATCTGGGTGAAGACCGCGCCGATGGCGGCGGCCGGGTTCGACGCGAGGGCGAGCAGCGGCGCGAGGAACGCGAGCGCCCCCGCGTTGCCCGCAAGCTGCGGCGCGAACAGGCCGACCACCGGCGCCGCGAGCGCGAGCAGGCCGGGCGGCAGCTGTGCCACCGAATCCTGGTGTCCGGCAGCGGGTTCGGTGAGCATGTCCCGCAGCGCCTTGGCCGGGTCCGGTCCGTCCTTGGGGAAACCGAACAGCGTCCGCGCCTGATCGATGAGGTCGTCGATGGCCGGTGCGCCCGCGTCGCGGCGGGTGCCGGCGAGTTGGGTGGCCTGCTCGACGAAGTTCAGTAGGTCGTTGACCGGGCCACGCAGCGGGCCGTCGGGGAACGTCGTGTCCGCCCAGGTGGCCAGCTTGTCGAGCTGGATGCCGGAGCCGTTGATCTGCGCGACGTTCGCCGCGAGGTCGGCGAGCGGCGAGGGGGCAGCGGCCTGGCCCGCCGCGTTCGTCACGGCCGGTCCGCCCTGCCCGCCGAACCACGGGGCAGGCGGTGCGTCCGCGCCACGGAAGGTGTCGATCGCCGAGTTCACCTCGTCGCCGAAGGGCGTGTACTGGTTGGCCGCGCCCGCGGCGTTGTTGAGCGCGCCGTCGATCGCGTCCTGCTGCGCCGGATCGAGCAGCTGTCCGGCCACGTCGCCTGCGCCGGACAGTAGACCGTTCAGGTCGCTCGGCGGTGCCGGAAGTTCGAAGTCGGCGGAGGCGTTGCCTGCGCCGATCATGGCGGTCGCCATCGAGGCGAAGGTGGCTGCGGCGTACAGGCCGCGACGATTGCGTACAACCTCTTTGCGATGGCGGCCTGCCGCCTTGGTTTCTCTGGTTTGTTCCTTCGTGACTACGCGCATTAGCTCAAGCCTCTCCATACACCCGCCCGGTAGGACGTTCTGGTTAGGACGCGCGCTTGGCCCTGCTGGGATGTGAAGGCTCTCGGCGCGGAAGGGCATGCCCGGGGAAGTCCGGCGTCCGGATCTAGACCGGACCGTTTTCGGCCAGTGCACACACCGCGGTCGAACCGCCGCCATCGCGACCGATGGTCGGGCCGATGTGGGTGTGTGGCATGCCGAGAATGTCGCGGCAGCGGATGAAAGCGTGTGCGCCGTCGCCCGCGCCGGGTTCACATGTGAGCGTTAGTTGATTGGTAACAGAGGTATCGGTCGTGCATCCGGAAAGGGCGGGGTCCGCGGCAGCGTTGCCCGGTCCGACAAGCAGTCCGCCTGCCAGCACTGTGCACAGCATCAGCAGCACGGCCGTCAGGGCACGACTCGACGTGAGCCGCACCCTTTGCTGAACGTTTGCTAGATGTGCCATGGGGTCCATGGTTCGCGCCAAGCAGAATGACAGTCAACATAACGGAGATCACTATCGGTCATTTCGCCAGGTTGAATGGCAGTTTTTTCTTTAGACACGGTGTAGCGCATAAATGAAGCGTTAACGCCTCTGTACTCGACCCAGCAACCAGTCTATGATTCGACGCCCAAATTGGGCGAATGACCAGTTCATGAAGATGGCCGGTCAGAGCTATGAAGTCCGCACCCGTCGATGCCTCTATCTCTTGTGTCTGCGGACGCTACAGACCGCGCAACTGTTTGCTACGCCATTCTCCGGTCATCGTGCGCCATTCTCGGTCAGCGGCAGAAAGTGACCGGCGCCACGAACACCCGCATCGATTAGCTAGGCAACGGTGGCGGCCTGCTGTGCCGCGATGACTTCCTCGGCGGTCCGCTGACCGGACCGGATCGCGCCCTCGATGTACCCCGACCACTCCGTTGCGGTCTCGCTGCCCGCCCAGTGGATCGCACCGATCGGCTGCCGCAGCGCCGACCCGATGCTCGTCAGCACCCCCGGCGGGAAGAACGCGCCGTAACCACCCCTGGTGTAGGGGTCGTCGGCCCACACCTGCTCGCGCCAATCGATCGGCTCGCGGGCTGCGTGCCCGAACGCGCGGACGAGCGAGCCGACGATCATGGCCCTGCGCTCCGCGGCAGGCAGCGCGGCCAAACGATGGGCGGCACGGCCAGGCACGAGGACCCCGAGACACCCAGGACCGCCGGGACGGGTGGCGTCGAAGGTGACCGGGACCGGGTCGTAGAGATTCAGCGCCTGGCCGGTGAGCTTGTCGTCGCGCCAGAAGGGTCGCTCGTAGACGGCGAAGGCCTTCAGCACCGAACCCATCGGCATCCGCTGGGTCAGCTGATCGCGGGCGGCAGGCAACGGCGGGTCGTAGGAGATCCGCCCGGCCAGCGTCGGCGGCACCGCGACGATCACGTGCCCGGCCCGAATCTCACCGAACGATCCCGCCACCGAAAGACCCTGTGCCACTTCGCGAATCGCCGTCACCGCGGACTCGAGCCGCAGCGCATCACCGAGCTCCGCGGCCATCGCACGGGCCGGTCCGTCGGCGCCGTCGACGAACAGCCGGGTCACCGTTTCCGCCGTCACGCCCGCCTCGACGCCGCCGGTGCCCCTGATGGTGGTGAGCAGCGCGAGCATCGAGACGCTGCCGACGTCGACGCACAACTCCTCACCGATCATCACCTCGGCCAGGTGCCTGGACCTGCGCTCCGGCAGATTGCGGCGCAACCAGGTCGCCGCGGTCATCGCGTCGAGCCGATCGGCGCCGGGCGACGCCCACGGGCGCGTCAGATCAATGCGGGCCGCCATCCGCTCGATCCGCCACATGGCCTGCCCGAGCACGAGCAGCACGAGTGGCGACAGCGGCGGTGTCGTTCCGGCGAACGGCCGCCGGGCCGCGCCCTCGACCAGGAGATTCGCGCCGTCGGACGGCGAAGCATAGGTGTCGGCGCCATACGCCGCCGCGAGCGCGGCGAACTCGGTGTGGCCGCCCGAGATCCATTGCCCGCCTAGATCAATGGCCCAATCACCGGCGAGCCGATCGGACCGCACCCGGCCGCCGACGCGCCCGCTCGCCTCCAGCACGATGACCGTACGGCCCGCCGCTCGCAAGGCGCGTGCCGCGCACAGCCCCGCATATCCGGCACCGACCACAACCACGTCAGCGTGGTCCATGCCGGCCCTCCCGTCGCTCAGGGTTCGTTGCACACCACTGTTGATCACCCTCGGCCGATGCGCAACCGTTCGGACGTCGACCACCGAACCTGATGTCGCGGTATCGATCCGGCGGCCAGCTCCTCCGGACGATGGCCCGGTCAAGACGCGAAACTCCGGAGAATTTGCTCGCAAATTGCCCGGAAGTGACAAACTGGCGCAATGGCGGACACCTTGGCGATCGTTGAACCGGGCTCAGCCGAAAGAGGACGGCGGGCCAGGAAACGGGTCGGACGGCGAACGCTCGGCGTCTGGGAATCGCCCGCCGATCGTGGCGATCCGATCGCCGTTCTCGAACGCCAAGCCGCGACCAGGGTCCCCGAACTGGTCCCGATTCGCTACGCCAGAATGGCGGCGGGACAATTTCCGTTTCTGCGGGGCGCGCCCGCGATCATGGCGGCCGACCTCGCCGCCTCGCCGAACAGCGGCCTCACCGTCCAATTGTGCGGTGATGCGCACCTGTCGAACTTCGGCCTTTTCGCCTCGCCAGAGCGCACGCTGGTGTTCGATCTCAACGATTTCGACGAGACGCTGCCTGGCCCGTTCGAATGGGACGTCAAAAGGTTGGCGGCCAGCATCGCGGTCGCCGCACGGTCCAACGGCTACCCGGACGCCGAGGCCGAAGTGGCCGTCGCCGGCGCAGGCGCGGCCTACCGGGAGGCGATGAACCAGCTGGCAGGCCTCGGCGAGCTCGAGGTCTGGTACGAGAAGGTGGACGCCGACCAAATGATCGCGCCCATCCAGAAACCCAAGCGCCGCAAGAACGTTGAGCGAACCATCGCCGACGCACGGGCACACACCCACCTGCACGCCCTCGCCAAACTGACCGAACCGGACGCCGATGGTGTCCCGCGCATCCGGCACCGCCCGCCGCTGCTGATCCCGATCGAGCAGTTCCCGACCGGGCAGATCGACTCCGAGGTGATCCAGCAGGCGTTCGCGGATTACCGCGGCACGCTGCCCGAGGAACGCCGAGTGCTGATCGACCGGTACGAGCTGGTCGACTGGGCAGTGAAGGTGGTCGGCGTCGGCAGCGTCGGCACCCGCTGCTTCATCGCGCTGCTGGCTGGACGGCCGAGCGGCAGCCCGCTGTTCTTGCAGATGAAGCAGGCTGAGCATTCGGTGCTCGCGCCGCACACCGCGGCGAGCAGGTTCCGCAATCAAGGCCACCGAGTGGTGCACGGACAGCGGCTGATCCAAGCCACGAGCGATATCTTTCTCGGCTGGGGGACGGGCGCGGATGGTCTGCACTACTACTGGCGCCAGCTCCGGGATATGAAGGGCGGCGTAGTGATCGAGGAGATGTCGCGCTCCTATCTCCGTGCCTATGCGGCACTCTGCGGGCACACCCTCGCCCGCGCGCACGCCCGCTCCGGCGACCGCGTGGCTATCGCGGCCTACCTCGGCACCAGCGACACCTTCGACCGTGCGATGGCCGATTTCGCGATCGCGTACGCCGACCAGACCGCCGCTGACTACGAAACATTGCTTGCCGCAATCGAATCCGGACGCGTGGTGGCGGCAGCGAAGGCGTATTGAGCCTTCAACTCGCGCGGCGGGAGCGGTGCTCGGCCACGTGCACCCGGTTCGAGCAGCGCGTCGAACAGAAGCGGCGTCTGCCGTTACGGGAGGTGTCGATGAAGACGTCCTCGCACCCGTCCCTGGCGCAGCGGCCGATGCGATTCGGGTCGTCACAGAACAAAGTGGCGAGCCCGACAGCGGTGTAGGCCTTGACGCGTTCATGTACAGGTGCACTTTCATCTGCGAAGTGCAGGTGTGGGTTACGTCCGTCGTGTACTGAAATGTATGGCCTGCTCGTGGTTTTCGCGAGCAACGCGTTGAGCTGAGCGACCGTCGGGTTGTCGAACATCGCGTCGAGTTTTCGGATCCAGCGCCGGAGCTCCACAGTTTGCGCGTCGGATACCGGGCCGAGAGGTTTGTAATCCGAGGCCGCGAGCAGCGCCACGAGATCCGCGTCCCGATCGGCGTTGACCAGCCGAGCAGCCAGTTCCGCCGCCGCGCCGCCGTAAGGGTTGAAATGCATAAAGCCATTACACCAGGCTTGGCCTCATGAGCGTGAATTGCCCCTCCTGCGACTGGCCTGCACCGACAGTCGTCTCCGCGCACGGCACCGTCCGCTATCTGCGCTGCGTCTGCGGCCAGTGGCTGATCGTCGACGATGGTCTCGTTGTGGCCACAACCGGAAACAGCCTGTTCGGTAGGCGCGATACATCACAGAGGTGAAGATCCCGAAAGACTGTGGTGTGCCCGGTTGTTCGAGCTAGCCTCGATGGGCAGTCTCATGTGGAGGGATCGACATGACCACGGCTACCGCCATCCGGCCGTTGGCACCGAGCGAGGAGATTTTCGCGGGTAGCGAAGTTCTCGTCGGCTATTCGGTGCGGCTGTCTGGCCGGTTGAACCTATCCGCGTTGGCCGCGGCATTCGACGCCGTCCTCCGGGCCTACCCGGCGCTCGCGGCCCACCTGGAGCCTGCCGGACGCGGTCATATCCTCGTCGGCGCCCCCGGCGCCCCACCGGAAATCACCGTCGTCGATGGCGATCCTGAACAGTTGCTGGCCGGGGCACGCCTGGACCAACGCACCGCGCTCGCCGCGCTGTGCGTAGTCCGCGACGGCGACCACGTCGGGGTGACGCTGGTGACCCACCACAGCATCGCCGACGCGTGCCACTCGCTGGCCGTGCTCGCCGAGCTATGGTCCTGCTACACCGATATCTGCCAGGGACGTCCGCCGAATCCGGCGATGCACGGATATCCGGCCGCGGTCGAAGACCTGCTGGTTTCGCGTGGCGTCGAAAAGGTCATCGGCGCGCCTGCCGTCGTGCGACCGTTCGCGGTCGCCGAACCACTCACCGCCGCCCCGCCCGCAGTGCCGGACGCGGCCTATCTCCTGCCGCTGACGGCACGGTGCAGGCTGACGAAACCGGAAACCGCCGCACTGGCCGACCTCGCGCACCACGAAGGAACAACGATCAACGGCCTCGCGTCGGCCGCGATCCTGCTCACCGAGGCCGAACTGCGTGAACTACCGCTGACCGAACTCAGCTACACCTACTCCGTCGACCTGCGCAACCGGGTCACCCCCGTGATCGGCAGCACCGAAGGGACGAACATCCTCGGGTTCGCCGACTTCGTGCCCACCCGTGCGGTGGGTACCACACTGATCGGGCTGGCCCGCGGCATCAGCGAAGCCCTGCGGGACGGCCTCGCCACCGGAGCCGTGCAGCAGTCGCCACTGCACATCCCCGATATCGCGTCCACCCCGCCGCCGCGCGCCCCCGGCATCGTGCTCGCGACGAACTGGGGCAGGATCAGCCCGCCACGGATGCCGGACAACTTGCGCATCAACGACTTTCGCTCCGTGATGCTCGCCAAACCGGACAAGGCCGGGCATCGGCTGCAGCAGCCGAGCGGCACCATCATCATCAGCACGTTCGACGATCAGTTGAGCATCGAGATCCATCATCCCGAGGAGACCACGGCGCAACAGCGGCTGCGGGTGCGTTTGCTCGCGTCGCACTTGGACGCGGCCCGCGAGGTCGGGGCCGCGTAACCCCGTCCGGCCGGATGGTCCGTCGGCGCATATCCTGTGCTCGAGTCGGCAGCGAGGGGTTCGGGTGATGGTGGAGACGACGGTGATCGGCACGTCGGCGAGTACGCGTTGGGCTGAGCATGCGCGCTTGCGCGGAGCGGTGCGGAGAGCGGAAATTCCTGGTGGACATCAAGTTTGGGTTGTCGCCGGGTACGAAGAGGTGTCCGCACTACTCGCCGATCCACGGCTCAGCCTCGACAAGCGGCACTCGGACGGCCAGTACACCGGTTACGCACTTCCGCCGGCACTGGACCGGAACCTGTTGAACATGGACGGCGACGAGCACGGAAGGATCAGAAGGCTTGCTGCGCCTGCCTTTTCCCGACGCTCCGCCGACAGTCTGCGCGCGGCGGTCGACAGAATCGTCGGCGAGGTGTTCGCGGCGCTGGCCGAAAATGACGGCGCCACTGTCGATTTGCTCGATCAGCTGTGCGTTCCGGTGCCGGCGCTGGTCATCGGGGAACTGCTCGGCGTACCCGATGACCTGTACCCGGCGCTACGCGATGCCGCGAACACCATGTTCACCTTCGACGGATCGAAAGAGTCCGGCCGACAGCTTGTTCAGGCCATCGGCTGGCTGACCGAAACGTTCAGCACCCTGGTTGCCGCGAAACGCGCTGCCCCGGCCGATGATCTGCTCAGCGGCTGGGTTCGAGCCAGGGACGACGAGGAGGCACTCACCGAAGACGAGTTGGTGTCGCTGGCCTTCCTGATGATGATGGCCGGCCTGGAAAACGCGGTGTTCACCTGCGCCAACATCATCGTCGCGCTGATCGGTTCCGGTGCGGCCGCACAGGCAGTTTCGGCGTGGCCGCAGCAACGCGGCGGACTCATGGAGCAAGCGAACCCGCTGCCGTTCGCCTTCCGGCGATTCCCGGTCACCGACCTCACCGTCGGCGAGACCATCATCCCCAAGGGCGACACCGTCTTGCTGTCACTCATCGGCGCCGACTCGGACCCGGCCCGCGGCGACCGGCCGAGTCTGCTGTTCGGCCGTGGCCCGCACTACTGCCTCGGCGCCCAGGTCGCCGATCTGATCGTCGACGCCGTCGTGCCCGAACTGTTCGTCCGCCATCCCCGGGTGCAACTCGCGATTCCGGAAGCCGAACTCGTCTACCGCTCCTCGTGGCGCTCGCACGGCCTGCTCGCCCTCCCGGTGATCCTCACCCCCTGAGCACGAAACCGGTCTGAGATGGCGGTGAAACGCCGCTCCAGGAGGGTGGTTCCCGGCCGGAAAACCGTTTGCTCCGGCGTGCGTGCGGCACTTTGATCGTCCCTGGCACGCAACTCGTCACAGATGAAGGGGAGCTCTATGACCACGTCCACTGTTGTCCGCCCGCTCGCGCCGAGCGAGCAGATGTTCGCGATGATCGGCGTCTACGTCGGGTATGCCGTCGGGGTGTCGGGGCGCCTCGATCTCGGGGCACTGTCGGCGGCCTACGAGGCTGTTCTGCGTGCGTATCCGGTGCTGGCCGCGCGCCTCGAACCGTCGGAGGGCGGTGGCCATGCCATCGTCTCCTCGACCGGAATCACGCCGGACATCGTGGTCGTCGACGGTGATCCCGATCGTCTGGTCGGGGACCAGAAATTCGATCAGGGCACCGCGCTGAGTGCGGTGTGCGTGGTCCGCGACGGCGAGCGCACGAGTGTGACCTTGCTTACCCATCACAGCATCGCGGACGGCTACCACTCCTTGGAGGTGCTCGCCGAACTGTGGTCTTTCTACACCGATGCGGTGCACGGCCTTTCGCCGGAACGGGAGGTGCGCCCGTACCCGTTCCCAGTCGAGGAACTGCTCGCGGAACGCGGCATCGAGAAGATCGCGCTTCCAGTTCCGGACGCGCCACCGCCCGCTACGGAGACCGCCGAACCAGTGGTGCCGGCGTCGACCGCCGACGAGGACGACTGGCAGCTGGCACCCTTCAGCTCACGGTGCCGCTTCTCCGAGGCCGAGACGGCGGCGCTGGTCGACCTCGGGCATCGCGAGGGCGTCACGATCAACGGCCTGGTCTCCGCGGCTGTCGTGCTCAGTGAGGCCGAGCTCCGCGGCCTGCCGTTGACCGAGATCGTCTACACCTACCCGGTCGATCTCCGTACCCGCGTCACCCCGCAGGTCGGCAACACCGACGGCACCAATCTGATCGGCTTCGCCAACTACCTCCCCACCGGCCCCATCGAACTGGTCGACCTGGCCCGCAGCATCTGCGAGTCGCTGCGGGTCGGCCTGGAGACGGGCACCGTGCACCAGACGCCACTGCACATCCCGGACATGATGGCGGCTGGCGCGCCCGCCCCGGTTCCCGGCATGGTCATCGTGACCAACTGGGGCCGGGTACCGGAACTGCGCAGCCCGGAGGAGTTGCGGTTCACCGACTTCCGCTCCACTCTCGTCGCCACCCCGAATCCCGATATGCCGCAGCCGACCCCGCCGGGCGGCGGCGCCTGCATCCTCAGCACCTTCGACGGCCGTCTGAGCATCGAGGTCCACCACACGAAATCGGCTGCCGCACAGCAACAGCGGCGGGTAGACGCCTTCGCGGCGAAGCTGCGCGCCGCCATTTCATAGCCGGGACAACAGTTCCGGCGCGAGCAGGAGCTGGGCCAGGCTCTCGGCCACCCAGTTCTCCGCGTCCGCGCCGGACCAGCCCCGGTCTTCGATGAGCGAGCGGTAGACATCGTAGGTCGTCATCGCGTACAGCATGTCCGCCGCTCGCTCCGCCGAGAGACCTTGGCGCAATGCATTTTTCGCTGCCAGGTCGGGGGCGATGTGCCGAGGTCCCTCGTACCGGCCGCGTTCGGCCTCGGCCAGAAAATTGCCGACCTCGGGGTCCGCCGACGCGGTCATCCGCATGACATCGAGCAACCCCATGTAGCGCTCCGACACCTGCCGCATATGCCTGGCGTAGCGAGCCAGCTGCTGGACCGGATCGGGTTCGGCGAACAGTTCGCGCACCCACTCCCGCTCCGGCGGCGGGGTGCCCGCCTCCTCGTCGGGCCCTGCCACCAATACCGCGGCGGCCTCGGCTAGCACCGCGACCTTCGTACCGAATGCCTGATAGATCGTCTGCACGTGGACGCCTGCCGCGTCGGCGATCGCCTGCAGTGTTGTTGCGGCATAGCCGCGCTCGGCGAACAGCGCCGCGGCGGCCTCAGCTACCCGGCGGCGGGTGGCACGACGACGGCCACCGCGGGGCTGGATCGGTCTTGACATGCTCGCCATCATATCTATAGTTCACTATATAGTCAGCTATAGGTGAGGGGTCATCTGATGCGTGTTCTCTGCTCGACGACGCCGATGGAGGGCGTGTTCGCGCCCGTTCTTCCGTTGCTTACCGAGCTGGTGCGGGCGGGGCACGAGGTGTTGGTCGCGACCGCGCCGGACCTGGCCGATCGAGTGCGGTCGACCGGGCTGCCGACCGTCGTCGCCGGTCCGGCGGCGCCCGTCGCGGCCGGGCGCGCGGTGGCCGATCCGGTGTTCGCCGAGGGCGGGCAACCGTGGCGGATCGGCGCGGTGATGTTCGCGCGGATCATGGCGCCGGAGAAGCTGCCCGAACTGCACCAGATCGCGGCGGAGTTCCGGCCCGACCTGATCCTGCAACCACCGGTCGATCTCGCTGCGCCGATTGTCGCTGCGGCACTGGGGATTCCGTCGATCACGTACGGCACCGGCCTGCTGCTGGAGCCAGAGCTGATGACGGCGATGGCGGGGTGGGTTGCCCCGCTGTGGGAGGCCAGCGGCTTCGCGCCGGATCCGCACGCCGGGATGTACCGGAACGGTTACCTGGATCCGGTTCCCGCTGCGCTGCAACCGGATCGGGGACCGGCGACCGCGTGCACGCGGCCGATCCGACCGCATGTGCCCGGTGCGCCCGACGACACGCTGCCGGACTGGGCGCGGCGACTCGGCGATCGTCCGGTGGTGTACTTCTCGCTCGGCACCGTGCCGATCTTCAACCAGCCGAGCATGTTCGAGCCGGTGCTCGCGGCGCTGGCCGACCTGGACGTCGATGCGATCGTCACGGTCGGGCGCAGCAATGATCCGGCCGCCTTCGGCCCGCTGCCCGCCAATATCCATATGGCGCAGTGGTTGTCGCTCGGCGCGGTGCTGCCACGGTGTAGCGCGGTGGTCTGTCACGGCGGTGCGGGTACCACGCTGGCCGCGCTCGCGCACGGCCTGCCGCTGCTGCTACTCCCCCGTGGCGCGGATCAATTTCCCACCGCCGCGGCCTGTCGTTCCGTCGGCGCCGCCACGCTGCTCGGGCCGGATGCCAGCACGCCGGATGCGGTCCGAGCCGCGATCGACGAGATTCTCACCGACCCGGCGTTCACCACCGCGGCGCAGCGCCTGAAATCCGATATCGACGAGATGCCGCAGGCGACGGTTGTCGCGAGCGAGCTGATGAGTCCCCCTGTGCCTTCTCCATGATAACGGACCCAGCGCGGAAAGAAATCGGTCGAGAGGAGGATGTTTCCGCAGGTGGGACGTCCTTATTCTTTATGCCTCTATCCGGAGGAACCCTGTGCGGAGGAATCTTGGACATCGTGGGGAACACCGCCACCGCCCGGTCCGGGGTGGCGAGCGATATCAGCCGTTGGGCGTTCGACGTCCGCGGGAGTGCTACCGAGGCGGCGATCGTGTGCCGGGTCCTCGGACCGATCGAGGTCGAGATCGACGGGGCACCGCTCGAGCTGCGTGGCGCGCGGTTGCGGCAGCTGCTTGCCGCATTGTCACTGGCCGCAGGCGCTCCGGTATCCAATGACGCGCTTGCAGAACATCTTTGGGGACACTCGCCGCACGGCGAGTCGGGACCGAATGTCCGCGTTGTCGTGCATCGGCTGCGCGCTGCGCTCGGGCCGCACGCGGGCCGCATCTTCGAGCTCGACCGATGCGGGTATCGGCTCGTGCTCACCCCGGAGCAGACCGATCACGGCCGTTTCGCGGGCCTGGTCGGCACCGGCGTGCAAGCGCTGCTGGCCGGGCGTGCCGCCGAGGCGACGCACACCTTGCAGGCGGGCCTCGATCTGTGGCGCGGCAGACCGTGGGCCGAGCTCGGGGACGCACCCGATGTGCTCGGGGCACGTACGAAGCTGGTGGAGTTGCGCGAGCTGGCGATCGAGGAATTGCAGGCCGCCCGGCTGGCCTGTGGGGACACCGCGGGCGCCGTCGCCGCCTTGAGCGAGGCGGTCATTCGCGCGCCGTATCGCGAACGTCGGTGGGAGCTCCTGGTGGTAGGGCTGTTCCGCAGTGGAAGGCAGGCGGACGCGCTCGCGGCATTACGAAAGGTGCGGGCGCTGCTGATCGAAGAGATCGGCGTCGAGCCCGGTCCGGCACTACGCGCGCTGGAGCAGCGACTGCTCGACCACGATCCGGGGCTCTTCTTGTCGGACAACACGATCGACACTGCCGGCAGCCGAGCTACCGGGCCTGCGCGCGACTTCCTGACCTACCCGGGCGGTCAACGGGCCAGTTGATCAGGACGATCCGGCGGTGGCGCCGGACACCAGCATCGACATCACCCACGCGAAAGCCTGGCCGAGACCGGTCATCCAATCGCCGACGTTGAACGATCCCATGCGTATTTCCTTCTGGTTGTGGGCATTTCACCGCATGCCCGCGTCGGGGCGGACCTCGTCGCCGGTGGCGGTCAGGTCGCACGAGTGATCGTTGCTGAGGTTGCCGCCGGTGGACAGGATGTTGGCGAACACCTTCTTGCAGTTCTGTTCGCCGAGGCCTGCGGTGTTCTGCGCGATGGTGGTGCCGCGCAGGATCAGATGGGCCATGCCGGGATTGAAGACGTCGGTGAACTGATACGGCAGCGTGTCGAGGTAGGCGGGGGCGATATTGATGCCGCCGCCACCCTCGTCGGCGCTGTTGCGGAGCACGCGGCTGTCGATGAGGACCACCTCGCCGACGCCGCGGATGTCGAGTCCGCCACCGCGCCCGGCGAATCCGCCGAACCGGTACCACTTGACGCGCGGGTTGACGACGACGTTGTCGGTGATCTCGGTGCGGGTGAAGGTGCAGGTGTTGTCGCAGCGCACGCCCCCGGCTTCGCCTGCGGCGTTGGCGGTGATGATGCTGTCGGTGGCCTTCATGTCGGCGACCGGGATGTTGAAGATGCCGCCGCCGTAGTCCGCGGCGTTCCCGATGACCGTGACGTGATCGAGGATCAGCTTGCCGGAGTTGGCGATTCCGCCGCCACCGGTTTCGAACAGCGGGATCTCGTGCTGGCTCGCGTTGCCGCCGGTGATCGTCATCCCGGACAGCGCGACGCGCGCCGTGGTCAGCATGACCCGATCGCGGTGCCCCGCGTCGATGATGGTCAACTCCTGGCCTGCGCCCTCGATGGTGGTGTCGGTGTTGACGTCGAGGTCGCCGGTGGCGGCATCGATCAAAGGGCCGTTGGTATTCCAGAAGTTCGGCGGGATGGTCAGCTCGTAGCGGCCCGCTGGCACCCGAATGGTGCTGCCCGGCCGGATATTCGCGGCCTGAACGGCCGCGCGCAGCGTGCACTCGCCTGCGTCGGTGCGACAACGACCATCGAACGGGTTTGCCGCAGGCGCGTCGGCGGTGGTCGTCACGGTGAACACCTCGGGCCCTGCCGAGCCGGTTTGGGCGTCGGCGCGCAGCGGCGACACGCACAGCGCGCCGAGAACAACGGCGCCGATCATCGACATCGTCGAATTCTTCATCTGACCAACCACTCTCGGCGTGACTACTGGGTCTGAGTTCTAACAGACCGGAAACGCGAGCACCGGCGGGTCGGACAGTTCCTTCACTAATGCACAATTTGGCTGGGCATGTCGACAGGCCTACGGATCAGCGCAGCATGGAGCGCGCGGTGGGCGCCAGCAGTAGCTGCTCGGCCGGCGCCGACAGCCGCTTCGTCAGCTCCGGCAGCACCTGCTCGGTCCACGCCGGGTCGGCGGCAAGCCGATCGAGGTGCTCGCCGCGCCGTGCCGCGCTCTCGAAGTGAGCGAAGCAGACGAACACCGTCGCCGTCCGGACCGGCAACGGCGCAAAGGTATTCGGCGACGGATCGGTGACGTAACAACCGATCGGCGCGGCGCCGGTCCGCTCGAACAGCGGTCGGACCGTGCTCTCGAAGAACTCCGCGAATTCCGCTGTCGGCGTGTCGATGTAGTAAATCGTCGCCAGCACTCGCGACTCCGGCAGCTCCGTCGCGTCCACGTCGGGTCGGGTGCCGGACACCACGAACCCCGAGTCCGCCGAGGCCGGTTGCAGCAGCAACGCATTCGTGGTGTCCACCATGGTCGCCCGCGCCGCAGGGGCATGCGTACGCCACACCTCGCCGTCGATGTAGAACGCGGTCAGCGCGTCGCCTCGGGTGGCGAGGTCGGGGAAGGCGCGCATCCACACGAACCGATCCGGATCACCCTCGTCCCTGAACTGCGCGACGATGCGCATGCCGACGGCTTCCTGCGTTTCGACGAGCTCCCGATCGAAGAGCTCGATCATCACGTCGCGGGTGCCGGGGTGCAGCGTGTACTGCCTGAGTTCGACTATCGGCCAAATGTTTTCAGTCATGCGCCTACGGTGCCAGCACCCACCGACAAACCACCGTCCACCACTTCAGTGGATCGGATACGGCGGCGTGCTCTTGCCCATGATCCGGTAGCGGTTCCACAGGTCGCGGTCGCCGACGACCGCGGGCTTTGCGGCCGTTTCGGTCCGGACCACGCATGGCGTGCGTTGCTCGTCCCCGAGCACCTCGGTGAGCGCGGCGTTGGCCTCGACCCGGCCGACCCACCGGTACACGCCGTCCGTCGGCTCGGGATAGCCCCGGAGTTCCACGCGCACCGGCACTTCCACGCCGCGCACGACGAGGGTCGCCGTGCCGTAGTAGTCGGCGCCGTCGTGCGGGCTACCGCCACCTCGCTCGGTCATGGCGTCCTCTTTCCCGCACTGACGAAACCGTGTCTCAGACAATCTTGACAATACTGATCCTTGGTTCCAGACTCAAGGTATCGGTACCAGCGGTACCGGATACACCCTTTCGCGATCGTGCGCCGTGGCGGATCGACACCGGCGACGTGCGTGCGCGACCCGGAAGAGAGCCCGATCACGATGGGAACGCCGAGCCCCGACCCGATCGAATTCCACTCGCCAACGACCACTTCGGGCACACCGGTGCGGCGCAGACGCACCGTCGCCGACCGCGCGCTCAGCGCACGGCGGCTGCTGCTCGACGCCGCCGCCGAGACCTACGACGGCGACCTCGACATCGACTGGTCGGCACCGATCGATCCCGAAAAGCACTGGCTGCCCGACCAGCTCAGCACCATCCACGGCACCTGGCTGTGGCACCGGATGGGCACCGAACAGCGCGCCACCCTCGCCAAACACGAACTCGCGAACCTGCTCACGCTGGCCATCTATGCCGACGCCGCCCGGTCCATGCTGCTGTTCCGCGACATCATCGAGGCCTCCGGCCCGGCCGACGACGAGACGCGCGCCGCGCTCGCGGCCATCCACGCGGACAGCCGCACGATGGCCATGTTCGGCAGGATGGTGCACAAGAGCGGCCTCGCACCATACCGGCGGCCGCTACTCGCCCAGGCGGTTTCGCGGCTGGTGTTGCTGACGCCGAGGAATACCGCGACCTCGGCAGTGACCCTGCTGATCCAGCAGGCCATCCACGACATCGCCGCCGTGATCGCCGACGACCCGCAGGTCCAGCCGCACCTGCGCCAGCTGATGAAGATCCACTGCGTCGGCGCCCGGCGCAACCTGGCCTACGCCCACGATCAACTGCTCGCCGAAATCGACGAGCACGGAACGATATCCAACCGACTTGCCGCCCTGTGGGCGGCGCTCGCCACCGTCGCGCTGTATCCCGCGATCATCGCTGCACGCCCCTATCGCGCGGCCGGGGTCAGCCCCAAGCACGCACTACCCACCGCATACGCGAGCGGCCACTACACCGAGGCCGCCGGCGCAATCACCGAATCCTTTGTACGCCAAGGCATTGCCGCCGGACTGTTCGACGGACCGCTGACCACCACCATTCTCCGGCTGGGTCGCGTCTGGCCCGGTTCCATCCCGAGGAGGCATCGATGACCACACCAGCCAGGCACACGGTCAGCACGGCAGGAATGTCGACAACTCGCGCCAGGAACGTCGGTGACCGGCAGAAGACCGCACAGCGCCTGCTGCGCTCGGCCGCCGATCGCGCCTATGACGGTGAGGTGGACATCAATTGGGATGCCCCGCTCGAGCCGGACAAGCGCTGGATGCTCGACCATCGCCAGACCCTGTACGGAACCTACCTGTGGGACAGGCTGACCGACGAGCAGCGCCGGACCCTCGGCATGCACGAGGCGGTCAGTGCGCTGAGCTTCGGCATCCTCGCCGAGACGGCGCTGTCCACCTTCCTGCTGCGCCAGGTGATCGAATATCAGAACCCCGGCGACGACCACAGTCGCTACGCACTGGCCGAGGTCGGCGAGGAGACCAGGCATTCCACGATGTTCAGCAGGCTGATCAACAAGTCAGGCCTGCCCGCGTACCAGCCGTTCATCCCCAAGGCCGCGTTCAAGGCGGTGCGGCTGGTCGGCCTCGTGCCGATGGGCCCTGCCATCATGGCTGGCCTGCTACTGGTCGAGGAGACGCTGGACCGATTGCAGCGGGAGAACATGGACGACCCGCAGATTCAGCCACATATGCGTCAGCTCAACAAGATTCACGTGCTGGAGGAGGCCAGGCACATCACCTACGCGCGCGAGGAGCTGGTGCGCCAGATCGCCAAGCGCGGCAAGGTGGTCAACGCGGCGCATCGACTCGCGTTCGCGGTCATGGTGTTCGGTATCCAGCCCGCCGTGGTGACCCCGCGGGTTTACCGATCGGTCGGCATCCATCCGCTCCATGGTCTTGCCGTCGTACTGCTGAACCCGAACTACCGGGACAACGCCAAGTTCGCCGGAGAGGTGTTGCTGCGCTACGCCTATGAGGTCGGCATGGTCCGCGGCGCCGTAAGCACCCGCATCCTGCGGCTGGCCAGGGCACTGCCCGACGACGTCATCGCCGAACTGTCTCGGACGGCTTGATCATGACCGAGCCGGACACCGCCGCGACGCTGCCTGCCGCGACGGCGAACACCCACGTGCACGAGCTGCAGATCGTCGAGGTGATCCGCGAGACGACCGAGGCCGTCTCGCTGGTCTTCGAGGTGCCCGACCTGCTCGTCCCCCGATTCCGCCATCGCCCTGGGCAATTCCTCACGTTGCGCATCCCGAGCGACCGGACCGGCTCGGTGGCCCGCTGCTATTCGCTGTCGAGCTCACCGCATCTGGACGACGACCTGATCATCACGGTCAAGCGCACCGAGGGCGGCTATGCCTCGAACTGGTTGTGCGACAACGCCGTTCCCGGCCTGCGACTGACCACCCTGTCGCCGTCCGGCGTCTTCACGCCGAAATCGCTCGACGCCGACCTGCTCATGATCGCCGCGGGCAGCGGCATCACCCCGGTCATGTCGATCATCAAGTCCGCCTTGATCGCGGGCACCGGCGCCGTCTACCTGTTCTATGCCAACCGCGACGCGTCCTCCGTCATCTTCGGCACCGAACTCGCGGACATGATGGCCGAGTACCCGGACCGGCTCATCGTCGACCACTGGCTGGAGTCGACCATGGGCCTGCCCACCGCCGAGGCAATGACCGAACGGCTCTGGCCCTACACCGGATTCGATGCGTTCCTCTGCGGCCCAACAGCATTCATGCACATGGCACGGTCGGCCATGATCGCGGCAGGCATGGCCGAACGCCACGTGCACACCGAGATCTACCAATCACTGACCGGCGATCCGTTCGCCGACATCGTGATCGCCAGGGACGACTCCGAAACCCCCGCTACCGCAACGGTGGATCTCGACGGCCGCCGCCTGGAGCTGCGGTGGCCGCGGCACACCCCACTGCTCGATGTGCTGCTTGCCGGTGGCCACGACGCCCCCTATTCCTGCCGTGAGGGGGCGTGCAGCGCCTGCGCCTGCAGCGTCCGATCGGGCGAAGTCCGCATGCTGCGCAACGACACCCTGGTCGAGGCCGATCTCGCCCTCGGACTCACCCTGGCCTGCCAGGCGGTGCCGCTCACCGACCACGTCGACATCGCCTTCGACCAGTAGGAATCGACCATGTCCGACCCCGCCGACGACCACGACTATCAGGGCCAGGCGGTCATCACCGTCGACGGCACCGAGATCCCGGTCGAGCTCACGCTGCGTGGCCATTTCCAGGGCATCGACGGAATCTATCGCTGGTACGGGCGAATTCAGCCGAACCTGGAGCTCGCGGCCGCCGTGGGCGACGCCGCGATCGCGGAGGTCACGACCTCTTTCGGCAGCGCGCCCGCTGCCATCGGCGAGCTCGACTTCTGGGGCCGCTACCGGGTGTCCGGACACAGCACGCCACCGTTCTTCGTGCCGAACAGCTTGGCGGAGATCGAGGACGCACGCTCAGCGCAGTGAACTCCCTTGCGGCCGAACCGCTTCGGAGCTCAGCGCGGCCCGGTGCCGCACGACGTGCTCGCGGAACGACCGGGCGACCCGGCCGGTCACGTCGGGCACCACGGTGGTGACCCGGTCTTCGGCGCCGTGCCGGATGCCGTCGTCGAGATCGGCGAGCATCGCGGCGAACTCGGCGGGCACGCCGGATTCGTTGACCAGCGCAGCGAATTCGATGCGGCCGACACTGCGATGCCGTACCGCGCGGCCGGTGACCTCGGCGATGACGGCCGCGGCCGCCGAGTAGCTCAACGCCTCGGGTCCGGTGAGCACGTGCTCGGTGTTGTGCGGCACCGGATCCAGCAGGGCACGCACCGCGACGGCGGCGATGTCGTCCGCGTCGACGAAGGCGACCCGGCCGGATCCGGTCGCGGTGACGATCTCCCCCGCCTCCCGAATACCGGCCGCCACCGGATGAGCGCCGGTGAAGTTCTGCATGAACCAAGACGGCCGCAGCACAGCCCATTCCGGCACCGCCCCGCGCACGAGCCCATACAGCTCGCCGACCCCCGGCGTCTCGGCAGTGATCGCAGACGAACCGAGCAGCACCACTCGACGTACACCGGCACGCACTGCCGCAGCCAGGAATGGCGCCACGAGCGGAGCCGGATCGATCGCCCCGATCGGCGGGACCAGATAACAACCATCCACACCTGTCAGCGCGGCCGCATGCGTGTCCGGCTCGGTCCAGTCGAACCGAATCTGCCCGAAGCCCTGTGGCTTTCGGCTGGCGACACGCACCTCGGCGCCTTCGGCGCGCAACTGGGTCGCCACTCGACTGCCCGTCGTCCCGGTGCCGCCGGTGACCAGGATGTTCATCCGCGCACCACCGACGAGCCGAAGTCAGCCAGCCCATCGGCACCGCCGAGCGCCTCGGCCGCGGCAAGCGGGCTCCAATAGTCGCGATAGTGCGCGATCTCGCCGTCGCGCACGGTGATCACCGCGATGTAGCGCATCCGATACGGCCGCCCGGTCCGCACCGCGACGCCGTCCACCGAGAACTCGACGACAACGATGTCCGGATCGGCGGTGACGTGCACCGTCGGCGGATCGATCGCCTGGATATCGGCCATCTCGGGATAGCCACGCATGTAGTCGGCGACAGCGGCGCGCCCGATCACTTCAGTCGGATAGCCGGGCGGCGCGAACGGGAACTCGATGCTCCCCTGTTCTGCCCACAACCCAGCGAAGCCTGCCATGTCCTTGGCCAGCAGGAGCCGGAGTGCCTCGTGGACCACGTCACTCGGGGTCCTTACCGATTCGGGCATGAGCCCTCCCATTCCATTTGGACGATACGGTACCGTCCCGTTCAAAGATAGACGGGACGGCACCGTCCCGTCCACCCGTATACTTCGGCCCATGGTCGAGAAGCCTCGCCGCGCACCCACCGGCGCCGCGGTCCTGCAACCACGCATCACCGCCGCCGTCGCCGAGGCAGTCATGGACGAGCTCGCCGAGCACGGGTACGTCCGGCTGTCGATGGAGGCGATTGCCAAACGGGCCGGCGTCGGCAAGAGCGCGCTGTACCGGCGCTGGCCGTCCAAGCAGGACATGGTGATCGCGGTGCTGTCCGAGTTCAGCGTCGAACTCGCCGACGTCGAGGACACCGGCACACTGCGCACCGACCTCATGGCGACGTTGCAGGCAACGCACGCCTGGTTCACCCACCCGAGAATGTCCACGATCCTGCCGGATCTCACGGCCGAGGCTGGCCGCAATCCGGTACTGGCAGAAGCGGTCCGGGCCACCATCGGCGCACCACGGCGCGCGCTCGGCACCCGAATGCTGCACCGTGCCATCGAGCGCGGCGAGCTCCCCGGCGACACCGATATCGAGCTGGCGCTGGATCTGCTTGCCGCACCGATGTTCTGGCGTTTGAACGTCAGGCACGCCGCGGCCGAACCCGGCTATCTGGACCGCCTGGCCGATCATCTGCTGCGCGCGCTGGCCGCCCGCTGAGTCCGGCTACCGCTGGCGAAACCTGGTGCCCGTCGCCTTGTTTCGGTACATCGCGGTGTCGGCGGCATGCATGAGCTGATCCGGCGCGGTCGGGACCTCGTCGAGGAAGACCGTTCCGATGCTGGCCGCCACGCTCACCAGGTGATGCTCGACCTCCATCGGCTCGGTGAGCGCCCGGGCCAACCACTCGGAGATCTCGGTCAATTTGCCTGCGCACGGGCACTTTTCGACTAGCACGATGAACTCGTCACCACCGAGACGCGCGACCAGCCCGTCGACCGTCTCGACTGCGGACTGCAGCCGCTGGCCGACCACGCGCAGCACCCGGTCGCCGACCGTGTGCCCCCACACGTCGTTGATCTCCTTGAAACCGTCGAGATCGAGGTAGCACACGCCGATCGGCGGAACCGCGTTCGCCAGCCGATCGAAGAACAGGCCGCGATTGGGCAGGCCGGTGAGGCTGTCGTGATTGGCGTCGTGCCACAGCCGGTCGGCCAGCTGCTTGCGCTCGGTCACGTCGACGGCGACCCCGATCAGGAACGCGATCTGCCCGGCGCTGTCACGCACCGACGACATCGAGAGGTCGATCGTGGTGGTGGTGCCGTCCGGGCGCAGATGCTCGGTCTCCATCCGGAAGCGATCGGACTCGCCGGCCAGCATCCGCTGCAACTCCTCGAACGCGTACCCGATATTCGCCTCGCCGATCAGCTCGGCCACCGACCGGCCCGGCATGACTTCGACTGGCAGACCAAGCATTTCGGCCATCGCCGCGTTCGCGTCGAGCACATTGCCCGCCACGTCGATGGTGCCGATGCCCACCGACGCGCCCGCGAAGACCGCCGCGAACCTGGCCTCCGACAGCTGGCGCCTGGCCTCGGCCTCTTGCGCCGCCGCCAACGAAGCAACCAGCGTCGCTTCCTGTTCGGCCAGCGCCGCCATCCGCAATGCGGCGGTGAAGCCTGCCGCGAACTCGGCCGCGGCGAGCACCGCACGATCGCGGATGCGCTCGTATTCCTGGCCTTCCCTGGTCGGACAGAGTTCGTCGACCAGGTCTCGGCAGATCACCACCACCGAACGGCTGACCGCCACCGCGTCCCGATAGTTGGCCGCCACCAGCACGGTGGCGGCGTCGCGGGCCACCGCGAGATCGGTGCTGCCGCGCACCACGTTCATCAGCGCTGCGCCGAGGTCGGCGAGCATGGCCTCGATCTGGGTCCGCGTGAGGGTGGGGGCCACCGCGCCGTCGAGCGCGTCGGCCCACCGCATCGCTAGCTCATGCGACCCCACTCAGGGACCCCCTGCTGGCTCGTGTTCGCGCTTCAGACCTTTCGGCCGACCCCGGCCAGACCGAGCGAACGGCCCGGTGCCTCGTGCAGATCCCGCTCGGACTCCGGGCGCCAGACCGGCAACTCGACTACGCCGGGCTCGACCAGCTCCCATCCATCGAACATAGCGACGATTCCGTCGCGATTACGGAAATGGATGCCAATTCGATCCTGTTTGGTCGCATTATCACCCAATTTATTCGCATCTTCCGGACGCATTTCCGATGTCAGGTGCGAGATGGCGACATAGCTGCCCGGTTGCACGGCGGCGCGCAGATCGGCCACCTTCGCGACGGGCTCGTCGCTGTCGGCGAGCAGGTGCAGCACCGCGACGAGCAAGAGACCAACCGGTTGATCGAAGTCGATCAGTCCGGTCGCGGCTGCCTTCGCCCGAAGTTCAGCGGGCTTGCGCAGATCGGCCTCGATAGCGCCGGCCTTGGTGTTGCCCTGCAGGATCGCCCGCGAATGCGCCACCGCCACCGGATCGATGTCGGCGTACAGCACCCGGATCTCCGGATCGATGGCCTGGACCACCTCGTGCACGTTTCCTGCCGTCGGAATCCCCGACCCGATATCGAGGAACTGGCGGATACCGGACTCGGCGAGGAAGCGCACCGCCCTGCGCAGGAACGCCCGGTTACTCAGCGCCAACCGGGGCAGATCGGGCACCAGCATCTTGCCCATTTCCGCTGCCTTGCGGTCGATCTCGAAATTGTGCGAGCCACCGAGCAACGCGTCGTACATCCGCGCCGGGCTCGCCTGCTCGGTATCCACGCCTTCGGGCGCCCACGCCGGCCTCTCCATCACAACCCCTTATTGCTCACGCTCGAACTACCGCAGACCGGCCAAGCACCCCGGTGTGGTGTGTTCGATCACCCGAACGGTGCTGAGCGCATAGTAGTCGGGTTAGGTGATCAGCGGGAAGCTCACCGCCGACGAGGGTTGGCCCACACGCGGTTTCACGTGCGGTAGGTCACTCGAGTCCGGCGGAGATCCTGGCCAGCGTCTGCAGCGGATCGGTCAGCACGTCGGCGAAGGCCAGCTCGGCCGCGCCGATCAAGGTCGCGTCGCCGCCGAGGGTCGAGGTGCGCAGCCGGACCCGCTCGCGGACCGCCTGCAGGCCGTCGACCGCGACCCTGCTGCGCACCTGCGCCGCCGAGGCCAGGTAGATGTCGCGCAGCACACCGCCGAAGACGACCATCGACGGGTTGAAGATGTTGACCAGGTTGGCGACGCCGTAACCGAGCCAATCGCCGACATTGTGCAGCGCGTCCCGCGCGGTGGCGTCGCCGCGCGCGGCGGCCTCGACGATGGCTTCCACCGCGGCCCGGCCTGCCCGGTCGGTGCGGCCTGCCGCGGCGATCAGGCCGAGCTCGCCCGCCTCGGCTTCCAGACACCCGCGCGATCCGCACGCGCACGGTCGGCCGTCCCGGTTGACGATCATGTGGCCGACCTCGCCCGCGTAGCCGCCCTCGCCGCCGAGCAGCTGGCCGCCCATGATGATGCCGCCGCCGATGCCGACGTCGCCGTGCAGGTAGATCAGGTCGGACAGGCCGACGCCGACACCGCGTTCGCGTTCGGCGAGCGCACCGAGGTTGGCGTTGTTGCCGACCGCGACCCGCAAGCCGAGGTCGAGTTCCCGAGTCAGGCTGGCGCCGAACGGCACATCGACCCAGCCGATATTGGGCCCGTAGCGGACGACGCCGTCCTCCTCGCGCACCATCCCGCAGAAGGCGACGCCGACACCGACGCACACGGCATCGGCGGCCTTGCCGATCATCCCGCGCGCCATCGAGGCCAGCGCGCTTATCACGTCCTCGGGATCGAAAGTGCCCATGGGCCTTGCGGTTTCGATCTGATCGAGGACAAGGCCGCCGAGCCCGACCCTGGCCGCAGCGAGCCGGTCGGCGCCGACGTCGAGCGCGACGACGTAGACGCGCTCCGACTCGGCCCGCACCACCAGCGACGGACGGCCCGCCTTGCCGGTCTGACCAGGCAGCTCCTCGCGCACCAGGCCGGCAGCGGCCAGGTCAGCGGTCAAGGCCAGAATGGTGCTGCGGTTCAGCCCCATTCGCTCGGCGAGCGTGGCGCGCGAGGCCGCGCCGTCCCGATGCACATGCCGGAGCAGCGCGGCCAGGTTCCGCTTGCGAATCTCCTCGGGCGAGGGAGCAGCGCGCACGGTCACCTGCCTCTCCAGATCTCTGGCCTCGCTGACGTCGGGCTCCTTCGAAGTCGCTGATCCTCCGCTGTCTTATCCGCTCAGTCGCGTGCGTTTGCGCGACAAGGCGTCCACGCCGGCCGCCAAGAGCAGCACAAATCCTGTCACAACGAATTTCGTGCCCGCGCTGTAGCCCATCAAGCCCATGCCGTTGTCGATCACCGCGACCACCGCGGCGCCGAGCACCGCGTCGAGCATGCGGCCGCGCCCGCCGAACAGGCTGGTGCCGCCGATGACTGCCGCGCCGACCGCGAGCAGCAGCACGCTGCTGCCGCCGGTGTTGGGGTCGACGGAGTTGGCGCGCGAGGCCGCGATCAGGCCACCCACCGCCGCCATCGTCGAACACAGCACGAACGCGGTGATTTTCACCCGATCCACCGCGATGCCGGCGCGACGGGCCGCCTCGGCATTGCCGCCGACGGCGTAGATGTGCCTGCCGAAGGAGGTGCGGTTGAGCACAAAGGTCCACAGCAGCAACAGGATCGCGATCAGCGGCACCACGATCGGCATGCCCTTGAGCGAGTGCAGGTCCGGGTTGCGGCTGCGTTCACCGTTGAGCACGAGCACGGCGATGCCGAGCACCACCGCGACCGCGGCGATCCGCAGCGCGATCACCGGCGCCGTCTCCCCGGTGAGCCCGAGTTTGGTGCGGGCCCGCAGTTTTCGGTATTGCACGAACGCGAACCCGGCGATGAGCACCGCGTACAGCACCCAGCCGAGCATGGGCGGCACGTTCTTGTTCGCGATGGCGAGGATGGTGTCGTCGCGAATCGAGATGTTGCGGCCGTTGTCCATGATCTTCAACGCGACACCTTGCAGCGCAAGGAAAGCCGCGAGCGTCACCACGAACGACGGAATACCGACCTTCACCACGATGGTGCCGATCGTCAACCCGATCAGTACGCCGGTGAGCAGCGAAACCAGCACCGCCGCATACCAGGGCCAGCCGCGGTCGGTGAGCAGCACCGCGAGCACCGCGGCACAGACGCCGCTGGTGAAGCCAGCCGACAGGTCGATCTCGCCGAGCAGCAGCACGAAGATCAGGCCCATCGCGATCACCGCGATCGCCGCGCCCTGCGTGAACAGGTTCGCGAAGTTGGCCTCGGACATGAAGACCGGGCGGGCAATCCAGAAGACAACGGACAGCAGGACCAGCGCGAGCACCGAAGGCAGCGCGCCCATGTCCCCGCTGCGCACGCGGCCCACGTAACTGTGCACCATCTCGGAAACTGGTGCAGTGTCGGGTTTTTCGGTCAAGGTGGCGCTCATCCTTTGGCTCCGTTCGCGTCCAGGCCCAGTGCGCCGCTGCGACCTGCCGTAATCAACTCGACGACCTGCCCGTGGGTCACGTCGGAGGTGCGTACCTGCGCCGCCATCCGGCCCAGATACAGTGCCGCGATCCGATCCGAGACCGCGAAGACGTCATTCATGTTGTGCGAGATCAGGACCACCGCGAGGCCGCGGTCGGCCAGCCTGCGCACCAGCTCCAGCACCTGCTGGGTCTGGGCGACGCCGAGCGCGGCGGTCGGCTCGTCCAGGATCACCACCTTGCTGTTCCACAGCACGGCTTTCGCGATCGCCACCGTCTGGCGCTGGCCGCCGGACAGGCTGGACACCTGCTGCCGGACGCTCTTGACCGTGCGAACGGACAAGCTGGCCAAGGTCTTTCCGGCCAACTCCTCCATCGCGTACTCGTCGAGCACGATCCCGGTCTTCTTCTCGCGGCCGAGGAACATGTTCTGGACGATGTCGAGGTTGTCGCAGAGCGCGAGATCCTGGTAGACGATCTCGATGCCGAGCGCCGCCGCATCGCGCGGGCTGTGCACCTGAACGGGCGTGCCCTCGAACAGGAACTCGCCCGCATCGATGGGGTGGGTGCCGCCGATGCATTTGACCAGCGTGGACTTTCCGGCGCCGTTGTCGCCGACCAATGCCGTCACCTCACCGGCATAGGCGGCGAAGGCGACGTCGTGCAGGACATGGACCGGCCCGAAACTCTTTTCCAGGCCGCGTAATTCGACTACCGGCGTATCACTACGCGATGCTTCACTCATTTGCTGCTCCTGAGAAGGCACCCCCTTCCGCCGTCCCCTCATCGAGTCGGCGGAAGGGGTTTGGGCGATCAGATGCCGTTGGACGCGCAGAGTGCGGCGATCTCACCGGTGCACAGCTCGGCCTTGGTGACATAGCCGTCCGCGACAACGTCTTTCACGTTCGCCGCGTAGATCGGCTTGGGCTCCAACAGCACCGAAGGCACGTCGGTCTTGCCCTCGGGGTCGCGCACGGTGCCGTTCGCCTGGCCCTGCTGGCCCTTGGTCAGCGCGATGGCCAGCTCCGCAGCGGCCTGCGCTTCCTTCTTGATCGCCTTGTACACGGTCAGGCACTGGTCGCCCTTGAGCACGTTCTGCAGACCCTGCACCGTGGCGTCCTGGCCGCTCACCGGGACCTGCCCGTTGAGCTTCTGCTTCTTCAGCACCGCGATCGCGGCATTGGCGAGGCCGTCGTTCGCGGCGACAACGCCGCCGATGTTCGGCTGGCTGGTGAGCATCTGCTCGAAGATGGTGCCCGCCTGGGTGTTATCCCATTCCGGCACGGCCTGATCCGGGCCCTTCGTGTACTGACCCGCGTCGAACTTCGGCTTGAGCACTCCGTCGTAGCCGGTCTTCAGCAGGGTGGCGTTGTTGTCCGTCGGCCCGCCATTGAGGTAGGCGACAACAGGATTGGCCGCGTTCTTGTCGGTCAGGCATTTCGCGACGCCCTCGCCGAGCAGGCTGCCGACCTTCACGTTGTCGAAGGACACGTAGAACTGGGCGCCGCCGCCGAGCGTCAGGCGGTCGTAGTCGATCACCGTGACGCCTTGGGACTTCGCCTTCTGGATCACCGCCTTGCCGGTGCCGCTGTCCAGGTTGGTCATCAGCAGCACCGAGGCGCCGTTGGTCATCATCTGATCCGCGATGGTCTGGAAGGCGTTCTTGTCGCCCTGCGCGTTCTGGATGTCGGCCTTGACCCCGGCACCGTCGAACGCCTCCTGCAGGTACTTCCGGTCCGCCGTCTCCCAGCGTGCGGAGGTCTTGCTGTCCGGCAAGATCACCCCGATCTTGGCCCCACCACCCCCTGAACCCTTCGAGTCGTCACCACAAGCAGTCAACGAACCGAGCAACGCGATCGAGACGGCCGCGATGCCGAGAATGCCCTTACGCATGAGGGGGCCTTTCGTGGAACCACCGCCCCGGGAGTGCCCCGGGCGGTCGAGGTCGAGCGAATGTTGTTCGCTGCAACATATTCGACTGTGACTCAGCGCACAACCTGTTCGGGCGACCAATTTGTTGTTCCAGATAACAATCAGGACACGCGCCGACCGACTCACCGCCCAAACGCGCCCGTTCTAACGATCGATGACCAGTGCCGCAGCCAGCTCCCGCGCCTCCTTCAGCCAGGTCTCGCGCTGGTCGGCGGTCGAATTCGTGACCATTCGGAACACCTTGCGGCGAATGTCCTCGACGCCGACGTAGGGCAGCACGCAGGCCGCCCAGATCTGCGCGAGCGGATCGCCGAACACGTCGCGTTCCCGCTCTACGGTCGTGTCGGACGTGTTGAGCACCAGAGCCCGCCGCACCCGGAGCAGTCCGGCAGGTTCGCCAGAGGCTTCGTCCAGCTTGTAGGCGACGGCCGGAGTGAGCACCCGCTGCACCCAACCGACCAGGATCGCCGGCGGCATTCCCCACCAGTTCGGATGCACGAATGCCGACGCGTGCACCGAGATGTGCTGGAAGCAGCGTGATTCAGGCGTCGCGGGAATCAGGCATAGCAAGAATTTGAGGGGCACGGGTTTGTGAACAAGGCTATTCGTGGAGGTGCGGGGTGTTTTAGATTCGCCGCGGGGACCAGCAGCACGGGAGGAGTCCCCGGAGGAAAGGATCGACCGTTGTCCAGACTCAGTCGGCTCATCGCCGCCGCAGCCACCGTAATCGCAAGTCTTGCTATTCCTTTCGCGGTCGAGGCACCCGCCGACGCCGCAGCGGGCACCGTCCGCTGGGAGACCAGGGTCAGCGATCGCATCCTCGACATCGGCGTCTCGTCGACCAACCTCGAAGGGCCGGACTGGTCCGTCAAGGTCGTCCGGCTCCTGCTGCCACCCGGCTGGACCAAGGAGACCTCGCAATCCTGGCCGACCGTCTGGGTACTGCACGGCGGCTTCGACGACCACAAGTCGTGGACCGACAAAGGCAACCTCGAGGCGCTCACCGCAGGTAAGAACGCGATCTTCGTGCTGCCCGAAACCAGCTGGTGCAGCGCCTATTCCAACTGGTACAACGGCGGCAGCTACGGACCACCCGCCTGGGAGAAGTACCTGCTCGACGACGTCCGCGGCCTGCTGGAAGCCCGCTATCACGCCAACGGCACCCGCGCCATCGCAGGCAATTCCATGGGCGGCCTCGGCGCCATGAAATTCGCTGCCGCCCACCAGGGTTGGTTCAACTCCGCCGCCTCGTTCAGCGGCAACGTCGACCCGCTGCACGCCTCCGGCGCACCCGGCGACCCCGACAAGCCAGGCCAGGGTTGCGCCGCCGAATGGGAAAGGGTGTGGGGCGACTACCGAAACGCCGAGGAACGCAAGATCTGGGTCGCCAACAACCCCTACAGCCAAGCCGGAAAACTCACCGGCATCCCCCTGTTCGTCTCCTACGGCAAATCAGGGGCCGTCGAATCCAAAGTCTACGAACAGAACTACCGCTTCGTCGACGAACTGCAACGCCTCGGCGCGCAGGTCGACGAGCGCTACGTAGCCACCCAAGGTCACGACTGGACCGCCTGGAAGGCGCAAATGCAGAACGCCCTTCCGATGCTGCTCTCCTCAGTCGGCGCCTGAACACCACCCACCATCGAGACCCACAAGCCCTGCTCACTATT
>NZ_BDAY01000102.1 GCF_001612685.1 Nocardia altamirensis NBRC 108246
GACGGGCGAACCCTTGTGCAGTTGTGCTATTCGCTGGCCGTTGATCTTGTCGGTGAGTTCGGCGTGGCAGACGCATGCGTCCTTCGCCCCGACGGATACCTGAGCCTTGAACATGTCCTAGCCACGAAACGGCCGATGTTTCAGCAGTGGGCCGAAGCCGAACGGCTTATCCGGCCGAGCTAGCCTCCGCGAGGTGCAACCCGGGTAGAACCTGATCCTTGGGGGCAAGCAGTTGCGGTGGTGCGTGTTTCGGAACACGCTTGAGGTGACACCTGTCGGGGTTTGGCGGCGGCGCCGGGTGGTGAGCCGTGCTCGCTGCAGGAGATGGCAGCAGCGATCCGCGAGTTCGTCGACGCGTCTTCGAAGCGCCCGATGTTTGATCTCAGCCTTGATCGCCGCAGATAGTGCAGGAGAACGACTCTCGGACGTCGAGCTGGTGTCGACGGTGTTCTTGATCCTGGTGGCCTGCCACGAGATCACGGTCAACCTCGTCGCCAACGTCGCACTTGCCATCGCCGACGGCACTGTGTCCGCACGCCGTGCTCTGGAATCTCCCGAGCGCCTAGTGGAAGAGACGCTGCCCGACACAATGGACCGGTCAATGTTGCGACTCTGCGCTACGCGGCTGAGGACATACCAGTCGGATCTCACGTGATCGGCCGTGGCGAAGTCGTGCTCATCGCCTTGGCGGCCGCTGATCGAGATGAAAAGCGGTTCGCCGAGGCCGATGTCTTCGACCTCGGTCGTGAAGCGCGCGGTCATCTCGCGTTCGGTGGCGGCATTCACCAGTGTCTGGGTGCAGGGCTGGCGCGAATGGAGGGAACCATCGCGATCGAGCAACTGCTCACCCGCTTTCCCGGAATCAGGCTGGCTGAACCGTCGGGGAGATGGCGGGCGAGCATCCTCATTCGTGGCCTGGACCGCCTGATCGTCACACTGGACTGACCACACGCTTGTCCAATAGGTGTCGCGGTTAACGACGCCTGTCACCGGTCCTCAGGCTACCTCGAGCGGCTGGCTCGTATGGGTCAGGCCGATTGGTCCCCAAATGGTCCCAAGCTCCGGATCATCAAGTAACGACGAAACCCCTCCGACCGAGGTCAGGAGGGGTTTCTCTGTGTCGGGCTGACAGGATTTGAACCTGCGACCACCTGACCCCCAGTCAGGTGCGCTACCAAGCTGCGCCACAGCCCGTGGTGCGCCCGGTTTCGGGCGCTCGAAGAGATTACCTCAGCGAAGCCCAAGGCAGCGAATCGCCTGGTAAACGGCGTGGCGCGGGGGTGAAATGTGGTCCGCCGCATGGGTTGTGGCAAGGGGGTGACGTGGGTGACTGGTTGGTGGCGGGCAGTGGGGGCATTACCGCAACTACGGGAATTGCCGGGGTGGCCCGGTGGACGGAGGGAGCGGTATGAGTCGGGAGCGGCGACTGGTTGCGGCGTTTGTCCAGGTGGCGGATTCGCTGGTGGACGAGTACGACCCGCTGGACGTCGTCCAGGAGCTACTGGATCGGGCGGTGGATCTGCTGCCGGTCGATACCGGGGCGGTGTTGTTGGCGGGCCAGGACGGCGCGTTGCGGGTGTTGGCTTCGACGAGTGAGGCGACCCGGTGGTTGGAGTTGTTGCAGATCCAGGTGCAGGACGGGCCGTGTGTGCAGGCGTATGAGACCAGTGGGTCGGTAATTGTCGAGGATTTGGCGGTTGCGGAGGCGCGTTGGCCACTGTTCGCGAAGCAGGCTTTGGTGGAGGGGTTTCGGTCGGTGTACGCGTTGCCGCTGCGGTTGCGCAGGGATCGGGTTGGCGCGCTGAATCTGTTCAGTTCCGGCGAGGAGCATTTGAGCGAGGACGACCTGCTGGTCGGGCAGGCGTTGGCCGATATCGCGAGTATCGCGATCGTGCAGGCCAGGCTGCTCGCCGACCACAGGGCGGTCAACGGTCAGTTGCAGTCGGCGCTGCAGAGCCGGATTGTGATCGAGCAGGCGAAAGGGGTCCTCGCCGCGCAGGGTGATCTTGATCCGGAGGCGGCGTTCGAGGCGTTGCGCGGGTATGCCCGGCGCACCCGGGGGCGGTTGCACGAGCTGGCTCGTGCGGTGGTCGACCGCACCATCGACACGAGCCAGATCTTGAACAATCATCGTCCGCGCTGAGCTCACAGCCGTTCGTGCACGGTCAGCAGCAGGTGGTCGAAGCGGGTGCGCAGTTCGACCATCGGCGCGTCCATGGTGGCGATTTCGGCGACGAGCTGGGTGGCGAGCGCGCGCAGTTTGACGCCAGTCTCTTGGGAGCGCCAGATGAGCACCCGGAACGCCTGCTCTTCACTGATCCCGTAGACCAGCATGACCGCGCCTTTGGCCTGTTCGATGGCGGCGCGCGAGTTGTACAGCTCGGGGAGTGCGCCGTCGAGGGTGAGTCTGCGGTCTTCGGCGAGCGTCTCGGTGATGTCGACGTAGTAGCCGGTGGTGCCGATCACGGCGCCGTTGCCGTCGAGCATGTCGTCGCCGACGACGAGGATGTGCCGTACGCGGCCCGCGGTGTCGAGGATGCGGTGCCTGCTGCAGAACGGTTCGCCGGTCTCGACGGTGCGAGCAATGGTGTTCGCGACTTGTTCGCGGTCATCTGGATGTTTGTGCGAGAGCAGGAGTTCGGTGGTCGGCCGTACGGTTCCGGGTTGGTAGCCGTGGATGAGCGCGACTTCGTCGGACCATTCCCAGCGCTGATCCGCGAGCCAGAAACGGAATGTTCCTGCGGTTTGCGGGCTGCCCGCGCCGAGCACGCCCTCGACGGTGGCCCCGACTATGCCGATGTCCGCCCCTGCGGTGTCGCCGCCTTCTCCGCGTGCGGCGTCCGAAACATCAACAGACTGATCCAACGACCTGCCCCTTCCCATTCGACCGAAATACTCGTCAAGTTGGTCGGCTGGCGGGGGCTTGGGCAGCGCGTCCGGTCGAAAGATTACCTGGGGGCGGCGACAGCTCGCTGCCGAGATCGGGTGACTGTTCGTCGGTCGAGATCAGATGTACCAGTGCGCGGTGCGCGCGGCGTCATAGATCGGGTCGAATATCGCGGTGTGCCGCATGTGGGCGGTGTCGAGCAGGCGGTCGTCGATGCCGAGCCGCCGCAGCGTCGGCCAGGCGACGGTGTCGCGGAAGTGGTAGTGCCGCCGTTGAATTCGGCTGATCTGTGTCTCCACGCGAGTGTGGAAGCGGATGCGCCAGGCCCAGGCGGCAGGGATGGGCGCGGGCAGGCGTTCGACGCGTGCCCCGAGACGCTGCGACGGGACCGGTTGCGGCATAACGGTTATCCGCGCCGAGCGACGGTCAGGATGTCGGGCACGAGCTGGTCGGGGATCGGCCTGCGCACCGGGCGTTGCTCGGTGATGCGGAAGCCTGCGGCTTCTACGAGTGTCCGCATCTCGTCGGGCGGCGGGAAGTAGGCGAGGCCCTGCACCATCGTCGGTTGCAGCAATCGTGCGAATCGACTGCGCGGGTTGTTCAGCACGATCGCGAGAAGCCCACCGGGGGAGAGGATTCGATGGAATTCGGTGAGTGCGGGCGCATGGTCGAAGAAGTGGAACGCGTGGGTCGAGACGACCGCGTCGACCGCTCCGTCGTCGAGTCCGAGGTTCTCGGCTTGCCGGTTGATCCAGCGCACCTGGTCCGAGCGAGCCTGGGCCTGTCGCAGCATGCCGACGGAAGCGTCGCAGCCGTAGATGAGATCGGGTGCCAGCTCTTGCTGGATACGCGAGGCGAGAATCCCTGTGCCGCAACCGACATCGGCGATCCGTCGAATGCCCGCGATCCGCAGCTGTTCGATGATCTCGTCCTGCGGCGGCTGGTAGGCGACCCGCTGCAAGACGGGACTGTTGTACACGCGGGCGAGCTGGTTCCAGCCCTGGGTGACGAGGTTGTTGAGGGCGCGGGCGGGTGCGTGCGGCAAGGCGGCTGACATCGGTGTCCCTTTCGTGGGTCACCCAAGATTAAAGTGTCTGAGACAATTTAGGAAGATATCCGGTCGCCCCGACTATGCACTCGCGTGCGCTCAAAGCAGGGTGAGGCTGCCGTGTGGTCCGTCGAGCACGGCGATCAATCCCGGCCGAATGCCAGGCCGCACCCCGAGTTCGACCCACAGCGCCCGCAGCCGGGCAATCGTCGCCACCGGATCCGGATGCACAGCGTCGAGCGTTCGCAACCGCACCTGCGGCAGGCTTTCCGAGGGATGCGCGGTCGACCCCCAGTCGATGAGGAACGGCACCACATCGCGCGATCCGGTCAGCCGCCAACTCAGCGTCTGACCATCGGGCGCCTGCCTGGACATGTCGGCAATCGACCCGGGGTCGTACCCGACGGTGCGTGCCTCGGCAACGGTCGCGTCGATATCGCTGACCCGCACCGCCCAGGTCACCAGCCGCGGTTCTGTCACATAGTCGACCAGGAACGGCCGAGGTGCCCGCGGCGCAGGCTGATCGGCGTCGACCCCGATGATCTCCAGATAGCCACCGGCGCCGAGGCCGAGCAGAAAATTGCGGGTACCGCGGCCGACGTGTCGCCCGCCCTCGACCGGCGAGACCCCGAGCGCTCGCGTCACCATGGCCACCGTGGCGGGCAGGTCCGGCGTCGCCAACACGAGATGATCCAACTCGTTCACCACCGCCACCCTAGTCACGACAGTTGCTTTCCCGCACCATCATTCGTGCTACCGGCGACCGCGGCGACCAAGGCAACGCGGGCGGCTCGCACGGCGGGATGGTTTCCGGTGCCGCGCCGATACGCCAGGTGCGTCCGTCGCCGCGTCGGCAGCGCGGTGAGCGTGACCTCGGGCGGGCAGCTCAGCGCACCGAGCTCGGGCACGAGCGCCACCCCTTGCCCGGCCGCGACGAGCGCGAGCACGGTGCCGAAGTCGTCGGCATGATGGCGGATTCGCGGCATGAATCCGGCGGCCTGACAGGCGCGTACGGTCATCGTGTGGCACAGCGTGTCGGGAATCCCTGCGATCCAGGATGTTTCGCGATGCGCGGCCAACGGCTCGGCAGTCAACGCGGCCAGATAGATGGTCTCTTCGAGCAACGGCTCGGTGTCGAGCGCGTCATCCGGTTCGACCGGCACATAGTCGTATTCGTGCATCAGGGCCACATCCAACGTCCCCGCACGCAGCGCGGCGGGCACAGTCGCCGGATCCAGCTCGGTCACCATCAACTCGAGCCGAGGATGCTCCCGGCTCAACGTGACAAGCGCGGGCGAGAGAATCGTGTGTACCGCGGTGGGAAACGCGCCGATTCGTAGCGTCCCGGTGAGTTCGGTACGCGCGGTAGCCAACTCGCTGGCGGCCTGCTCGAGCACCGCGAGAATCGTCTCGGCGTGCGTGACGAGCGTCCGCGCCGCAGGCGTGAGCGCCACCCGCCGACCGGTCCGCTCGAGCAGCGGCACGCCTGCTTCCCGCTCCAGCGCGGTGAGCTGCTGAGATACCGCCGACGGCGTGTAGGCGAGTGCGTCGGCGACCGCCGCGATGGTCTCGCGATGCGCCAACTCGCGCAGCAGCCGCAACTTTCGAATATCGAGCATCAGCTCACCTTATGCTCGGCTGAAGAAATGTGAACTAGACCTGAAGCTTCAACTGGCTCAAGCTCGAACCCATGACGCTCACAGGCCTTTTCGTTCCCCTCGTCACGCCGTTCACCGCCGACGGCGCACTAGCGACCGACGCGCTGGTCGAGCTGGCCGAGTCGTCATTGGACGGCGGCGCGACCGGCCTGGTCGCGCTCGGCACCACCGCCGAAGCCGCGACGCTCACCGCGGCCGAGCGCGCACAGGTCGTCGAGATCTGCGCCCAGGTCTGCGCAGAACGCAACGCCGCCTTGATCGTCGGCGCGGGAACCAACTCGACGGCGGCCTCGCTCGACGCGGTCGCGGCACTCGGCCCGCAGGTCACCGCCGCACTCACGGTCGTCCCGTACTACACCCGACCGTCCGAAGCGGGCGTGCTCGCGCACTTCCGCAGTCTCGCGGCGACGAGCCCGGTGCCGCTGGTCATCTACAACATTCCCTACCGCACCGGCCGCACCCTGTCCGCCGACACCCTGCGTCAACTCGCCGACGAGCCGAACATCATCGGCGTCAAACACGCCGTCGGCAGCATCGACGACACCACCATCGAACTGATGCGCACCTGCCCACCCGATTTCGCGGTGCTGGCGGGCGACGACATCTACATCGCACCGCTGCTCGCCCTCGGCGCGGCGGGCGGCATCCTCGCCTCCGCGAACGTCGCCGCCGCGCCGTTCAGCGCCCTGGTCACCGCGTGGCGGGACGGCAAGCTCGACGAGGCACGTGACCTCGGCCATCGCCTCGCTGGACTGTCCTCGGCGTTGTTCGCCGAACCCAACCCCACCGTCATCAAGGCCGTCCTGGCGGCGCAGGGCCGGATCCCGAGCCCGGCGGTGCGCCTGCCACTGCTGCCAGCGACCGACGCTGCCACCGCGTCGGCCCTGGCTGCGTTTGCGTGCTTCCCATAATTGACAGGTCAATTCACTGGTGTTGGAGCCCGCGAGATGGAACGCTGAAGCGGTGACCCAACCTCCGGATAGCCAGGCAGTGCAGCCTGATCCGACCGACGACAAACTAGACGCGGCGGTCTTCAAGGTAGCGGGCGTGGTCGTGCTGGGCGCGATCATGTCGATTCTCGACATCACGGTCGTGAATATCGCCCTGCCCACCTTCCAACAAGAATTCGACACCAGCTACGCCATCGCGGCGTGGACCATCACCGGCTACACGCTGGCGCTGGCCACCGTCATCCCGCTCACCGGCTGGGCGGCGGATCGGTTCGGCACCAAACGGCTCTACATTGCCGCGCTGATCTTCTTCGTCCTCGGCTCGGCCCTGTGCGCCACCGCATGGAACATCGAGTCGCTCATCGTGTTCCGGGTGATCCAGGGCATCGGCGGCGGCATGCTGATGCCGCTCGGTATGACGATCATGACGCACGCGGCGGGTCCGCAGCGGGTCGGTCGGGTGATGGCGGTACTCGGCGTTCCCATGCTGCTCGGCCCCATCGGCGGCCCGATCCTCGGCGGCTGGCTGATCGAATTCCGCTGGGAATACATCTTTTTGATCAACGTGCCGATCGGCGCCATCGCGCTGATCTTCGCGTTCGTTGTGCTGCCTGCGGACAAGCCGGAGCCGTCGGAGTCGTTCGACTTCCTCGGGATGCTGCTCGCCTCACCGGGTCTGGCGTTGTTCCTCTACGGCGTCTCCTCGATCCCGGGTGAGGGCACGATCGCCGCGACAAAGGTGTTGCTGCCCGCGATCATCGGCATCGTGCTCATGGTCGCGTTCGTCTTCCACGCGCTGCGCACCGAACACCCGCTCATCGATCTGCGGCTGTTCCGCAACCGGGCACTGACCTTCGCGACCCTGACCATGGTGCTGTTCGCCATCGCGTTCTTCGGCGGCGCGCTGCTGCTGCCGACCTACCTGCAGCAGGTGCGTGGCGAGTCGGCGCTGGCGGCCGGATTGCTGCTGGTGCCACAGGGTTTGGGCGCGATGCTCACCATGCCGATCGCAGGCAGGCTGGTCGACAAGATCGGTCCAGGCAAGATCGTGCTGGTCGGCATCGTGCTGATCGCCGTCAGCACCATGTTCTTCACGCAGCTGACGGTGGACACCTCCTACCCGCTGATGTGCGCGGCGCTGTTCGTGATGGGCCTCGGCATGGGCTGCACGATGATGCCGATCATGACGGCGGCGATCCAGACGCTGAAGCACGCGCAGGTCGCCCGCGGTTCGACGTTGATGAACATCGTCAACCAGACCGCGGGTTCGATCGGCACCGCGATGATCTCCGTGGTGCTCACCAACCTGCTGAACAACCGCGAGTTCGCCAAGCCCGCGATCGTGGCGAACGCCAACCCGGAGTTCGCGAAGCAGCTGCCGCCCGGTGTGCTGGAGATCGGATTGCAGCAGGCGGCATCAGCATTCAGCAACACCTATGTCGTGGCAGTGGTGCTGACCGTGCTGACCTTGGTTCCTGCGGCGTTCCTGCCGCGCACGAAGCCGAAGAACCCGGAGACGGCGGACGCGATCACCGCGGTTCACGTGTAGCAACCGGTCCGGGATCGCCTTGTTCGTCGAGGCGATCCCGGACGGGGAGCGATCGCGGTAGCCCGAAACGGGGGAGCACGCTGTTCTCGAAGCGAGTCATCGCGCAGATGCGCCTGCGCGAAAGTCGAACCATCGGTACCGAACTCGCCTACCTCACCTACGAACTCGTCGCTGGCTAACCGATCGGTAGCGCGCTCAGGATCGGGTGATAGACCCAGTTCAGCATCCGCTCGGCGTCATTCGTCGCGGCGACGGCGCCGTGGGGTGAGCTGTGCAGCACCACGCCGATCAACGGGATTCCGGCCCTGACCGTATGGAACAGCAGGCAGGTTCCTGCGGCGTCGGTGTATCCGGTTTTGATGCCGGTGGTGCCCGGGTAGTCGTGCAGCAGCTGATTCGTTGTCGCCCAGTGGTGTTCGCGGTTCCCGGGGCCCGCGGGCAGGTGATAGCTGTCCTCGCCGACGATGTCACGGAACACCGGGTGGTTCATCGCGCGTAGGCCGAGGGTCACCAGGTCGGCGGGCGTGGAGTAGGTGGAGTTGTCGGTCGGCACCGGCAGTCCGCTCGGGTCGGTGAAATGTGTTCCCGCCAAGCCCATTTGACGCGCAGTGTCGTTCATTTTGGCGATGAAGTTGTTCTGGCCCGGCCCGTACGCCTCGGCGAGCGCATGGGCGGCGTCACAGCCGGACGGCAGCATCATCGCGTAGAGCAGCTGGCGCGCGGTGAGTACCTCACCGCCGACCAGGCCCGCGCCGCTGCCGCCGTACCTTGCGGAGTACGCGACACTTTCGTGCGGGACGGTGATAGCGCGGTCGAGGTCGCCCGCGTTGACCACGACCAGCGCCGTCATCACCTTCGTGATGCTGGCGATCGGCACCGAGGTGTTCGCCTGCCGCGACCACAGCACCGTGCCGGTGATGCCCTCCGCCAGCGCTGCCGCCGTCGCCTGCACGCCGTCCGGCTCCGGAGTCGTCCACGGCAACTGGATCCCGGGCAACTGGATCCCGGGCAACTGGCTTTGCGCGGGAGTGGCAGCGACACCCTGCCCGACCACCACAAGCAGCACCCCGGCAAGAACAGCCTGCAACAATCGGGCAAATGTCCGCATGGTCCACATTCTGCCGCGCCACCCCACCGATCACCGGGATTTCCTCCACCACAATTACCGGCACCCCGCCACCACGCCCTCGACGATGGCCCTCAATTGGGTTTCATCGTCGGGATCTCACTCGATCAACTCGACGTTTCTGTTGAATCAGGACTGTCGAGTTCCGCCGCGGTCGCGTCGACGGCTGGTCGGCAGTCGTTGGGGAGATGGTTCTCCACGAGGTCGACGGCCTCTGATGGTGTGCGCGTGTGTCCGATGTCAAGTTGGCGTCCGGGCCAGATGACCCGGTAGCTCCCGCCCCTGACGGGAACGACCGCAGGGAGGTCGCGGGTGAAAGGGAACCGGGTGCAACGACTCAGGTGCAATTCCTCGTGGCTGGTGTAGGGGAACAGCATCCGTAGCCGAGGCCGGGCATAAGCCGCCTCGATCAAGGCGTGGTCGATGTACGGTGACCGTGCCTCGCGGTACATTTTCCACTGGGTTTCGACGGGGTCGCCCCGTTCGTAGGCTTCGGCGAGTTCGTCGAACCGGATGAACGGCCGCGCCGCCTGCAGTTCGCGCAGGCGAGACCCTGCCTGCCAGCGGCCGATCGCGCCCGCCGAGGCGGCCAAGTCGGCAGTTTTGCCGCAGGCCATGCAGACGCCGCGCTCCCAGAATTCCATGATGAACCAGCGTTGTTGGCTGCCAGCGACGGTTGTCACGTGCCTGCGGTTGTCTCCGACCCGGGTTGCGCAATCCCACCAGCCGGGAGAGTTGGTCAGCGTTGCTGTCAGCGGGTATCCGGCGCGGTCGAGCTCGGCTTGCATTGCGGCCTGCAGGCTCCCGGCCTCCGCGACCTCAGGATAGAGATGCACGATGTGTTGCCGCGGTGGTCGAGGCATGACATCTATTCTGCCGGTGCGACGCCGACTTGCGTAGGGGCGCAGTGTGAATCGTCTCGATCGGACAACTTGTCCGATGCTATTCGCCGGCCGGGGGATTGTCGGGGCGGTCGAGGTATTGGTGGAGGAGGAAGACGGCCATGGCGCCGTCGCCGACGGCGGAGGCCACGCGTTTGATGGAGCCGCTGCGGACGTCGCCTGCGGCGAAGATGCCGGGGACGCTGGTTTCCAGTGGGAGGGGTTGGTAGTCGGGGGTGGCGGCATCGGCGCCGGTCAGGATGAAGCCGTGGTCGTCGAGTGCGACGCAGTCGCCGAGCCATGTGGTGCATGGTTCGGCGCCGATGAAGACGAACAGGGCACGCGTGTCGAGGGTGTGTGTAGTTCCGGTTGTGTTGTCGCGCACTGTGATTGCTTCGAGGGTGGCCGCACCGAGCAGCTCGTGCACCTCGGTGTTGGGCATGACCTCGATCCCTGGTGTCTGTTCGATCTGAGCGATCAGGTAGCGAGACATGCTCGCCGCTAGATCGCCTGCGCGGATCACCAACCGCACCTCGGTCGCGTACTGGGACAGGAACATTGCCGCCTGCCCGGCCGAGTTGCCGCCGCCGACCACCATGACCGGTGCATCGCGGCACGACTCGGCCTCCACGAGCGTTGCGGCGTAGTAGACGCTGGTTGGTTCGAAGTCGTCGAGTCGCGGCACGGCGAGCTTGCGGTATCGAGCGCCGGTGGCGATCAGTACCGCCCGGCTGGTCACTTCGGTGCCGTCGGAGATCCGCACCACGAAATCTCCGGACCGGGTTTCCAGCGCGGCGGCTTCGGCGGGGAGAGTGAGGGCGGCGCCGAACTTCCTGGCCTGCAGTTCGGCTCGTTCGGCGAGTGCCGCGCCGGAGATGCCGGACGGGAATCCGAGGTAGTTCTCGATTCTGGAAGACGTGCCCGCTTGGCCACCGATCGCGATCGAGTCGAGTACCAGTGTCGACAGACCTTCCGAGGCGCCGTAGACGGCGGCGCCGAGTCCCGCCGGACCCGCTCCGACAACGACCAGGTCGTAGCGCCGATCCGAATCGGTGGTGAGGTCGAGTCCGATGGCTCTGGCGAGCTCGGCAGTGCTCGGATTGCGTAAGACCAGGTTTCGGTCGCCGATCACCACCGGTGTCTGATCGGGCGGGATGCCGAGTTCGCGGAGCAGCGCCTCGGCCCTAGCGTCCTTTTCCAAGTCGAGCCAGCGATGCGGGATGTTGTTGCGGGTAGCGAATTCTCGTAGCCGCCGGGTGTCCGGTGCGTAGTTCGAGCCGATGATCTGTAGTCCGACACCGTGTCCGACCATGACCGCACGCCGAACCAGGTAGGCACCGAGCACCAGATCTCCGAATGTCGTGTCGCGCGAAACCAATTCGCGAAGCGTCCGGGCCGGCACGATCAGCACCTCGCCTGCCTCTTGGACCACGATGGAGACGAATGTGGCTTGTCCGGTCAGCACGCTCAGGTCGCCGAGGAAGCGCCCGGGGCCGAAGATGCTGATGACCCGCTGGGTGGCGCCGTCTCCCTCGAGCACTGCGACGGTGCCTGCGAGGACGACGGTGAAGTCGTAGCCGCGACCGCCCTGCCGATACAGCACTTCACCTGCCGAGGTCGTGTGTTGCTCGCCGTGCGGGCAGAGCATGCGAATCTGCGGCTCGCTCAACCGCGGATAGGCCCCGTAGCGGTCGGGGGTCTCCGGTTCCACCGCACCCATCGACAGCTTCTCCCTTGATTCGGTTGGAGCCTGTGGTCTCGGTACGTAGCGATGTAGCGCCGGGGTCGTCGCTCTCGGCCGGGTCCGACGATACTGGCTGCGCCTACGCTGCGGACGCTGGTCTGGTACGGCGGCGATTCATCACGAACTCGGCGAGCTACCCAGCTGTCTCGTCGAGGAAGCTCAGGACGAGTGGTCCTGCGACGGAACGGAATTCGTCGAAGTAGGCGTGGCGGGCACCGGGGATCAGGTGCATGCGGGCGTGCGGGATGCGCTCGGCGAGCAGGGGAGCGTTCGCGGCCGGATTGAACCGGTCCTCGGCGCCGTGCACGATCAGGGTCGCAGTGGTGATGTCCGGCAGCACATCCCACGCGTCGTGCTTGTTGCTCGCCATCAGATGGCGGCGCTTGGCATAGGCGGGCATGGCCGGATCGCCGAGCGTGTTGTACGGGCCGGTGGTGCGCGCCAGCCATTCAGGCGTGTACATCAGTTCCAGCAGTGCCTGTCTCGCTGCGGCCGGATCGGGTTGGATGAGCGATTGCCGGATGTCCGGACCGCGTTCGATGCTGTGCTTGCCGCCGGGCGACGTGCAGCCGAGCACGAGCGCACGCACTCGCTCCGGGTGTCGCGCGGCCAGCCACTGCGCGACCCGCCCGCCCATCGAGGTGCCGTACACCGCGGCCTGGTCGACGCCGAGATCGTCGAGCACCGCGATCACGTCGTCCGCGAAACCTGCTGTGCTGTACGGCTCGTCGGGCTTGTCGCTGTCGCCGGTGCCGCGCCAGTCGAGGGTGATGGTGCGATACCCGCCCTCGAAGTCCTCCCGGATCCCGTCCCACCAATGGTGATTGTTCGCCTGCCCGGCGAGCAGCACCAGCGGAACGCCCGCGCCCGCCGTCTGGTAGGTGAGTCGAACACCGTTGGCGGCCTTGGCATATGGCACAGGCTTCCTTCCTCTCGCTAGTGGTTCGGTGCGTGCGGCGCACGCAAACCGTCGAACACGAAGCCGAGACTCCGACGCCATGCGGGGGAGCCGGTCGTCTCGCCGAGCAGCGACAGCGCCCACACCAGGTGCACCACATCGTCGTCGGTGGCGTCGGCACGCAGCGCGCCCGCCTGGCGGGCGCGCTGGAGGAGTTCCGACAGGTTCGACATGCCGCGATGGCATGCCTGCGTGACCTGGGCGGCGGCCGGATGATCGCCGGTGAATGCCTCGAGCAGCCCGCGGTCGGCGGTCATCTGTCCGAGCAACTCCTCGATGAACCCGCACAGCGCCACCCACGCGTCCGGCTCGGCGGCCGCGCGAGCGGCGAAGTCGTCCATCGCGGCCAGCCGGGCGGGCAGCAATGCGTCGATCAGCGCGTCCCGGTGCGGGAAGTGGTTGTAGAGCGTGCCGATGCTGACCCCGGCCCGGCGCGCGATCTCCTCCAGCGATCCATCGAGCCCCTGCTCGGTGAATACACCGGCGGCCTCCCGCAACAGCTTCTCGCGATTGCGGGCCGCGTCGCGGCGCAACGGTTTGGTCATGCTGACCATCTTACAAAAGTCGAGGGGCTCCTCGGTTTCGTGCTATCTTCTGAAAATGAGGAGCCCCTCAATTTCTGTGAAGGAGATCGCATGACCACCACACCAACGGCCGTGATCATCGGCGTCGGACCCGGCCTCGGCATGTCCATGGCCCGGCGATTCGGCCGCGAAGGATTTCGAGTCGCCTTGCTGTCACGCAGCTCGGCGCGCCACGACGACTATCTGAAAGACCTTGCCGCGCAAGATATCGACGCCACTGCCTACGTCGCCGATGTCACCGACCGGACCCGCCTGCGGTCCGTACTGGACGAGATCGCACGTGCCGGCGAGGTCGAGCTCGCCTACTACGGTCCTGGGCCACAGCAACATCCGGTGCCCATCACCGAAATGGATTTCACCACCGCGCAATCCGCCTTCGAGTGGGTCTGGCCTGCCGTCGACGCGGTACAGGCCGTACTGCCCGCCATGCTCGAAAGGAGCAGCGGCGCACTGCTGTTTGCCGGTGGTCTCTCCAGTGTCCGTCCGATGCCGATGCTCGGCCAGCTGGCCCTGCCCTCGGCGGCGCTGCGCAACTACGCCATCACGCTCAATGCCGCGCTCGCTGAACGTGGTGTCTACGCAGGCACTCTCACGATCGGTGGCCTCGTCGAACGCGGTGATATCCACGCGATGGTGACTGCCGACCCTGCCCGCTTCGGCTCTGTGGAGGGCCACACCCTCGACCCTGATCGGCTCGCCGACGCCGCGTGGGACATGTATCGCGCCCGGGATCGCGCCGAGGAGGTGTTCGACATGCTTGGCGGCTGACAGCGGAAGCTGTGATGTTGCTCATTCATATTTACGACCGTTCGGTCCAAACGTAGCCTGGGCGTATCGGCTCGCGAGGAGCCGGTTCGGAAGCTCGAGGAGACACGGTCGTGACAGTTTCGAACACCATTCGGGCACTGGCCCCGACTGAGGTGCCGCATGTCGGCACGGGATTGTCGGTCGGCTATTCGGTGCGGGTACGCGGCGCGTTGGACGTGGTGGCGTTGTCTGACGCCTTCGACGTCCTGCGCCGTTTCCACCCGGTACACGGGTCATATCTGGTCGCCGACGAACACGGAATCGCGATTTCGCGGGAGTCGTCGTTGCCGTCGGCGTTCAAGGTGTTCAACGGACCGGTCGAGGAGGTATTGCACGATCTGTCGTTGAATCCGGGTCGGGCACTGACGGAGTTGCATGTCGTCCGCGAGGGCGAACGCGCGAACATCACGCTGCTCACCCACCACAGCGTCGCCGACGGTTATCACTCGCTCGCGGTCTTGAAGGATCTGTGGTCGCTGTACACCGACTTCGTCGAAGGTGTCCCCGAGCCAACGGTGGAACAACGCGGGTATCCGAAGTCGTTGGAGGCGATGTTCGCCGACCGCGCGATTGCCCCGGACGACGGCGAGGCAGCGCCGTTGCCCGAATCACCCACTGCCCCTATCGTCCTCACCGGTGCAGCGGCGGTGGCCAGTCCCTATCTCGCGGTGTTGTCCAGCGTGCGTTGCGCACTCGACGACGGCGAGACCCGCGCGCTCGTCGACCTCGGTCACCGAGAACGGACGACGATCAACAGTCTTGTCTCCGCGGCGATCGTGCTCGCCCTCTCGGACACTCGCGACGTGCCGCTGTCCGACATCTTCTATGCCTTTGCCGTGGATCTGCGCTCACGCATCTCTCCCCCGGCCGCCTTGACGGACGGCACGAACATTCTGGGGATCGGGCAATACCAGCCCGGAGATGGACCGACCGAGCTCGTGGACATCGCGCGAGCGGTCGGCGCCAGGCTGGCGGCGGACCTTGCCGATCGCAGCATTCATCACGCAGCCTTCGGCGGGGTCGGGACCGCACAGGCGACGCTGGCCGGGTTTCAACAGGCACGCGCATCGGCCTTCACCACGAATTGGGGCAAGATCCCGGCCCTGCGCCATCCGGCCGCCCTCGAGCTGCAGGACTTCTGGCCGCTGTTCCACTACGACCCGCTGGTTGCGCCCCCCGAGATGCCGCCGGTACCGCCGACCATGGTGGTGATCAGTAGTTTCGACGGTCGGCTCAACGTCGATCTGGCCAGTTTCGCCCAGGATGACGCGGACCGGGATCTCATGGCGGCAGTGCGCAGGCGGCTCCTGTCGGTCTTGTAGCACGACCGACAAGAGCCGCTGCACCGGTCAACCAGCCGCGAGATGGTAAGTGACCGTTGGGCTCCAGAGGAAGAAACCATCGACCCCTGCGTCTCTGGCCGCATCGATCTGAGCCGTGACCTCGCCGGACCCGTAGCTCACACCAAGACTGAAGTCCTGTAACCACGGGACGATCTTGGCGCTCGTGCCCTGCGTCTGCTTGCGGAAGTCCTGCAGCGAGCGGAACACGATGTCGTACGGCTGCGAATTCGGGTTCGCGACACCGTATTCCCCGGGATTCCAGTGGGACGGGTACAGCATCGGCGCGATGTAGTCGACATACTTGGACATCAACGGGATGTCCTGCGCGATCTCGTCCGGCCTTGTCGCGGCAACGCCGAACACCGCGGCACTCAGGTCGGCGCCCGCGTCCCGCACCGGATCGCGGCTCTCCCTGAGGAATTCGGCGATCGACGTGGTCGGCGATTCAGTGGCGCCGGGGAACACCATCTGCGACAGCGCGCCGTCCGGGCGGCGGATGTAGTCGTACATGATGCCGTCGAAGCCGAGCTTCGCCGCCTCGACCGCGAGATCGATGTTGTACTTGCGCATCTCGGGATTCGCGAAGTTGGTGAACGCGATCGCGCCGTACTTGCTTGCGTACGGCTGACCGTACGGGTTCTGGATGACCCAGTCGGTGCGGCCGGAATTCCACGCCCATTCGGCCATCGTCGAATCGCGGAACGCGACGATCCGGCCAACCACGCGCACGCCCATGTCGTGCAGCTGCCGCAGCGTGGCCGGGGCGTCGTAAATGGGCTCGACGGCACCGGATTCCCGGGCGAGCGGCACCTGCGAGTCATAGCCGACGACGCCGTCCTCGTCCTTGATGTCGAGCTGCACGGTGTTGATCCGCCCGTCACGCACCATGTTCAGCACGTCCTCGCGCAGGCCCTCGTGCGCCCACCCGTACGCGGTCACATGCACCGAACTGATCTTCGGTGTCTCGATCGCGGCCGAGATCGCCTGGGTGGCTTTGTTTCCGGCCGCGTCCATCGCGACGATCTCGGCGCCTGTCGGCGCGCGGGGCATGGTGATCTCGAACGATCCGTCGTCGGCGGGGGTGACCGACTGCGTGCCGATGGCCACCCGGTCGGCCCCGGTTGCGGTGCCGCGCACCATGACCGGCTGCCGGTAGGACGACACGGCCTGCGGCTGGGTGACGGTCAGCGTCGGCGCCTCGTTGTCAACGGTGAAGACTTCGGATACGCCGGGACCGGTGCGCAGGAAGCCGAAGAATCCGCCGACCGGGATCTCGGCGGTGAATTTGTGCTCGCCGTCGGGTAGTGATCCGGGTCGATAGACCACGGTGCCGCCGTCGACGCGGCCGTCGACGGGCTCGCCGTCGAGTTCCAGCCGGATGTCGGCGGGGTCGTGCCCCTCGGCGTCCACTCGTAATGTCATGGCGGACAGCGTCGCCGCGCTGATCGTGCCGTCCGGTAGTCCGGTGACGGTCAATCCCTCTGGTTCGGCCTGGACCGAGCTGATGGTCACAGAAGCGACGAGAATTGATAAGACTGCGGTAACTACCACTGCCGCCAACCGCCGGTGGCCTGTAGTGCGGAATCTATCCAGCAACGCGCGTGCCAACTTTCCTTCGGAGATGGCTCTACTATCCCGTCTCCGGCGCGCCGTCGCGGCAATCTTCATCAAGATGTTGTTCATAGTCGCGTACCGTTTGGCCGATGACCAAGAACGCGGTAAACGTTGTTCGAGTTATGTTGTCGGCCTTGACGTTCGCGGCCGTCGCCGCGTGCGGATCGGCGCCATCCGGCCCGGCAGGCACCGGGCAGGCCGGCAAGGAAGCGGCGGTCACGCCCTCGGCCGCCCCCGTGCCCGACCCCGCCGCGGTCGGCGCGAACGAGCTCGGTCTGGTGCCAGTCCTGATGTATCACCAGTTTTCGCAGACACCGGTCAGTGAATACGACCAGACGCTCGAGAAGTTTCGGGCCGAACTCGACCGGCTGTACCGCGAGCGATATCGCCCCATTACCGCGGCCGCCTATATTTCCGGTGCTATCGATATTCCTGCCGGTACGCATCCAGTGCTCCTGACTTTCGACGATTCGACCCTCAGCCAACTCGCGTTCACCGACGACGGCAGGCCTGCGCCGGATACCGCCATCGGGATACTCGAGGAATTCCGTGCCCAACACCCCGACTTCGCCCCCACGGCAACGTTTTATGTCAACGACCATCCTTTCGGTGCGGATGCGCGCGCCCTGCCATGGCTGGCCGCACACGGTTACGAAATCGGCGCCCACACTGCGACGCACGCGAATCTCGCACAGCTCGATGCCGACGGAGTCCAACAGGAATTGGCGGAGAACGTCGCGGCCATCAGCGCGGCAGTGCCGGGACGGGTGCGCACGATGGCGTTGCCGCTCGGTATCTCGCCGAGCGAGCGCGCCCTCGCCCGCGCGGGGGCCTGGGACGGCACGTCCTATGCGTTCGACGCCGTCATGCTCGTCGGCGCCGAACCTGCTCCGTCACCGTACGGGCGACTCGATCCCGCGGCGGTGCCCCGAATCCGTTCCGGCAATACAGCTGTCGACTTCGACTCGACCTACTGGCTCGACCGTATGGCCGCGAACCCCGATCAGCGCTACACCTCGGATGGCAACCCGGCCAAGGTGTCCTTCCCTCGGCAGCTCGCCGAGGAACTGACCCCGTCATGGTCGGACCGGGCCGCCGCGTACTGAGCTGGAAGTCGTTGGCGCACCCCGGTTGTCGCCGCCGCACGCTGCGGTGCGGCCGCGACAGCCGAGGTGACGCCGGTCCGAGCTCAGTTCACCGCGGCGTACGCACCGCAAGCTGTTCGAGGACGGCAACCATGCGGTCGATCTCCGCACAGGTGTTGTAGAAGGCGAACGACGGACGCACCGTCGCCTCCAGGCCGAGGCGACGCAGGATCGGCTGCGCGCAGTGATGCCCGGCCCTGACGGCGATGCCCTTCTCGTTCAACGCCTTTCCGACCTCGATCGGCTCGTACCCGGCCATCACGAACGACAGCACGCTCGCTTTGTTCGGGGCGGTACCGACCAGCCGGACACCGGGCACGTTCGCCACCAGCGGCGTCGCGTACTCGAGCAGTTCGTGCTCGTAGCGTGCGATGTTGTCGATGCCGATGTGCTCGATGTATTCGATCGCGGTGCCGAGGCCGACCGCGTCGGCGATATTGCCGGTGCCTGCCTCGAATCGACCAGGGGGCGGCTGGAAGATCGACCGCTCCAGCGTCACATCGCTGATCATGTTGCCGCCGCCCTGCCACGGCGGAACATCTTGCAGTATCTCGGATTTTCCGTAGACGACGCCGATTCCGGTCGGGCCGAACAGCTTGTGACCGGAGAAGACGAAGAAGTCGGCGCCGATCGAGCGCACGTCGATCCTGGTGTGCGGAACCGACTGTGCCCCGTCGATGACCGTGACCGCACCGGCGCGCTGTGCCTCGGCGACGATCTCCTGCACCGGCGTCAAGGTGCCGAGCGCATTCGAAACCTGGGTCACCGAGACGAGTTTCGTGCGATCGGAGAGCAACTTGGTGTACTCGCCGAGCAGCAGCTCGCCGTTGTCGTCGACCGGGATGACCTTCAGGACCGCGCCCGTCTCCCCGGCAAGCATCTGCCAGGGCACGATGTTCGCGTGATGCTCCAGGTGCGAGATGATGATCTCGTCACCTTCGCGAATGTTCTTGCGGCCCCAGGTCTGCGCGATCAGGTTGATGCCTTCGGTGGCGCCGCGGACGAAGATGATCTCCTCGGGCGACGACGCACCGATGAACCGGGCCACGGTATTGCGGGCCTGTTCATAGGCATCGGTGGACCGTGCCGCCAATTCGTGTGCGGCGCGGTGGATATTGGAGTTCTCGTGCTCGTAGAAGTGCGCGAGGCGTTCGATCACCGAGCGCGGCTTCTGCGTTGTCGCGGCGTTGTCGAACCACACCAGCGGATGCCCGTTGACCCGCTCCCGCAGGATCGGGAAATCGTTGCGCACCGCGTTCACATCGAACGGCGGATGCGCATCGGGTCGCCGACCGGAGGCCACCGCGCCTGGCGAGTTCAGGAAGTAGAAGCTCGGCTCGCCCGCGGCCGGTGCCGCTGCCTCGGGAAACCGTGACGGCGACAGCACATCCCGCAGTGACGGCAGCGTGGTGAAGAAGGGGTCGTAGTGCACGCCATCGGGCTGTGTCGGCACGCTCGTCGCCTCGGCCATCGGGACCTCACGCCCCCAACTCGGCACGGTCGGCTCCGGCGTCGGACCGCCGGGCGGGGTGGCGCCCGAAAGGCCCTGTGCGCCCGACGGTGTCGGTCCGGGAACAGTAGGCTCGCCCTTCCCGCCACTCGGCGTTCCGGACACCCCGGTGACCCCCGGCGACGGCACCATCGTCCGAACATCGGGCACCGCCGCGAATCCCGGCGCTCCCGCTGTTGTCGGCATCGGCGCGGACGCATCCGGCCGATGGGGCGCCGCCCCTGAAACCTCCTGCGGGCCCGCCGATGTCGCTGCGTGCGAGGGAGAAGGGACTCCCACGTTCGGCGGCGACGTCGGCAGGTCCGGCTGCGCGACACTCACGCCCACCGGAGCGGCGGGCAAGCCCGCCGACCCCGACGGCAGCGCCGAGAAGAATTCACCGGCAAGGCGATTCAGCGTCGCCTCGTCCGGCAGCATCCACTCGGCGCCACCCTCGTCCGCTGGGCGCGGAATGTCAGCTCCGGTAGGTCGGTGCGTAGTCATGGAACTTGCCCACCTCGGCTCCGTCGAGCACCGCCACTGCGTCGTCGGTGAGGATCGCCAGCGAGCAGTACAGCGACACCAGATACGACGCGATCGCGCTGCGATCGATACCCATGAACTTCACCGAAAGGCCCATGCCCTGTTCACCGGCCAGGCCCGGCTGATACAGGCCGACCACGCCTTGGCGTGCCTCGCCGGTCCTGATCAACACGAACTTGGTCTTGCCACGCTCCAGCGGAACCTTGTCCGACGGAACGAGCGGGATCCCACGCCACGTGATGAACTGGGATCCGAACATGCTCACGGTCGGCGGCGGCACACCGCGCCGGGTGCATTCCCTGCCGAAGGCAGCGATGCCCTGCGGATGAGTCAGGATGAATCCCGGCTCCTTCCACACCTTGGTGATCAGGTTGTCGATATCGTCGGGCGTGGGCGGCCCGGCGATCGTCGTGATCCGTTGCGACTTGACGGCATTGGCGATGAGCCCGTAGTCGGGGCTGTTGATCAGCTCGCCTTCTTGGTGCTCCTTGATGGCCTCAATCGTCAATCGCAACTGCTGAGCAATCTGATCGTGCGGGCTCGAATACAGATCCGAGACGCGGGTGTGCACATCCAGAATCGTGTGCACTGCCTTGAGTCGGTACTCCCGCGGGTCCCGCTCGTAATCGATGAACGTCTCCGGAAGTGGAGATTCGTCGAAGTTGTCGCACTGAATATCGACGGTGTTCTCGTGGGTAACCCGGTTTCTCCGGTAGATACCGGCTTCGACGGGAACCCAATCCAGCAAATGCACCAACCACCGTGGGGTGATCGACTGCATCTGCGGGACGGTCTTCGTTGCGTTAGCCAGTGTCCGGGCAGCGTCATCGCCCAGTGCTACCGGCCGTGGAACAGCTTTAGTCATCGAACCACCTTGGGATCGGCAAATCCACCGTTACCAGCCCGATCATGCTAGCCCTTGCCTCTGGCAATGCCCGGATCGACCCTATTGCCCGCCTTGTTCCGCGCGCCGCGCATCGCGCTGACGGCGTGCGGCGCGGCACGAGGGCAAGGAAAACGTCGAGGCAATCGTCGAGTCGGGAACCAAGACTCGGCGATTGAGTAGAAAAGTCGAGGCGATTCCTCGCGGCGGGAGAATCAGCGCAGCGCGAGAGCGAGAAAGAAGTCGACGCGATCCTCGAGCCGGGAAAGGTCGCGCCCGGTGAGTTCTTCGATGCGCTGGATCCGGTAGCGCAGCGTGTTGACGTGGACGTGCAGTAACTCGGCGCATTTGGTCCACGACCCGGACACCTCGAGGAATGTTTCCAGGGTGTGCACCAGGTCGGCGCGGTTGTCCTGGTCGTAGGTGGTGAGCGGGTCGAGCAGCCGCAGCCGGAACATGCGCCGGACCTCGTCGGGGACCGAGGCGAGCAGCAGCATATGGGTGGCGAGCTCGTCGTGGCCGACGACGCTCGCGGGCTGCAGGCGACCGGCGGCCATCCGGCGGGCGTAGCGGGCCTCCTCGACGGCGCCGCGCAATCCCTCACCGTCGACGACGCCGCTCACGCCGACGGATAGTCGGCTGCCGCGCAACCCCGGCTCCAAAGCGGTGACCGCACGGTTGATTTCGTCGATCACCGGGCTGTCCGGCCCTGCCGGAATCAGCGCGATCGCCTCGCCGTCGACTACGCCGGCGGCCGGCCTTCTGCCGTAAAGGATTTCGCGAAGCAGTACGCGCAACTCGCCGGGCCGCAGGCTGTCGTCGGCGGCCGCCGCGACCGCGATATAGGTTTCCGCGGGACCGAGCCCGGTCAGCTCGAGCCGCGAAATGATCTCTGTCGGTTTGGCATCCGACACGATCAGCTCGATGAGCTCCTGAGCGAGCCGACCCTCGGCGCTCTGCCGATCGTCTTGGCGTGCGCGTTCCAGCGAGACCACCGCGGCGAGCTCACCGGCGAGCGCACGCCGCTCCTCGGGCCATTCGGTGTAGTCACCTTCGAAAACCAGGAACCAGTCGGCGGCCCGTGACGTGCGATGCTCGTCGACCGCGAACAGCGAGAACCTGGCGTTGTCGTCCAGGAACGCCAGCGGCAGCCTGCGCGCGCTGAGGAAAGCGGGGGTCACCTCGACCGGCGGCGGGGTCGTCGGCCCGGCGACCACCCGCCCGGTGGACGAGACCACCCAACATCGCATGCCGAGATCGCGTTCGATGAGCTCGAGCACCGACCCGAGTCCGGCACCCGAGACGAGCTGGCGATGCCGATCGAGGATCGCGGTGAGATCCGCCGCCCGCCCGGTCGACAGATTGCGGGTGATCTGCTCGGTGACCGCGGCGAACGCGACGTTCTCCGGCACCCGGAACAGGGGAATCCGATGCTTGCGACAGGCCTCGACCACGTCGGGCGGTGCGCCACCGTATCGGGCGTCGCCCGCGGCCATCCCCGCCACCCCGGCCTGGGCCAGCGCCCGGACGAACACCTCGCTGTCGGCGGGATCGTGGCGCCACTGCATACCGGTGAGCACCAGCTCACCGCCGGACAGGTAGCGACCGGGATCGAGCATGTCCGTGGTCACCACCCAACGCACGAACCGGTCCAACTCTTCCTCGCCGGTGACGAGCTCGAGTCCCAGGTCCGCCATGGTCAGCAGTGATCGAAGGCGCACGGTCCGAAGGCTAACAGTCGGCCCCCCGGTGAATGCCCTTGGACATTCACACAAAGAGTGCGGTGTGAACTGGCGCACAGTTCAGATTTCTCGTTTCTAGCTGCGGTTCTGCTCGGCGGGTGTACTTGCGGAACAGATTGGCGAACCCCGACAGGAGGTCAGATGGCAGGCGACATCGGATGGCTGAACGCGTTGTCACCGGAGGCGGCCGAGCAGGAACTGCTCGCCTGCTGTGCGTCCAGGCAGTGGGCGCAGAAGGTGGCGGCGACCAGGCCGTACCCCGACGTCGACAGCGTCATCGCCGCCGCGGTGACCGCGGTGTGCGAGCTGGGTTGGCCGGAGGTCGAGGAGGCGCTCGCGGCGCATCCGCGCATCGGTGACCGTGCGAAGGCCGAGCTGTCCGAGCGGGAGGCGGCGTGGTCGCGTGGCGAACAGTCCGGCGCCGCGACCGCCGACCTTGCCGTGCGCAGAGAGCTCGCCGCGGGCAATCAGGCCTACGAGGACCGCTTCGGCCATGTCTTCCTGATCCGTGCGACCGGGCGCAGCGCCGAGGAGATGCTCACCGAGCTGCGCAAGCGCCTGGCCAATTCGGTGCTCGACGAGCGCATCAAGGTACAGAGCGAGCTCGCCGACATCACCCGCCTGCGCGTGCGAAAGCTGCTGGGGGAGAGGTGAGTCTGTCCACCCACGTGCTGAACGCGGTGACCGGGCGGCCCGCGGCGGGGCTGCTGGTGCGGCTGTCGCGCGCGGACGGCACCGTGCTCGCCGAGCGGCACACCGACGACGACGGCCGGATCAAGGATCTGCCCGCGCCGGAAATCGGCACGCACCGGCTGACTTTCGACACCGGCGAGATCAGCCCCTTCTATCCCTCGGTCGCCATCGACTTCACCGTCGCCGACCCGGCCGCGCACTACCACGTGCCGCTGCTGCTGAGCCCGTATTCCTACTCCACTTATCGAGGTAGCTGAACAATGTCGATCAAGCTCGGACCGAACCGATATGGCAAAGCGGAGACCCATGTCGTCAGCGTGACGAAAAACGGTGGCGTGCACGAGATTCGCGATCTCAATGTCGGGGTGGCGCTCTCCGGCGACATGGACGACGTGCACCTCACCGGCGACAACGGCGCGGTGCTGCCGACGGACACCCAGAAGAACACCGTCTTCGCGTTCGCCAAGGAGCACGGCATCAGCTCGCCCGAGGCGTTCGGCGTCCTGCTGGCACGGCATTTCGTCGACTCGCAGCCGTCGATCCACCATGCGCGGGTCAGCGTCGAGGAATACGCCTGGGAGCGGATCGTGCTCAACCCCGGCGACGATCAGCACTCGTTCGTCCGCTCCGGCAAGGAAACCCGCACCGCCCGCGCGCACTACGACGGCGAAAAGGCTTGGGTTGTCGCGGGATTGCAGGGTCTGGTGGTACTCAACTCGACCGGTTCGGAGTTCCACGGCTATCTCAAAGACAAGTACACGACGCTGAAGGAAGCCTACGACCGCATCCTGGCCACCGAGGTCAACGCGGAGTGGCGCTTCATCGGCGAGCCGAGCGACTGGGACAAGACCTACCGCGAGGCAAGGAGCGCGCTGCTGGAGGCGTTCGCGGAGACCTACAGCTATTCGCTGCAGCAGACGCTGTACGCGATGGGCGAGCGCGTGCTGAACGCCTGCCCCGAGGTCGGCGAGGTCCAGCTGTCGCTGCCCAACAAGCACCATTTCGTCGTCGATCTGTCCGCGTTCGGACTGGAGAACGACAACGAGGTGTTCTACGCCGCCGACCGTCCCTACGGCCTGATCGAGGGGACCGTGCTGCGCGAGGACGCGCCCGCCGCCGGTCCGGCGTGGGAGTGACGATGGACTTTCTCCGACCGACCAGCTGGGCGGACGCCCTCGACCTCAAAGCGGCCCGTCCGGAGGCCAGCCCGATCCAGGGCGGCACCGACATGATGGTCGAGCTGAACTTCGACAAGGGCAGGCCGAGCGCGCTGCTCGATCTCAACCCGTGCCGAGAACTGTTCGAGTACAAGGAGATCGACGGCCAGATCCGCATCGGCTCCGGTGTGCCGTACGTCCGGATCATCAACCGGCTCGCCGGACCGCTGCCCGGCCTGGCGCAGGCGTCGCGCACCGTCGGCTCGCCGCAGATCCGCAACCGCGGCACCGTCGGCGGCAACCTGGGCGGGGCGTCGCCGGCCGGCGACGCCCACCCCGCGCTGCTCGCGGGCAACGCGGTGGTCGAGGTCGAGTCGGCGGCGCGTGGCACCAGGATGATCCCGATCGACGATTTCTACATCTGGGTGCGCAAGACCGCGCTGGAGGCGGACGAGCTGATCCGGGCGATCTGGCTGCCGCCCGCCGAAGGGCCGCAATACTTTTCGAAGGTCGGCACCCGCAACGCCATGGTGATCGCGGTGTGCTCGTTCTCGATCGCGCTGTACCCGGCCTCGGCGACCGCGCGCACCGGCATCGGCTCGTCCGGCCCGACCCCGTTGCGGGCCGAGCCCGCCGAGGAATTCCTGGCAACGCAGCTGCCGTGGCACGATCCCGCGCCGCTCACCGAGCAGGTGCTCCGCGAGTTCGGCGCGCTCGTCGCGGCGGCCGCGAAGCCGATCGACGACGTGCGCGGCACCGCCGACTACCGCAAGCACGCCCTCTCGGTGCTGGCCCGCCGCACCCTCGGCTGGGCATGGACGGACTACCTAGCAGAAAGGAAGGCAGCCTGATGCGCGTGACCTTCGACGTGAACGGTGCACAGGAGACGGTCGACGACGTCTGGGAGGGCGAGAGCCTGCTCTACATGCTGCGCGAGCGCATGGGCCTGCCCGGTTCCAAGAACGCCTGTGAACAAGGCGAATGTGGTTCGTGCACCGTCTATTTGGATGGCACCCCGGTGTGCTCGTGTCTGGTGGCGGCCGGGCAGGCCGAGGGCCGCTCGGTGCGCACCGTCGAGGGCCTGGCCAGTGGCGCGCAGCTGGATCCGATGCAGCAGGCGTTCGTCGAAGCAGGCGCGGTCCAATGCGGCTTCTGCACGCCGGGTCTCATCGTGCAGGCGCACGACCTGATCGAGCACAATCCCGAGCCGAGCGATGTGGAGATCCGCGAGGCACTGGCCGGAAATCTCTGCCGCTGCACCGGTTACGAGAAGATCCTCGACGCGGTCCGGCTGGCGGCGCAGCGGAAGGCGGCGGCGAAATGAGTACGGACGAGCCGAAGACCATCATCGAGAACGCCTACATCGCACCGGTTGTCGGTCCGGAGATTCCGTCCGGCCACGTGGTGATCGCCGACGGCCGCATCGCGTCGATCGGTGCTGGACCCGCTCCCGTCCTCCCGGACGCGCGGCGCATCGACGGCACCGGCTGCCTGGTCACGCCCGGTCTGGTCAACACCCACCATCACCTCTACCAGTGGGCGACCCAGGGCCTGTACCAGGATTCGACGCTGTTCGAATGGCTCACCGGGCTCTACCGCACCTGGGCAGGCATGGACGCCGACGTCGTCTACGGCGCCGCGTCGGCCGGATTGGGCTGGCTCGCGCTGACCGGGACCACCACAAGCAGCGACCATCACTACGTGTTCCCGAAGGGACGCGGCGATCTGTTCGAGGCCGAAGTCAGGGCCGCCAACGAGCTCGGCATCCGGTTCCATCCGTGCCGCGGCTCGATGGACCGCGGTCAGTCCGCAGGCGGTCTGCCGCCGGACGAGGTGGTCGAGGATCGCGACGAGATCTTGCTGAACACCTCGGAAACCATTGACAAGTACCACGATCCGTCGTTCGACTCGATGCTCCGGGTCGCCGTCGCGCCCTGCTCGCCGTTCTCGGTGAGCGAGGGCTTGATGACCGACGCGGCGCTGCTGGCTCGCACCAAGGGCGTCCGGCTACATACCCATCTCGCCGAAACCCTCGACGAGGAAGAGCACTGCCGCGAGCAGATGGGTTGCACGCCTGTGGAATACATGGAGAAGCTCGGCTGGCTCGGCGACGACGTGTGGTTCGCCCACGCGGTGCACCTGCACGACGCCGACATCCGCCGCTTCGCCGAAACCGGCACCGGCTCAGCGCATTGCCCCAGCTCCAACGCGCGTCTCGGCGCGGGCATCGCCAGGGTCTCGGAGCTGCTGCGTGCGGGCGCGACGGTCGGCCTCGGTGTCGACGGCGCCGCGTCGAGCGAATTGACCTCGATGGCAGGCGAATTGCGCCAGGCAATGCTGTTCCAGCGCGCCGTGCACGGACCGACCGCGCTGACCGCGCGCCAGGCCTTGGAGATCGGCACCCTGGGTGGAGCGCGAAACCTCGGCCGTCAGCAGGAGATCGGCAGCCTCGAGGTAGGCAAGCTCGCGGACATCGCGATGTGGCGGGTCGACGGATTCCGTGCCGCGCTCACCGACCCGGTGTGCGCCTTGGTATTCGGCCCGACGCCGCCACTGGCCCGTTTGCTCGTCGGCGGCCGGACCGTCGTCGAGAACGACGAGCTGCGCACCGTATCCCACGATGCCGTCGGCAGGGCGGGGGCGGCAGCGCGCCAGCGGCTACTGGAGCGGGAGGAGTCACGATGACCGCGGTACGAGGCACCCGATTCCCCGGCGAGGTCGCCGCACCGGGCAAGGGCGGCATCGGCGAGAGCCCGCTGCGCCCGGACGGCACGCTGAAGGTCAAGGGCGACTTCGCCTATGCCTCCGACCTCTGGATGGACGGCATGCTGTGGGGTGCCACATTGCGTAGTCCGCACCCGCGTGCCCGCATCCTGAGCATGGACATCAGCCAGGCTCTGGCCTTGCCCGGCGTGTACGCGGTGCTCACCCACGAGGATGTGCCGGGCCGCAAGCACTACGGGCTCGACATGACCTGGGACCAGCCGGTATTGGCGTTCGACGAGGTCCGCCACCACGGCGAGCCGATCGCCCTGGTCGCCGCGGACCATCCCGAAATCGCCCGCCGCGCCATCGAAGTCATCGCGATCGAGTGGGAGGTGCTGACCCCCATCACCGATCCGCTCGCGGTGATCGCCGACCCGGTGGCCAACGCGGTGCAGGGACGCGGCGGTATCGCCAGGCATCAGCCCGTCCGGGTCGGCGATCTCGCGGTCGGCCGCGCGCTGTCCGATGTGGTGGTGACCGGCGAATACGAGGTCGGCATTCAGGACCAGGCGTTCCTCGGCCCCGAGGCGGGTCTGGTCGCGCCGAACGAGGTCGGTGGGCTGGACTTCTACATCGCCACCCAGTGGATGCACAACGACCTCGACCAGATCGGTCCCTGTCTCGGCCTGGCCGCGGACAAGATCAGGATGACCCTGGCCGGCGTCGGCGGCGCGTTCGGCGGCCGCGAGGACCTGTCGATGCAGATCCACGCGGGCATGCTCGCGCTCTACACCGGAAAGCCGATCAAGATGATGTACAACCGCGAGGAATCCTTCTTCGGGCATGTGCACCGGCATCCGGCGCAGATGCGGTACGAGTACGGCGTGACCAGGGCGGGCAAGATCGTCTTCGCCGACGTGCAGATCGTGCTCGACGGCGGTGCCTACACCTCGGCCACGCTGAACGTCACCGGCAACGCGTCCTCACTTGCCTTGGGGCCCTACGAGGTTCCGCACATCAAGATCGACGCGTACGGCGTCTACACGAACAACCCGCCGTGCGGCGCGATGCGTGGATTCGGCGCGGTACAAGCCTGTTTCGCGCACGAGTCGACGATGGACAAGATCGCCGAGACGCTCGACCTCGATCCGGTGCACGTGCGTCAGGTGAACGCGGTCTCCCAGGGCTCCAAGCTGGCGACCGGCCAGATCATCCATGCGCCGATGCCGATGTCGGAGATGCTGGCGCAGGCTCGCGCGATGCCGCTGCCCGCACCGCTCGACCCGTCCGATATCCGCAACCTGCCCGGTGGCGCCTCGCAGACCACGCACGGCGAGGGCGTGGTGCGCGGCATCGGCTACGGCGTCGGCATCAAAAACATCTGCTTCTCCGAGGGTTTCGACGACTATTCGACCGCAAGGGTGCGACTCGAGGTGATCGGCGGCGAACCCGTCGCGCTGGTGCACACCGCGGCCGCCGAGGTCGGTCAGGGCCTGGTCACCGTCGAAGCGCAGATCGCGCGCACCGAACTCGGCATCGAGCGGGTCACCATCCATCCGGCGGACAACCAGATCGACAGCGCCGGTTCCTCTTCGGCCTCCAGGCAGACCTACATGACCGGCGGCGCGGTCAAGGCCGCGTGCGAGGCGGTGCGGATGCGCGTACTCGCCTTGGCCCAAGGACGTTTCGGCGCCACCCGCGGCCTGCGGTTGGTCGGCGGCAAAGTGGTGTCCGAGCGCGGCGAAGTGTACGCCGCGATCGTGGATCTCCTCGGTGACGAAATCATCGAGGAGACAAGGAAATACCACCACAAGCCGACCACGGGCATGGATCCGGTGACGGGACAGGGCAACAGCCACACCCAGCTGGCCCTGTGCGTGCATCGCGCCGTGGTGGACGTCGACACCGAACTCGGCCTCGTCAAGGTCGTCGCACTGGACGCGGTCCAGGACGTCGGCAAGATCATGAACCGCCTGTCGCTGGAGGGCCAGATCCACGGCGGCTCCGCCCAGGGCCTCGGCCTGGCGGTCATGGAGGAAATCCAGGTCCGCGACGGAAAGGTGCTCAACCCGTCCTTCACCGACTATCTGATCCCCACCATCCTCGATTCGCCGCCACAGCGGCTCGAGATTCTCGAAAACGCCGACCCGCACGCCCCATACGGGCTGCGCGGCGCCGGGGAGCCACCCACGCTCTCCTCGACTCCTGCGATCGTCTCGGCCATACGCGACGCATGCCGATCCGCGGGAGGAACCGTGCACATCAACCGAGTGCCGGTGCGTCCGGAAGACATCATCCGGAGCAGTTGATCAACAGGGGCAGACCGCCTTTCGTGCCCCGCTCGGCACGGCGGTAGGGACCCCACAACAGCAGAACCGAACCAGGCGATCCGGCTGCTCACGCCGGATCGCAGGTCGGCTATGCCCCGAGGAGGGCACGCCAATGACCCAAGTACAGACCCACTCCGCCACCCCGGAGCCGGCCACCGGAAGGTCCGCGCTCGACAGATTTTTCCGGCTGAGTGCACGCAACACCACCGTCTCGCGCGAAATCCGCGGCGGCATCACCACATTCGTCGCGATGGCCTACGTTATCCTGCTCGTCCCGCTGATCATCGGCGGTGTCAAGGATATCGACGGCAACAGCCTGAGCATCGCCCAACTCACCACCGCCACCGCGTTTTCCGCGGGGCTGAGCACCATTCTGATGGGCGTCGTCGGCAACGTTCCACTCGCGTTGGCGGCCGGCCTCGGTGTCGTCCCGGTGGTCGCCTTCCAAGCGGCACCGTACATGACGTGGCCGCAGGCCATGGGCCTGGTGGTGTTGATGGGCGTCGTCATCGTGATCCTGGCGGCGACCGGTCTGCGCACGATGATCATCAATGCCATTCCGCTGTCGCTGAAGAACGCGATCGGCGTCGGCATCGGCATGTTCATCGCGATGATCGGTCTGGTCTCGGCCGGAGTGGTCGGGCACGGGGCGCAGACCGGCCCGCCGGTCACGCTCGGTGCAAGCGGTCACCTCTCCGGTTGGCCCGTAGTGATTTTCGCGGTCGGGCTGCTGCTCATGCTCGCGCTGTTCATCCGCAAGGTGCCCGGTGCGATCCTGATCAGCATCGCCATCGCCACCGTGCTCGCCATCGCGGTGAACTCGCTGGCGAAGGTCGACGCGAAGGCATGGGGCCCGGTGGTGCCGGAGACACCGAAGGGCTTCTTCGCGGCGCCGGACTTCGGGCTCCTGCTGAACGTCGACCTGATCGGCGGATTCGCCAGGGCGGGTGGGCTTGTCGCAGGCGTCGTGCTGTTCACCCTGGTGCTCACCGGCTTCTTCGACGCCATGGGCACCGTGTTCGGCGTCTGTGACGAGGCGGGGCTGCTCGACGAGCGCGGCACCATGCCCGGCCTCGGCAAGGTGTTGACCATCGACGGCATCGGGCAGGTCATCGGCGGTGTCAGCGGCGGGGCGGGAAACACCGTTTATGTCGAGTCGGCGACGGGCGTCGGTGAGGGCGCCCGTACCGGCTTGGCGAGCGTGATGACCGGTGGATTGTTCTGTCTCGCAGTATTGTTCACCCCGCTCGCGGCGGTGGTGCCGATCCAAGCAGCCGCCCCGGCGCTGGTGCTCGTCGGCGCGTTGATGATGACCCAGGCCCGCAAGATCGACTGGGCCGACCTGGAGGTCGCGGTGCCCGCGTTCCTCACCATCGTGCTGATGCCCTTCACCTACTCGATCACCAATGGTGTCGGCGCGGGTGTCATCGCGTACGTGGTGATCAAGGCGGCGCGCGGGAAGTTCCGCGAAATCCATTGGCTGATCTGGGTGGTCGCCGTGGTCTTCGCAGGCTACTTCGGCATCTCGGCCATCGAACTATTGCTCGGCGGATAGAACGGCAGAACAATGCGTGACCTCGCGGCAGAACTCTTGCAATGGCATTCGGCGGGCAAGTCCTACGCCGTAGCCACCGTCATCGGTGTCAGCGGCAGTGCGCCGCGGCCGCCGGGCGCCGCCCTGGCGGTGGACGCCGAAGGCGTAGTGATCGGGAGCATTTCCGGTGGCTGCGTCGAGGGTGCGGTGTATGAGCTCTGCCGCGAGGTGCTGCGTACCGGGCGGCCGGTGCGCGCAAGTTTCGGGTACAGCGACGATGACGCTTTTGCCGTCGGACTGACCTGCGGCGGCACCATCGAGGTATTCGTCCAGCCGATCACGCCTGCCGAGCACGACACGATCGAGGCGCTGCTGCGGTCGGCCGAGCCGGTGGCCCTGGTGCGTGACCTGGATACCGGTGCCGCAATGGCTTTGGGGCCGTGGTGGACGCTCGGCGCGACCTTCGAACCAACGGTCGTCGCGGAGGGGCGGGCCATGCTCGACACCGGAAGCACCGGGGTGCGGGTGATCGGCTGCGGCAGTCGTGAACGCACCGTGTTCGTGGAATCCTACGTACCGCCGCCGCGCATGATCGTCTTCGGTGCAGTAGATTTCGCGTCCGCGGTGACCAGCGTCGGCCGGTTCCTCGGCTATCACGTCACCGTGTGCGACGCCAGGCCGGTGTTCGCTACCCCGGCCCGCTTTCCGGACGCGCACGAGGTGGTCGTCGAGTGGCCCGACAAGTATCTGGCCCGAACCACGGTCGACGCCAGGACGGTGCTGTGCGTGCTGACGCACGACGCGAAGTTCGATATCCCGTTGCTGGAGTTGGCTTTACGGCTTCCCGTCGCCTACGTCGGCGCGATGGGATCGCGGCGAACCCATGACGAGCGGATGGCCGCACTTCTCGCCGCCGGCTTGTCGGAATCCGAACTGGCCGTGCTGCATTCGCCGATCGGACTCGATCTGGGCGGGCGTACGCCTGCCGAGACCGCGGTCGCCATCGCCGCCGAGATCGTGGCGGTCCGCCGAGGCGGCTCGACACAGCCGCTCACCGTCAGCGACGGCCCGATTCACCGGGACTTATTGCCTGTCCGGTGATCGGCTGGAGCATCCTACGAAATCGGCCGGAGAATGATCGACCACCTTTGGGTTGATCTCATCTACCCCGATAGCGCGTAATCCACGCATACTTGGTGCAATTCGAGATAAAGGACCCGATAATGCCGTTGATTTTCCTGAACGGCTCCGCCATGCGCGGAGGGCCGCTCAATCATCTGTTGAACGGTGCGCCGTTCGCCGGTGAAGCGAAAACCGCTCCGCGCTACCGATTCTTCTCGGTCGGCGACCGCTTTCCCGGCCTCGACCCCGCGCCGGACGGCGGACATTCGATCGTCGGCGAGCTGTTCGACGTGCCGCTCGATGTGCTCCGTGAGCAGCTGCTTCCCGCTGAACCGCCGGAGCTCGAGCTCGGCGCGATCGAGCTGGACGACGGTCGCTCGGTCCTCTCGATGGTGTTGCGCCGTCCGCCGACCTCGTACCCGGAACTGATCGACATCACGCGGATCGGCAGCTGGAAGAAATATCGCGAAGGAGCTGAATGAAGCATTACGCAGGGGAGTCCGGTCTCCCGAAATTCGACGTCAATTGTTCGATTCTCTTCACCGATCTGCCGCTGCTGGAACGTCCCGCCGCAGCCAAGGCGGCCGGATTCGACGCGGTCGAATTCTGGTGGCCCTTCGGTGAAGACCCGACACCTGCCGACAAAGAGATCGATGCGTTCGTTCGCGCGATGGATGACGCAGGCGTTGTCTTGGTCGGCCTGAATTTCATCGATCTGATTCCGGTGGGTCGCGGGCTGGTTTCGGTGCCGGGTGAGGTCACCAGGTTCCGGGACAACATCGAGGTGGCGGTCGGCATCGCCGAGCGCACCGGCTGCCGCGCCCTGAATGCCCTGTACGGCAACCGCATTGCGGGCGAGGACCCGGCGGTGCAGGACGAGATCGCGCTGGAGAACCTGCGGCTCGCCGCGAACGCCGCTGACCGGATCGGTGCCGTCGTCCTCGTCGAAGCACTGAATGCCCATGAGTCGCCGCACTATCCGATCGTCAGCGCCGAGCATGCCGTGCGCGTGATCGAGCAGACCGGCGCGCCGAACGTGCGGTTCCTCTGCGACCTCTACCACCTGGCAAAGATGGACGAGAACCTGATCGAGGTGATCAAGACGCACGCGCGCCACCTCGGCCACGTACAGATCGCCGACGATCCCGGCCGCGGCAGGCCGGGCACCGGCGAGCTCGACTTCGCCACGCTCTTCGACACCCTCGCCGCCGCAGGCTACGACGGCTGGATCGGCCTCGAATACAAAGACCCCGAGCTGGATTGGACGTGGATCAAATGACCAAGATCGCCTTTATCGGCCTCGGAATCATGGGAAGCCCGATGGCGGGCCACCTTGTCGCCGCCGGCCACGAGGTGACCGGCTACGACATCGGCCCGAAGGGGCTCGACAAGCTGAAGGCCGCCGGTGGTTCCGCCGCCCCGAGCGTCGCGGAGGCGGTGCGGGACAAGGACGTCATCATCACGATGCTGCCGCAGGACGAGCAGATCGAGGCGGTCTTCCCCGAGATCGTCGAGCACTCGGTGCCCGGCGCGCTCTACATCGATTTCTCCACGATCACCCCGAAGACCGCGACGTGGACCGCCGAACAGGGCCAGAAGAACGGGCTGCGGGTGCTCGACGCCCCGGTCAGCGGCGGCGAGGCGGGTGCGGTGAACGCGGCGCTGTCCATCATGGTCGGTGGCGCCGCGGCCGACTTCGAGGCCGCGACGCCGATTTTCGAGACGGTCGGCAAGACCTTCGCGTTGGTCGGCGGCAACGGCGCGGGCCAATGTGTCAAGGCGGCCAACCAACTCGTCGTCGGCGGCACCTACGCCCTGGTGGCCGAGGCGATCCTGCTGATGGAGAACCTCGGCGCCGACGCGGCCAAGGGCCTCGACGTGCTGGCAGGCGGGCTCGCGGGCAGCAAGATCCTCGAGCTCAAGCGCGAGACCATGCTGGCCCGCAACTTCGTGCCCGGCTTCCGAATCGACCTGCACCACAAGGACATGGGCATCATCCTGCAGGCCGCCCGCGAGGCTGAGGTGTCCATCCCGATGGGTGCGCTCACCGCGCAGCTGATCGCCGCGGCGCGGGCCATGGGCTACGGTTCGCTTGACCACTCGGGCCTGCTGCTGGTGGCCGAGGCGCTGTCGGGCCGGAGCGAAGCATGAAGATGCGCACCGTCGACGCCGCCGTGCTGATCCTCGAAAAAGAGGGCTCGACACAGGCTTTCGGGCTGCCCGGCGCGGCGATCAACCCGTTCTACAGCGCGATGAAGGCGCACGGCGGCATCAAGCATGTGCTTGCCCGCCATGTCGAGGCTGCCTCGCACATGGCGGAGGGGTACACCCGCGCGGCCGCGGGCAACATCGGTGTCTGCATCGGCACGTCGGGCCCGGCGGGCACCGACATGATCACCGGGCTGTATTCGGCCAGTGCGGATTCCATCCCGATCCTGTGCATCACCGGCCAGGCGCCGGTCGCGAAGCTGCACAAGGAGGACTTCCAGGCCGTCGACATCTCGTCGATCGCCGCGCCGGTGGCGAAGTGGGCGGTCACCGTGCTCGAACCGGCGCAGGTGCCGGGCACGTTCCAGAAGGCCTTTCAGCTGATGCGCGAGGGCAGGCCCGGCCCTGTGCTGATCGACCTGCCGATCGATGTGCAACTCGCCGAGATCGAGTTCGACATCGAAACCTATGAGCCGCTGGCGGTGCACCGCCCGGCTGCTACGCGTGCGCAGGCGGAGAAGGCACTCGCGATGCTGAACGCGTCTGAGCGCCCGTTGCTTGTCGCAGGCGGTGGCATCGTCAACGCCGACGCCGCGCACCTGCTTGTCGAATTCGCCGAGCTGACCGGCGTTCCCGTGGTGCCGACGCTGATGGGCTGGGGCACCATCCCCGACGATCACGCGCTGCACGCGGGCATGGTCGGCTTGCAGACCTCGCACCGGTACGGCAACGCCACGCTGCTGGAATCCGATTTCGTGCTCGGCATCGGCAACCGGTGGGCCAACCGGCACACCGGCGGCGTCGAAACCTACACCAAAGACCGCACTTTCGTGCACGTCGACATCGAGCCGACCCAGATCGGCCGGGTGTTCGCGCCGGACTTCGGCATCACCTCCGACGCGGGCGCGGCGCTGCGGGTCTTTCTCGAGGTGGCCCGTGAGCTCGCGGCGGCGGGAGACCTGCCCGACCGCAGCGCATGGGCGGCGCAGGTACGTGCGCGAAAGCAGCAGGGCCAGCGCAAGACCCACTTCGACAACGTGCCGATCAAACCGCAGCGCGTCTACGAGGAGATGAACCGGGCGTTCGGACCAGACGTCCGCTATGTCAGCACCATCGGGCTGTCCCAGATCCAGGCCTCGCAGCTGCTGCACGTCTACCGGCCGCGGCATTGGATCAACGCGGGCCAGGCCGGTCCGCTCGGCTGGACCCTGCCCGCCGCGCTCGGTGTAGCGACTGCGGACCCGGAGGCGACCGTCGTCGCGTTGTCCGGCGACTACGACTTCCAGTTCCTCATCGAGGAATTGGCGGTCGGCGCCCAATTCAACATCCCGTATATCCATGTGCTGGTGAACAATTCGTACCTGGGCCTGATCCGTCAGGCGCAGCGGAACTTCAGCATGGACTACTACGTCCAGCTCGACTTCGACAACATCAACAGCCCCGAGGTCGGCGGCTACGGTGTCGACCACGTCAAGGTGGCCGAAGGGTTGGGCTGCAAGGCGATTCGCGTCTTCGAACCGGACGGCATCGGGCCCGCACTGGAGAACGCGAAGAAGATGATCGTCGAATTCCGGGTGCCCGTGGTGGTCGAGGTGATCCTCGAGCGCGTGACGAACGTGTCGATGGGCCTGGAGATCGACAACATCGTGGAATTCGAAGACCTGGCGCTGTCCGCCGCGGACGCGCCGACTGCCACTGTCGCCATCGAACCGGAACCGGAACCGGTCGGAGGCGGCAGGTGAGCGGGCCGGACGCTTCCCACCAGCCCGCGACGTTCGATACCGCGGAGTTCGGCACGGATATGCGCGGCGGGTGGCGCGAAGGACATTGCGTCGTCGCCCCCGACAAATTCAAGGGGTCGCTGACCGCGCCCCAGGTCGCCGCGCATATCGCGACCGGACTCCGCCGGGTCCGCCCAGACGTTCCCGTGGTCACCATGCCGGTGGCCGACGGTGGGGACGGCACCGTCGACGCGGTGGTGGAGTCGGGCTTCGTCCGCTTCCAGACGAGCGTCACCGGTCCACTGGGATTGCCGGTGGCTGCCTCGTTCGCGATGAGGGGCGAAGCGGCCGTTATCGAACTCGCGGAAGCGTCCGGCCTGCGTCGGCTGCCTATTCGGCCGACTTTCCACACTGCCATGGCCGCAACGAGTTACGGCACCGGCGAGCTGATCCGTGCCGCCGCGGCCCGCGGTGCCAGGCGGGTGGTGCTCGGGCTCGGCGGCAGCGCGTGCACCGACGGCGGGGTCGGCATGATGTCGGCGCTCGGCGTGCGGTTCCTCGATGAGCAGGATCGCGAATTGCCACCGGGCGGTGCGGCATTGAGCCGGTTGGCCCGCATCGACGCCACCGACATGCTGCAGGTGCCGATCATCGTGGCCTCCGACGTCGACAACCCGTTGCTCGGGCCGCGCGGTGCTGCGCACGTCTACGGTCCGCAGAAGGGCGCACGGGCGGGCGATGTGGACGAATTGGAGTGGGGCCTGGCACGGTTGGCCGCGATCGTCGAACGCGATCTCGGCGCCGATGTCGCCGAGCGGCCGGGTGCGGGCGCGGCTGGGGGAGTCGGCTATGCCGCACTCGCCTTCCTCGGCGCAACCGTGCGGCCCGGCATCGAGATCATCCTCGAGCTGATGTCCTTTACCGAGCAGATCGCGGGCGCCCGGCTGGTGATCACCGGCGAAGGCTCGCTCGACCCGCAGACCCTGCACGGCAAAGCGCCGGTCGGGGTTGCTCGGGCCGCGGCAGGCGCCACCGTGCCTGTCGTCGCGGTGGCAGGCCAGCGCTCGCTCACCAGCGAGCAGCTGCGCCGTGCCCACATAGAGCAGGCGTACGCGTTGACCGACCTCGAACCCGACCCCGAGGTGTGCATCGCGAACGCCGGACCCCTGTTGGAACGGCTGTCCGGCGAGATCGCCGGCGCCTGGCTGGGAGCGACTGCCCATGCATGATCTGGTTATCCGGTCGCGGCGGGTCGCATTGCCGGAGGGAATTCGGGCGGCGTCAATTGCGGTGCAGGACGGCAAGATTGCCGCCCTGGCCGACTACACGGCGGAGTTGCCTGCCGCCGCGACCACCGACCTCGCCGACCTCGTCGTGTTGCCGGGGTTGGTGGATTCGCACGTGCACGTCAACGAGCCGGGGCGGACCGAGTGGGAGGGTTTCGCCACTGCGACCAAGGCCGCCGCGGCGGGCGGGGTGACGACCATCGTCGACATGCCGCTCAATTCGCTGCCGCCGACGGTCAGCGTGCCCGATTTAGAGACCAAACGGTCTGTTGCGGCTGGGCAGTGTCACGTGGACGTGGCGTTCTGGGGCGGTGCGATCCCGGGGAACCTGGCGTCGCTGCGACCACTGCACGATGCGGGCGTCGTCGGGTTCAAATGCTTCCTTTCACCGTCCGGGGTCGAGGAATTCCCGCCGCTCGGACTCGGCGAGGTGGAGCAGGTGATGCGCGAGCTCGTCGCGTTCGACGGGCTGCTCGTCGTGCACGCCGAAGATCCAGTGCGCCTGCGTGATCCGGTCGACGGCACCTATCGCGCGTTCCTGGATTCGCGGCCAGGTGCCGCGGAAAAGGCTGCGGTGCAGGAGGTTATCGCGCTCGCCGAAGCGACCGGCGTTCGTGCGCACATCCTGCATGTCTCGGCGGCCGCCTGCCTCGAGCCGCTCGCAGAGGCTCAGGCGCGCGGCGTCCGCATCACGGCGGAGACCTGCCCGCACTACCTCACGCTATCCGCCGCCGAAGCATCGTCGACCGCGTTCAAATGTTGTCCGCCGATTCGGGATTCGGGCAACCAGGACGCGCTGTGGCAAGGACTGGCCGACGGGGTGCTCTCGTGCGTGGTCTCCGATCACTCACCCTGCACGCCCGACTTGAAGGAAGGTGATTTCGCCACCGCGTGGGGCGGCATCGCCTCGCTGCAGATCGGCCTGCCCGCCGTGTGGACCGCCGCCGCCGAACGCGGCTTCCGGCTGACCGACGTGGTCCGCTGGATGGCGTCCGCGCCGGCCGAACTCGCAGGGCTGCAGCACAAGGGCCGCATCGCGATCGGCTGCGACGCCGACCTGGTCGCCTTCGACCCGTGGGCGCCGATCACCGTCGACCCGGCCACGCTCGCGCACAAGAACCCGATCACACCCTACGGCGGCCGCGAACTGCGCGGCCTCGTCCACGCCACCTGGCTGCGCGGCCGGGTCGTCGGCAACGGCAGGCCGCCCGCGGGCAACCTGATCGCCTTGCATCACAACCGACAGGGGAACCATGTCTGACTTCACCAGCCTGCCCGACCTAGCGCTCCGCACGAACCGAGCAGGCGTCGTCGCCGCCAGTGACGAATCGTTCGAGGAACGCGAAAACCTCATCAACCCTTGGGAACCCCGCTTCGCCGAGCACACCTTCGGCCCCAAAGGTCAGGAGTACGACGGTTGGGAGACCCGCCGCCACCGCGGACCCGGCCACGACTGGGCCGTCATCCGGCTCGGCATGCCCGGTGTGATTCGCGGCGTCGTCATCGACACCGCCTGGTTCAAGGGCAACTATCCGCCCTTCACCTCGATCGAAGCGTGCCGGGCTCCCGGCTATCCGTCACCGTCCCAACTGGATTCGGCCGACTGGGTCGAGATCCTGCCGCGCACCGCCCTGAGCGGCGACGCCAAACATGAGCTGCCGATCTCCGACGACCGCATCTTCACCCACGTCCGCCTCAACATCTACCCTGATGGTGGTGTCGCCCGGCTCCGCGTGCACGGCGAAGTGGTGCCCGACCCCGCCCTTCTGATCGGGCTCACCGTCGATCTCGCCGCCCTGGAGCACGGTGCGCGAACGATCGCCTGCTCCAACATGTTCTATTCAGCACCCGACAACATGCTCGCCCCAGGTTTGGCTCGCAACCAGGCCGAAGGATGGGAAACCGCCCGCCGCCGAGACGCCGGAAATGACTGGGCAACAATCCAACTGGCCGCCCAAGGCGTTCCTGCTGTCATCGAACTCGACACCACCAACCTGCTTTTCAACGCGCCGGGTGAGGCGCGGGTGCTCGGCATCGATCACCCGACCGGCCAACCTCTACCGCCGGTCGACGATCCGGCTTGGTTCGAGCTGTTGCCCAGAACCACACTGCAACCCGACACCCCACACCGTTTCCGGCTCGCACCCTCCGACCGCCAGGCCACCCACATCCGGGTCGACATCTACCCCGACGGCGGTATCGCCCGGCTCCGCGTCCTAGGTGCGCTGACCTCGGACGCCGAGCGTGCGCTGAACTCCGGCTGGCTGTCCGACGGGAAGTGAACCGTCGCCCGGGAAGGTTCAGGGTGTCGGCGTGGAGCTATAGGTACGCTTGCCGCCGCCTGACCACTGAATCGCGCTGACTCGAGGTCAGAATCGGATCTCGGCGTGGACAGCCTGATGGAACGCCCATGCGTCGGCGATGATGTCGGCGAGTTCCGGTCGCTGCGGCTTCCAGCCGAGCACTCGGTGTGCCTTCTCGCTCGAGGCGACGCTGATCGCAGGGTCGCCCGGTCGCCGGTCACCGATCAGCACCGGGAACTCGCGGCCGGTGACGGTGCGGACGGTCTCGAGGACCTCGAGGTTCGAGAACCCTTGCCCATTACCGAGATTGAAGATCTCGTGGCGGCCTGGCTCGAGCGCGTCCAGCGCGAGCAGGTGTGCTTCGGCCAGATCGCTGACATGCACATAGTCGCGCCGGCACGACCCGTCTGTCGTCGGGTAGTCGGTCCCGTACAGCGTGAACGACTCCCGTTCGCCGAGCGCGGTTTGCAGCAGGATCGGGATCAAATGGCTCTCGGGATCATGGCGTTCGCCCAACCACCGCCCCTCGGCCAGCACCGCGCCGGAGGCATTGAAGTACCGCAGGCTCGCCGCCGCCAGATTCCCCGCGCCGCACTCGCCTGCGATCATCAAGTCGATTATTGCCTTCGTTGCCGCGTACGGATTCTGCGGCCTGACCTCGTTCGTCTCGTCGAACGGACGCGTGCCGTCACCGTAATACATCGATCCGGTGCTCGAGAAAATCAACCTCGGCACCGCAGCAGCGCGGATCGCGCGCAACAGTGCCAACGACCCCTCGATGTTCTGCTGCCAATACTTCTCCGGATTCCGCACCGACTCCGCCACTTCGATCTTCCCGGCGAAGTGCAGCACCGCCTCGAAACCCGCGGTAGGCGTGAGTATCTCGCCGACATCATGCACGGACATCTGATGAAACTTCGCCCCGCCGGCCAGATTCGACGCAAACCCGGTCGACAGATCATCCACGATCTCGACCTCATGCCCCGCACCCACCAACTGATGCGAAACCACGGACCCGATATACCCGGCACCACCAGTAACCAAGATCTTCATCCAACCCGCACTTTCCGGTAGTCGAACATGGAC
>NZ_BDAY01000103.1 GCF_001612685.1 Nocardia altamirensis NBRC 108246
CCATTCACCAGCTCGGTCGTCGGCCCGACTTCACGGAATAGCAAGCGCGAGTTTCAAAGCGGAGTTCACGGCCATGACCGTGCCCGGGCTGATCGTCCCGAGGAGTGCGCCGAGTTCATCACGACCTACCTGCTCGAGGTCGTCGGCGACGATCTGACCGACCAGCGGATCGGCTGAGGTCAGCGGGACCCAAGTCGGCAAGAGAGCATGCTTGTCGGTTGTTGTGATCCGCACGACCAGCACATCGGACAACAGCCGGTTGCGCCGATTGTTGGAGACGATCAACCACGGCTTCGGACCGTAACCGACGTCGACGCGATAGATCTGCCCACGGACCGGGGCCGAGTTCGTCATTCGGTGCCACCACCGTTCGCACGCCTGGCAGCACGCCGACGACGGAACTCCTGCGCTTCGGCCTCGTCATGCACCTCCGGCCAGACCTCGGCCAGCTGCCGATACCCCTCCTCCAGCGCCTCATCGATCAACACCTGCGCGCCGATCGCCATCAGTACGCGAATCACGGTCGCCTCGGAAGACTCCGAACTCAGTTCGTAGCCGAGATGTGCAGCGATGGATTCGAACAGCAGCCACTCCGGCCCCGTCCGATTACTGAGCGTCGAGAGCGTGCGTTCCTCCCGCTCAGTCAGCGTTAGCGTCGTTCGTCTCGTCATGCATCAGATGCTACATCGATATCGATGCGATAACAATCATCAGCTGGTGATGCACCACTGCGCATCACATCCTTTTGTATCACTCAGTTCAAAACCGTGCTAGCGTCGGACGCATGCCGAGGCCGAGACAGTTCGATGAGGAGCGGGCAGTCGATGCCGCCGTTCGGGCGTTCTGGACGGCAGGCTACGACGGAACCTCGACGCAGGATCTGTGCGAGGCGACCGGGTTGGGACGGAGCAGCATCTACAACACCTTTTCGAGCAAGCATGATCTGTTCCAGCAGGCGTTGCGGCGGTACATGACCACCAAGAACGCCACCACGTTTGCCGTACTCGAGGGCGATCAGCCGGCCAAGGCCAAGATGCGGACGTTGTTGCAGCAGGTAGCAGAGGCGCCGGACGAAGATCCGATGGGCTGCTTCGTGGTGAATTCGATCGTCGAACTCGCACCGCGCGACGCGGACGTTGCTGCGGCGCTGCGCGATGACCACGAGCTACGCTTGGCCGCGCTGACGACAGTGTTCGAAAGCGGTAGGCGGGCAGGGGAAATCGACAAGGCGAAGGATGCGCAGGCGTTAGCGCACTTCATGATCGCCACCATTTCAGGGATGCGCGTGGCAGCCAGGGGCGGCGCAGAGCGAGCCACGCTGGAAGCCATCGCCTCGACCGCACTGGCCGCTCTCTGATCCAGAAATGCACGACTACAGCATCTTTCGCCATGCCCAAGTTTTGAACTAAATGATCTAAAACAAGAGAGGTACCCATGCCGTTCGCCGTCTACATCCTCGGGTTGTCCATTTTCGCCCAGGGCACCTCGGAGATGATGCTCTCCGGCCTGCTCACCGAGCTCTCCACCGATCTCGGTGTCTCCATTCCACAAGCCGGACTGCTCATTTCGGCGTTCGCGCTGGGCATGGTGATCGGCGCGCCGGTACTCGCGGTGGCGACGCTGCGGTTGCCGAAGCGCACCGCGCTGCTCGGGTTCCTCGCGATCTTCGTGGCCGCGCACATCGTCGCCGCGCTGACCGACGACTACTGGGTGCTGTTCGGGACCAGGGTGATCGGCGCGTTCGTCTACGCCGGATTCTGGTCGGTCGCGGCGACCACCGCGATCAGCCTGGTGCCGGAGAACGCGCGCGGCAAAGCGATGAGCATCGTCGCGGGCGGACTCACCATCGCGACCGTCGTCGGCCTGCCCGCGGGCACCGTGATCAGCCAGCACCTCGGCTGGCGTGCGGCGTTCTGGACGGTGGCGATCATGTCCGCGCTCGCCATGATCGGCGTGCTCGCCAAGATCCCGGCAGATCGCGCGGCGGTCGCCCCCGACCTACGCAAGGAACTACGCAGCATGGTCAACCCGCGACTGTGGTTGTCCTACAGCACCACCGCGCTCTCCATCGCCTCGCTGCTGGTCAGCTTCGCCTACCTGGGTGCGCTGCTGTCGCAGACCACCGGCCTGACCGACGGCTGGATCCCGGTCGTGCTCGCCGTGTTCGGCGTCGGCGGTTTCGTCGGCATCGTCCTCGGCGGCCGCACCGCCGACACCCACCCGATCCGCACCCTCTACGTCGGCATCGCGGGCGTGGTCGGCACCTCGGTGCTGCTCGCCCTCACCGCAGAGCACACCGCACCGGTCGTTGTCCTGACCTTCCTGCTCGGCGCCTTCGGTTTCGGCACCAACCCGACCCTGAACAGCCGAGTCTTCAACCTCGCCCCCAACGGCCCGACCCTCGCCCCCGCGTTCAACGTCTCCTCGTTCAATGTCGGCATCACCCTCGGCCCGTGGCTCGGCGGCCTCGCCATCGGCGGCGGTCTCGGCTACGCGTCGGTCGCCTGGATCGGCGCCGTCGTCGGCATCGCCGCCCTCGGCACCGTAACGTGGGAACAACTCGTCACCCGCAAGCCCGCACGAATCCCCACCCCCGAAGCCGACCCCCGCGTCCCCGAACTCACCCACTGAAACCACAACTCGCGCCGCACTTCCCACCCGGAAGCGCGGCGCGAGCCCATTCCCCAACCCTCAGGCCGTCAAACACCCAGGCCCGAGCAGCGCCTTCAAATCGCCCATCAACGCCGACGACGGCGAAACTCGCAGACTGTCATCGAGTTTCAGCAACGTGGTCTTCTCGCGGGCGCCGACATGGCGGATGTGTACGTCGGAGGTGCCCGGATGCCTGGACAGGACCTTCTTGAACTCGCTGATCTTGTCGGGGGTGCACATCCGGGTGGTCATCGTGACCGCGAGCGGCTTGGCGACGCCGATGGAGGACAGGTCGGGCACGGCAAGGTCGTTGGCGATCAACGAGATCCGGTCGTCGCGCACCGAGACGCGCGCCTTCACCAGCACCACCGCGTCCTCGACCACGTCCATCCCGTACACCGAGTAGGCCTGCGGGAAGAAGAGCACCTCGATACCACCGGAGAGGTCTTCCAGCTGAGCCGACGCCCAGGCCAGGCCGTTCTTGTTGATCCGCCGGTTCACCGAGGCGAGGATGCCGCCGAGGGTCACCTGGGCGCCGTCCTTGACGTCCCCTTCGAGGATCGCGGGGATCTGCGTATCCGCCTGCGCCGCAAGGACATGCTCGACGCCGTTGAGCGGATGCCCGGACACGTACAGGCCGAGCATCTCGCGTTCCAGCGCCAGCTTGTGCTTGGACTCCCACTCGTCGTCGGGCACCTTCACGTTGAAGATCGAGGACACCGACTCGTCCGCGTCGACGCCGCCGAACAGGTCGAACTGCCCGATCGCCTCGGCCTTCTTGGTGGACATCACCGCGTCGATGGCATCCGAATGGATCAGCAGCAGCCCCTTGCGCGGATGCCCCAGCGAGTCGAATCCGCCTGCCTTGATGAGGGATTCGGTGACCTTCTTGGTGCAGGCGATCGCGTCGATCTTGTTCAGGTAGTCGGAGAAGTCGGTGAACTTCGACTTCTCCTTGCGCGCGGCAATGATCGAGGACACCACGTTGGCGCCGACGTTGCGCACCGCGCCGAGCCCGAACCGGATGTCCTTGCCGACCGAGGCGAAGTTCAGCTCGGATTCGTTGACATCCGGCGGCAGCACGGTGATGCCGAGGCGACGGCAGTCCGACAGATAGACCGCGGCCTTGTCCTTGTCGTCGCCGACGGAAGTGAGCAGGCCTGCCATGTATTCGGCCGGATAGTTGGCCTTGAGATAGGCGGTCCAGAACGAGACGAGCCCGTAGCCCGCGGCGTGCGATTTGTTGAACGCGTACCCGGCGAACGGAAGGATGGTGTCCCACAGAGCCTTCACCGCGGCCTCGGAGAACCCGTTGTTCGTCATGCCCTCGTGGAAGCCCTTGTACTCGGCCTCCAGCACCTCGAGCTTCTTCTTACCCATGGCCTTACGCAGCGCGTCGGCCTTACCCATGGTGTAGCTGGCGACCTTCTGCGCGATGAACATGATCTGCTCTTGGTAGACGATCAGACCGTAAGTTTCGGAGAGAATGTCCTTCAGCGGCTCTTCGAGCTCAGGATGGATCGGTTTGATCTCCTGCCGCCCGTTCTTGCGGTCGGCGTAGTCGTTGTGCGCGTTCATGCCCATCGGACCGGGGCGGTACAGCGCGAGCACGGCGACGATGTCGTTGAAGCCGGTGGGCTGCATGCGGCGCAGCAGGTCGCGCATGGGACCACCGTCGAGCTGGAACACGCCGAGAGTGTCACCGCGCGACAGCAATTCGTAGGTCGCCGGATCGTCGAGCGGCAGGTTGTCCATGTCGAGGTCGAGGCCGCGGTTGGCACTGATGTTGTCCAGGGCGTCACCGATGACGGTGAGGTTGCGCAGGCCGAGGAAGTCCATCTTCAGCAGGCCGATGGCCTCGCAGGACGGGTAGTCCCAGCCGGTGATGATCGCGCCGTCCTGGGCCCGCTTCCACACCGGGATGGCGTCGGTGAGCGGTTCGGAGGACATGATGACCGCGCAGGCGTGCACGCCCGCGTTGCGGATCAGGCCTTCCAAGCCACGCGCGGTCTCGTAGATCTTCGCGACATCCGGGTTGCTGCCGATGAGTTCGCGGACCTCGGCGGCTTCCTTGTAGCGCTCGTGGTCGGGGTCGGTGATGCCGGCGACCGAGATGTCCTTCGCCATGATCGGCGGCGGCAGCGCCTTGGAGATCTGGTCGGCGATCGCGAATCCGGGCTGACCGAACAGCACGCGCGCCGAGTCCTTGATCGCGGCCTTGGTTTTGATGGTGCCGAACGTGATCACCTGGGCGACTCGGTCGCTGCCCCACTTGTCGGTGGCGTAGCGGACCATTTCACCGCGGCGGCGATCGTCGAAGTCGATATCGATATCGGGCGCGGACGGGCGCTCCGGGTTCAGGAACCGCTCGAAAAGCAGGCCGTGCGGAAGCGGGTCGATATTGGTGATGCCGAGCGCGTAGGCGACCAGCGAACCGGCCGCCGAACCACGGCCGGGGCCGACCCGGATGCCGACCTCTTTCGCGTGCGTGACGAGGTCGCCGACGACGAGGAAGTAGGCGGGGAAGCCCTTCTGCTTGATGACGTCGAGCTCGAAGTAGGCGCGCGTGTAGTACTCGTCGGGCACACCGTCCGGGAAGCGGCGGGCCAGTCCGCGATCTACCTCCTTGCGCAGGAACGAGTCCTGATCCTCGCCCTCGGGGACGGGGAAGATCGGCATGCGGTCCTTGAAGGCCCACACGTCGTCGTAGGACTGCACCCGCTCGCCGATCAGCACGGTGTTGTCGCAGGCGCCGGGCACCTCGGCGTCCCAGAGCGCGCGCATCTCCTCGGCGGACTTCAGGTAGTAACCGTCACCGTCGAACTTGAACCTGGTCGGGTCGCTGAGCGTCTTGCCGGTCTGAATGCACAGCAGCGCTTCGTGATTGGTCGACTGATCCTTGGTGACGTAGTGGCAGTCGTTGGTCGCGATCGGCGGGATGCCGAGCTTCTTGCCGACCTCGAGCAGACCTTCGCGGACCCGGCGTTCGATGGACAGGCCGTGGTCCATGATCTCCAGGAAGAAGTTGTCCTTCCCGAAAATTTCCTGCCATTTCGCAGCTGCTTCCAGCGCCTCGCGATCGTGGCCGAGGCGCAACCGCGTCTGCACCTCACCCGACGGGCAGCCGGTGGTGGCGATGATGCCCTCGGCGTACTGGGCGATGATCTCCTCGTCCATGCGCGCCCACTTGCCGAGCTGGCCTTCCAGCGAGGCGAGCGAGGACAGCTTGAACAGGTTGCGCAGGCCGGTCGCGTTCTCCGCGACCATCGTCATGTGCGTGTAGGCGCCGGAACCGGAGACGTCGTCGCCCTTCTGGCTCGGATCGCCCCACTGCACGCGCTTGGTGTCGAACCGGGACGCGGGCGCGATGTAGGCCTCGATGCCGATGATCGGCTTGATGTCGGCCTTCTTCGCCGAGTTGTAGAACTCGGAGGCGCCGTACATATTGCCGTGGTCCGTCATGCCGACGGCGTTCATGCCCAGCCGTTTCGCCTCTGCGAAGAGCGGAGAAATTTTGGCCGCACCGTCGAGCATGGAGTACTCGGTGTGGTTGTGCAGGTGAACGAACGATCCGGACGAGGCGGCCAAGACGGTCCTTCCTCCCAAGGTCTCGACGGGGGTTGGCTGGACCGATTCTAGGGGTCCCCACCGACTGGTTCGGACAGGCGCGCGGCGCCTGCGCAGGTGTTCGGCGTGTCGGTGGCAAAGATCACCGGCGCGTCTCACGACTCACCGTACGTGCGTCTGAATTCCGCTAGCCGACCCGGGGGCGGCACGCGCTATGGGGTAACCGCGCGCCGGAGTCCTTGTCCACGACCCGGACGCGATAATCAGCGCATGAATGCACGGCCTACACCCCGGATTCCGGATCCGCGATGACGACGACCGTTGTCGCGCTCGTCGTCTCGGCCGCGTTGATCGCCGGTGCGCTGGTGATCTGGCCGCGGACCCGCCGGGTGGTCACCACACCGGCCGAACGGGCCGTGCATTCGGCGCTGCACACCGCGTCGCTGGCGGCGCTGCCCCTGCGGCGCGGGCTAACCGCAGACTCGGCGCAGGAAGCCGCACCGCATCTGCGCACCCTCACGGGGGCCGAGGCGCTCGGCATCGCCGACCCGGACGGCACCCTGCTCGCCTGGGCCGGGCCACACGCCGAACTCGCCGAGCACTTCACCGCCGCGGCCGCACGGGCCGTCGCGGGCGAACGGCCGGTGCTTGTCGCCGGGCCAGGCAACGGCGCGCACGCGGGTCGGACGCTGATCGCCCAGCCGCTGCTCATCGAAAGCACCGGCGTCGCAGGCGTTCTGGGCGTGGTGACCGGTGGACAACCGGGGCCAGGATGGCTCGGCGCGGTGGCCGAGGTCGCCCGATATGCCTGCGGCCAACTCGAATTGGCCGAACTGGATGCCTCTCGGGCCCGGCTCGACCGTGCCGAGGTGCGCGCGCTGCGCGCCCAGATCAGCCCGCATTTCATCTACAACGCGTTGAACACCATCGCCTCGTTCGTGCGCACCGACCCGGACCGGGCCAGGGAGCTCATCCTCGAATTCGCCGACTTCACCAGGTATTCGTTCCGCGCCGCAGGCGAATTCACCGTGCTCGCCGACGAACTGCGCAACATCGAACGCTATCTGGCACTCGAACGCGCCCGCTTCGGTGACGCGCTCCAGGTGCGGCTGCAGATCGCGCCTGAGGTCCTCGGCGTCGTGCTGCCGTTCCTCGCGCTGCAACCGCTGGTGGAGAACGCCGTCCGGCACGGCTTGGCCGGCGCGGCGCGCGGCGGCACGGTCAGCATCACCGCCACCGACGCAGGCACCGACTGCCTGATCAGCGTCGAGGACGACGGCGTCGGCATGGACCCGGAGCTGCTCCGCTCCGGCGCGCTCGACGCCATCGAAACCGGGAGCGGCCCAGCCGGTTCCGGCGCGTCCGCGCACGTCGGCCTCGCCAACGTCGACGACCGCTTGCGCGCCGCCTTCGGCAACGACTACGGCCTCGTCGTGGAAACCGCGCCAGGCGCAGGCACCAAAATCAACCTGCGCATCCCCAAATTCCGCGCGGGCATCCAGGCGTGACGCGCACGAGTGGCACCTGGCTGCGGCATTCGTCGAGAGCTCCACTCCGTGGTGTGCCACTCGCCGCGCCGCATACGATGGAGCGGTTGTGACGCGGACCACCGAGACATCGGCCGGTAGCGTGCGCGTGCTGGCCGTCGACGACGAGAAGCCTGCTCTGGACGAGCTGGTGTATCTGTTGCGCGCGCAGCCGGGTGTCGGCGAGATCCACGCCGCGGCCGACGCGACCTCCGCGCTGCGGGTGTTGCGCGCCCATCCGGTCGACGCGGTGTTCCTCGACATCAACATGCCGGGCCTGGACGGGATGGAGCTGGCAGGCATCCTGTCGGAGTTCGCGAATCCACCCGCGGTGGTCTTCGTGACGGCCCACGACGATCGGGCGGTGTCAGCCTTCGATCTCGGGGCGGTGGACTATCTGCTCAAGCCGCTGCGGGAAGCGCGGCTCGCCGAGGCGGTGCGCCGGATCGTCGCCACCCGTGCCGCCGCAGCACCTGCCGTCGACGGGTCGAAAGCCGATCCGAGCGAGGTGATCCCGGTGGAGCTCGGCGGCGTGACCACGCTGGTGCCGCGGTCGAGCGTGAGCTGGGTGGAGGCGGACGGCGACTACGCGCGGCTACACACCAGCGGTGGCTCGCATCTGGTTCGAATTCCGTTGTCCGCGTTGGAGTCCCGGTGGGAGGATGCGGGTTTTCTGCGGGTGCACCGGTCCTATCTGGTCGCGTTGCGACTGGTGACCGGGCTGCGCACGGTCGGCACCGGAACGGTGGTGTGTCTGCGGGCCGATGGCGCCGCGGCGGCGGTGGAGCTGCCGGTCAGCCGCAGGCAGGTGCGCGAGCTGAAACAGCGCCTGGTGCACGGGCCTCGGCAGCAGTGGGGCGGCCAATGACGGGTCCGCAGCGTCCGGTCCGGCAGCGCGTCGTGCTGTCGGAGCGGCGGGGCGCGCGGCGGGTGCGCACGCGGATGGAAGTGGTCGAGCAAACCGAGATCGGTGCGGCGTTGATCGAGGGCCTGATTCGCGCCCAGCTCGGGCTCGCGCTGCGCTTCGGCTTCGTCACTATCGTCGTGCTGTGTTCGCTGCCTGTACTTTTCGGCATCGGGTCGGTGGGATCGGTGGTTGTGCTCGGCATCCGGCTGCCGTGGTTGCTGCTCGGTATCGCGGTGTATCCGCTGCTGTATCTGGTCGGCCGGGTGTATGTCCGGCTGGCCGAACGCAACGAGCAGGACTTCCTCGATTTGGCCGAGGACTGACATGCGTACCCAGCCGAACCCGCGACCGCGTATCGACACGTCCCGCGCCGAATACTTGACCGACCGAGCATCATCCGCACGCCTCGAGCTGGCCCGATGACCGGATCGGTGCCTGCGCTGACGGTGCTCGCGCTGCTGTTCGCCGCGTTCGCCACCGTCGCGATCGGCGCGTACGGAGTTCGCCTGGCGCGCACCACCTCCGATTTCCTCGTTGCCTCGCGCAGCGTCAGATCCGGCTGGAACGCCGCCGCCATCTCCGGTGAATACCTTTCCGCCGCCTCCTTTCTCGGCGTCGCCGGACTGATCGCGAAGTACGGCGCGGACGCACTCTGGTATCCGGTGGGATTCACCGCGGGCTATCTGTCGCTGCTGCTGTTCGTCGCCGCACCGCTGCGCCGGTCCGGCGCCTACACGGTGCCCGATTTCGCCGAATTCCGTTTGGGCTCACTGCGTTTGCGCAGACTCGCCGCGACCGTGGTGGTGCTGGTGTGCGCGGTGTATCTGATCCCGCAGTTCCAGGGTGCCGGCTTGACGCTGCACACGCTGCTCGGCCTGCCCGACTGGGTCGGCGCGGTCGCGGTGGGTGCGATCGTGATCGCCAACGTGGCAGGCGGCGGCATGCGGTCCATCACGCTGGTGCAGGCCTTCCAGTACTGGTTGAAATTGACCGCGGTCGCGATTCCCGCGCTGGTGCTGCTCGGGTACTTCCTCGCCGAGGACCGTGCGCTCGGCGCCCCCGCTCCCCCGGTGGTCACCGAGCGGACGGTGGTCGACATCCGCACCGACGTGGTGGTGCAAGTCGGTGCGGCGCAGGAGGTTTCGATCACCGGAAAGCTCGACGACCGGCAGGTCGATGGGCAGGTGCTGCTGACGCCCGGCCCACACGAGCTGTCGGCGGGCACCGAGTTGGTGCTGGATGCGGGGGCGGCGGTGCCGGTGGTGGCCGGTGCGCCCGCCGACGGCGCGGGCTGGCTCGAACCCGGCGGCGGCTTCGGCGGCACACATCCGACCTACCAGGTGTATTCGCTGATCATCGCGACCTTCCTCGGCACCATGGGTTTGCCGCATGTGCTGGTGCGCTTCTACACGAACCCGGACGGCAGGGCCGCCAGGGCGACGGCGCTCGCGGTGATCGGGCTCGTCGGGCTGTTCTATCTGTTCCCGGTGCTGCTCGGGGTGTTCGCGCGGCTGTATGTACCGCAGCTGCTGATCACCGGAACCTCCGATGCCGCAGTGGTTTTGCTGCCGGGCTCGGTGGTCGCCGGGCTGCCGGGCCAACTGCTCGCGGCGCTGGTTGCGGCAGGGGCGATCGCCGCATTCCTGTCCACCTCGTCGGGCCTGCTGGTGAGCATCGCCGGCGTGCTGAGCACCGACATGCTGCGCGGACGAATTCGCGACTTCCGGGTGGCTGCGGTGGCCGCAGGGACGGTGCCGCTTGCCCTTTCGCTCACCGTCGCGTCGCTCGACCTGTCCCGCACGGTCGGGCTCGCGTTCTCGGTGGCCGCCTCCACCCTGTGCCCGCTGCTGGTGCTCGGCATCTGGTGGCGCGGCCTCACCGCGACAGGTGCGGCGGCCGGGCTGATCGCGGGCGGACTGGTTTCCGGTGGGGCGACGGTGGTTTCGGTGACCGGCGGCATCTCCGACGCGGTCGCGGGCGGCTGGCCCGCCGCACTGCTCGGCTACCCGGCAGCGATCAGCGTGCCACTGGCATTCGCCGCGATGGTGGTGATCAGCAAGCTGACCACCGGCCCGAGTGCGCGACGGGTCGGGCGCATCTTCGTCCGGATGCACGCACCGGAACGGCTCGGCATGGGCGCCGATCGCGAGGGCAGCCTGCGCTCGCAGTGACGCCGATTCCGACAACCGTTCGTCGCGCCGAATCGACCGTTCACCGCACAATCGGCGGGGTTCCCGGAGTGACCCAGGCCACATCACCATTTCCTCATACAGGGCTGGCTACGGTGCTGGACACGTAAGCCTTGTTCCCACGCTAGGACCACCATGACCAGTACCGAACTCGACGGCTCCGCCTCCCGGCGTACCCCGAGTGCAGCAGAATTCGCCGAAGTGCAAGCCAGCCCCGATTTCCAGGAGTTACGAAAGCGGCTGCGCCGCTTCGTCTTTCCGATGACCGCGCTGTTCCTGCTGTGGTACCTCAGCTATGTGCTGCTCGGCGCGTACGCGCACGACTTCATGGCGAACAAGGTCTTCGGCAACATCAACGTCGGATTGTTGCTCGGCCTCGGGCAGTTCGTCTCCACCTTCGCCATCACCGCGCTCTACGTCCGGTTCGCCAACCGGGAACTGGATCCGCGTGCGGCGGCCATCCGCACCAAGCTCGAGGGAGGCCAGGCGTGAATCACGTCAGCACCTACGCCGCTGCCACCACCGTCGGTGAACCGGCCGCGAATATCGGCATCTTCGCGGTGTTCGTCGCGATCACCATGGTCGTCGTCATCCGCGCCAGCCGCAGCAACGCCACCGCCGCCGACTTCTTCACCGGCGGGCGCGGCTTCTCCGGCCCGCAGAACGGCATCGCCATCGCGGGCGACTACCTTTCCGCCGCAAGCTTTCTCGGCATCGCCGGGGCGATCGCGGTGTACGGCTACGACGGGTTCCTCTACTCCATCGGATTCCTGGTCGCCTGGCTGGTCGCGCTGCTGCTCGTCGCCGAAATGCTCAGGAACACCGGCAAATTCACCATGGCCGATGTGTTGAGCTTCCGGCTCAAGCAGGGGCCGGTGCGCACCGCGGCAGCGTTGACCACGCTTGCGGTGTCGCTGTTCTACCTGCTGGCCCAGATGGCCGGTGCCGGTGGTCTTGTCGCGCTGCTGCTCGACATCTCCAGCAAGTCGGGCCAGGCCGTGGTCATCGCGGTCGTCGGCGTGCTGATGATCGTGTACGTGCTGGTCGGCGGCATGAAGGGCACCACGTGGGTGCAGATCATCAAGGCGGTGCTGCTGATCACGGGCGCCGCGCTGATGACGGTGATGGTGTTCGCCAAGTTCGGTTTCAACCTGTCCGACATTCTCGGCTCGGCGCAAGAGCACGTGACCGGGTCGGCGAACAAGGCGGTCGCCGCGCGTGACGTGCTCGCGCCAGGCGCGCAGTACGGCGGCAGCGCCACCTCGAAGCTCAACTTCCTGTCTCTCGGTCTGGCACTGGTGCTCGGCACCGCGGGCCTCCCGCACGTGCTGATGCGCTTCTACACCGTGCCGACCGCGAAGGAGGCGCGCCGATCAGTCGTATGGGCGATTGGGCTGATCGGCGCGTTCTACCTGTTCACCCTGGTGCTCGGCTACGGCGCCGCCGCCATCGTCGGACCGGACCGGATCCTGGCCGCCGCAGGCGGACAGAACTCCGCCGCACCGCTGCTCGCGTTCGAACTCGGCGGCGTCATCCTGCTCGGCATCATCTCCGCGGTCGCGTTCGCCACCATCCTCGCGGTGGTCGCCGGGCTCACCATCACCGCGGCGACCTCGTTCGCGCACGACATCTACGCCGGAGTCATCAAGCGCGGCAAGGTCGATGACAACAAGCAGGTGCGGGTCTCCCGGATCACCGCCGTGGTGATCGGCGTGCTCGCGATCGGCCTCGGCATCCTCGCCAACGGGCAGAACATCGCGTTCCTGGTCGCGCTGGCGTTCGCGGTGGCGGCGGCGGCGAACCTGCCGACGATCCTGTACTCGCTGTTCTGGAAGCGCTTCAACACCACCGGCGCGCTGTTCAGCATGTACGGCGGGCTGATCTCGACCATCGTGCTGATCGTCTTCTCGCCCGCGGTGTCCGGCAACAAGGCCGCGATGCTGCCCAGCTTGGACTTCGACTGGTTCCCGCTGTCCAACCCCGGAATCGTCTCCATCCCCTTGGCTTTCGCGCTCGGCATCATCGGCACGTTCCTCGGCCCGAAGGATGAGAACCCGGCCGTCGCCGCCGAGATGGAGGTCCGTTCGCTCACCGGTGTCGGCGCCGAAAAGGCGGTGGCGCACTGAGTCGCCAGGGCCGACTCCGTCGGCCTGCCGTCCCATGAGCGATGCCCGGTAATCATTGCCCCCTTGTTCTCTCGTAAGGAGATATCGCGTTGACCAGCGCAACCACCGATCCCCGCGACACCACGACCCCGGCGGCCTACCCGCCGCCGGACGGGTTCGCCGCAACGGCGAATGCCGATGCGACGCTGTACGACCGGGCGGCGGCCGATCGACTGGAGTTCTGGGCTGAGCAGGCCGGTCGTTTGCACTGGCATCAGCCGTGGCGCCAGGTGCTGGACTGGAGCGACGCGCCGGTGGCGAAGTGGTTCGTCGACGGCAAGCTCAACGTCGCCTACAACTGCGTCGACCGGCACGTGCTCGACGGGCACGGCGACCAGGTCGCCATCCACTGGGAAGGCGAACCCGGCGACTCGCGCGATATCACCTACGGAGAACTTCGGGACGAAGTATCAAGGGCGGCAAACTACCTCACCGAGCTGGGCATGCGGGTCGGTGATCGGGTCGCCATCTACATGCCGATGGTGCCCGAGGCCATCGTCGCCATGCTGGCCTGTGCCCGGCTCGGCCTCACCCACTCCGTGGTGTTCGCAGGCTTCTCCCCCACCGCCCTGCGCCAGCGCATCGATGACGCCGAAGCCAGGCTGGTGATCACCACCGACGGCCAGTGGCGGCGGGGCACCGCGGCACCGCTCAAGGCGGCCGTGGACGAGGCGCTCGGCGGGGTGCACGACACGGTTGAGCACGTACTCGTGGTGCGCCGCACCGGAATCGAGGTGCCGTGGACCGAGGGGCGTGACCTGTGGTGGCACGACACCGTCACCGATGCGTCGCCGGAGCACGAGGCGCAGGCGTTCGACGCCGAGCACCCGCTGTTCATCCTCTACACCTCAGGCACCACCGGAAAGCCCAAGGGCATCCTGCACACCTCCGGCGGCTACCTCACCCAAGCCGCCTACACCCACCACAACGTCTTCGATCACAAAGCCGGACAAGACATTTACTGGTGCACCGCCGATATCGGCTGGGTCACCGGACACAGCTACATCGTCTACGGACCATTGGCCAACCGCGCCACCCAGGTCGTCTACGAAGGCACCCCCAATTCCCCCGACGAGCACCGCCATTTCCAGATCATCGAAAAATACGGCGTCACTATTTATTACACAGCCCCGACACTGGTGCGTACGTTCATGAAGTGGGGCAGGGAGATTCCCGATGCCCATGACCTGTCCTCACTGCGCCTGCTCGGCTCGGTGGGTGAACCGATCAACCCAGAGGCTTGGCGCTGGTATCGAGACGTCATCGGCGGCAACCGCACTCCGATCGTCGACACCTGGTGGCAGACCGAGACCGGCGCGATCATGATCTCGCCGCTGCCCGGTGTCACCGCGGCCAAGCCCGGCGCCGCGATGACACCGCTGCCCGGCGTCTCGGCGAAGATCGTCGATGACGACGGCGTCGAACTCGACCGCGGCGCCTCAGGTTTGCTCGTCCTCGACCAGCCGTGGCCGTCGATGCTGCGCGGTATCTGGGGCGACATGGCGCGCTTCCGCGAGACCTACTGGGCTCGGTTCGCCGCCACCGGTTGGTATTTCGCCGGTGACGGCGCCAAGCTCGACGCCGACGGCGACCTCTGGGTGCTCGGCCGGGTCGACGACGTGATGAACGTGTCGGGGCACCGAATCTCCACCGCTGAAGTCGAATCCGCGCTCGTCGGACACGCGGGGGTCGCCGAGGCCGCCGTCGTCGGGGCCAGTGACGCCACCACCGGACAGGCCATCGTCGCGTTCGTCATCCTCACCGCGGGCACGGCGAATACCGGCGACGCGCTGATCGGCGAGCTGAAAGCCGAAGTGGCCCGCGAGATCAGCCCCATCGCCAGGCCGCGCGAAATCCACGTGGTGCCCGAGCTCCCGAAAACCCGCAGCGGCAAGATCATGCGCCGCCTGCTCCGTGACGTCGCCGAGGGCCGCGAGCTCGGCGACACCTCGACCCTGGTGGACCCCAAGGTCTTCGAGGCGATAGCCCGCGGGTAGCGCCCGCCTCGCGGCGGACCCGGCACGATGAGGGGCCGGGTCCGCCGGGCGAACCGAGGGGTGTTCGGAAAGGCCGTGCGCGGATACGCTTTCGGGGTGCGATGCACCGCGCTCCGTTTCTTCGCTGTCCTCGGTGGTGTCCTCGTGTTCGTGGCCGCGCTGCTCATCGCGGCGCCCGGCGCGCACGCCCAGATCGATAAACGCTGCTACACCAACAGCGCGGGCACCCGCTGCTACTACCTGCACATTCCGCCTGGTGACTCCGCAGGCAAGCCGTTGATGGTGTACCTGCACGGCTGCAATGATCCGATCGCGCACCCGAACCCCACCGGGTTCTCGCTCACCCGGGTCGCGGACGAAATGGGTTTCGTGCTCGCCTATCCCATCCAGGACCAGGCCGCCAACGCGTTGTACTGCTGGAACTGGGACAAACCAGGGAACCAGGAACGCGATCGCGGTGAGCCGTCCCTCATCGCGGGCATCACCACCACCCTGCTCGACGACCTCGACCTCGACCGGTCCCGCGTCTACCTCGGCGGCTACTCCGCAGGCGGCGCGACCACCACGAACCTCGGCGCCACCTACCCCGACCTGTACGCCGCGATCGCCCCCATGGCAGGCGCCCCCTACCGCACGCAACTCGGCGGCCAGGTCGTCATCGACGCGATGGGCCCGCGCGCCCGCCCGATGCCGACATTCTTCCTGCAGACCCTTTTCGACCAGGTCAGCAACATCGTGATCGGCCGGACGAACCTGGCCCAGTGGCTGGACGCCGACAACCTCGCCGACCCGGGTTCCGCACCCCTGCTCCCGACCGGTGTGGAGTTGCTCATGCCAGGCCGAGGCATCCCGATCCCCCTCACGCTCGAGCACTACGCCAGCCCCCGCGGCTGCGAACTGGCCCAATTCACCACACCTCTCGTGGCCGAACACGCTTTCGGCGCCGCCATCCTCCAACAAGATTTCGGCATCGACGTCCAACGCAACCTCATGCGCTTCCTCCTCGCCCACCGCATGACCGCAGCCCACCAGGCCTGCTAGCGCCCGATCCAAGGTTTCCCCGCCAACCCCCATCGGGTACCCCGAACCCGGCGGACCCGGCCACCCGATCGATGAGGGGGACCGGGTCCGCCGCCACGGTTCCCGCGGATTCGGTAGCCATGCCTACGCCACGAACGGAGTTTTGCTGCGGGCGTCACGCAAAGCTTCGGCCCACCAGAGGAGTTGGTCGAGGGTGGTGGTGACGGATTCTTCGAGGTCGGGGTCGCGGCGGGGCCAGGTGCCGTCGGCGGCGAAGCGTTGCCAGGCCTTGGCGATGGTGATGGTGCGGCGGATGGGGACGGCGTTGAGTTCGCCGAAGATCTGGCGGAGGTGCGCGGCGGCGTGGCTGCCGTCGGAGTCGGTGCCGTAGCCGACGACGGTGACCGGTTTGGCGGCCCATTCGGTGTCGAACCAGTCGATGGCGTTCTTCAGCGCGGCCGGGAAGCTGCGGTTGTATTCGGGGGTGACTACGACGAAAGCGTCTGCGACGCAGAGGCGTTCGCTGAGCGCGCGGACGGCGGCGGGAAGTGGTTCGTCGGGGCCGGTCAGTTGGTCGGGCAGGCCTGCGGTCGCCAGATCGACGCGGTCGAGGTCGAGGTCGCGGCGACCGAGCCGACCGGCGAACCAGTCGGCGACGGTGGGGCCGAACCGCCCGGCGCGGGTGCTGCCGAGGATCAGCACCACCCGCAACCGGCCACCACTGCGCCTCGAATCACCGCTCGAGGCAGCGGTCATCGCGCGTCCTTGACCGGTGCGTCGAGGAAGGCCGGGATCATCGGCAACAGCAGCTCCGGGCGATGCACCAGCGTGATGTGCGACGTGCCCGGCAGGATCGCCAGCTGCGAATTGGGCAGCCCCGCAGGCGTATCGCCCATGATGCCGCCGCCGAACAGGCGGAACATCTCGACGGCGTGCTCGGGCCGGACGATGTCGGAGTCACCGATCACGGTCAACGTCGGGGCCTTGACCTGGCGGGCCGCCTCCGGCGTGACGACCGGGATCGCGTTCTGGTCGTGCTCCTTGACCCGCGCCACCAGCCGGGGGAAGTCGTCGGGTCGCGGCGCGTTCTTCAGGTAATCGGCGTGGAACGGGGAGCCGTGCAGCATCTCCGGTTGCAGATCGGCGAGCCCGTCGAGCAGGCCGGGGTGCATGGCGTTCGCGTCGAGACCGCCTGCGGCGAGGATCTGCTTGCGAACCAGCTCGGGATGCTTCAGCGTAATCTCCAGTGCCACACCGGCACCCATGCTGTAGCCGAGAATGTCGGCACGCTGCACGCCGATGCTGCGCAGCAGTGCGACGGTGTCTTCGGCCATCTGCGGCGTGCGCAGCGGGCGGTCGATGTCGGCGGTGCGGCCGTGCGCCTGCTGTTCGACGGCGATGATCTGGCGGGACTTGGCCAGTTCCGGGATGAGCTGACCGAAGTCGGTGTCGATGCCGGACAGTGCGCCGTGCAGCAGCACCAGCGGCGGCTGGTCGGTCGGGGTGCCGTGCACTTCGTAGTACATGTGCAGGCCGTTGACGTCGGCGTAAGCACCGGGCTTGGCCGGTGCGGCCTTGGTGTTCTCCTCGGCGGTTCCGCAGCCTGCCAGCACAGCGGTCGCGGCGAGAACGGCGGCGGCGAAGACGGTGGTGAGTTTCATGTCGAGCTCTTTCGGTAGGTTTGTTCCTGCGTTGTCACCAACTCTGGCCGGGGCACCTTCCGGTTTCTTTACGGTCCGATTCCGCCCGTGCGCCCCCTGGTTAAGCTGCCCCTATGCGTTTCGGTGTGCTCGGTCCGTTGACGGTCTGGACGGATACCGGCACCGTGGTGCCGATCCCGGGGACCAAAGTGCGCGCGCTGCTCGCGGATCTGCTGGTCGGCGCAGGTCAGCCGGTGTCGGGCGATCGGCTCATCGACGACATCTGGGCCGAGGATCCGCCAGGCAATCCGGCGGGCACCCTCGCGGCGAAGGCGTCGCAGCTGCGGCGGGCACTGGAAGACGCCGAACCCGGCGCCCGTGAGCTGGTCGTCTCACCGCCGCCCGGTTATCGGCTGGCGACCACCGAAGTGGACGCGGTGCGGTTCCGCGCGCTGGTCGCGACCGCCCGCGCGGCAACCGAAACGAAGGACCGAGTGCGCGCGCTCACCGATGCGCTGGAGCTGTGGCGCGGTCCCGCGTTCGCCGACTTCCGGGACGCCACGTTCGCGCAACCCGCCATCGCACAGCTCGAGGAACAACGCCTCGTCGCCGTGGAAGAACTTGCCGAGGCGCGTCTTTCGCTCGGCGAGTACCGGGAGGTGGCCGGCGATCTCGGCGGGTTCGTCGCGGAACATCCACTGCGCGAACGTCTTCGTGCCGCGCACCTGCGGTCCCTCTACGGCGCAGGCAGGCAGGCCGAAGCACTCGACAGCTACGAAGAGCTGCGCAGGCAGTTGGCCGACGAGCTCGGCCTCGATCCGAGTCCTGAGCTGGTCGCGCTGCATCGGTCGATCCTGGCCCAGGAGCTCGAGCTCGCCGCGCCGCGGCCGGAGACCGTCATCCGGCGGCGCAGCACCAACATTCCCGCGCAGCGCACCGCACTGATCGGCCGCGACGCCGATCTCGCCGAGATAGACCGTGCGGTCGAGGCAGCTCGGCTGGTGACATTGACCGGACCGGGCGGCGTCGGCAAGACCCGGCTCGCCCTTGCCGCGGCGACCGCGGTGGCAGACCGGTTTGCGCACGGCACCTGGCTTGTCGAACTCGCGCCCCTGCAACCGACCACCGCCGACGCGGCAACGTTCCTGGCGGACGCGGTATCTCAGGTGCTCGGCATCAACGCCACCGATGGCGCCGACCCCGCCGACCTGCTGTGCGAGGTGCTCGCCGACCAGGAACTCCTGCTGGTGCTCGACAACTGCGAGCACGTCATCGACCACGCGGCCGAACTGGCCGAACTGCTCCTCGGCGCCGCACCGAACCTGCACATCCTTGCCACCAGCCGCGAACAGTTGCGGCTGCCTGGCGAAGACATCGTCGCGGTGGAACCGCTCGCGATCCCCGCTCCCGACGCCGACCTCGCCGATCTCGAACACTCCAGTGCCGTGCAGCTTTTCGTCGCCCGGGCCCGCGCAAGCGCGCGCGATTTCGTCCTCGATGCCGGCACCGCCGACGCGGTGGCCACGCTGTGCCGCCGACTGGACGGCATCCCGCTCGCCCTCGAACTGGCCGCCACCCGCGTCCGCGCCCTCGGCGTGCACGACATGGTCGCCAGGCTGGACGACCGTTTTCGCCTGCTCGCCACCGGCCATCGCGGCGCGCCTCCGCGCCAGCAAACTCTCACCGCGATGATCGACTGGAGCTGGGGTCTGCTCGACGACACCGAGCAGGCCGTGCTGCGCCGCCTCGCGGTGCACGCGGGCGGCTGCACCCTGGAGGCCGCCGAAACCGTTTGTGCCACAGCCGGGCTCGGTGTCCAGTCCGGCGATGCCTGGGACCGCTCCGTCCCAAGGACGACGTCCGCCGCAAGTGGGAGCGATCAGTCTGGCGGACTGCCGGGCGGAGTCAACACTGCTGAAGGAGCTCTGACGGTCGGCGACAGCGGTGTGCGCCGACGCGACCTCGATCCCTCGACGATCGCCGATGTTGTTGCGCGGCTGGTGGATCGGTCGCTGGTACAGGCTGTGGGGCGGCGGTATCGACTGCTGGAGTCGGTGGTGGCGTTCTGTCTTGACCGGCTCGCCGAGTCCGGGGAGTTCGACGGGGTACATCGGGCACACCACTGGTACTACTTGGCGCTGGCGGAGCGCGCCGCGCCGGAGCTGCATGGCGCGGATCAGCAGCGCTGGCTGCGCAGGCTCGATGCCGAGGACGCGAATCTGCGTGCGGCACTGGATGGGTTCGTGCGCGCCGGGAACGGCGATGCGGCACTTCGACTCGTGCGTGCGCTCGCCTGGTACTGGCTGCTGCGCGGACGGTTGACCGAGGCGCGACGCTGGTTCGATGCCGCGCTGGCGCTCGACGGTGCGGCGCAGCACCGGGTGCCCGCCCTGGCCTGGCGAACCGGATTCGCCTTCCGGCAAGGCGAATTCGCCGACGGCGCGGCCAGACGCGCCGAGGTCCTCGCGGCGTACGAGACCGTCGACGATCCGGCGGGCCGCGCCCGCGCCCAGGTGTTCCTCGCGTTCTCCGCGCTCGAATCCGGTGACATCGCCGAATTGACGGCGCTGCTGCACCAAGCACTTCCGGCCTGCGAACAGCTGGGCGACCGCTGGGGTGTCGCGCTGGGCAACGTCGCCCTGGCGCAGGCCGCGCACAGTCGGGTGGATCTGGCCGCGCTGGAAGCACACGCCCGCACCGCGGCCCGGCTGTTCGCCGAGCTCGACGATCGCTGGGGCAGGCTGCAGGCGGCCGAATGGCTCGGCGGGCTTGCCGAATTGACCGGCGATCTGTCCGGCGCCACCGACATCCATGCCGAGGCACTGGGTTTGGCACAGGAGCTGGAACTCTGGGGCCAGGTCTGCACCCACCTGTGCTGGCTCGGCTGGATCGCCATGCAGCACACCGAATACGACCGCGCCGAAGCTCTCGGCGAACAAGCCGTGCAGGTCGCCACCGAGCACGGCTATCAGCCCGGCCGACTCTTCGCCACCATCGTGTTGGCGTTCGCCGCCCGCCGCAACGGCAAACCGGATGTCGCCGAACGCATCCTGCTCGACCTGCTCGCGATAGCACCGGCCGACGGCGAAGAGACCCCGCTCTTCCTCCCGATGATCCAGGTCGAACTCGGCTACCTGCACGAGCACCGCGACGAACCCGTCGCCGCCTTGGCCATGCACCTCGCCGCCCTCGATGGGGCCCTGCGGATCGAAGCCCCGCGCGACACCGCCTTCGCCCTGGCCGGCCTCGCCGCGGCAGCTGTCGGCCTCGGCGAATTCGACATCGCCGCACAACTTCTCGGTAGCGCGCAAGCGGTCCGCGAAGCCAACGGCATGCCCCTGCTCCCCGCCGAACGTCCGGACATCGACCGCCCCACCGACGCGGTCCGCAATGCCCTCGGCGAACCTGCCTTCACCACGGCCCACACCGCCGGAACCGCTCTCTCCCCCACCGAGGCCCGCGCACTGGTGCTAACACTCACACCCACACAACCCCCGCCTGACCTCACACACTGCGACCCCCGCGCTGGCACTGGCCGCACCTCTTCCCGGAATCCGCAGCTTTGATCTCGAGGCGCTCGAAAAGCGGACCAGCGCACCGATGCGACACAAATGGTCAACACGCCGACCGGTGGGTGTCGGGAATGTCGGTTTGAACCGATCGGGTGCGCTGCCCCGTTGACAATGCGAAGAGCGGTACCGGTGCGCAGCCCTCGCGCCGGGGACCGTGTCGGCCGGTGCAGAGTTCGGCCGTACCTCGAGGAGATCCTATGAAACGTCTCGGGCCGTGGCTCACCCTGGCGGCGGTGGCCGTGCTCGGCCTTGTCCTGCTTGTCGTCAATATGTCCAAAGAGACCGAACCGTCGACGGCCGAACCGAACACGACGGTGACGTCGAGCGCCACCGTCGCCGCACCGGCACCGCCGACTACGAGCGCACCAGCACCAGCGCAGTTCCCGCCGAAGGCGGACTATATCGGCAACATTCCGCTACCGGCGGGCGCACCGATCACACTGTCGATCACCGTCGAGAACGGCAAGGCGATCGCCTACGCCTGCGACGGCAAGGCGGTCGAATCCTGGCTGCAGGGCAGCGCAACCAACGGTGGGCTCCAGCTGAACGGCAAGAACGACGCCAAGCTCGACGGCCGTTTCGACGGCAAGACGGTGACCGGAACGCTGTCGCTCGGCGCCAAGAAGTGGGACTTCAGCACCGCGCCTGTGCAACCGCCCGCCGGACTCTACGTCTACACCGAGGCGGGCGTGCGACAGAGCTGGATCGTCGACGGCGCCGGTGCTGTCACCGGCGTCCAGCGCGGCGCCGACGGCACGACCTCGCCAGCCCAAGGCCTCGCCCCCGACGCGACGGCAATCATCAACGGCAAGAAGATAACTGCGAACAAGGTAAGTGGTGGTGACAGTGTCGGCTGAGCGAGAGACGGAGCCCATCGAGCGGCCGCAGCCGAGCACCGCGGCGATCGCCGCCATCGCCATCCCGGTGCTCGTCGGCGCCGCGGTCTCGGTGCTGCTCGGCGTCTACGCCAAAACCCATGACCCCTCGGCCTTTTCGGTGAACATCGCGGGGTTCTCCGGCCCGCAGGCGGTCAAGGCCTGGCTGGGCACCGTCGCCTTCGTCTTCGCGCTGTTCCAGTTCGTCTCGGCGCTGGCGATGTACGGCAAGCTGCCCGGCATCTCCGCGCCGTCTTGGATCGGCACCGCGCATGTCTGGTCGGGCAGGCTCGCCGTGCTCGCCAGCGTCCCGGTCGCGGTGCACTGCCTGTACGCCTTGGGTTTTCAGCAGTACGACAACCGGGTGCTCGCACATTCGCTGCTCGGCTGCTTCTTCTACGGCGCGTTCGTCGCCAAGATGCTGCTGCTCACCCGGAAAGGCTTGCCCGGCTGGGTGATCCCGGTCGCGGGCGGCTTGGTCCTGACCGGGCTGACCGGCCTCTGGCTCACCTCATCGCTCTGGTTCTTCCAGAACAACGGCCTCACCTTCTGATCGGAGATCGACCACATGACCACCGACCCTTCGGCTTTCCGCCGCCGCACCGTAGTCGCGGCGGGCGCAGGCGCCGTCGTCGCGGCGACGGCGCTGACCGCGTGCACCACCTACGGCAAGGAAAGCGCCACTCCCGCACCGAATCCCCCGGCCGACAACAAGGCGGCCGACGGCAAGACACCGGCTGCGGACGCGGCGCAGGCGATCGCCAAGACCGCCGACATCCCGGTCGGCGGCGGCGTGATCGTCGGCGACACGGTGGTGACGCAGCCGAATGCCGGCACGTTCGTCGGCTTGTCCTCGACCTGCACGCATGCGGGGTGCAAGGTGACCAGCGTGTCCGGCGGCACGATCAACTGTCCGTGTCACGGCAGCAAGTTCGCGCTGGACGGCACGGTGGCCGGCGGACCGGCGCCCAAGCCGCTGGCCGCGAAAACCGTTCGGGTTGTCGGCGATTCGGTGGTGCCAGGCTGAGGTACTAGCCGAACAGCTCGCGCATCCGCCGGTCCATCTCCTCCGGTGCGACATCTTCGATGTGGGTGGCCACCGTCCAGCGGTGTCCCCACGGATCCTCGAAAGAACCACTGCGATCACCGTAGAACTGGTCGGTCATCGGGGTCAGTTCCCTGGCGCCCGCGCCGAGCGCTGCGGCGAAGGCGGCGTCCGCATCCTCGACGTACACGTGCAGGTTGACCGGCGTCCCGCCGACCTGCTTGGGATCGAGGAAGTCCATCTCCTGCGACGGATCACCGACCATGATCAGCGAGTTGCCGAACATCAGCTCGCTGTGCGCGACCTTGCCGTCCGGTCCCGGCATGCGCATCCGCTCCGACGCGCCGAAAACATGCTTGTAGAAATCGATCGCGGCGGCGGCGCCGTCGATCGCCAGACCCGGCGACACGACCGGGTAGCCGTCGGGGATCGGCTTGACATCAGACATGAGAAACCTCCGGTGAGGCGATGTGTCGGACGGTGTCGAGCCTATGCCCGCAAGGCCATGATCAGGGCTGATCCTCTCGAATCAAGGCCCGGAGACACCTTGCAGTCTGCGCACCTGTGCGGCGGCGAGCTCGTTGAGCACCTGGATGTCCACCGACTCCGGCGCGGTCACCGCCACCTGGGTCAGGGTGCTGCCGACCTGCACGATCGCGACCGAGGACTGCAGCGTGAGTCCCTCACTGGTGGTGCGGACCTGGAAGGCGGCGGCCGCGTCGCCGACCGCGGGCGCGGCAAGGCCACCGACGCGGTAGTCGATCTTGATATCGGTCGCGTCGGTGCCCGAATAGTGCGCACAGCCGCGCACTCTCGCCTGCAGCTCCGAAAACGCAGGCGCCACTGCGTCATTCGGATAGCTCGCGGCGTCGATGTCGATGCTGGAGAAGTTCGGGCCGGTGTATTGCACGGACGCCTTGGCCAGCGACCCGGGCCGCTGCGCACCGAGCGGAGTCAGCACCTTCGCGCATTCGGCCGGGTCGGTCGGCGCCGCCTGCGCCGTCGCAGGCGGGTCGACACGCGCGGGCAACGCGGTGAAATCGGGCGGCAGATTCGTGCTCGTCAGCAATCGGTCCTGCAACCGATCGGCGTCCGTGATCGGCGGCACGGTCACCGGCTTGGCCGCGGTGGCCGGACCGAAGGGCGGCAGCTCGGGCGCGGCAGGCGCAGGCGATTCCGCGGACCCACAGGCGGCGAGAAGCACCGTGGTGGCCGCCGCGAGCATCAGGCCGCAGCTGCGGGTCACTCCGTCCACGAGACCTGCGTGTCGATCGTCTGCTGCAGCATGCTCGAGCTGCGCGGATCGCGATAAGCCTGGTGGCCGCCGACGGTGATGGACCCCGCGACCGGCAGCGGCAAGCCGAGATCGACCGTGATGGTGCCGTTGCCCTGCATGACGTAGTCCTGGATGTCGAGCCAGCCCGCGTTGTTCGGCAGATTCCACACCGCGGACTTCGGCTTCTGGATGACGTCCAATTCGATGGTGAGCCGGTCGCCGTCGCGTTTGGTCAGCGTCGCGGTGGTCACCTGGTCGAGGACGACCCCGCCGCTGACCTCCTGTTGCACCGTCCAGACCGCGCCCTCACCGACCGGAAGATCGGGAAACGCAATCGAGCGGTAAACCGCTTGATAGAAGGCCTGCTCCAGCGCGGCACGGGCCGGGTTGGAGGTTTCCGGCGCAGGCTCGAGCCTCAGCGCGGTGATGGTGCCGAGGTCGCTCAGGTCGAAACCGGCATGTGACCCGCTGGTCTTGGTGAGCGCCTTGGCCAGCCGCGGGTCCGGCGAGGTGACGGTGCCCAGCGTGAGATCGATGCCGTCGGCGTCGGTCTTCGCGGTCATCGGGATCGTCAGATCCGGCGTCGAGAAGTCGCGGGCCGACTGGTCGTTGATCTGCTGCTCGATGTGGTGCGAGGTATGCAGTGTCACCCGCTGCACGGTGCCCGCGGGATATTCCGGCCGCAGCAACGAGCGCGGCTCGGCGCCCGGCGACACGATCGTGGTGACCACCGCCGGGATCGGCACGGTCACCTCTTTGCTGCCGAGCGGCTCGGTGCTGTCGGTCTCCATCCGCGACTCGGTGCCGTCGCTGCAGCCGGTACCGAACGCGGTCAGGCCGACCGCAAGCACTATGAGCAGCACACCCGAGCGAGCTTTCCGGGGGATGTGGGGGGAAGACAACACCGTCACGAGGAACACGATACGACCGCTTCCTGAGTGTCAGCTGGGACATGCGCAGGACATGCGACGACTTTCTGAGCGGACCGCCGCACAGGTACCACTGCCCCTCGAGAGATGATGGTGCGTGTGAGTGACGACCGGCCGCCCGAGGAGAACCCCACGAACACCGTCGAGGGGGCGACATCGGCGAATCCGCCGCAGACTTCACCTACGCCAGAACCCGCCGCTCCACAGCGGCTGCGCACGCTGCTCCTCATCGCCGGCGTTCTGCTCGGCCTCGATCTGCTCACGAAATGTCTCGTCGTTGCCAACCTGACGCCGGGCGAGCCGGTCTCGATCATCGGCGACTTCGCCAGGCTCAGCCTCGTCCGTAACCCGGGTGCCGCGTTCTCGATGGCGACCGGCATGACCTGGCTGCTGACCTTGGTCGCGACGGCCGTGGTGATCGGCGTCGTGCGCATCGGGCGCACGCTGCGGTCGCTGTGGTGGGCGATCGGACTCGGCATGGTGCTCGGCGGCGCGCTCGGCAATCTGGTGGATCGGCTGTTCCGTTCGCCAGGCCCGCTGCAGGGACATGTCGTCGACTTCCTCGCGATCGGCTGGTGGCCGGTGTTCAACGTGGCGGATTCCTCGATCGTCTGCGGCGCGGTCCTGCTCGTCGTGCTGACCGTGTTCGGCTTCGAGCCGAACGGCACCCGCACCGGACGCAACGACGCCGACCGCGAAACCGAGAGCGGCAAGGCCGAATCCGCCACCGAAGGGAATACCGCATGAGGGAAACACGCACCATGCCGGTACCCGACGGACTCGACGGCATGCGAGTCGATGCCGGGCTGTCGCGGCTGCTCGGGCTGTCGCGCACCGCCGTCGCCGCGCTCGCCGAGGAAGGCAGCGTGCAGCTCGACGGGATCGCGGCGGGCAAATCCGATCGGCTCGCCGCAGGCGCCTGGCTCGAGGTGATGTTCCCGGAACCCAAGCGGGAGTTGACCATCGAGGCCGCACCCGTGGAGGGCATGCGCATCCTCTACGCCGACGACGACATCGTCGCGGTGGACAAGCCGGTAGGCGTCGCGGCGCACACCGGTGTCGGCTGGACCGGGCCCACCGTGATCGGCGGCCTCGCCGCGGCGGGCTACCGCATCTCCACCTCCGGCGCGCACGAGCGGCAGGGCATCGTGCACCGGCTCGATGTCGGCACCTCGGGGGTGATGGTGGTCGCGCAGTCCGAGCACGCGTACACGGTGCTCAAGCGCGCGTTCAAACAGCGCACCATCGACAAGCGGTATCACGCACTGGTGCAAGGCCATCCGGATCCGAGCAGCGGCACCATCGACGCGCCGATCGGGCGGGCGCGCGGCAACGACTGGAAGTTCGCGGTCACCGCCGATGGGCGCCCCAGCATCACGCATTACGACACGGTCGAGGCGTTCCAGGCCGCGAGCCTGCTCGACATCCACCTGGAAACCGGTCGGACACACCAGATCCGGGTGCATTTCTCCGCGATCCGGCATCCATGCTGCGGCGACCTGACCTACGGCGCCGACCCCCGCCTTGCCGAGCGGCTCGGGCTGGAACGGCAATGGCTGCATGCCCGTTCGCTCGGCTTCAACCATCCCGCCGACGGCCGCTACCTGGAGATCACCAGCGAGTACCCCGACGATCTGAAGCACGCGCTGGACGTCCTGCGCAATGCCTGACCGGCGGGCGGTGCCGTGGGGACGCCTCGCCGTCGCGGCGGCGGCCGTCGGTCTCGTGGTGTTCATCGTGCTGCTCGGCGTGCTGAACCCGCCGCGCACGGCGGGTGTTTTCACCGATCGGCTCGGGCCGGAGCAGGGCGACGAGGTCGCGGATTACCTGGCGCGCGCGAAGGATTCGCTGAACGGCGCCGACGATGCCGACCACTGGGCACTGGTGTCGTTCACCGAACCCTTGGTGCCCGAACAACTTCCGCCCAACAGCGGTGGCATGCGGATCGCGCAGGTGCTCTATCACGTTGCGGTGCCGCGGGTGCAGACTCCGTTGGTCGCCGTGCCTGTCCCCGCGGGCGACGCCGCGGCAATCAGCTCCGCCGAGTCGGCTGCTTGGCTGCTCCCCCGCCCGACCGCCGACGAGCGCTCCGCCCGCATCGTCGCGCTCTCGGCCGCGCGCCTGCGCTCCGGCTGCGCCTGCGCGGTCGGCCTTGTCGTCCGCGGCCCCCTGGACGGACTTCGAAACCTTGCCTCCCGCAACGGCATCCGCGCCGTCCAGGCGCTGCCCGCGGACGCGGTCGCCGGGCGATTCGCAGTGACCCCGCTCCTGCCGAACCAAATGAACAAAATTCTGCCCGAACCCGACGATGGTGCCGTACCAGACGAGTAGGCCCGAATACCCTTCGGCGCGGGTGGAGTTGCGCACACTGCCGGACACACATACGGTTCTCGCCAGTCCGTCCCCAGTGTTGTGGAGTGTGTGTGTTCGTCTTACTTGGCGTTGCCCTGGTTGTGGTGGGGTTTGCGCTTCGGCTCAACCCGATGCTCGTCGTCGTGGTCTCAGGGGTGGCAACGGCGCTGCTCGGCGGGCTGACGCCGAAGGAAATTCTGGACAGTATCGGCAACGGCTTCGCGGGTAGCCGGTCGGTGACCATCTGGGTCGTCACGCTGCCGGTGATCGGCCTGCTCGATCGATACGGCTTGCAGCAGCGGGCCGGTCGCCTCATCGGCAGGTTGCGCGTGCTGACCACCGGACGCTTGCTCGCGGGCTACCTGCTGGTCAGGCAGGGCACCGCCGCCCTCGGGCTGACCGGCATCTTCGGCCATCCGCACACGGTGCGCCCGCTGATCGGACCGATGGCCATCGGCGCGGCCCAACAGCGCTACGGCGACCTGACCGACCCGGAGATCGAGAAGATCAAGGCGTTCTCGGCAAGCTCGGACAATGTCGGCCTGTTCTTCGGCGAGGACATCTTCATCGCGGTGGGCAGCGTGCTGCTGATCACCGGCTACGTCAACACCTCTTATGGGCTGCAGCTCGATCCGCTGGAGCTGGCGCGGTGGGCGGTGCCGACAGCCATCTGCGCCTACGTGATCCACGCCGGGCGCCTGCTGTGGTTGGACCGGTGGCTGGTCCGCCAGTCCACGGCGGTCAAGGCGGTGGCGCGATGATCAACGCCGAATGGCTGTACTGGGGACTCGGGCTGTTCTTCATCGTGGTCGCCGTCTTCGCCGCACAGCAGCAAGACAATCCGCGCCGCACGGGCGCCGCCGCATTCTGGGGTCTGCTCGGCATGGGCTTCTGTTACTCGACTTTCGTCGTCAACAAGGTCGCCCCCGCTTGGCCGCTAGGCCTCACCGTCGTGATCGTCGGACTACTCGGCGGCCTCGGCGCGCTCGGCACCGCGGCGATGGCGACCACCACCGTCGACGAACGCGAAACCGCCGCAACGAAGCTCGGCAATCGACTGTTCGTGCCCGCACTGCTGATCCCGATCGTCGCCCTGATCTTCGCGACCATGGTCGCCTCGGTGACGGTCGGTGGTAAAACCTTGCTCGCCAACGGAACACCGGCCCTGACCGGGCTCGGCGCAGGCGTTCTCGTCGCGCTCGTTGTCGCGATGGCGCTGCTGCGCCCGGCCGGACGCACCGGGCCAGGCGTCGCGTTACGCGAAGGCTCACGGCTCGCGCAGTCGATCGGCTGGGCACTGCTGCTTCCGCAGCTGATCGCCGTCCTCGGCCTCCTGTTCGACAAGGCCGGGGTCGGCAAGCAGGTCGGCCGGATCTTCACCGCGATCCTGCCGCACGACTCGCTGTTCGCGGCCGTCGCGCTGTACGGCGTCGGCATGGCCGTGTTCACCATCGTGATGGGCAATGCCTTCGCCGCGTTCCCCGTGATGACGGCGGCCATCGGCTGGCCGGTCCTGGTCAGCCAGTTCCACGGCAACGCGACGCTGATCCTTGCCGTCGGGATGCTCTGCGGTTTCTGCGGCACCCTCTGCACACCGATGGCCGCCAACTTCAACATCGTGCCCGCGGTGCTGCTGGAGATGAAGGACCGCTACGGCCCGATCAAGGCACAAATCCCGACCGCGATCGCCGTCCTCGGCTGCAATATCGCGATCATGTACCTGTGGGGGTTCTGATGCGCACCGTCTTGGTTACCGGGTTCGAACCGTTCGACGGCGCGACCGACAACCCGTCATGGGCGGCCGCCGCACTGCTGGAACAGCGACAACCGGTGGCGGACACCAGGATCGTGGCCGTCGAACTGCCGTGCGTCTTCGACACATCCCTGGCAGAGCTGCGTGCGGCGATCGCGGAGCACGAGCCCGAGCTGGTGATCTGCCTCGGGCTGGCCGGCGGCCGCACCGACATCACCCCCGAGCAGGTCGCGATCAATCTCGACGACGCCCGCATCCCGGACAACGCGGGCGGGCGACCGATCGACCGGCCGGTGGTGCCCGGCGGCCCCGCCGCCTATTTCGCCGGCTTGCCGCTCAAGGCGTCGATCGCGGCCATGACCGCCATCGGTGTCCCCGCCTCGATCTCCTACAGCGCGGGCACCTTCGTCTGCAATCACGTCTTCTACGGCCTGCGGCACTTCATCGCCACCGAATCACCGGGTCTACGAGGCGGATTCGTGCACCTTCCGCCGAATCTGCCGATACCGCGCCTCGCCGATGGCCTGTCGGAGTTGATCCGCACGTGCCTGGAGACCGACACCGATCTGAAGGTCCCCGCAGGCGCACTGCACTGACCGATCAGAACTGTCGCGCCGAGTCCTCAAAGCCGCGAGAGCCATTCGGCGATGTCGGCGACCACGGCCGGGTCGACATGCTGTGGCGCTTGGTAACTCGCCGGTGTGGAGATTCCGGAGCCGGGAAAGAACATGTGGTCGTCCGCGTCGTAGACGCGGAAGGTGACGTCGGGGCGCCCGGCCAGGCCGGTCTGCCAGCCGACGAGGTCGTCGGCAACGGTGACCTGATAGTCGCGGGCGCCCTGGAGGATCAGCATCGGCTTCGCCACGGCTGCCGCGGTCGAAACCGGTTGATACGTACGCAGATCCAGCCAGTAGCTCCCGGAAAGACCGAAGGGCAGTTCCTCGCGCGGGGTCGACGACGAAAGGTCATCGCTGTCGACCACGGCGGCCTGGCGCGTGATCGCCTCGACCGCGGCATCGATCTCCGGGCTCGGGTCGAGCGACGCGAGATAGCGGAACACCCGGACGGCGGCGTGGTGCATGGGCTGGGTGTCACCCGCCATGATGACCAGTCCCGCCACGGCCGGTTCGGCAGCGGCCACCCGCGGCGCCAGCTTGCCGCCCATGCTGTGGCCGAGGACGGCGACTCGCGCCGGATCGACCTCCGGGTGTTCCCTGAGCAGCCGGAGGGCCGAAACGGCATGGGGCACATACTCGTCGGCCATCGTGAAGTCGGGATGGTCGGCGACCTCCGGATGCGCATGCGTCACCTTGTCGAAGCGAAGCACCGCGATGCCGCGGGTGGCCAGGCCCCAGGCCAGGTCCTTGAATGATTTGTTCGGGCCGCTGGTTTCGTCACGGTCGAACGGGCCGCCGCCGCTGAGCAGGACGACGGCGGGCCACGGCCCCGGCCCGCGCGGCAGGCTCAGCGTCGCGCCGACCGCGAGGTCGTCCGAGCCGATGGTGACCTCGTGCTCCTCGAAGGTGCCTTGGTCGGCGTACCCGGGTGGCATCCACTCCGTGCTCATCGTTCTCATGTTTGAGAACGTTATCAGTTGTGAGATCGTAGAGCAATGGACACCTTGGAGCTGCTGGCCCACCCGGTGCGGTTGCGGATCGTGCACGCCATGCGCGGCGGACGGGTACTCACCACGGCGCAGCTGTGCGATCGACTGCCCGACACCTCGAAGGCCACCGTGTATCGGCACGTCGACTTGCTCGCTGCGGGTGGGGTGCTGGAAGTGGCCGAGGAGCAGCGGGTCCGCGGCGCGCTGGAGCGCCACTATCGACTCAGGCAGGATCGCGCGTCCATCGACGCCGAGACCGCAGCGGCGATGACCTCCGATGACCATCGGCGGGTATTCGCCACCGCCATGGCCACCATGATCGCCGAGTACAACGCCTACCTCGACCGCGACACCGCCGACCCGGCGCGCGACCTGGTCGGCTACCGCCAGCACGCGATCTGGCTCAGCGACAGCGAGATTCAGAAGCTGATCGAGGGTATGCGCGCGGCGATCCTCCCCGCGCTCGGCAACGAGGAGACCCCGGACCGCACCCGATACCTGCTGAGCCCCATCATGTTCCCGCTCGAGGACCGCAGCTCCGACGAGCCTTCCCGATGACCCACCGAGCACCGTGCCGCCAGTGGGCAGGAAGCCTCGACGCCGCGACAGCCGGACAGGCCTGCCGGGCGGTCAACCCGCCGGAGTGACCAGCCCAGCCTGGTAAGCGGCAATGACGAGCTGAACCCGGTCGCGGGCAAGAAGTTTCGCGAGGATGCGGCTGACGTGGGTCTTCACCGTGAGCGGGCTGACGACGAGGGTTTCGGCGATCTCGGCGTTGGTCATGCCGCGGGCGATCAGGACGAGCACGTCGAGCTCGCGGTCGGTGAGGACATCGAGATCGCGCCGGGGTGCCGGGTCAGGGGTCGCGCGAACGCGGGCGATGACGGCCGCGGTCGCGCTGGGCGAGAGCAGCGCCTCGCCTGCGGCAATCGTGCGGATGGCGTCGAGGAGCGCGGCCGGTTTGGTGTCCTTGATGAGGAATCCGCTTGCGCCGGCGCGTAATGCCGCGAGCACGTTGTCGTCGGTGTCGTAGGTGGTGAGCACCAGAACGCGGACCCCGGCCAGATTCTCGTCGGCGGCGATGGCCGCGGTTGCGCCGATGCCGTCGAGGTCGGGCATCCGGATGTCCATGACGACGACGTCGGCGCGTGCGGAGCGCGCCATCGACACGGCGGCCAGACCGGTGGCCGCCTCGCCGACGACCTCCATATCCGGCGCCGAAGCGACGAGCAGCGCGAAGGCGCCGCGGACCAGAGCCTGGTCGTCGGCGAGCAATACCCGGATCATGAACCGGCACCGGCGAACTCGGTGCCGCGCCGCGCCGCGGCGAGCGGTCGACCGGTGACCGGCAGCTCGGCGGTGACCGTGAACCCGGTGTCGGTGCCGCCGGTCCGCGCCCGGCCGCCGATGGCCGACGCCCGCTCGATCATCCCGGTGATGCCGAATCCCGTAGTCGCGCCGCCGGTTCCGCGGCCGTTGTCGGCGACCCGGACGATCAGGCGGTCGGTGAGATAGTCGAGCTCGACCCGCACCTCGGTCGCGCCGGAATGCTTCACCACATTGGTGAGCGCTTCCTGCACAATGCGATACCCCACCATCTCGACGGTCGGCGCCAGCGCGCGCACCTGCCCGGTACTGGCCAGCGTCACCGCGATGCCCGCGGCCTCGACAGGCTCGGCCAGTGCGGGAATCCGCGCGAGACTCGGCGGCGGCGCGTGCGGTTCGGCCACCCGCGAGCGCAGCACGTCGACGGTGGCGGCGAGCTCGGCCCTGGCGTCGACGCAGGCGTCCGCGATCGTGTCCAGCGCGCCGAGCACCGTCGCGGGCTCGGCCTTACCTTCGGTGAGCAGATGTGCGGCGACACCGGCTTGGATCTGGATGACAGTGATGGTGTGGGCAAGCAGGTCGTGCATGTCGCGCGCGATACGCAGGCGTTCCTCGGTCACCTGGCGGCTGGCCTCCTCGTCGCGGAAGCGTTCCGCGCGGTCGGCGCGGTCGACCACCGCCGCGAGATACGCCTCCTGCAGATGGGTCGCCTCACCGGCGACGCAGGCCACCAGGATCCAGCCGATCGCGCCGAAGCCCTGGAGCCACACGTTCTCCCAGGACTGGGAGAAGATCGCGATCCCCCCGACCACCAGCGGCGCGATCAGCAGCACCACCAGCACGGTGCGCCGCCTGTTGCCGTAGCGGGCGGCGGCGAACAGCGCGACCATCGTCGCGGGAATCAACGCTTTGTGCGGGTAGTCGCTCGCGTGATAGGCGGCCGCGATCACGGTATGCGCGACGAGCACCGGCATCGCGGCGATCCTGGCGACCGCCAACGGCAGGATCGCGGCAACCATCAACAAGGCGCCGAGCGGATCGAGCGCCCTTTGCTCCGGACCCAGTAGCGCCCAGCCGAATCCGATGAGCAGGACGGCAGCGGTCAACGCGCCGTCGCTCCGCCACTGTCTGTCCATTCCAGTCATTGTGCGCGCCATCGCCACACCCCGGGTACTTCGCGCGGAGTACCCGGGACTGTCCGCCAGGGGCGGACGCTTTCCCCGCGCGAGCACGCGACGCTGCACTCGACAACCCAACCGAGGGAGAACTGATGGGGATGCGAACACGTGCGCTGATCGTGCTCGGGCTGTGGGTGGCCGCGCTGGTTGCGCTGGCACCGCTGGCCGGGCGGTTCGACGGGGTGAAGACCGATCGCGCGACCGACTACCTACCGGCGTCGGCGCAGTCGACGGCGGCGGCCGAACTGGAATCGACACTGCCCGGCGGTACCACGAACCTGTTCGTGCTGGCCTACTTCCGGGCAGCAGGCCTCACCGCCGAGGATCGCGCCGCTGCGGCACAGCACTATTCGACCGTGCGCGCCGAGTACGCGCCCGGCACCGAGCAGGCGCAAGACCAACCGGCTGTTGCCCGCGACAACACCGCGTTGCTGTACACGCTGACGGTGGACGAAAGCCGCGGCGAGAGCTCGAAATACATCAAGGACCTGCGCGCCGCGGTCGCGAATCACCCAGCGGGGCTGAGCGTTCAGGTCACCGGACCCGCCGCGTTGCAGGCCGATTTCGACAGCACCTTCGACGGCGTCGACACCAGGTTGCTTCTGGTGACGGTGCTTGTTGTCGCGGTGATCCTGCTGCTCACCTACCGCAGTCCGCTGCTGTGGCTGGTGCCGCTGATCTCGGTCGCGATGGCGAATGTGGCCGCGATGGCGGCGGTGTACGGCCTCGCGACGCTGTTCGACCTCACCGTCAGCGAGGAAAGCGCCGCGGTACTCACCATTCTCGTCTTCGGCGTCGGCACCGACTACGCCATGCTGATCGTGGCGCGCTACCGCGAAGAGCTGCGCAAGCACGCCGAACCGGGGGCGGCCATGGGCGCGGCGCTGCGGCAGGCGGCACCCGCGATCGTCGCCTCCGCGGCGACCGTGACCGCCGGCTTGCTGTGTCTGCTCGTCGCCGACATGAACAGCACAGCGGGCCTCGGGCCGGTCGGCGCGGCGGGCATCCTCTGCACGCTCGCGGTCATGCTGACCGTCTTTCCCGCGCTGCTGGTGCTGTGCGGGCGGTGGGTCTTCTGGCCGCGGATTCCGCGGGTGCACGCGACGGAAGTGCCGCAGTCCGTTGGCCTGTGGGATCGCGTCGGCACGAGCATCGCGGGCCGCCCCGCCGTCGCGGCGGCCTGCGCGACCGGTGTGCTCGCCGTGCTCGCGCTCGGGCTGCTCGGCAACACCGGGCCGCTCGCCCAAGTCGACCGGTTCATCACCACGCCGGAATCGGTTGCCGGGCAGCAACGTATCGTCGAGCACTTCCCCGAGCGCGGCGGACTACCGCTGACGGTGCTGGCGCGCAGCGAGTTCCGCGCCGACGCGCTGCGGGTGGTCCGCGCCGACCCCGGCATCGGGTTCGCCGAAGAGGGCAGAGTCGGGCCGGAGTACACCGAGATCTCGGCGATCCCCAGGGATGTGCCGGACTCGCCCGGCGAGTACGCCACCATCGAACGACTGCGCGGCGCACTGTCGACCGTCGGCACCGGCACGGTGGTCGGCGGGCCGAGTGCCGCGAACCTCGACACCGACCGTGCCGCCACCCACGACCAGCGGCTGGTGCTGCCGTTGGTGCTGCTCGTGGTGACGGTGGTGCTCGGCCTGCTGCTCCGGTCGATCGTCGCACCGATCGGACTGGTGCTGACCGTGCTGCTCTCGTTCGGATCGGCGCTCGGGGCAAGCGTTTTCGTGTTCGAGCACCTGTTCGGGTTCCACGGGCTCGACTCGACGGTGATCGTGATGTCGTTCCTGTTCCTCGTCGCACTCGGCGTCGACTACAACATCTTCCTGATGAGCCGGGCCCGGGAGGAGGCCCTGCGGCACGGAACCAGACTCGGCATGCTGCGCAGCCTCTCGGTGACCGGCGGGGTGATCACCTCGGCGGGCGTGGTGCTGGCCGCGACCTTCGCGGTGCTCATGACGCTGCCCCTGGTCGCGCTGGCGCAGGTCGGTTTCACGGTGGCGTTCGGCGTGCTGCTCGACACCATGCTGGTGCGCTCGGTGCTGGTGCCCGCGCTGACCATGCTGGCGGGCGACCGCGTCTGGTGGCCGTCGAAAATGGCACTCCGCCGGGATGATTCAACCCCGAGCCATCCCGGCGGAGATCTGGATCCACTACCGCGCGTCGATACGTCCGTCGCGCCTTAGGCGCGAAGCAGGCGGAGTGGGTGCACACAGCGGGCCGCGCCTCGATGGGGCGCGGCCCGATCAATCAGGGAGTTGGACAACACCATCCAGGTAGCGCCTGCACCGGCCGACGAGCAGCACCCGATCGCCGGCGAGTTCGCACCGCATCGCGCCGCCGCGCCGAGAGAGCTGGCGGGCGGTGAGCTCGGTCCTGCCGAACTCATCGGCCCACAGCGGAACCAGTTGGGCGTGTGCCGATCCGGTGACCGGATCCTCGGGGACACCGAGGCCCGGTGCGAAGAAGCGGGAGACGAAATCGGCGGACTCGCCGCGCGCGGTGACGATCACGCCGCGCGGCAACGGGGGGAAGGCGGTGAAAATCGGTGCCGCGGCCCGGACTTCCTGCTCGGTGGCCACGACGATGACCTCGTCGGTGCCGGTGAAGGCGCGCACCGGCTGCACGCCGAGCGCGGCGAGCAGCACGATGTCCGGCGTCGCCTCGGTCGAGGGCACGGCGGGCAGGTCGAGCACGAATTCGTCGTCGTCGGTGCGGTCGACGTGCAGCCAGCCGCTGCGGGTGAAGAAGCTGACCCGATCCGCGCCGGGGTGCATGTCCTCCAAAATCTGTGCGGCACTGGCCACCGTGGCGTGCCCGCACATGTCCACCTCGGCCAGCGGGGTGAACCAGCGCAGGTGGAACGCGGGCCATGCACCGGGAGGCGCACCGGCCTCTCTGGGTAATTCCGCAGTGTAGAAGGCGGTTTCGGCGAGGTTGTTCTCCTCGGCCAGGTGTTGCAGCAACGAATCCGGGAGCCATGACGGGAGCGGCATCACCGCGGCTGGGTTGCCCGAGAACGGTGCGTCGGCAAACGCGTCGATCTGGTGCAGCAGTACCTCCATAATCGGAGAAGGTACTCCAACACTGAATAATCGCCCCGCACAAGGGTTCTCGCGGCGCGCCGGGTCAGATGTCCAGTTAGTCGGATTCGCCCCGATTCGGGGTCGGGAACAGTTGCCCCTTGTCACCGAGCAACACCGCGCTGATCCACCATGCGACCTCGACCAGCACGATTCCGACGGCGCCACAAATGAATGCCGCCGTGGTGAGCCCGACATTGGACGGATCGAGTTTGAAGAATTCGCGGGTGAACGGGACCGTGAACAAGATCACGTACGCGCCCACCGATGTCGCGATGAGCACCACCTTCCACCACACGTACGGGCGAGCAACGATGGCAAGCACCCATACCGCGATCATGATCAACGTGATCAGCGCGGTGGTGCCCGCCTGTTCCTTCTGCTGCTGCGTCGCCTCCGGGCCCGCATAGGCGATCAGGTAGGCCACGAAGGTGGCGACACCGATCACCACACCCGACGGAATCGCCAAACGCATGACGCGCCGGACGAATCCGCTGCGGGCACGCTCGTTGTTAGGGGCCAGCGAGAGGACGAAAGCCGGGATGCCGATGGTGAACCAGGCGGCGATCGTGACATGCCGCGGCAGGAACGGATACCCGATCGGGTCGTAGCCGAAGATCTGCGACCCGACACCGGCGATACCGATCAGGAAGGCCAGCAACACCGAGTAGACGGTCTTCGTGAGGAACAGGTTCGAGACCCGCTCGATATTGCCGATCACCCTGCGGCCCTCGCCGACCACATACGGCAGGGTCGCGAACTTGTTGTCCAGCAGCACGATCTGGGCCACCGCGCGGGTCGCCGGGCTGCCAGCGCCCATCGCGACGCCGATATCGGCATCCTTCAGCGCGAGCACGTCGTTCACGCCGTCGCCGGTCATCGCGACGGTGTGGCCGCGCGACTGCAACGCGGCGACCATCGCGCGCTTCTGGTCGGGACGCACCCGGCCGAAGGTGGTCTCGCGGTCGAGCACGTCGGCGAGTTGCTCACGGTCGTCCGGCAATTCGCGCGCGTCGACCGCGTGCTCGCCGCCGGTGAGGTCGAGCGAGGACGCGACAGCGCCCACCGAGACCGCGTTGTCGCCGGAGATCACCTTGATCGAGACGTTCTGGCTGGCAAAGTATTCGAGGGTTTCCTTCGCATCCGGCCGGACCCGCTGCTCCAACACCACCAGCGCGGCAGGACGCACCGTGCCAGGCGCGTCCGCGGCGTCGACCGGACGATCGCTGCGGGCAAGCAACAGGATGCGCAGGCCCGAGGAGCCGAGTTGCTCTGCCACCCTTGCGTCCTCGGAGGACGGGTCGAGCAGCACATCGGGGGCGCCGAGCAGCCAGTCGCCGTGCTCGCCGTAGGAGCAGCCGCTCCACTTCTTCGCCGAGGAGAACGGTGCGACCGCCGTCTGCTGCCAGCCGGGACCGTCCGGCAGCGCCTCCGCGATCGCCTGCACGCTCGCGTTCGGGCGCGGATCGTCGGCCGCCAACGCCGCAAGCGCCTGCCGAACATCGTTGTCGGCGAAGGAATCCAACGTCGTGATATCGGAAAGGCGCATGCCGTTCTCGGTGAGCGTGCCCGTCTTGTCCGCGCACACCACGTCGACGCGCGCCAAACCCTCGATCGCGGGCAACTCCTGCACCAGGCACTTGCGCCTGCCGAGGCGAACCACGCCGACCGCGAACGCCACCGAGGTCATCAGCACCAGGCCCTCGGGCACCATCGGCACCAGCGCAGCGACCATGCCGGTCACCGCGGGCCGCCACGACTCCTTGCTGGAGACCAGCTGGTTGTAGATGCTCAGTGCGCCCGCCGGAATCAGCAGGTAGGTGATCACCTTCAAGATCGTGTCGATGCCGCTGCGCAGCTCCGACTTCACCAGGGTGAACTTGCTCGCCTCGTCGGCGAGCTTGGCCGCGTAAGCGTCCTTGCCGACCTTGGTTGCGCGGTACGCGCCGCTGCCGGAGACCACGTAGCTGCCCGACATCACCGGTGCGCCGACCTGCTTGTCGATCGGATCGGCCTCGCCGGTGAGCAGCGACTCGTCGATCTCGAGCAGCGCCGACTCCTCGACCTCGCCGTCGACCACGATCTGGTCGCCGGGACCGAGCTCGATCAGATCGTCGAGCACCACCTCGCGCGGGGCCAGCTCCACCGCCTTGCCGTCGCGGCGCACGGTCGGCTTGGCCTGGCTGACGATCGCCAGCTGGTCGAGGGTGCGCTTGGCGCGGATCTCCTGAATGATGCCGACCGCGCTGTTGGCGACGATCAGCAGGCCGAACATGCCGTCGATGATCGATCCGGTGGCAAGCACCAGAATGAACAGCACGCCGAGGATGGCGTTGATCCTGGTGAAGACGTTGGCGCGGATGATGTCGCGCACCGAGCGACTCGCCCGATCCGGTACATCATTGGTGAGCCCGTCGCGGCGACGTTGCTCGACCTCCGACGCCGAGAGTCCGGTAGCGCGCGATGCCTGCACGGTTGTCGACATGACCGCAAGGCTACGTGAGAAGTAGCGTCGCAAGCGTGCAGCGAAGCAGGTCTATCCCGGGTGTTGCGTTCGGTACCAGCGCCTTTTTTCTCTGGGGTTTGTTCCCCGCGTTCTTCGGGTTGCTGGCGTTCGCCAGCGCCGCCGAGGTGGTGGCGCAGCGGATCCTCTGGACGCTGGTTGTGGTGCTCGCGGTGCTTGCGGTGCGCGGGCGGATCAAGGAACTGCGCGGGATCAGCGCACGGATCTGGCGGCTCGCCGCGGTGGCGTCGGCCGCGATCGCGATCAACTGGGGTGTGTACGTGTACGGCGTCACCTCCGGGCACGTGGTGGAGTGCGCACTGGGGTACTTCATCAACCCGCTGGTCACCGTCGCGTTCGGGGTGGTGGTGTTCCGCGAGCGGTTGGCCGGTCCCCAGTGGGTCGCGCTCGGCCTCGGCGCCACCGCGGTCGTCGTACTCACCGTCGACTACGGCAGACCACCGGTCATCGCACTCGTGCTTGCCTGCTCATTCGCCACCTACGGCCTGGTGAAGAAGGTGATCCCGCTCGACGCGCTGCGCGGCATCGCCGCCGAGGGCATCGTCGCCGCACCTTTCGCGCTCGTGTTCGCGGTGGTGCTCGCGATCACGGGGCGCAGCGAATTCGCCTCCAGCGCAGGACATGCCGCCCTGATGATGGCCACCGGCCCGGTCACCCTTGTCCCGCTGCTGCTGTTCGCCGTTGCCGCCCAACGCGTCCCGCTGTCCACCATGGGCCTGCTCCAATACCTCACGCCCGCACTACAAATGGCCTGGGGCGTCGCCATAGCCCACGAACCCATGCCCCCGTCGCGCTGGGCAGGCTTCGCCCTCATCTGGGCCGCACTCGCCCTCTTCACCACCCACGCCCTCCTCCGCGCCCGCCGCAACGCCCGCACCGCCAAGACCACCGCCCCCTCCTGACCCGCGCCCCACGACCTGCCTTCCGCGCTACGCAGACTCCCAACCCGCCATTCACCGCAGCCACGTCCCACTCGGCGAGATGCGCTCTTACGAGTGGGACATGGTGGAGGCGACACGCCGCAAACGCCTCCACCATGTACCACTCACAAACCTCTACCCGTGCGAACGGGACATGGCTGCACCAACTCTCGCGCCAGAACCCCTCTGAGACGGCAAGCCCCGCATCGGCGTGAGAGAAGTGGTTGCCGGGCTTCGTTGGCGTGAGAGAAATGGTTGCTGAACCTGATTGGCGTGAGAGAAGGGGTTGCGACGCGCGTCGCGACACGCACCATTTCTCTCACGCCAACTTTCTCAAGATCACTTCCCGGAAGATCTTTGAACCAGACCACAGCCAAGTGACCCGGCTGGAACCAGAGAACCCATGACTGACTGCGGGGTACACCGAAATCCGCCCCTTGAACTGGGGAA
>NZ_BDAY01000104.1 GCF_001612685.1 Nocardia altamirensis NBRC 108246
AAGCTTGCTGCAGTGCTTGGTGGCGTCGCCCCGGTTCTGCTTCCACGATCACGTGCGTTCAGCGCTGTTTCGACTGTCGAGCGTTCAGCGGACAGACGTGAGATGGCAAGGCTGCGAAGCTGTTCGAGAGGTCGTTCAGCGTGGGAGCTGAATCTTTGTCCAGCACGAGGATGCGCAGCATGTGGGGTGCCTCCTGCGAAGCAGTCGAAGCACCTCCTGGATTCGAATCGAGCGGACGATGGCTTACGACGCCGACGCATATAGAGCGAGTATCACCCCATCGGCAATGCAGGAGATCGCACGGCTCGCGGGTGAAGCAGCGGCGGCGCGACGCGGGGATGTCCGCCCGCGGATCGCGGAGCAAGGCGTCACCGGCTGGGTTATCGATGAAGAAGGGACCCTGGACTCCGACGAAGATTATGAGGCCTGCAGTCATTGGGACTTGATGATTCTCGGAACTGACGGCACCCTGCACGAGGGTAAGCGCGAACGCACCTACATCAAAGGTCCGCGAATCACCCTCGACAGATTGACTATCAGCTCCTTCGATCCCGGAGCGTGGGACCACCAGTACGACAAAAATCGTGCATACGACGGATGGCACGCATGCCGCTGCGGTTACTACGCCTTTCCCTCGTATGGGGATCGAGTTCGTCGCGCACTGGCGCGATTCGGCCAAACCGGGAACACCGTCGGCGGCTATGTGACACCCGCGAGCTCGGTCGGTCATGACCGGAAGAGGAGTGCCTCGACAGGGGTCGTCGTGGCGGCTGCCCTGATCGGAGTGGTCATATTGATATTGCTGATTCTCTGAACTAACGCTGCTTACCCGACAAGTCGTTTATCGGGGTCTCGCTGGCGCTACGCACAAGCAAGTCCTTGAAATATGTGCATCTGCACTGGCTTTCGCTATTGAGTCGCTCGGCATGCTCCTCGGTGGCGTACGCATCCGGTTGACCAGGAAGGTCAGCATCCTTGGGTGATCGCCGATCCAACACTCGTAGTTGGTCGGCGAGCAAATGATTGAAGTCTGTGTCGAACCCCGGTGTGGGAATCCCCTGTCCTAGAAGCGGTTTCGTCCTTCTTGGACTGAGGGACTCGGGGCTTCCAGACGAGTCTGTCGCTGGTCGCATGCGGAGGTGTTAAGCATGGATTAAGTGAACAAAAGAGCAGCTTAAGAGTGATCTATCTCATGATTTTTTGGCGAGCCGACACGGTGGTGGCGTTGATGCCGAGTCGTCGGCATCAGAGGGTGTTGCCCTTGCAGGTGTGTATCGGCGCGGTGGAATCGAGGATGGGCTGTTCGGTAATGCATTGTGTTGCAGCGGATTACCGCTACTCGTAGCCGGGATGTGGAGATATGCGCCTGGAGGAGCCGGTGTGGGATCGAATCTGAGTTAAAGCTGAGAGCAAGCTGAGCAAATCGTCATGGTTTGACCAACATGTGGGATGGGGGCTTCTCGGCCGCTGCGGGCTGAGCGGCTTGCTAAGTCGAGAAGGTCGTTAGATGCCAACTTGCGCAGAGGGTTTCGGTGCCTGTTGGCGGTAGTCAAGGGTGGATCTCTCGATTGCCGTGCCGCGTGGGTTCGACCGTGTGAGAGTGCCCGGCTGTCGATGGATCTCGAAGGAACGTCGGCGTCACGCGACGTCGTGCGGTCTCGACTAGATGGCCTCAGTATTGACTGAGGGATAACGGGTTTGGCGACAGGGTCGTATTGCCTGTTCGGGATCTTCCGGCGCGGGGTGTCCAAATGGGCTGTGCAGCAGCGATCTTTCTCAAGTATTGAGGATTGCTAACCTTTTCCATCTCGGCACACTTCGCGAGATCGGTTGGGTGGCAACATATTTGAAAAGCGTCAAGTGGCGTGCCACTGCCGTCATGCTTCGTAATGTCCTGCTGTGATCTGTTTAACAGTTCAACTGGTTCGCGTTCAACTGGTTCTGTCTGGAAGTGCTTTGTCGTGTTGTTACGCTTCCGCCCGATTTTGGGGATGCCCATCAAGGGGATGGGCTCAGTTGCTGTGGAGTGTGATGAGGTTTCGCCGTCAGGGCGACGCGTTCGCGCGTTGGTTCCCTGCCAGTTGGTATCGGTTGAAGGTGGTGTCGTGGTCGGCCTTCTTGGTCGCCGCGTTGATCGCCACGTTGGTGCAGGTGGTTGTTTCGCCGGAGGCTGCTGCGGCGCCGAAAGGTAAGAATCCGCGGGATCTTCCGCTGATTATGTCGAAGGCCAAAGCAAAGCCTTCCCTTACTACTAAGCAGTCGGCGCCGGAGGCGGATTTCACTCCGTTGCTGGCAGGTGGTGGTGCGGCAGCTGCTGCTCCGAAGAGTGGTTTCGATCCGAAGTCGTCGAAGGAGTCGGCGCGTACCGAGGATTCGGTGGAGTTCACCAACGCGAATGGCACCAAGACGCTGGTGCTTTCGCAGGTGCCGGTCAGTGTGCGCAACAGTGGTGGTGGTTGGGATCCGATCGACACCCGGCTGGTGGAGCAGAAGGATTCCAAGCGGGTCACCGCGGCACGTACTGGTGTGCCGATCGAACTCGCCGAGTTCGCCAATGACCCGAATCTGTTCAAGGTCAACCAGAACGGCACGCCGGTCACCCTCGAGTTGAAGGGTGCTGCCAAGGTCGGCCGCAAGGTCGCTGGTTCGACCGCGAAGTACGAGAACGCGCTGCCGAACACGGATGTGACCTATGAGGTGTCCGCGGGTGCTCTCAAAGAGTCGATCGTTCTGAAGTCTGCTGCCGCAGTGGGCGAAGGCCGCTGGGTGTTCAAGCTGAACACCGGTGCGCTCACGCCGAAGACGGACGGCAAGACCGTCAAAATCACCGACAAAGCTGGCAAAGTCGTTGCGGCGTTGCCGAAGATCGAGGTCTGGGATTCGGCAGGCAGCGACAAGGACAGCAAGCCCGCGGCCCGTACCGATGGCACCTACACCCTCGCTCGTGAGGGTGAAGCGTGGCAGCTCACGGTGGCGGTCGACAAGAAGTGGTTGACCGACTCCGCCCGCAAGTTCCCGGTGGTGGTCGACCCGACCTACACGTTCGGTTTCGGCCAGCAAGCCGAGGCGATCGCCTACCAGCAGGGCGAGGAACCATGCACCGCCGACGACGACTGCGGCATCCGCACCGGCAACGAGAAATCCCGTCGCAAGAACAAGTTCTGGCGCACAGCGATCCGCTACGACCTGGCTGCGCTAGCGGGCAAGGACATCACCGGTGCCCGCATGGATCTGAAGTTGCTCGCGCCGGTGGCGGATATGAAGCCCGCATCGAAGATCACCCTGTATCAGGCCAAGACGCCGCTGGGGTTCGACGCGCGCGGTCCCGAGTTGGCCTCGGCCAGCGTCGGTGAATCCGGTTCGCTCACCACACCGGAACTAGCCAAGTTCATCGGTGAGCGCGCGAAGGCTACCGACAAGAACACCTGGTTCATGTTGGGCGGCACCGAAACCGACACCAATTCCTTCAAGCAGCTGCAAGCGGCGTTGATCGTCGACTACACCGGCGGTGGCACCAACCCGGACCCTGAACCGAATCCCGGTCCGCAGGTGAAACTCGTTGCTCCGGCCGAGGACTCGACGATCTCGAACGACACGCCGACGCTGCAGGTCAGCTCTGCAGGGGAGGGCGTCAAGTACTGCTTCAAGATCTCCACCGGTTTCGACGGCCGCTCGGGCAGCGTGATCGATTCGGGGTGTCTGAAAGATCCGAAGTGGACTGTCCCGCAGTTTGTGCTCAATGACGGCGCGAAGTACTCCTGGACTGTGGGCACGGTGCCTGCGGGTGGTTCGACCCCGACGCTGTCGAACTGGGTCGGGCACTTCACGCTGAACAAGCGCATCGGGCAACCGGGACCCGCGCCGAGCGACCAGCTGGGTCCGGTCACGGTCAACATGTTCAACGGCAACCTGAAGACCGAGGCGGCTGGCCCGGTGTTCGAGGCGCTCGGTGGTTCTGCGGGTGTGACGTTCTCCTACAACTCGCGTCAAGGCGGCGAGGGCCACGGTATTCGAGGGTCGTATTTCAACGACGCCGATCATGACGGTGCCGCGGATGCGACGCCGGTGATGGTACGCAATGAGCCGCAGGTGAACTTGGACTATCGCAGTCCCTGGAGCGGTACTGCGGATACGCATCCGTGGAAGGAAGATCCAGTGCCTGCCGCGCTGGACAAACAGTGGTTCGTCGTGCGGTGGGAAGGCTACTTCCAGGCTCCAGCGACCGGTGACTTCAGCTTCGCGGGCTCCCATATCGACGGTGCGAAGATCTGGATCGATAACAAGCCCGTCTACGACAATCCGAACGCTGCCGCGGTCGGTGACGAGTTCAACAAGGCCACTGCCAAGAAGAACACCGATGTCGCGTTGACCGCCGGGCAGCGGGTGCCGATCAAGGTCGAGCTGTATCACCACACGACCGAAAAGCCGCGAATGGTGTTGTGGGCCAAAAGCACCACCGGTGCCGGCACCAACCGCTCCCACAACATCGCACCAAAGATCGTGCCGACTGACTGGTTGTTCGCACAGGATCCTTCACCGCTGCCGGGCGGATGGACTTTGGGGCTGATGGGCAGTGAGTACGTCGCGGCCGAGATGCTCGACGGGTCGGTGGTGCTCACCGACACCGCAGGTGGAAAACACGGTTGGGCCAAGGCCTCTGCCGGTGGATACACCCCACCCAAGGACAGCGACGGTGTGCTTGCTGTCGATGCCGGTGGCAGGATTTCGGTCACCAAGAACGGTGTGGTGTCGATCTTCAACGTCGATGGCACCCTTGCCGCGGTCTCCAAGGTGTCCGATGCCAAGAAGCCAGCCTCGTTGCAATACCTTTACGGCGGCAGCCCCGCGCGGCTGACCAAGATAAAAGACCCGGTTTCAGGCCGGTCGCACACCCTGTACTACAACACCGACAACAGCGACAAATGCTATGGCGGAACAGCTTTGCCGCCGGGGGCGTACTCGGCTCCGGCGCAGAAGCTGTGCCGGATCAAGTACTGGGACGGCACCGAAACCCGGCTCTGGTACACCGTAGGTGCCCTCACCCGGATCGAAAACCCTGGTGCTGAAATCCGGGACTACAGCTACCTCGACCTCTCGACCGCCAAGTACTTCTACGACCAGGCAGGCAACGACACCGAGAAGAAGCAGAAGGCCCTCGACATGGTAGGGCCGCTGAACGAGGTTCGGGACAGTCTGGCTGTGGACTGGCGGGCCACGCTGCCTTCCTACAATTTGAATGCCGAACGCTGGCTAATCGAGTACGACGGGTTCTACGACGAAGGCGATTTCAACAAGCCTGCTCATTCGCGGGCGGTCCAGGTCACTGCACCCAAATGGGACGGCAGCGACATGGGTTACCGGCTGACTCGCACCTATCGGTACGACGTCGCCAACAAAAAAGCGTCGTTCAGTGTCGGCGGACTCAACACAACAAACATCCGCGCCGTGACTTGGGACGCTGCCGGACGTCAACTCACCTCGACCGACGCTGTCGGAGACACCGTCCGCACCGAATGGAACGCCAAAGACAAGCTGACCGCGAGCATCGACACGACCGGTCGACGCACAACGATGCTGTATGACCACGCGGACCGGCTGACCGACCAGTATGGCCCGGCCCCGTCTGAGTGTTTCAACGGGCAATTGCCAAAGACTGAGTGTGCTTCGACGATGCCGCACACCCGAAAGGGGTACGACGAGAACCTGAATGGGCTCGAGGCCGCGTTCTACGACAACCCGTTCCTGGCAGGTGTTCCGAAGGAGTGGGGCACTGGTGTCGGCACCCCTGACGCCAGCCTGAAACGCAACTGGGCGTCGACGCCGCCGATCGCGAACAACGGTGGTTGGTCGGGCCGGTTCATGGGCGAGGTCAAGTTTCCCGCGGCTGGTGAGTACAAGCTCGGGTTCACCGTCGTCGACGGTGTTCGGCTGTGGATCGATGACCTCTTGATCGTCGACAACTGGACCGACAAAGCAGCCACCGCTGTCTCCGGCGCCTACACCAACACCAACGCTGGTAGCTGGCATCGCGTCCGGATCGACTACTACAACCGCAGCGGAACCACCGGTGCACTCGACTTCACCTGGACACCACCAGGTTCGGGTAGCGCAGTGACTGTTCCAGGTCAGAACCTGGCACCGCGCTACGGGCTCGAAACCAACCTTGTCACCGAGAACACTTCCGGTGGTGACGTCGAACGCGCACCATCGAAGACGATCACGACCGGATACTCCGACCTGGACAACGGGATCGATCCCGTTTTCGGGCTGAAGGTCGCCAAGACCGGCGACCCAGGCGGGCTCAACCTGACCACCCGCACGGTGTTCGAGCAACCCGGCCAAGGATTCCTGCGCCAACTGGCCGCTGCGTTGCCTGCCGGTGACATCACCAACCCCGATAGGCAAGGAACTTCGGTCTATTACAGGGACAACGAAACTCGCACAAACCCATGCGAGGCGAACTCCCCCGCCGTCAGTCAAGGCGGCAGAGTCAAACTTGTTCGCGGGGTAAAGAACTCGGACGGCTCAGCCAACACAATCGAGACGGTATACAGCGTCGCAGGACGTGTCGTCGCCATGCGGACCAACAACGAGCCCTGGTCGTGCCGCAGCTACGACACCCGCGGCCGAATCGCCAAAACCTCGCACCCTGCGATGGGCGACCAGCCTGCCCGCACCAGCACATACGACTACGCCGTCGGCGGCAATCCGCTGAAACTCAAAATCGGCGACGACAGTGGATCGTCAACCAAGGTGGTCGACCTGCTCGGCCGGACTGTGTCCTACACCGACGCCAACAACGTCGCCACCCTGATCGGATACGACCGTGCCGGACGAAAAACCAATGAGACCACCAAGATCAAGGATGTCACCTCGACTCTGAACTACTCCTGGGACGACGCGTTTCGTCTGACTCGCCTGGATTTGGACGGGGCCACCGTTGCCGCCCCTGGCTACAACGCGGGGGTTCTGCAAAGCGTCGCCTACGGCAACCGATCCAACCTCGATATCACCTACAACGATGCGGGCTGGCTAGCTGCCTTGAACTGGAAGGTGCCCGATTCCACCGTCACCAGCGCGGTAATCCGCTCCCGTGACCAGCGCATCACCGACGAGCGCATCACCGACACCGCCAACGGAGGCACCGACTACAACTACGCCTACACCTACGACGGTGTCGGTCGCCTCACCGCGGCCACCGTGCCACACCACCAGCTCACCTACCGCTTCGACGGTGACAACGGCTGCGGACCCAACAAGAAGGCAGGGTTGAACACCAACCGCACCGCCTTCACCGACAGCTTCAACGGCGCAGCCCCTACCACCACCAACTACTGCTACGACGACGCCGACCGGTTGCTGTCCACCAACGGAGCAACCGACCTCACATTCACCTACGACAAATACGGCAACACGACCAAGATCGGCACCGACACCCTCGGCTACGACTCCACCCGCCGACACGTAACCACCAAAACCGCCGCCGGACAATCGGTTACTTACAACCGCGACGTCATCGACCGCATCACGACGCGGACGGTGAAAGACAACGACAAACCCGCACAGGTAACCCGTTACGGGTTCACCTCCGACTCCGGTGGCCCCGACTTCGTCCTCGACAGATCCGGCAACCTGCGCCAGCGGATACTAAAGCTCCCCGGCGGTGCCCTACTCACCAAGAACTACAGCCAGAACAACATCACCAACTGGTCCTACCCCAACATCCACGGCGACATCCTGTTCACCGCAGACGGCACCGGCACGCGTACCGGTACGGTCCACCTCTACGACCCCTACGGCCAGAACATCGACCCGGCCACCGGCGCGTTCGGCGACATCCCGATCCCAGCCACCGCTGAAGGCGGCATGGACTTCGGCTGGCTAGGCCAGCACACCGTCCCCATCGAACACGTCGCCAGCCAGCAAGCCCTCGAAATGGGAGCCCGCACCTACCTACCCATCCTGGGTCGATTCCTGCAAACCGACCCTGTACCCGGAGGATCAGCCAACAACTACGACTACGTCAACGGCGACCCCGTCAACTCCCTCGACCTCACCGGCAATTGCCCGATGTGCCTTATTCCTCTCGGAATTCTAGGGGCGGGCTACGCAGGGTACTGGCTTTACACGCACCCGATCACCCCGCCGGACATCAACGTTTTCCCGAGTCAGAACGACAAGCCGAGCGCGCCACCACCAGCGACAAGCCCAACACCGCTCACGCCGCCGAATCCCGGTAATTCGGGGCCTGCAGTCCCAAGCCACAAACCGTCGGCGCCGGTGCCTAGTTGGACAGACGGCAGTAAGTCCCCAGGAGCGGGTTGGGTTTGGCGCGGGCCGGACTCACCTGGCGGGGAAAAGGGCGCATGGTATAACCCGGATACAAGGGAAAGTTGGCACCCGGATTTGCATCACCCTGACCCCATCGGGCCACACTGGGATTATACTAGCCCCGATAAAACCGTGTATCGAGTCTACCCCGATGGATCGATGGTGCTGAAATGATGAGTGCCCGACTAGTTGCAGTCGGAATACCGGGTTATGAGTATGCTGCGGAGCACCTCCGATATGGACTGACACCTTCCCGCGCGGCGTTAGCGCAGATTGATGGGATGCAGGCGATAGCGATGGTTCCTGGAGGTGCCTCGGACGAGGGCGTCCTGCACTTCAAATACGGTGGCCTTGGTCGAGCGGTGGTTAGTGAACTGGCCGAATTTATTGTCGACCGGTTCGCTGGTTCCTTACTGATTGTCGAGCTCCCCATGAGGCGCCTCAGCGATCCTCAGGGTTCGATCGATAGATTCGAGACGATCGTCAAAGGGGATGAAATATTCGCCATCTGTGCGATCGGCGAGACCGTGGCGACTGTTGAAGATGCATTAATGGCTCATGATCCGACGTTCCTCTACAATGCTTTTGTGCTGCAGGGGGCAGCGGCTAGGTCGTGGGTGCGATCCGATGCTGACCATTGCTTCCCTGATTCTGATGAATTCCCCGCGGTGATAGTTGGAGCATATGACGGAGAAGGATTTGTTCTGCTGTTGAGAGATCATTTTGATTCCGTTTCTCGAACTACTACGGAGCGGTTTCAATAGTGTTAAATCGCGGATTAGTCCTCAGTGCAGGTAATTTCAAGGCTATTAGACAACTGACTCTGGAGGTAATGAATGTCCGAGAGGGGCTCGGTTGAAATCTGTAGCGAGTCGGATCTGTTAGGTTTTTGATGATGGGGTTTTGGAAATGCGTGGCTCGTCGCATTGTTTCCAGTTTGTAGATGAGGATGTTCCCGGCGTTGTTGCGCTGAGTTAGGTGTGAAGGGTTTGGTGTTTTCGATGGTTAAGTTCAATGTAGTTTCGTCGGCAATTGTGGCCGGTACGTTGCTGGGGGCGCTCGCGTTGCCCGGGGTTGCGGTTGCGCAGCCTGTTCTGGTTGCTGTGAGTACAGCGTCTGTCGAGTCGATTGATCAGGGGTCGGATGAGTCGGGTCGGGTGGGGAGTGGGTCCTCGTTTTCGGGGCCGGGTGTGACGGGGTCGTCGACTACCGGGTCGTCGGGTTCGGTGAATACCGGGTGGCAGGAGCGTGGGGCGGAAGAGGGTAGTGGTTCGGCGGAGCGCGCTGGGGGCGTTCTGGGGCGGGTTATTCGTGGGGCGGTGACTGGGTCCTGAGGGGTGCTGGTGCGGTTCCCGTGAATTCGTAACTCAGACTGGATATTTCGTCGTTGTAGTACATGCCCTATATGGGCGCATGACTGGTTCGCCGCGCGGGTCACAAGCCTGCGCGGCGACGGGTCACCGACAAGAAAGCAACACCTAGTGCGACCACCCGACAACAACAAGCCAGACCATCAAGATCCCGAGTTGACCGAGGTTATTGCTCGGCCCGATGGCGTCTACGACGAGGACGCCTCGATCGGGGAGCAAGTCCTGAGCGGCGATGCCTTCGATGCGGCAGACGCGTCGAAAACGGATGCGGCAGAAGATGATTCCTCTGACAACCTTGAGGGGATGTCGCCGCTGCGGCGGAGATGGCAGCGTCTGCGTGAGGGTGTCGGGTCAGGTGATGTGCGTCGGCACCTTCCCTATGCTGTCGCGGCGGCGGTCACGCTGGTCGTGGTGATCGCGGTTTTGGTCGTGGTGGGTGCGAAGCCGAAGTCTTCTGATGCGGTGAGTGATACTGCGGCGGAATCGGATACGTCGGCGACGCAGAGTTTCGATGACATCACCGGGTTGCTGCAGGGGCAGCTCGGTGCCACCACTCAGTCGACGGTGAGTGAGACGAGTGCGGTGTCGGAGACGCCGGTTGATGTGCCTCCGCCGCTGGGGGAGGAACCGAGCATTGAGGGCGGTGACATTGCGCAACCGATGACTCCGGCCACGGTGACAGTGACTGATACGGCTCCGATCGAGACGGGTGGCGGTGATCCGGTCACGACCGAGACTGCTACTGCGACCGAGACCAGCCCGTCGACCACTGTCACCGATACCCGGACGGTGAACCCGTGGCCCAATGTTTCGATCGAGGGCGGTATCTCGGTGCAGCCGACTCAGCGGCCGGGGACGGGTTGGGATGGTAGGCCGTCCACTGTCACGGTGGTGGTCCCGGCCGAAACGACAGCGCCGCGGCCATCCACGGTCACTGTGGTCGTTCCCGCGACGACGACACCGCCGTCGAAAACCTTGTCTCCGAAGCCGACTGGGTGCCCGACAGCAACTACCACCCCGAAGACAACGACGCCATCGACGACGACCAAACGTCCACCAGCGGCGACAGCAACGCAACGGACCACGACAGCACCGGTGTCGACGTCGAAGAAGCCGACCACCACGACGACCACAGCCCGTCCATGCAAGTAGGCCGTGGATATGAGTGTCGAGGGACCGTGAACGGCAGATACACACCCGGTGCTGGTGGTCGGCAAGTGGTCCGTGCTGGCTTGCTGGTATCGGTTGCCGCAGTGACGGTTTCAGTGGTGGGATGCAGTGGCGGGCCCGACCGAGGTGTCGGCGCTGCGCCTGGTGCCGGTGAGCCGGTGCCCGCGATCCAGCTCGTCGCGGCCGATCGGCAGGCGGCGCCGTTGCAGGACTGGGCGCAACGACGAGCAAGTAAGTACGGGATTCCGGCTCGCGCGCTGCAGGCCTATGGGTACGCGGCGGTGGTTCTGGGGAAAACCCAACCAGGATGTCACCTCGGGTGGACCACGCTTGCTGGGATCGCGCGTGTAGAAAGCGATCACGGTCGGCATCGAGGTGCAAAGATCGGCGTCGACGGACAGGTGAAACCACCCATCCGGGGTGTTGCGCTCGACGGCACCAACGGCAACGCTCGCATCATCGATCCCGACGCCTCGGCACGTGCCGGGCACACTGTGTACGCGACCGCGGCAGGCCCGTTCCAGTTCATCCCGGACACTTGGAAGCGGTGGGGCGTGCGCGCCGACACCGACTACAAGACCCTGTCGAGCGCGCTCTCCAAAGCTAAACCCGCAGTGCCGCAGGAACTTACGGGCAATCCGGACAACATCGATGACGCAGCGTTGGCGGCCGGGCGGTATCTGTGCGCGTCCGGTGGTGATCTGTCCACCGCCCGCGGCTGGAGAAAGGCCATCTTCGCTTACAACCACTCCGACACCTATGTGAGGCAGATTCACACTGCAGCAACCAGCTATACCGCATAGCACGTCAGCTGAACACGTCAGCGAGCCAATAAATCGATGCCGCTAGTTTCTGGTCATGAACACTTGGCGCTGATTCGGGAAATCCTGGGTGCGATCGACGTGTAGTCGCTCGAATCGCTCAGATTTGTTGCCGGGAGAAGCGATCAGGTGCCGCATGTATGCCTAGATGTCAAGTGGCGCAAGCATATAGAGAGTATCCCTTTCCTGAAATGCGGGAACGGTCTATTCGGTGTGCGTGCAATTACTGTTGCAATGTTCAGCTTCTCTCTTATTTGTCAGCTCCGGGAAGATATGTTAGAAATTCGTCGCCGCAGCTTGGATGACTGGGCCGCCACCCATTCGGTGGGGACCATTTGGGTGGCGAGTTGTATTCGGGATGAGGAGAAATTCGATGACGAAGTTTCGTGCGGTCGGCGCTGTGCTGGTGGCGGCATCTGGTGTGATGCTGGCAGCGGCGGGCGCAGCTTCGGCCGCCGAGGTGGCAGCTGTGGAGCCGGTCGCGCGCACTGGCTCGGCGAGCATCCTTGGTGGCGTGCTCGATTCGATCGTGAGCGGTAGCGGCGGCTCTGGTTCGTCGTTCAGCATCAAGGTCGGCAACGGCGACGTTGCGGGCACTCTGCCGTCGACGGGAAGCGCGGGAACCGGTAGCGCGGGGACGGGTAGTGCTGCCATGTGCGTCACCAATCCGACGGCTGTCGGCTGCCCGAAGTTGTAGGCCCTGTGGTCCGCCGGTGTTCGAATTAGCTTCCCGCTGAGTCTGTTCGGGTGGTTTCGACGTCTAGCCGGGAACCGGTTGTCGACTCTTTGGTGAAGGGTGTGTGCCCGTCGGTGACGGGCGGCAGATGTGTGAATGAGATGTCGGCGATGCGACGTGCGGATCTTGTGGCTCGGCGTTCGTCCGCAGGTGGAGTAGCTCCGCGGGGAGCAAGGTGAAGGTGGGCCCGGAGTGCGCGTCGTGTGGCGCCGCTAGAGGGCTTGGCGGAGTGGGTAGTTGAGGGGCTTCTGGCCTGCGATGTGAACTATCCGCCGGTTCACTCGTATCGGCTGGGTCAGGGGAGTTGGATGCTCGACCGCACGGTGCGGTTGAGCGTGGTGAAGCATTCTCCGGTCGAGAGAATGCGGTAAGAGGGCCCGGTGTTGCCGGGCCCTTTCCGGTTGTGGTGCCGCCGACCTTGCGCAGCCTCAGGATCCAGGCTCGACGGAGGTCCGGCGACATACCGGCTCAGCCGAGGTGCCGCTGAAGCTGTTGCTGTTGGAGTTACACAAGGTCAGGCAGAGCTTCAGCCGGTGCTGCCACGCGACGGTGCTCGAGCCAGAATCCGTACTCGCGTAGATCGGTTTCCAGGCCATTGGCCGCGTAGGCTGCGTAATCGCGGAGTCCGGCCGCTGCATCGCTATCTTCGGGGCTGGTGCCGGCGGACCATTCTTGTTTCGCGCTCTCGATCCAGGCGAGCAGACGGTTCCGGTCGGCCCACCACTCCCGGACCTTCGACAGGGTCCAGTGCTCGTCCCCGTCGCAGGCGTAACCGCCGAAGGGGTCGTCGTAGGCAGCGCTCAGCAACAGCTGTACTTCGTGAGGGTCGCGCGGTTGGCGGTAGACGACTTCGGCACCGAAGTCGTCCTCGTAGATCACGTGCTCGGGGGCGATCAATCTGCCTGTCCAGCAATTGTCGGTTCCGGCGCCATAGAACGGGCCTGGCACGTTGCGCCAGTCCTTATTGGCCCACTCTCCGCGTAGATAATCTCCCGGGGATCCGAGGCGTTGATTCTCATAGTTGGACCTGGACAAACCGGCCGAGGCCGTGACGGTTGGGAGCGGGTTCCAGTACACGCCCGCGAGAGTAGCGAAACTGAGTAGGGCTCGCTCGAGAGGCGATCCAGGCTCGACGGAGGCCTGGCGACCTACCGCGACATTCAGCATCTTGTGTACCGATAGTTTTTGGCGCTCAAATCATTACGAGTTGAAAGCGAAGTTTGAAGAAGTGATGAAGTTACGTGCTGCAGGGCCCTCTGTCGCGGTTCTGCTTGCGGCTGCGGCGTTACTGTCGCCGGCAGCGTCCGCCAACGCCGCTGCCGGCGACACCTATGTGGCCCTGGGCGACTCCTATACGGCGGGACCGAATGTCGCGCCGACGGCTCGGTCGGCTCCCTCGGGTTGCGCCCGATCGGCGGTGAACTATCCGCATCTGGTCGCGTCCACGCTCGGGCTGCGACTGGAGGACCGCAGCTGTACTGGTGCCAAGACTGAAAATGTCACCACCACAGCGCAATTCCCCGATCAGCCGCCGCAACTCACGGCCCTGACCAGCACGACCAAGGTTGTGACACTGGGCATCGGCGGTAACGACAACAACACCTTCCGCGACGTGGTCGCCGCGTGTATTGCCGCCGACAGCCTGACTCCCGTCGGCACTCCGTGCAAAGACGCATACGGCTCGACCTTCGCAGACCAGATCCACGCTGACGCGGCGGTCATCGGTGCGGCCATTGCCAAGATTCACCAGATCGCGCCTGTCGCACAGGTTTTCGTCGTCGGATATCCGGCGATCCTGCCGCGCGACGGTGGCTGCTATCCGCAGGTACCCATCACTGACGGCGATGCCGCCTACGTCGACGGCATCGAAACCGAACTCAACACCGTGCTGCGTGACCAATCTCGACTCAACAACGCCGTGTTCGTCGACACCTACAACCCCAGCCTCGGCCACGACGCCTGCCAACCTGTCGGTACCCGTTGGGTCGAACCGGTTGTGCCCGGCCAGAAAGCGGCCACGCTGCACCCGAACGCCGCAGGCATGCAAGCCGATGCCGTCGCGGTGACTGCCGCGATACGGAACTCCAGAACCTCGTAACCCGCGACCTGCTCTGGTTACGCCGCGACGTCGATGCGACGCCGCTGGCTCAACGCTGCCCTGGGGCAGTGGACCGGTCGAAGAACACGCGAATCGCGAACAAGGCGATCAAGCGCCACCTGTTGGGTCGGACGCTCTCGGCTCGGACACGAATCCTGTTGAGCAACTGAGTAACCCGGCGCTTTCGCGCACCAAAGACGGTATCCAACGGCGACCCCACAATGGTCGCCGCCGACACAGAGAAGTGGCATTGACCCCATTCCAAGCACGACCCGTTTCTCGGCGTAGACCACGCCTGCCTTCCCGGCTACTGGCGTTTACCGGCGCCGCGCTGTCGATTGTCACCCTCGCGGCCTCGGCCACCGCAGAACCGCCTACTGCTCCAAGCCCCTCTACGACGGTAACCAGCCCAGCCACCGGCACGCCGACTACGGGTGCCCGGCCGCCGGCTACTCCGTCGCCCTCTAGCCCAGGTCCGGCGACTCAGCCGAGCCGCAACCCTGCCCCGAGCTCGGTCCGGCCCACGCCGGATCCGACGCCGAGTCAGGTCCGGCCGCAACCGAATTCGACAACGGCACCTTCGACACCGAAACCAGCACCCTCAACATCGGTGCCGCCGCCGGCGTCGACCACCTCGCAGTCCCCGTCATCGACAACGGCAGCGCCGCAGACCTCCACCACATCGGAGTCATGTCCGACCGCACCGGACAAGAAGACCAAGCCCGGCACCTGGAAGCCAACGGCGAAGCCGAACAAGCAGATCACACCAGGCAAGATGCGCTCGGACTGCGAACAGATCCCCGACGGATTCAGCAAAGCAGACGCCGACAAGGCCGAGACGATGGAGGCCGCCATGGCCTCGCGGAACAGGCAACTCCGGGTCTCTGATGGCTGTCAGGTGTACTGGCCCGCTCCGTACGAGGTGTGCGGCGCGATCCGCGATAAGTACAACGAGCTCGGCGGCCCCAACGGATTTCTGTTGCACCCCAAAACAAATGAGCTGACCAACCCCGACGGACGTGGGAAGCGCACCGAATTCGTCAACGGCCCGATCTACTGGTCACCTGAAGGCGGAGCCCATCCGGTGGTCAACCACTTCCTGGCCGCCTGGGCGCGACACGGCTATGAGGCAGGCTATATCGGCTATCCGACCACCGACGAGATCGTCAACCCTGACAAGATCGGCCGCCGTCAGCACTTCACCGGGTCGACCATCTATTGGAAGCTCAACGAGGCGTATTCCATTGGCGGTGCAATCTTCGACAAGTGGGGGCAAGCTGGCTGGGAAGGAGGCTGGCTCGGCTACCCGATCAGCGACGAAACCGTGACACCCGACGGCGTTGGCCGCTTCAATGCTTTCGAAAACGGCATGCTCTACTGGCATCCATCTCTGGGAGCACATCCGGTTGGCGGCGCTATTCTCGGTTATTGGCGATTCATTGGCTACGAAAAGAGCAGTTGGGGGTATCCCGCCAGTGACGAATACACTGACGAAAAGGGCCTACCAACTCAGGCCTTCCAAAACGAAGTAGTCGACCTGATGCGAGAAGCCAAGGGTGATCCAAAATATATTTGGTACTACCCAGGAGATGAGTTCTCGGCAAATTATAGAGTCGGAAAATTCGAATCCCGTCGCCCGCCTCAAAACTATGACACCAAAGTATTTACATGGACATTCCATCTGAGTGATTTCATGATCAACAAGGGTGTAGCTGGATTGAATACTCGAATGGGCTGCGTAACGTGGCTGACGCGAGATGGGGCTCTGGAAAAGTGGTACCAAGACAAGAGTCACACCGATCTTCCCATTACCTATCAGTATCATGGTAGCATTCCGAATAATGTGGATGACGCTAAGTATAATTTGTTTGGAACATGTCAATTCACCAATGATACGGTGCGGAAAAAGCCGAACGGTACTATAGCGTACGGCGTGACGCTGGCAGAGTTCGGGCATGCGTACCAGTTCTTGAAGAGGTAGTCGGCCTTATTTCAGGTTAGGGGTTTCGATGACAATTAGATTCCTACAAAATCAGGTGTGTCGCGTCAGAACCCTCTTTATCCTGCTCGTCTCCGTCGGTTCACTTCAAGGGGGCGCGGCAGGTGTAGCGATGTGGAAACTGGTGGCCATAAATTTCAGCGTCGAGATTTACAGGCAAGACGGCGAGTACATCGAAGCAGCTGCTCCAGGTACTCTGGCGGAAATTCATGGATTGCCGAATCCATGGCTTCTGGTGGTAATCTCGGTCACAGCTGGAGCGCTGATCGGCGCCGGGATCGCTTGGGTGCTCACACGATCAGGATGGGTGTTGGTGAAAGAATCCACCGACGGTTCGCTCCTTGATGGGTGAGCAACGTTCTACCAGGAGTGTGAATATTGACTACTTTAGGAGTAGTGCGAGAATGGCACGCCGAGGAAGGTTGGGGTGTTATCGACTCTGACTCGACACCGGGAGGGTGCTGGGCATCCTTCGGCGCCTTGAAATCTGACCGCAGGAACTTGACCGCTGGTGATAATGTGCAAGTGGAGTGGGAGACCGCGGAGCAGGACGGCTACCACTTCCGAGCGCTTCGTTGTTGGCCAGTCGGAACAAATCCCGTGGAACACGAGAACATTCTTGATCATCCAGGGATGACCATGGCAGCATGGGACATTGACTCTGACGGCAATGCGCGAAGAGTGGACGAATGACTGACGCCACGATTTGAGTTGAACTCGATGCCATGAGTATCGCTACGTCATCGTCGAGAACGGCCTACGGAGAACTTTCCGTGGGCCGTTCTTCATGAGGCCTGCCCAAAGGAGTACTCCGTGGTCGGCAGGACGTCGTGGTGACTCGTCAGCGCCAGCGCTTCGGCAGCGGATACTGGAGTGCGGTGTTCGCGTCGGAAGGCCACATCCGTATCCGCCACGTATCGCCTGGATTGGTGGAGTGGAGTTGACCCTCGAAACGTAGGCCACGCCCGCTGATCTCGATGTGGTAGGAACCGGGCGCGATCAAAAGTGGGTCGTGCGAGGAGCTCGTCGCCGACGAGATCCACAGCTCACCTTGGTCGTCGATGGTGGTGGTCGCATCGATCACCACCTGCCACTCGTCTCGATCTGGGTGCTGCGCGCGGTCGAACAACTCGAAGTCGATCAGCATGGCGGAGTTGTATTGATGAGGGCTCAGCACAACCATGTTGCCGCCGGCCGTGATCGCGTACAAGCCGTCGTCGATCGCGCGGTCCACCACATCCGGCAGGTCCACGCCGTCTTCGGCGCTGCCGACCAGGTAGAACTGTCCGTAATCCATGGAAATGGTCCGGGCTTCACGCCGTATCGGCTGGTCCGAATACATCCACAACCCTCTCCATCGATACACCGCTAGCTGCTGTCGTAGCCGGATTGGCTGTCGGGACGGTAGCGCTCACCGTCTCCATGGACAAATCGACAGCCAGTCTCCCTTACCCCTACTGCGCATCCGCACCGGTTGTGGAGTTGGTCGGTTGATCACTGGGTACTGGTGCAGGCATCGTCCGAGAAGCCACCTGCACCAGTACCCTCTCGGCGCGAACTTGATTCGGAATGCCCGCGGCGTTCGGGCGCCGCAACGGACACTCCGTGGGTGTCATAGGAAGCGGGGTCTTGTCCTGGTGCGGTGGAATGCGTGAGGCTGCATGAGAGTTCGATTGGACTCGCGGCGGGGCTGTGGAGGACGGTCCGACCGGTAGAGGGGGCAGCGAATGTCTGTGCGGTACGAGCTCGGTCCGGCGCGAATATCGTTCGAGGATCTACACAGCGTGGTTGGTCTACTTCGCCGGCACGGCGGCGGTGATCCGAGCCTCGTTGCCGGTGGCGCCGGCTTGGGCCGCACGATAGTTCGGGACCTCGATGTCCTGCTGTCGCTGCCCGACTTCGTGCGCAGGGATCTGTATTTCGAGTCCGCGGACGGCAGCATGGACATCCTGCTCAATCGGAGGTTCGCGTTCGCCGACGCGCATCGGAATGCGACGCTCGCGCGCGAGATCACCGCGCTGTTCCGTAGTCGCCGTTCCTACAACCTGGCGCTGTTCACCGGGACGAATTGGCTTATGGGACTGGTCGGCCCAGCGGTGGGGGTGGCTGTTGCCGCGATTGGCTCGCTGTTCACCGGCTACACCTACTCCCAACGAGATGTGTTGCTGTTCGTCATCTTTGCGATCGTCACCGGTGTGGCGAACTTCTACTCCAGCGTCAAACGACACGGCGCTCGCGTTGCCATCGACTACGGCGAACCCGCCATGACAACCGAATCTCTCGATGACAACGCGCAGGACGACGGCAGCGGCAACCTCGTCACCAGCCGAGCTGCGGCACGCAGGATCGCCGAAGGGGTACTCGCCCAAGTCAATACCCGTGCGGAGCCGCTCGCTCTATTCCCGGAGCACGACTGTCCCGACCTGGGCTGGGCCTGGGTGTACGGGTACACTACTGTCCGCTGGCTCCGGACCGGCGATCCGGATGCCGTGCCCCCGCCCGGCGGCGGCCCGATCGTCGTCGTCAAAGACACCGCCGATGCCTGGATGCTCTCTGGCGCTCGGGATTACAACAAGCAACTCATCGAGTACGCCGAACGGCATGGCTACCAGCACACCGTGCCGTACCGCTAGCGACGTAGCCTCCGCAAACGCAAAATGCGGGCGATGTTGCCGTTGTCGGCACATCGCCCGCATGATGTCGGCTACTAGGCGCCGCTACCGGTTGCCAGCAGCTTCAGGATCTTGAGAATCTCGAGGACGTTTCCGGCCGAGCCGGAGTCGACCGATCCGCTGGAGCTACCGGTGCCAGCTGCGGCGATTCCGGTATCGGCCGCCGCTATTCCGCTGCCTGCCATCGCAATTCCCGCGGCGGCAGCACAGGTCACGCCGAACACGCACAATTTCCTCATACGTAACACAGTCCTCTGCAAATCGGAGCGTTCGGGGCGCGGCGGTAGCGCGCGTCCCGGTTCACTGATCGGCGGCTGTTCAGCCACCTGAACCGGAGTTATAGCACCGGGTTTGGGCTGTTCGACACTGCGGCGACAGCAGATAAATTGAACCTTCGTATTGCTGGATGAATGCGTGACGCGCAGCAGGCTGTCTTTCGCGCGGGTCGCAGTGACCGCGAACAGCGCCAGCCCAATAGGCCAGTGTCGGTGCAGATTTCGACTCCGACCGGCCATCAGCCTGGCCTAGGGTGATGTCACCATAGCCGCGACGAGCACGTGGGTGGGCGTGCTGCAGAACAGATAGCCGATTGCTGGCTAACTCCTTGGGGCGCAAGGTGTTCGACTGGTACCGGTCGCCAATCGAACGCGTCTTCTGGTTCGGACCGTCGCTATGTACCGTGACTATCCTTGTCACTCAACGAGATTCGTAGTCGCTGCCGGTCGGGCTGCTATCCTCGCGACTCGCGAGGGCTTCGCGATTAGCCCTTGGTGGGGTCCGTTCCGGGTTTCTTGGATACCGAGTCGCCTGGTTCGATCGAGTCCCAGAGGGCGCGGTTCACTCGGACCTTGATGGTGTTGCCGTCGTCGAGGCGGACGACCAGGCGGCGATAGAGGTTTGCGCCGTCCAACAGGCCGCGTGACTTCTTGACCACGGTTCCCTGCCACTCCTGCTGTACCACTGGACCGACCTCCTCGACACCGAAACCGTTGCCGCACCGTTGGTGGCGCCGCCCAGTCAGTCTGCTGGTTGGGCGGGTTCCGGGCATCGCCTTGCCGGGGTATTCAGCGGGATACCTGCGGCGTATGCGCCATCGTCTCCGCTGTCGATGGTCATTGGCTGTTGGTCTATCTCGGCTCCGGCGCGGACCATCCGCGAGCACATAGGCTGTGGGCAGCGAACACGGCGTGGATCGGCGGGTGATGGACAGCACGAAAGTGGAGGTCGCCTACTCGCACGGAGGGTTCTCGCTGGATTCCACCGTCGCGGGCGCTGTGTCTCGCGGTTTCGATGTCTTTCGGCATGGATGGCAGACGCAGGTAGGCGACGGTTTCCCGCTGCCGACCTTCAGTCAGGCGACGACCGGTGATTTCCGGGTCAGGAGCCGGGTGGCGAAGCTGCGCGATGTGGCGATCACCGATCTCGACAGTGCCTCCGTCATCCGGACGGCGGGCACCCCGTACGGCTATGCGGATCAGGCGCGGATGTATGTGGTGCGGCGCGGCGTCTGGTCGTTGGGCGGCGGGCCCGATCGCGCCGAACACACGGTGTCGGCCGGGCAGTTCCTGCTGCGGCACGGGCCGCCGTTGCACTTCGGGGCGGCGCCGAACACCACGGTGCAGATCCTCACGCTGCCCTCCGCCGTCTTCGACGCACGGCTGCGGAACCGGAGTGTCACCGAGTCGGCGGACTCGGCCGAGATGCGCCTGCTGCTGGCCCATACGAACATGGTGCACGCGACGGTGACCGACCTCGGTCCTGCCGGTGTGCACGCCGCCCACAGCGCCATGCTCGAGCTGGCCAAGGCGGTGGTGATCGGCCGGTTCGACGATGCGGAACCCGCGCTCAGGCCCGCGTTTGTCGAAGCGGCAAAAGTATTGGCGGACAGTCATCTTGCCGATCCCGAGTTGTCTGCGGCGATGCTGGCAGGGGAGCTCAACGTCTCCGTGCGCACCCTGCAACGGGCGTTCACGGTGGCGGGGGAGTCGGTGACCAGCTACATCCGCCACCGCAGGCTGGAAGAGGCGCGGCGCGCACTCGCCACGCGGTCCCAGCTGCCGAGTGTCGCCGAACTCGCCGCACACTGGCAGTTCTCCGACAGCAGCCACTTCATCCGCGCCTTCAAGAAACGCTATGGCCGGACGCCCATCGAGTACGCCCGCTCAGTGCGGACAGGCGGATCCTAAGGACTTGGCGGACAACACATCACGCGGTCCAGTAGCATCCGCGATGCTCAAACAGGTACTGCCGGAGAAGATTCCGAGTTCATAGCGCACGGAAGCGGCGTCGAAGGAGTGGACGAGCACGCCGATCTCGTAGTCGCCGGGATAGGTGACTTCGCCGAGGTAGTCGATGCGATACGACGAGGGTGACAGGTCGGGCACCAGCCCGTCCGTGTCGAGCGCCGCCGCGGCGAACACCGCCACCGCCTCGTCGTACCAGGTGGCCAGGGCCAGGTAGTTGACGTGCTGATTGACGTCGACGTCAGCTATCCGTGCGCGGAGGGGAGCGAAGAACGCGTAGTGCTCCCGTTGTCTGCGTTCGGCGCTCGGCTTGGCCGCTGTCGTCTCGCTCGCATCCGGTACGGACAGGTCGGTGAGATCCGCGATCAACTCGTCCGGAAGCGCAAGCGGCCCTGCGGAACCGAGTAGGAGCACGGTGGCGCCGCCGCTGCCGACCCGCCTGCCGCCGGCGAACACCGCTTGTTGGTAGGTGAACGATGACCGCCCGATATGGCGAATGCCGGTGTGCACGAGTGCGTCGGCGCCCGAGCGATGCACGGGCGCAAGCACTTCGACTCGTTGGCTGACGAGAATGATCTGGTGCCTGCTGAATTCGCCGGCACCGACGAGCCTGCCGAATTGCGGCATCTTCACCCGTATCCGCGCGTCCTCCAGCCAGCGGGCCATCCCGATCGCGCTCACCGCACCGTTGCGGCCGAGATCGCCCTGCCGCAGTCGGACATCGCACTGGGCCGGAAAAGCGGCGTAGTTGATGGAATCCATGAAAAAACCTTAGGAATGCCACCCGGACGTGCGCTTGAACAACCGCGCCAACTGGATGGAACATCCGCGCCACGTGCTGCGCTACGCTGATCGGACAGCAGCGCCTTCTGACAGGCCTTGCCGCGGTGCCGACATCGGCCCGCCTCGCTCCGCGCGCACTCCTTGCGACGAGCACATCGAACACCCCCTCTTCCCGGTCGTCCCTGTCGCCGGACTTTTCTTCCTTTCCCAGAGATCCGCGGGACAGTCCTGCGCGATCGGTCGATCAACACCCGAAACACACCAAGAAATGGAGTGAAACCCTATGAATACCAACCCAATTGCGAGCGGCCCCGAGCGAGCGATCATCGAGGACATGCTCGACCGCAACCGCGAAGCCCTCATCGACACCGCACGCGGCCTGTCCGAGGGCGACGCCCGCCGCCGACTCGTCGCATCGCTGACAACGCCGATCTCCTTGCTCAAACACGCCGCTGCCGCGGAACGGATCTGGTTCCAACGGTTCTGGGCCGGACTCGACGAATCCGAATGCGACGGCTACTCCCGCCGCGACGTCGGCACCTTCGCCGTCACCGACGACGAGTCGCTGGCCGATGTCATCGTCGAGTTCGAGCGTGCAAGCCAGCGATCACGAACCATCGCGTCCCGCTTCGACCTCGACGACACCAAGGAGAACCCCCGCGAGGGCATTGTCAGCATGCGCTGGACACTGCTGCTCATGATCCAGGAGTTCGCCAGGCACGCCGGTCACGGCGACATCCTCCGCGAACAGATCGACAAGCCGCTGATCTGACCTGTTCCGGCCGAGGTCGGCGACTCGATCGTCGCTGACCTCGGGCCCGGGGTCGGCTCACCTTTCTGTTGGCCAGGTTCCGGTCTCACTCTGCAGTCCTATTTCATGTCATACCAAGGAGTTACATGAAACGAGGATTCGGCCGTTAGCTTCGGTGTAGCGTACCGACGCACCTCGCGGCCTTCGATCGATCTCGACAGGTCGGCATCGAACCGGGCGGAGGTGGCCTCTCCGACTCAGCTCTCAGGAAGATCTATGACGACAACGACTTTGGCCTCAGAGTCCATTCCCCGGCCACCACGGCGCGGCGCCGACGGTGATTTCGCCCGGCTGTTGCGCCGGATCTCCGATGCGGGACTGATGGATCGGCGTCCCGTGTATTACGCCATCCGGCTGAGCCTGGTCGGGATCGCCTTCGTGGCGGGCTGGGTCGCGTTCGTCCTCGTCGGCGACTCGTGGTGGACGCTCCTGGTCGCGGCGTTCATGGCCGTGACCTTTGCTCAGGTCGCGTTGGTCATGCATGATGTCGCGCACCGCCAGGTCTTCCGGCTGCGTCGGCCGACGGAAATCGTCGGCCGCGTCGTCGGCAATGCGGGGATCGGCTTGGCGTACGGCTGGTGGCAGGACAAGCACACCAGGCATCACGCCAATCCGAACCACGAGGAACTCGATCCCGATGTGGCGCCGGACATTCTGGTCTGGTCGCAACGGCAGGCGCGGGCCAGCCGTGGTCTGGCGCGTCTCATCGGGCGGGCGCAGGCGTTCCTGTTCTTCCCCCTGCTGATGCTGGAGGGGTTGAACCTGCACCTGGCCGGCGTGCGTGCGCTCAGAAATCGGTCGATCAAGCAGCGGGGTCTGGAGGGCGCACTGCTCTTCGGTCATTTCGCCGGCTACCTGGCCGCGCTGTTCGTGGTGCTGCCCGCTGACAAGGGCATTGCGTTCCTCGCTGTCCACCAAGCGCTGTTCGGTGTCTACATGGGCTGCATCTTCGCCCCGAACCACAAGGGCATGCCCACCTTGACCGGCGATGACCGCCCCGACTACCTGCGCAAGCAAGTGCTGACCTCCCGCAACGTGCGGGGTGGCGCGCTGACCGACTTCGCCCTCGGCGGACTCAACTATCAGATCGAACACCATCTGTTCCCGAGCATGCCGACACCGAATCTGCGGCACGCCCAGGTGATCGTCCGCGACTACTGCGCTGAAATCGACGTGCCCTATCACGAGACCGGGCTCATCGCCTCGTACCGCGAGGCCCTGCGCCACCTGCACCACGTCGGCGTACCGCTTCGCACCACCGAGTGACACGCAAAGCGGTCGAGTGCTAGCCCGATCTGGTTGCGGGGCGGATGTTTTCGGGCAACGGATCCGCGAACTGCCAGCCCTCGGCGAGCAGTTCGTCGACCGCAGCGACGGCCGCCGTGAGTCGCGTCGTTCGGTCACCGCGCATGATGCGGAACCGTCTTCCGGTGTGCGCGAGCTCTTCTCGGAAACGGTCGGTCATCCACGGTCTGAGGTGTTCGCCGTCCCGGAGGCCGTCGTCGTCGAAGGGGACCCCGACATGGTCGGTCAACAGGTAGAGGTCCCGTCGGGTGCGGGTGGCGATCCGCTCGACCTCCGCGTTGCGCGCACCCAGATAGCGCTCGTGCCAGATGCCAGTGGCGAAAGAGTCGGTGTCGCAGATCAATACCGGTGCGCCACTGCGCGCGGCCTGCTGTTCGTTCGCGTCCTGGCGGCGCGCGATCACCGGGAACTCCCCGGAGCTGAAGGACATATCCGACCAGGTCGCCGTCGGGTCGGCGGCCTGCGCCGTCGCCAGCTTCTGCGCGGAGTACTGGCGCCCGTATTCGGCGACCCATTCGGTCGCTGCCCAGACGCCGCCGCGCTGCCGATAGTGCGCGGCCAGATCGATCGAAAGTGTGGTCGTCCCAGTGGATTCGGCGCCGAGGACAACGACCCGTCGGGTGAGGGCGCCCCGCACGGCCGGGCCGAGGAACTCCCAGCAGCCGACCGCGGGGCCGGTGTGCAGCGACCGCCGCCAGCGGAGCAGGCCCGTCACGCACAGCAGGAGGAACCCTGTGTACAGCAAGGCCGTCAGATACAGGTCCTTATAGATGTAGAGCGGGATATAGACCAGATCTGCGGCGATCCACAGCAACCACGACTCGAGCAGCTTGCGGCACTGGCCATAGGTGGCCATCAACGAGAGACCAGTGGTGAGGGCGTCCCAGAACGGCACGCTGGAATCGGTGACCTGGCTGAGCAACACGGTGAGGGCGACCACCCCCGCCGCCCCGGCCGCGACGAGTACGACCCATTCATTGGCAGTGGTCCGCCGCACCGGCAGGGCCGCAGTGGAATCCGGTCCCGCGCCGTGCAGCCAGCACCACCACCCGTACACGGCAAGCGTGATGAAGACGATCTGCAACCCGGCATCGGCATAGAGCCCGGCCTGAGTGAACAGCGCGATGAAGAAGATGTTGTTGGCGATCCCGATCGGCCAGTTGGCGATGTGCTGCCGCCCGACCAGCCACACGCACACCGCACCCGTCGCGAATCCGAGAATCTCGGTCCAGCTTGTCGCCCAACCCACGAGGCCCCTCCCGTAATAGTCGTATCGACCATACTGCGGCAGGGGCTGGCGCAAGCGGCGCCGCTGCCCGTTTTACGACAGCGGCGACAGCATCAGCCTGTCCAGCTCAGGACCGAGTTCGCTGACACTGAAATCGCCCTCGAAAAGCACGGCCACCTCGCCGACCGCCAGATTCGGTGACGTGCAGAGGGCGGTGTCGCCGCCGTTGCCGGTCAACCACAGCATCGAGGTCGAGGCGAGGACATCGTCACGGTCCCAGTCCGGGATGTCGGCGGGCCAGCCTGCCCACGCGGCGAAGGTCGACATGTACGAGGGTTGGGCGAGGCCGAACGATTCGCCGTCGAGCATGGTGAAGCCTGCGTGTACTTCGCTGAGGAACCGGCGCGCCGCCGAGGGCAGTGTCGCCCAGAACGGTGGTCGCGGCTCGACGGAAAGGCGCGGTTCCCATCCCACCCACACCACGATGTCACCGTCCGCGGCTTCGACGAAGTACAGCAGCGCCGCCCCTTCCTGATCCCAGTCGCAGACCCGCACATCGCGCAGCCTGGTGCGCAGTGCCTTCGCGAAACCGGGTATCAGGGCAAGGAAATCCGGGTTCCACAGCGATACCGCCAGTTGTGCCCGCTCGTTCGGGTCCGGCGATGCCGTGATGGCACGCCACGGTCCGGTGTCGACAACAGGAGAATCCGGCACGTGCAGGGGACCGCCGCCTTCGTCCAACAGCTCGAGCAGTTTCGGAATGCCCGAGACCATCGAATATCCGCCGACGTCGAGTTGATCCAGCAAGCGTGCGTCGCCGGCCGCGGCGGTGGCGACCCGATGGTAGAGGTCGGTGCGCACCTGGTTCTCCAGCTGCACCTGATCGGCGCGGTAATCGGGATGGACGCCGCGCAGCCATTCGGCGCTGCGACCCCGCTGCATCCAGTACACCGGCCGGGAAACCCACTGGAGATTCACGGGGGTGTGGGCCACGCGATACATCTGCTCCGAGGTGAGCTCGGTGAAGCCCGGAATCTGAACGATCTCAGCCAGGGAGATGATCCGGGCCGCCACCACCGCGGCCTCGAACTTCCCCTTGCCGATCACCGCGGGGACCGAAAACTCATCCTGCATGTCGACACGCTAATAGCGTCGGCGGCGGACGGGAATCGTCAACGGCGGGAACACCGAGCCGGATCCCGCCCGCCGAGTGGACGTGGCCGACGCCTCGGATATTTCTAGGCGTCGGCGACGACCCGACCGCCGAGCTTGATCCAGCCATCGGACTGCCACGCGGTGAACAATTGGGAGCCTTCCCCTTGAGTGATAGTCAGGTTGCGTTGCAGCAGCGCGGTGATCGCTACCGCCGCAGCACCTGTCGCTTCGTCCTCGGCGATGCCGAGCGTCGGCGCGAACATCCGCGAACGCAGCGCGCCGCCGTCTTTGTCGGTCCACGCCCACAGATAGTGCGGCCCGCCCGCGAAATCGCCGGGCTGCAAGCGCGCCAGCTCCTGCACGTCGGACAGTTCGTGGAAGGTGAAGTCCGGCGTCCACGCCGCGCGGGCGGTGATCCAGGTGAGGTCGCCCGCGTACTCGACCGCGACCGAACCGGCCGGGACCTCGAGCGCACGGATCGGTGCTTTATTGGTGGCGAACCACCATGCGGCGCCGACGCTGGGGTGCCCGGCGAACGGCAGTTCAACGGCGGGGGTGTAGATGCGCATGCGTGCGACACCGTCGACCGCGTCCTCGACGAACACGGTCTCGCTGTACCCGAGTTCGGTAGCGAGTGCCTGCTGTGCGGATTCCGCGACGTCGGCGGCTCGGGCGATACCCAGTTCGTTCCCGAATCGACCGGCAGCGTCGGTGAACACCCGCACCACGTCGACCTTCGTGTTGGCGGAGACAGTCATGGTCGTGCCTTTCGTGATCTTGCAATACTTGCGTGGGCAAACGCCCGCACCATGGCGATGCAGGCTTCAATCGTGCCAACGCGCACTGAAGGCGTTGGCGGGGTTGGTGATGAAAATCGCTGTGGCGACGTCAGATCCGAGTTCACGTTCGATACTGGATCGCAACGTTCTGAGCAGATAGACCATTCCTGGTCCGTCCGCGGTCGAGCGCGCCGAGGCGAGCACGGTGTCGCCGCCGAGCAGGATCCGGTCGGCGTGTCCGCTCTCGACGAGGGCCGCGATGCTGTCGAGCAGGCGCCAGTCGGTGCCGTGGTTGGCTCGCGACGGACCTTCGAAGCCGACGAATGCGCCCGCGGCGGCGATATGCCGGTGAATCGTGCTGTCCGGGAAGCGGTTCAGATGACCGAGGATGATGTGTTGCGGTGGCACGCCGTGGGTTCCCGCGAGCTCGTCGAGTACCGCCAAGGCTGCGGTGCCGCCCTCGAGGTGGACGCCGATGGGCGCTCCTGTCGCGTGATGAGCGTGGGCCGCGGCGCTCATCACCGTGCTGGCGTGCTCGTCGATGTGGTGAAAAGCGCTGGCCATCTTGATGAATCCCGCGCGCACCGGTGCCGCGGTGAGCTCGTGGACGAACAGCTCGGCGAGATCGTCTCGGACGCTGGCCAATTCGGTGGGATCGTAGTGCTTGGTCTGGTGCATCCCGGTGGCGGCGACCAGATGCACACCGGATCGCTCGGACAGCTCGGGTAGGTCCGCCAGCCGTGCCCCCAACCCCCACGGTGTCCACTGCACCATCGCCTGCCCGCCCAACGCAGCGAACGAATTCAGTTCCGCCAGAGCGGCATCCACGTCATCCAGTGCTTCGCCGGGGAACCGCGGTGATCGAAGGAACAGATGATCGTGCGCATTGCAGACGCCGAAGCGCGCCGGCTCGATATCACCGAGCACGGTGCGGATCATGTCGGTCACCGGGCGGTTTCCTCGGCTTCGGTGAGTGCGGCGGTGGCCACCCGCAAGCCTGCCAGTGTTCTCGGCACTCCGATATACGGCGCAAGATGCGCGAAGACCTCGAGGATCTCCTCGCGGGACAGTCCCACTCGCAGCGACGTTTTCACGTGTCCGTGCAATTGCGGATCCACTCCGCCGACGGTGGTGAGGGCGGCCAGGTTCAGCAACTGGCGATCCCGCAACGACAAATTCGTGCGCTGATAGGTCCCGCCGAACAGCGCGGTGACGATCCAGTCGGGAAATCCGGGCAGCCACTGCTCCAGGCCGGACAGTGCCGCGTGCTGGGTGGTCCGGTCCTGGAGCAGATCCAACGTCCGGTAGCCCTCCTCGCGGTCGAACCGGGCCGGGGTCAGCTGCTGGGAGAGCGGAGAAATGTTCGTCATGAGCGGGCTACCTCGAGCAGTTGTAACGGGCTAGGCGTTACGACGGTAGCAGATGTAACGCATGAAGCGTTACGCTTTGCTGGTGGCGGACAAATACGCGTTCCGGTTCGACTGCGGTTCCACCTGGCTGAATCTGCTGGCCACCAAGGGCCGCAGTTTCAGCGCAGACCCGGTGGAACGGCTCGACTCGCCTGCCCGGTTCACCGAGTGGCTCGAGCGCAGCGAGCTCCTTCCGGTTCGCCCACCTACTGCCGCCGAACTCGACCAGGCGATCCGGTTGCGGGAAACGTTGCGTGTCCTGGTGTTGGCGACCATCGACGGGACGGAACCGTCGGCCGACTCGGTTACCGATCTGAGCGTGTTCCTTGCCGAACACGACGACCCGGTGCACTTGATCGCCACCGACCGGGTGCGCCGCGAACCTCCGGCGACCGCGTCCGACGCGCTCGCCCGGATCGCCAGGCAGGCGGTCGATCATCTGACCGGCACCGACCGGGTCACGCTGAAGGTCTGCCCGGAACACGACTGTCGCGGCGTCTTCACCGACACCGCCGGTCGCCGCCGCTGGTGCCCCTCGCCGGCGTGCGCCAGCCGCGGGCGGGTCCGCGCGATGCGTGCCCGCCGCGCCACCGATCAGACCGCAGGCACCGAACGAGGAGAATCCGCACCGACCTAGCGGCCTCGGCCCGTGGACGGCGGTCTGGTCGTGCGTGGGAAGTGAACGCCGAGTGGGTGCGGTCGACGTGTGAAGATGGCTAGCCATGGCACGGAAAATATGGGTGGCTCTTGGGCTTTGCGGTTTCGTGGGGTGGGGTGAGTTCGTGCACTGGCGGGCCAGCCGGGCCGAGGTCGGTGCGCGACCAGGCGCTCGTTCCGAGGCGATCGTCGTGCTCGGATTCCGGAACGGCCGCGGTGCGCGGGCGAACGCGCTGAATCGGTGGCGGGTGCGAGCGGCATTGCGCTCCATCGACCGCGCCGTCGGCAATTCGATCCTGATCTGCTCCGGCGGCAGCGACGCAGGGGCGGTGTCCGAGGCAGCGTTGCTGGCGCGATACGCGGTGGCGGAACGCGGTTTTGCCGGCCCTGTTCAGCTCGAGGATCGTTCACGCAGCACCTGGCAGAACGTCGAAAACCTGATTCCGCTGATCGAACACGTCGACCAGATCAAATTCGTCTCGAACTCGCTGCACGCGCAGAAAGCGCGCCTCTACTTGCGACACCAACGCCCCGATCTGGCGGCCCGTGTCGTCCGCGCCGCCGATTACCGTCTCGGCGAGGCGTTTCCGCTCAAACCCCTTTTCGCGTTATATGGACTCCGAGACCTCACTCGCGCCGAACGCAGTCTCGCCGAGTAACAACGTCGGCACGCGTCCGCGTCGAATCCCCCCTCGAACGCCTGATAGCCAAGGCTGCGGCGACTACCGCCGCAGTCAGGGTTCGTATGAATGTCATTATCCGACAACGTAATTAACTGAGCATTCATCGATCGGCAGCTTCTGGGACCAATTCCATTGGGCAGCAACACCTGTTGGGCCGCCCAATAGTCCCATCATAGGATGTAGGGCATGTGCACCTGTCAGCTTCGACCGGACCGACGAGTATGGTCACACGTCCTGGGCTGTACCGATTATTGGGAGAGACACTGAACGAGGTCACCACAGACGGTCGCCGGTCGAAGGGCGAGCGTCGTCGGCGTGCACTGATCGAGGCGACCTTGCGGGTGATCGAGCGGGACGGCGCCTCCGGCGTCACCCATCGCGCCGTCGCCAGGGAAGCGGGTCTGCCCACCACCGCGGCCACCTACTACTTCGACGGTGTCGACGGCCTGCTGACCGCCGCCCTGACCACCTGCATGGATGACGACGCCGAGAAGATGCGACAGCTCACCGTCGCGGCGGACGACTCCGACAGCCTGCACGCGCTCGCTCGGCTGATGGCCGAAATCGTCGCGACCCCCGGGCGGCTGCTCGCCGAGTTCGAACTGTGCCTGCTCGCCTCGCGCAGGCCGGACCTGCGTGGACCGACGGACCGCTGGAAGGGTGCGCTCGCCGATTTCGCCCGCCGCTACACCGCGGACCCGGTACGGATCCAGCTCTTCACGAACGCCTATGACGGCCTGCTGCTGCACGCCTTGCTCGCCGACCAGCCGCCGACGGTCGACGAGTTCGAGGCGATGCTGCGCGAACTACTACCCGATGCACGATGAGCACCGGCCGCGCGATGGCGACACCGCCCCGATGACGATCCGCGTCCTGGTCGCCGACGCCCATGCGGCCGCGCGCGCCGGGTTCTGTCTGCTGATCGACTCCGCACCCGACATGCGGGTGGTCGGCGATGCCGCCGACGGCGACGCCGTCGTGGCACTGGCAAGTACGACGGAACCCGATGTGGTGCTGATGGATACCCATCTACCGGGTACCGACGGGCTGGAGGCAACCCGGCGCATCACCAGCCATCCGCTGCTTGCCGGGGTCCGGGTGCTGATCTTCACCATCTACGACGACGATGAACACCTTTTCCGGGCGCTGGCCGCAGGGGCAAGCGGTTTCCTCCCGGTCGACACTGACCCGGAGGATCTCCGCAGTGCGATTCGCGCGATCGCGGCAGGCGAAGCGTGGCTCAACCCTCGGCATACCCGGCGCGTCATCGACGAGTTCACCTCGGGGACCAAGACCAGCGTCCCCACCGCGTCGGTGATCAAGCACTCGGTGATGGCCGAACTCAGCAATCGGGAGCAGGAGGTCTTCGCCCTGGTCGGCCAGGGCCTCACCAATGCCGAGATCGCCGAACGGCTGCACCTCAGCCCGCTGACCGCCAAGACCTACGTCAGCCGCATCATGACCAAACTCGGTGCCAGGGACCGGATTCAATTGGTCGTCACCGCGCTCGGTTCCGGCGCGGCATGCCACGGTGTCCGCTGCGAGTGACCCGTTATCCGGGCAGCGCGGCGACCGGCGCCGACATTCGCTCGTACCGTTCGAGATCGTAGGCGGCGCTCTTGATGATTCGCGCGGCCTCTTCGATCCGGTCGAAGTGCGTGCGATGGGACACGATGCAGACGCGGATCACGAAGTTGCCGTCGAGAATGGTGCTGGACAGGAAGATTCGCTTGGAGGCGTTGATCCGTTGCAGCAGTCGCCGGTTGAATTCGTCGGCGTCGCCGTGCTGCGGGAGGTAGCGGAATGCCACCGTGGTGAGGTCTGGTTCCAGCGGAACCTCGAAACCCGGTGTGCCGGTGAGGTCGTCGTAGAGGTATCGGGTGAGCGCGAGCTTCTCGTCGAGGGCGTCCCGGAACGCGGCCATCCCGTGCAGCTTGATCGGCAGCCACAGCCGCAGGCCGCGGAAGTCACGCGACAGCTCCATGGAGTATTCCGAGAAGCTGGGAATCTGCTCTTCCAGGCCGGTGAGGTCCTGCAGGTAGTCGGCGGAAACATGGTGTGCCGCACGCAGTCTGGCGCCGTCGCGGACGATGAGGGCGCCGGTGCCGTACGGCACGAACAGTGCCTTGTGCGGGTCGAGGGTGATCGAGTCGGCGAGCTCGATGCCGTGGAACAGGGTCCGGCCGTGGTCGGTCATCCGGAACGGCCCGCCGTACGCCGCGTCGACGTGTAACCACAGATCGTTGGCCCTGGCGAAGTCGCCGATGCGGGCGATCGGATCGACCGAGCCGGTGTTGGTCGTGCCCGCCGACGCGGTAATCATGAAGGGCCGCAACCCTGCCGCACGGTCGGCGGCCACCATGGCGGCCAGCGCGTCCACGTCCATTCGCAACGCGTCGTCGGCGGGCACGAGGCGCACCCTGGCCTTCGGGAATCCGGCCAGATAGCCGGCTTTCACGCAGGACGCGTGTGCCTGCGCCGAGGTGTAGAGGACACCGGTGGAAAGTCCTCGTCCAGCTTGGCTTTTCGGGCGGTGACCACCGCGGAGAAGTTGGCCATCGAGCCGCCGGAGGTCAGCACGCCGCGCGCCTGCTCGGGGTAGTCGAACATGTCGCACAGCCAGCGGACCGTTGTCGCCTCGATCTGCGCGATCGCGGGCGCCATCCCGGCCAGGCCGACGTACCGATTGAGCCCTGCCGCAATGAGATCGGCGAGGGCGGAGGTGTACAGGCCGCCGCCGGGTATGTAGGCGAGGAAGCCGGGGCCGGAGCCGTTGATCGACTTCTTGGCGCTGATCGCCACGGTGTCGAGCAGGGTCTCGAACGACGTGCCGTGCTCCGGTGCGCTCTCCCGGAGACTGTCGGCCACCTCCATCGCCCCGTCCAGATCGGCGACGGGTGCATCCGGAAGATCTCTGATGAATTCCTCGACGAGCGCGAGCGCGGTCGCGCCCATCGCGCGCATTTCGAATGTGCTCGGCTCGAGTGGATGGTCTCGCATAAACCAACCGTAGCCAGCTGTCTCCGCTTTCGACAATTCCAAATGGAAACTGTATCCCCCGGGATACATGGCCGGTAGGGAGTATCACCGCCGGGAGTACTCGCGAATTGTCACCGCCGGTCGGATGTAGTGCCGAATGGCTGCTGGATACAGTTTCGGCCATCGCAGACGGAATGTAGGCGAACAAGAACGCTCGTACACCGCGAAATGAATACAAGGGAGCAATTGAATGTCCGGTTCGGTAGTCGGTGAATCGATGGACGCTGCTGCGTCCGATTACCTCGACGCTGCGGAAATCCTTTCTCGGGCCAAGCGCACCTCGGCGGCCCTGCGCGAGCACGCCGTCGAGATCGAGCAGAACAGGCAGCTTCCGCAGACGGTGGTGGAATTGCTGCGCGGCACCGGTGTTTTTCGTATGGCAATGCCGAAAACGTGGGGCGGTCCCGAGCTGACCTCTGTTCAGCAGACCGAAGTAATCGAGGCACTCGCCACGGGTGACGCTTCTGCTGCCTGGTGCGCGATGATCGGCGCCGACTCCGGAATCTATTCGGGTTACTTACAGGATTCCGTCGCTCGTGAGATGTTTCCCAGCTTGGATATGGTCGTCGCGGGTTTTGTCAATCCGATCGGCCGCGCCGAGCGCGTACCCGGTGGCTATCTGATCAGTGGTAGATGGCCTTTCGGCAGCGGTGTCACCCATTGCGATTGGCTCGCGGCAGGCTGTCTGGTGTATCGCGACGGCGAGCTGGAGCCCGACACCGACGGCGACCCGACGCAATGGCGGGTGATGATGGCCCGTCCCAGCGATTTCGAGATCCACGACACCTGGCACACCACCGGCCTGGCGGGCACCGGCAGCCGGGATTACTCGGTGTCGGAACTGTTTGTGCCCGAGGAGCATTCGTTCAGCTTCGCGATCCCGCACCGGGAAGGCCTTTTGCACAGGGCGCCCGATGCGATCGTCAGGAAGATGCCCGGCGTGCCGCTCGGCGTTGCCCGTGCCGCACTGGATTACGTCCGTTCGATGGCCGCGACTCGCGTCGACCGCACCACCGGCAAGCCGTGGGCGGAGAGCTATCGAGTGCAGATGACGATCGCCGAGGCCGAGATGGATCTCGCGGCGGCGCGCAGCGCTGTCTTCGCCAGCCTGGAACGGCAGTGGCACGGCTTGGCCGACGCGGAGCCGCAGACCGCGGACGAGCGGGTTTCGACTGCGCTCGCCCGCCACAAGGCATTCCAGACCGCACGGTCGATCGTGGTCCAGCTGTTCAACCTCGTCGGCGGATCCGCGATCTACCGGCCTTCGCCGTTGGACCGCTGGCTCCGTGATGTCAACACCATGTGCCAGCACGCCGACGCCGGCGTGCAGAGCCTGCAATCGGCCGGGGAATTGCTGCTCGGTGGCAATGTCCCGCAAAAGACCCTGCTCTGGTGAGAACGGCTGCTGACATGACACGTGGTTTGACCTATCCCGACCCCATCGCGCCGGCCGAGTTTCGTTCGCTGATGTCGACGTTTCCCACCGGTGTCTCCATCATCACCACCGGACGGCCAGGGGGTGCGGCGGCAGGCATGACGTGCTCCTCGGTCTGCAGCGTCTCGCTGGAACCGCCGACGCTGCTTATTTGTCTGCGCAAAGGCAGCCAGACCTTGGATGCGGTGCTGCGCGAATCCACTTTCGCGGTAAACCTTTTGCACGACGGCGCCCGGTCTGCCGCAGAAGTATTCGCCTCGAGCAGTACCGGCAGGTTCGATCAGGTCGAATGGTGCAACGATCCTTCCTTCGGCGGACCGCACCTGATGCAGGACACGCATTCGATCGCGGACTGCCGCATCAGCAGAACACTGTCGGTCGGCGATCATCAGGTCATTTTCGGTGAGATCTTCCGGGTGACCCAGGAATCGCCGGAGCAGGCCAGACCGCTCATGTACGGACTGCGGCGCTTCTCGTCGTGGCCCGCCGAAGCGGAAGGGCGGTAAGGACAGTGCCTTCCTCGACCCTCGCTGCCGATGTCCGCGCGCCAGTGCGTCGCAATCTCCAGTTGATCCTTGCCCTGCTCGCGTTCGCTCATTTCATCATCGGGATCGACTACAACATCATGTTCGTCGCGCTCCCGGACATCGCCAGCGGGGTCGGGTTCTCCGCGCAGACCCTGCAGTGGGTCGTGAGCGGCTATACGGTGGCGTTCGGCGGCTTCCTGCTCTTCGGCGGGCGGGCGGCCGACCTGTTCGGGCGGCGCCGCATGTTCGTCTTCGGGTTGTTCCTGTATGCGGCGTCGTCCTTGCTCGGCGGCCTCGCGACCACACCGACGATGCTCGTGGTTGCCCGGGCCGGACAGGGGATCGGCGGCGCATTCCTCACCCCCGCGACGTTGTCGCTGGTGACAACCACCTTCGCCGAAGGCCGAGAACGTAACCGCGCGTTGGCGATCTGGGCAGGGGCGGCGGGCACCGGGATGGTCCTCGGATCCCTGCTCGGCGGTGTGCTGACCGAGCTGTTCGGCTGGGCGGCGGTCTTCTACGTCAACGTGCCGCTGGCCTGCACCGGAATGCTGTTGGCCTACTTGCTCATTCCGGCCGACCAGGAGCAGATGGCCGGCCGCAAGATCGATCTGCCCGGCGCGCTGACCGCAACGGCCGGATCGACCCTGCTCGTGTTCGCGCTCGTCCAAGGTCCCGAGTCCGGGTGGGCCTCGCCGACCATCCTCGCCAGCGTGGCGGCGGCCGTCGTGCTGCTCGGGGCGTTCCTCACCATCGAGGCGCGCAGCCGTGAACCGCTGATGCCGCTGCGGTTGTTCCGCAACCGCAACCTCAGCGCGGGCACCGTGGTGACCTTCATGTTCATGGCCACGTTCGGGGTGCTTGCCTACTTCTTCAGCATCTACTTCCAGAATGTGCAGGGGTACAGCGCATTACGGAGCGGCCTCGCCTTCGTGGTGCCGTGCGCGGGCGTCCTCGTCGGCACCGTGCTCGGCGGGAAGCTGGCCACCCGTTTCGGGGTGCGGGCGACCTTGGTCGGCAGCCTTGCCCTCGGCGCGCTGGGGACCATCGGATTCGGCCTCGCCGTCGGCCCGGACGGCGGCTTCGCCGAGTTGGTCCCCGGGCTCGTCGTGCTCAGCCTGGCGCAGGGCATCGTCTTCACGACCATGTACGCCGCCGCGACAACCGGTGTCGCCGAACAGGATCAAGGCATCGCGTCCGGCATCGCCACCACCGGTGAACAGGTCGGCAGTGCGGTGGGTCTCGCCATCCTCGTCGCGATCGCCAACATCGGGACCGAAGGCCGCACGGGCGAGGCGCTGCGCGTCGCCACCAGTGACGGCCTGCGGACCGCGGTCTTCGCCGCCGCCGCCGGTATCGCGTGCATGGTCCTCGTCGCACTGCGGTTCAAGCGGAACCCAGTCACATCCTGAAACAAGGCCAACCACTAGGGGTTACACATGCCTGGGACTGATAAGCCCGAGCTCGAGCACGCCCTGAAACCACGGCATCTGACCATGATCGCCATGGGCGGCGCGATCGGCACCGGTCTGTTCGTCGGCAGCGCGACAACGATCAGCAGCGCGGGGCCGGGGGCACTGCTGTCCTATCTGATCGCCGGGGTGCTCGTCATGTTCGTCATGCGGATGCTCGGCGAGATGGTGGTGGCGATGCCGCTGGCCGGGTCCTTCGCCGCGTACGCGCGGCTCGCGCTCGGCAACTGGGCAGGGTTCACCATCGGCTGGCTCTATTGGTATGCCTTCGTCGTGATCGTGGCGATCGAGGCGATCGCGGGTGGCCAGATCGTGCACACCTGGCTGCCCGCGGTGCCCGCATGGACGTTCAGCCTGCTGCTGCTCACCACCATGACCGCGGTGAACCTGGTCTCGGTGAAATCGTTCGGCGACTTCGAATTCTGGCTCGCCCTGGTCAAAGTCGTCGCGATCCTCGCCTTCCTCGGGCTCGGCGCCGCGTATCTGGTCGGTCTCTGGCCGGGCGGCAAAGGTCCTGATCTGACCAACTTGGTGGCCTACGGCGGTTTCATCCCGAACGGTTTCGGCGCCGTCCTCGCGGCGACGGTGGTGGTGGTTTTCGCGTTCGGCGGCGCCGAGATCGTCACGATCGCCGCCGCCGAGAGCCCCGAACCGGCCAAGGCGGTGGCCAAGGCGACCCGCACCGTGATGTGGCGCATCATCGTATTCTTCCTCTGCTCGATCTTCTTGGTGGTGACGATCGTGCCGTGGCAGAAGGTCCATACCGGGGAGAGTCCCTACGTCACGGCGATGACGGAGATGGGAATTCCGTTCGCGGGCACCGCGATGACCGTGGTCATCTTGACCGCGCTGCTCTCGGTACTGAACTCGACGCTGTATGCCTCGTCGCGGGTGCTTTTCGCGCTCGGCGGGCACGGTGACGTGCCGCGGACGCTGATCAAGCTGAACTCCCGGCAGGTGCCTGCCCGCAGCATCCTGCTCGGGACGATCGTCGGCTACCTGTCGGTGCTCGCGCAGGCCTTCTGGCCGGAGCAGGTTTTCACGTTCCTGATCAACTCCACCGGCGCCGTACTGATCTTCATGTACCTGACCATCGCGGTCTCGCAGTTGCGCCTGCGGTCCAGGATGGATCCGGAGCGGCTGACCTTCCGGATGTGGGGCTACCCGTATCTGACCTACGTCACGATCATTGCCCTTGTCGTGGTGTTGATTTCGATGCTGTGCGGGGAGGCGACCCGGCCGCAGTTGCTGATGAGCTCGGTCAGTCTCGCGGTGGTGCTCGCGGCCTACCTGGTCCGTGCGCGGCGGCGTGGCAGACGCGCCGCTGGCGGGTTGATCGCCGAGCCGACGGTGATCCCCGGTTAGGACCGAAGCCCTTGGTTGCCGATTCTCTTCGGAGTCGGACAGCCAAGGGCTTCAGGCATTTTCGGCATCGGACTAGCCTGCGGGCACGCTGACGGGCTGCGGCGCGTCGGTCGCAGGCAGCCCCGTCTTCGAGCGCAGCAGCCGGTAGCTGAGCAGCGCGGTGAGCAGCGCGAGCGTGCCGACCACCAGGGCGACGCCGAAGCCTGCCCTGGTGCCGAAGGCGTCGACCACCTGACCGGATGCCGCGGCGCCGAGTGCGACGCCGACGCTGAGGCCTGCCAGCATCCAGGTCATTCCCTCGGTGAGTTTGGCTGCGGGAACGACCTTTTCGACGATGCCCATGATGACGATCATGGTCGGCGCGAAGAACACCCCAGCGAAGAACACCGCGATCGACAATGTCGCAATGCCGTTGACCGCCAGGAACGGGAGCGTGGTCACCGCGGTTCCGGTCACGCCGATCAACAGGAGCCGGGGGAGTGGCACTTTCAGCTCGAGCGCGCCGAACACCAGCCCGGACAGCCCGGATCCGATGGCGTAGACGGCGAAGACGATGCCCGCGGCGCCCTTCTGGCCTTGCTCCTCGGCGAAGGCCAGGCCCATCGTGTCCACGGTGCCTGCGATGGCGCCGCCGAACATGAGCGTGAGGGCAAGCAGCAGGACCGGCCACGACCGGATCACCGATCCGCCGCTGCTCTCGGTGCGCGGTTGCACCGGGGGCTCGGTGCGCTTCTGCGGGACGAACAGCAGCACGCCGAGCAGCAGGAAGCCGACCGCGATCAGCGGCCCGGCCTGGGGAAAGAGCATCGTACTCAGCATGACCGCGACCGCGGGCCCGACGATGTAGGTGAGTTCGTCCACCACGGACTCGAAGGAGTAGGCGGTGTTCAGCTGCGGTGAGCCCCGGTACAGCTCGGTCCAGCGTGCGCGCACCATCGCGCCCATGCTCGGCATGAATCCGGCGATCAGCGCGAAGACGAACAGCATCCAGGTGGGGGCGCCGTAGTAGGCGGACAACAGCAAGCCGCCGAGTGATGCCGCGCTGATCCCGGTGGCGGGCAACAACACTCGGCCCTGACCGAATCGGTCGACCACCCGGGAGATCTGCGGTCCGATCAGCGCCATCGACAGCGTGAAGGTGCCTGCGACGGCGCCGGCCAGCCCGTACTGCCCCGTCAACTCAGACAGCATCGTGAGGATGCCCATGTGCGTCATGGGCAGCGGCAGCCGCGCGAGCAGGCCCGCCGCGGTGAAGCTCTTGGTGCCGGGCGCAGCGAAGATCTCCCGATAGGGGTTAGGCATCGGCCGTCCCGATCTCGGGGGTGGTCGGCGGTAGGTGAGCCATATCAGCCTCCGGAGCTGTCAGAGAAAGTGGAACTTTTGTTCCATTTTCTACCACAGGGCTGTCTGCCGAGTCGACCTCAGTGGTTGCGCCGCGCTGCGGCCAGATTCCATGTCGTATCAAGAGATTCGGAGCGGCGAGACGCCTGTCGACAGCATCGGTGCAGGTCGGTACGGGCGCGTCGGGCCGGCGATCGGCGGATTGGGGTTGACGTAAACCTCGCGAAATGCTCATTACGGACCTCGACTGGCATTAACATGACTCGCGCACGCATCTGAGCGGCGGCCGAGTGCTTCGCCAACCACAGGTGATGTGGCCTCTACCAGTTCAATGCTTGATGGCACTTCGAGTCCTGGTGAAACTCGCAGTCTCCGGAAGTACGAACAGAGGAGGAATGGAAATGATCGGATCCGCCGTGGGCAACACGATCGCCATGTTTGTTGCCGCTGCGCTGGCCGTGGCCCTTCCGGGCGCAGGCTCCGTCATGGGTGCGATGCTGCTGCCGATGTCGGCCGTAATGAGCCCCTTGATGTTCCTGGGCAGCTGAGCACCTCATCGCTGCATTTCCCGCACACGATTTCACACGCTGAGTCGT
>NZ_BDAY01000105.1 GCF_001612685.1 Nocardia altamirensis NBRC 108246
CCGTGTCGGCCGCCGCCAGCGACGCGGCGACGCTGTAGCCGGTGGCCGGGTGGGCGAAGCCGCCTGCCGCGCCGAAGGTGTGCCGCCCCGGCCGTCCGCCTTCGACCGGGAAGCGGACGCGTTCGACGGGTTCGCTGCCGGTGAGTTCGATTCCGCGGGAACGCAATCGATGATGCAGCCGGTCGCGCAGCGCGGTGCCGTCGAGCGCGGGCCTGCCTGCCAGGCAGGTTTCCTCGAGCAGCATGGCGCCGTCGCCGAGCGGGACCGCGTAGAGGAACGACCGCGGTGCGGCCGCGGGCGCTCCGTTGTCCGCCCGCCAGTCCATGAAGAGTGGTTCGAGGCCTGCACCTCGCCGTGCGTCGAGCACGACCCCGTATGCCGTCTGTTCGGCACGTGCCGGGGATCGGGCGATGCCACGGGCATCGATCACTCGTCGGGCGGTCAGTACTCGTCCATCCGCCAGCGACACCGTGTCCGGCGTACAGCTCGTTGCTCGGCCGACGACGATCTCGGCGCCGGTCAGCGCGAGCGAGGTCCGCAGCCGCTCGGCATCGAACACGACATACGGCCGGTCGATCCGATGTGCCCTGGTTCCCCATGCCGTCGGCTGTGCCACCGTGGCGGCTACCGCCGAAGGCGCGATCCAGTCGGGCAATTCGTCCGCCCAGGCGGCATAGGTCGCCTGCCATGCCCGATCCGGTGCCGGATCCACCACGGCCACCGTCAGTCCGCGCACGAGGCAGCGATGCGCGAGCGCGCGCCCGGCCGGGCCGACACCGCAGACGATGACGTCGACGATCGCTCAGATCCCGCCGGTCGACAGCAGCCCGCCGTCCACCCGGACCGTCTCACCGGTGATCCATGCCGCCTCGTCGGAGACCAGGAACCCGATCAACTGCGCCACATCCTCGGGCGTACCGAGCCGCTTCATCGGGTAAACGCTCGCCGCCCGTTCTTCGTCGTCGGAGTACAGCGCATCGGCGAACTTCGTCTTGATCACGCCCGGCGCGACCGCGTTCACCCGGATCTTCGGCCCGAGCTGCCAGGCGAGTTCGTTGGTGAGGTGGATCAGCGCGGCCTTGGACGCACCGTAGGCGGCGATGACTCCGCTGGATCGGATGCCAGCGACGCTGGCGACGTTGACGATCGCGCCGCCGTGCGCACCCATCCACGCCTTGTACGCCTCCTGGATATAGCCGAGCGCCGCAACCACATTCACGTCGAAGATCTTGCGCACCGCATCCAGGTCGGCGTCCATCAGCGCGCCGTACACCGGGTTGATGCCGGTGTTGTTGATGAGGATGTCCACCGAGCCGAACTGGGTGAGCGCCCGCTGGACCGCCTCGGCCCGATCCTCCGCGTGACCGGAGTTTCCCGCCAACGCCACCACTTCACCTTGATGTCCGAGCGCCCGCAGTTCCTCGGCGGCCTGCTCCAGCGGATCCTTTTTGCGCGCGGTGATCACCACGTTCGCGCCGCGACGGAGCAGTTCGGCGGCAACCGCCTTGCCGATGCCGCGGCTGGCCCCGGACACCAGCGCGCTCTTACCCAACAGATCGGTAGTCATGCAACGGCAGGTTACTCGGCGGTCAACTAAGGCATTCGCGTTACCGCCGTCACACCGCGATCGCCGGATGCGGGAGTAGCGCATGGGGCCAGGTAAAATCGGTGGTTCTTGTGCATATTCACGTCGCACAATCGAGCAGCACGCGCTGACCGACGCCAAACCGTATTTACCCACCATGCCGGCTGCACCGGCTGCCGCCCCCATGCACCACTGATCCGCGAGGAGACATCTGTGATCACCGCGACCGACCTGGAGGTCCGGGCCGGAGTCCGCACACTGCTGTCGGCCCCTGGACCGGCACTGCGGGTGCAAGCGGGCGACCGGATCGGCTTGGTCGGGCGCAACGGTGCAGGCAAGACGACCACGCTGCGGATACTCGCCGGCGAGGGCGAGCCCTATGCCGGAAAGATTCTGCGGTCCAGCGATATCGGCTATCTGCCGCAGGATCCGAAGGAAGGCAACCTCGACGTGCTCGCGCGCGACCGGGTGCTGTCCGCGCGCGGCCTCGACACGCTGATCCGCGATATGGAGAAGCAGCAGGCGCTGATGGCCGAGGTGGCCGACGAGGCCGAACGCGAGAAGGCGGTCCGTAAGTACGGACGCCTGGAGGACCGGTTCTCGTCGCTCGGCGGCTATGTCGCCGAGAGCGACGCCGCCCGCATCTGCAACAGCCTCGGCCTGCCCGATCGGGTGCTCGCGCAGGCGCTGCGCACGCTGTCCGGTGGTCAGCGCCGTCGAATCGAGTTGGCGCGCATCCTGTTCGCGGCCTCCGACGGCAGCGGCGGCCGTTCCGACACCGTGCTGCTGCTCGACGAGCCGACCAACCACCTCGACGCCGACTCGATCACCTGGCTGCGCGGCTTCCTGCAGAACCACAACGGCGGCCTGATCGTGATCAGCCACGACGTCGAACTGCTCGCCGACGTGGTGAACAAGGTGTGGTTCCTCGACGCGGTGCGTGGCGAGGCGGACGTCTACAACATGACCTGGCAGAAGTACCTGGACGCGCGCGCAACGGACGAACAGCGCCGCAGGCGCGAACGCGCCAACGCCGAGAAGAAGGCGAGCGCCTTGCGCGCCCAGGCCGCCAAGCTCGGCGCCAAAGCGACCAAAGCGACTGCGGCACAGAACATGGCCAAGCGTGCCGACCGGTTGATGGCCGAACTGGACGAGGTGCGGGTCGCCGACAAGGTGGCGCGGATCAAGTTCCCGGAACCTGCCCCGTGCGGCAAGACGCCGCTGATGGCGGAGAACCTGACCAAGGTCTACGGCTCGCTGGAGATCTTCACCGGCGTCGACCTCGCGATCGACCGCGGCAGCCGGGTCGTCGTGCTCGGCCTCAACGGCGCGGGCAAGACCACGCTGTTGCGGCTGCTCGCCGGGGTCGAGAAGCCGACCGCGGGTGGGCTGGTGCCTGGGCACGGCATGAAGGTCGGGTACTTCGCCCAGGAGCACGACACCCTCGACGACCGGGCCACCGTCTGGGAGAACATCCGGCACGCCGCGCCGGACGCGGGGGAGCAGGATCTGCGTGGTCTGCTCGGCGCGTTCATGTTCACCGGTCCGCAGCTGGATCAGCCCGCGGGCACGCTGTCCGGCGGTGAGAAGACGCGTCTGGCGTTGGCCGGGCTGGTTTCCTCGGCCGCGAACGTGTTGTTGCTCGACGAGCCGACCAACAACCTCGATCCGGTCTCGCGCGAACAGGTGCTCGACGCGCTGCGCACCTACGCGGGCGCGGTCGTGCTGGTCACGCACGATCCCGGTGCGGCTGAAGCGCTGTCGCCGGAGCGGGTGATCTTGTTACCGGACGGTACGGAGGACCATTGGTCCGCCGAATATTTGGAACTTATTCAGCTCGCGTGAGTTTCATCACAAGAATCCGTTGATCACGGCCCCTCGAGTGCTTAGCCTGGAAAGACGCTGCTCGGCGACTCGGAGGAAGCCATGAGCGACAGGCCCGCACAAGTCAAAGCCACCTTGGGTAAGGGAACCCGTGTCACCGGGAAGTCTCGGGACCGCCTACAGACCCAATTGAAGAAGCAGTACGAGGCAGGAGCGAGCATTCGCTCGTTGGCGCGAGCAACCGGTCGCTCCTACGGCTTCATCCACAACGTGCTGGTGGAGTCGCATGTGCAACTCCGCAGCCGTGGCGGTGCCAACCGCCGTAAGAGCCAGTAGCACCGCCGATCACTCGAACCGGTTCCGGTGGAATGATTTTCGCCGGGACCGGTGAGTTCGCACGCGTTACGCCGTCTGCACTGTCGAAAGACAAATTTCTCTCGACAGGAGCTGCGACGTGCGGACGATCATGGTGCACATAATGGTGACGCTGGACGGCTACGCCGCGGGCCCGGACGGCGGGCTGGACTGGATCGAAGTCGACGATTCGGAACTGGACGGCTACCTCGCCGGGTTGCTGCGCGCGGTGGACGCCCAGGTCTTCGGGCGTACGTCGTACGACCTGCTGGCCCAGTATTGGCCCGGCGCGCAACAGGATCCGGCGACGCCGGGGGACGCGATGCTGGCGCCGCTGGTCAACGGCCTGCCGAAACTCGTGCTGTCGTCGCGGGCGGACGTCGAGCTGCCTTGGCAGCCTGCACGCCGGATCGGCGCGAACCTCGCGGCGGAGATCGACGAGCTGAAAAGCGAAGAAGGCAAGCCGATCGTCGTCTTCGCGGGGGCGCGCACCGCGCAGGAGTTCCTGCGCCTGGATGCGGTAGATGAGCTTCGGCTGCTGGTGTACCCGGTGATGATCGGTGCCGGACAGCGGCTGTTCGACGGCGTGCCCGCCGGGCAGTGGCAACTGGTCGACGCGCAGCAGTTCCCGAAATCCGGTGTGCTGGTGCAGATGTATCGGCGTCAGTAGTCCTCGACGGCGCCGTCGCCGTCGACGAGCAGATTGGCGAGGCTGCGGAAAATCGGTAGACCCGTCTTGATTTCCAGGTACGCGAACTGTCCCTGGGGGTTGACCTCGAGGAAGTAGTACTCGCCGTCGAGGCCGAGCCGAATGTCCAAGACGCCGAACGACAATCCGAGCGCGCCCATCAACGTCGCGAGTGACTTGCTCACCGAGGCGGGGAGATGCTCCGGCACGAAATCGACCGAGGTGTCCAGCCGGGAGTCGACGCGGCCGACACCTGCCTGCGAGTCGATGCGCACCGTCCATTCGACGCCGTCCACCCAGACCACGCGCAGGTCGCATTCGGCGTCGATGTAGTCCTGGAAGGTGGTCGGCGCCGAGCGGATGCCGGTCAGCCTGTCGTAGTCGGCCGGGGTGATGATCCTGGTCTCGGCGAATTCGGCGCGGCTGGTCCCGGTGCGTTTGTAAACGACTCGGCCAGGACGGGATTCGGCGAAACTGCGTGCCTCGTCCGGATCGTTGGTGATCAGCGTTTCCGGCACCGCGAAGCCTGCCCGCAGTGCGGTCTCCAGCTGCACGATCTTGCGCGCCGCCGTGCGGTCGGCGCCGGGATCGTTGACCCAGTTGGCCGGGATGGACCAGAGCATGCCCTGGATGAACCCGTCGCATTCGGCTTGGCGGAAGTCGTCGTCGGCGGCGCGAACGCCGGCGGGCACCTTGCTGAGATGCGGTCGGCGCCACCACACCGAGCGCACGTCGTCGAGTCCCATCAAGTGCGAGAGCGACCGTGTGGTGCCGAGCCGGTCGAGCCGGAAACTGCCTGACTCACGCGGAAAGTCGCGGAGATCGAAGTGAATCGCGCTGAGGCCGTGGTGTTCTCGCAGCGTCGCCGCCATCGCGGTGCCGTGCAGATCATCGGATTCGGACACGATCAGGACCGAGCCTGCCCGGCGTGCCGCCATGCGTGCGCCGCTCAGTCGAGACTGTCGCAGTTGATACCGTCGTCGCTGGTCGCGAACGACTTGGTCTGGCAATAGGTGTAGGTGGCACCGTGTGTTCCCGGCACGTCCACGATGTTCAGCCGGTCGGCCCAGGACGCGGTGAGCTGCTGCAGCTGCTCGTCGCCGAGCGCGGCGGACGGGGATTCCGGGATGGTCATCGGCCGGTCGACCAGGTCGATGCGCAGCCTGCGGGTGAAATCGGCGGTGGCGCCCGCGCGGATGTCCACCAGGACGGGGCGGCCGTCCCGGTGGGCCGAGAGTCCGTCGGGCAGCGCAGAATCGAGGACCCGCAGCACGTCGGACCGACGGAAGGTCCACGTTCCCTCGGCGACGCGCACGGTGATGTCGCGTTCGGACTCCGCTACCAGGAAGCCCTGGAGCGGAGGAACGCGGTCAGTCTTCGGCGCGGTTCCGGGGAGGCGGAGTGCGTCGGTCATCACGATTCTCCGATCTGCTCGCTATTTGCCACGACCCCCGAGCGTGAGCCCGATCATATCGCGCGAAGTGCGCGGATCGGTTCGGATCGAGAGATTTCACGGCCGGTGGCAAACCGGATTTCGGTGCAGGATGCGCTAGCGCCGAAAGATTTTCGGCCGACCACTGTTGGTCTCGAAGCAACTCAATAGCTACTTCCGATTGGAAAGGATGTGCTATGCATAGCCCCGGGTTGGCGGCTGTGCATCCGTAAGTGCCGATTCAAAGTCCGAGCAGGTCGGGGCGCTCGGCGAGGGCCGAGAGCCGCGCACCCGGCGCGGCGATGAGCTTGCGGGCAGTCAGATCCAGGATCCCGGAAATTGCAGTCATTTCGGCCGAGAGGGTGCCGTCGAGTTTGCGGATCTCGTGCCGGAAGGTGAAGGTTTTGCCCTGGCCCCAGTGGAACTCGACCGAGACGGTGACCTCGTCGCCGCCGAGAAGTTCCCGAAGAAACTTGATGTTCGATTCCAACAGGACCGGTCCGATTCCGTCGGCGATCAGCTTGTCCTGAGGCAACCCCGCCGCGCGCAGGAGTTCCCAGCGCGCGTGCTCGGCGTATTGCGCGTAGACCGCTTGATTCAGGTGGCCCTGCGTGTCGAGTTCGTACCCACGCACAGTCACCGGGACGGTGAAAGGTTGCCCGGGAGGTGTCGCCGCCGTCGGGGCGTCTGGCCTGCTGTCGGACGTACCCGATGAATTGCCCATGTCCATACGAAATCAGGTGGGACGGTCGTGCACAAATCAGCGTCGGTTCGCGTTGCGCTCGGCCCACCAGGCCGGGGCATCGACGAAGTGGTTGTCGAATTCGTCCTGCGCGGCGGCGAGGTCGGCCAGCGTCGACTCGCCCTTCGCGATCCGGTCCAGCAGCCGGAAGTATTCGAACCGCTGTACGCCGGGCATGAGCGCGATCATGATTCGCGCTGCGCTGTCGGGCGTGGCGCCGAAGGCGTGCGGCATGAACTTCGGCACCACGATCGAGCCGCCCGCCTCGACGGTGACGATCTTGTCGCCGGCCAGCAGCTGCAATTCGCCGTCGGCGACGTAGAAGAGCTCGTCGGACCGGGTGTGATAGTGCGGCGTCGCGCCGTCCGCACCTCGTTTCATGGTCACCTCCAGCGTGCTCAGTGTGCCGTCGGTGTCCGCGGCGTCGAGCAGCAGTCGCATGGTGACGTTCTCGGTGCCGAGCGTCTCGGCCTCCTGCGGCTGCCGGATCGCGACGTCGATACGCGGGGCGGTGCTGCTCATGATGGTCTCCAACTGATTCGGTGCTTGATAATTCGCTACCGAACTATATCTCAGCGAATAGAATCCTGTCCATGGGTGAAGCGGAGGCAGATGTCGTAGACGCGATCGTGGCGCAGTGGCAGCGGGAACGGCCGGACCTCGAGCTGGAGGCGATGGCGATCGTCGGGCGCCTCGGCAGGCTGCTGATCGTGGCGCAGCGGGTGATCGAGGAGGTCTTCACCGCGCACGGGCTGCAGCGGGGCGAGTTCGATGTGCTTGCCGCGCTGCGCCGTTCCGGTGAACCGTGGGAGCTCAATCCCTCGGTGCTCGCCGACACGTTGATGCTGTCGCGGGCGGGGATGACCGGGCGCCTCGACCGATTGGAGTCGGCGGGGCTGGTGCGCAGGATCGCCGATCCGGACGATCGCCGCGCGGTGCGCGTCGCGCTCACCGCAGACGGGCGCAAGCTGGTCGACAAGGTCGTCACCGCGCACACCGAGAACGAAACCCGCATGCTCTCGGTGCTTTCCGCGAAGGACCGCGGCGACCTCGACCGTATCGCGCGCGTGCTGCTCAGCAGCCTCGAGCCAGGCGCATGAGCCAGTGCTGTTGCGGCCGAGCCGGTTACCGGCCGACGTAGACTGCGGGTACCTACGGGGAGGTGGGGTATGCGCGACATCACTCGCAACGAATTCCTGGCATGGGCGGGCAAAGCCGCGCTCGGCGCGGTCGCAGGCGGCGCGCTGTCGACGCTGGTCGGCCGTTCGGCGGCGGCCGACCCCGGCGCGCCGGTGACCGTGCTGTCGGGGGCGACCGTCATCGACGGCACCGGTGCGCCGCCGATGCCGGACACCGGCATCGTGCTCGCGGGCGACCGGATCCTCGCGGTCGGTCGACTGCCCGAGATCCCGCTGCCGCCAGGAGTGCGCACCGTGCAGCTGGCCGGCAAGCACGTCATCCCGGGTCTGTGGGACATGCACACCCACATCGCGGACGCCGAACGCACCTTTCAGCCGCTGTACGTCGTCCACGGGGTGACCGGGATCCGGGAGATGTGGGGGTTCCCGCACACCGGCGACCTGCGCAGGCGTCTCGACGAGGGGCAACTGCTCGGCCCGCGAATGGTCTTCGCGGGCAGCATCATCGACGGCCCACCGGGGGTGTGGCCCGGCTCGGAGGTGGTCGCCACCGAGGCCGAAGCGCGGGCCGCGGTGCGGCGGACCAGGGACATCGGCGCCGACTTCGTCAAGGTCTATTCGCTGCTGTCGCGGGAAACCCTCACGGCCATCGCCGACGAATCGCGCAGGGTCGGCCTGCCGTTCGCAGGCCATGTGCCGCACCGGGTTCCGGTCGCCGAGGCGGTCGACCTCGGGCAGCGCACCATCGAGCACATGTACGGCATGCAATTGGCCACGTCGAGTCGCGCGCCGGAGCTGTACGCCGAAATCGCGGCGACATGGGACGATCCGAAGGCCGACATGTCGCGTCGCGATGTGATGGAACGCGAGGCGGGGGAGACCTACAGCCCGGAACGCGCTGCGGCGCTGTTCGATCAGATGATTCGGCGTGGGGTCTGGCAGTCGCCGACCATCACCGTGGAGCAGCGATACCTCACCGGCCCGCCGACGAAGGGGCCTGACGCGCAGGACATGATGCGATACCTGCCGCGCTTCATCCACGAGTTCTGGGGTGGCCTCGAGGCGGCATCGCCGCCGTTGTCCGCCGCGAAACGTGATATCGCGCAGCGGAACTTCGACGCACGGATGCAACTGCTCGGCGCGATGAACGCGGCGGGCGTCGGGATCGTGGCAGGCACCGACGCGGGCAATCCCTATGTGTTTCCTGGAGCTACGTTGCACGAGGAGCTGGGGTGGCTGGTGCAGGCGGGTCTGTCGCCGATGCAGGCACTGCAGTCCGCGACATCGAATGCCGCGCGGTGCGCCGGCTTGGCTGACGTCTCCGGCACCATCGGCGTCGGCAAGTACGCCGATCTCGTGGTCTTGGATCGAGATCCGCTGGCCGATATCGGCAATACCCGCCGGATCCACGCCGTGGTCTCGCGCGGGCGGTACCTCTCCGAGCAGGATCGGGCCCGCATCTTCGGTGAGATCGAGACGGCGGCCGGGGAAGAGTCCGGGCAGGTGTTGCCGAGCGGTGGTGCGCTGCCGAGGTGCTGTCCGCGCGGCAGGTGAATGCGGTAAAGGATCCGTCAAATCGGATTCCGAAGTCTTGCCCCCGATCTCGCGGATCGGTTTGATCACGGGTATGACCGCGACATCCGGCCTTCGACGCGCGCTGCGCGGAAGATTCGGCGTCGCCGCGTGCCGAGACCGCGCACTGCCTTCCGCGTTGGAGCGCGTCGGTTTCGGCAGTGAGGACGAGCCGCCGAGTCCGGCGCCGTCGGTCTGATTCCCGTCGCGTGGCCCATTGGCGCCACGTGTCACCTGCTCGCGCTTGTCTGCGCGAGTTCCCCTCTGCGACCGCAGAATCGCGACCTCTGATCGCGAATCCGTTTTCCGCCTGCGTCGTTCGTGATCGCGCGACTCGTTCGTGATCCCGCGACGCGGGCACTCACCCGATGGGAGAGCTATGTCCGAAATCTCGTCCGCCGACCGGATCGTTCTGGTGACCGGTGTCGATCAGCGCCTCGGCTACGCCACCGCCGAGCGTCTGGTGGCCGACGGCGCCACCGTCATCCTGCACGCGCAGGACAAGGAGCTCGCGGATGCCGCGCTGGAACGGCTGGTCGCCGGGGGTGCGCAGGCACGAAGGTTGCGCATGGTGCACGCCGACTTCCGGCACCTGTCCGAGGTCGACGAGCTGGCCACGATGCTGACCGCGACCGTGCCGAGGCTCGACGCGCTGATCAACGCCGCGTCGGTGCCTGGTCCACAGCGGCGCTGGCACACCGTGGACGGCGTCGAATCCACTCTGCAGATCAACTATCTCGCTCCGCAGCGCTTGACGATGGCGCTTGCCCCTGCCGTGGCGGCGGCGCAGGGCCGGGTGGTCACCGTTTCGTCGCGGCTGCACGTCGGCGGCACCATCGAATACTCGGACCTGGACCGCAACCGCGGCATCTACACCCCGATGGCGGTGTATGCGCAGTCCAAGCTGGCGTTGACCATGTTCACCCGTTCGCTCGCGGAGACCGGCCCGGCCGGGCTGACCGCGATCAGCGTGAGCCCGGCGGATTTCGAGATCGATATGCCGCAGCTGCGCAGCCACGCGAGCGCGCCGGTCGATTCGGCGGCGGATCTGCTTGCCGTGCTGAGTTCTTCGTCGACGCCGGTGCGCAACGGCGGCTACTACGAGGGCGCCGAGCTTGCCCGCCCTGCCGCGCTCGTCCGCAATTCCCGGGCTCGGGTCCGTCTGGCCTCGTTGAGCCTGCGGCTCCCGCAGGCCGCGTGAGCACCACGAACGAAAGGCATCGCCATGTCCAAGCGCGCGGACAAGAAACGCGCACGCCGCAAGCGCAAGGCCAACCACGGCAAACGGCCAGGCGCCTGAATCCTGTTGCCGGGAACCGGGTTTCGCCCGGCCCAACGGAACCCATAACGGAATCGTAACAAGTCCGATTGGCTTGTAGAACATTCCGATCGGATTGCCATACGGCGCCGAGCATACCGAGTAGCCTGCTACGCGTGCCACCCTTTCGCTACCGGCATACCGTGGGGTTCCAGATCGGACCCGCACGGTATGCCGTGCAAGGAGATCACCGATGATCGACATCATCACCCTCCGGGGTGTCGGCGAGCCGCGAAACCCGGACGGCGCGCCAACGGGCATGCTGCGCGACGTCACCAAACTGCTCGATCCCGAACGCTTCTCGTGCTTCGAGCCGAACTGGCCCGCCTCGGTCGGGCCGGTCCCCGAGGTCTGGGGTCCGTCCCTGGACACATCGGTGCGCCTGGGCGTCGCGGCGGGCGTGAAGGCGATCCAGGACTCGCCGAACGTCTGCGGGCTGCTGAGCTTCTCGCTCGGCGGGCTCTGTGCGAGCCACATCCTCGAGGGCGTGCGCTCCGGAAAATACAAGAACACCAACGGGTCTCCGCTGGAGATCGCGTTCGTGGTCAACATCTCGAACCCGCTGCGCAAGGCGGGGGAATCCGTCGGAAACCTGTGCCCGCCTTCGACGTTCGGCCTGCACGGCCAGCGTGGTGCCTGGCCCGACGAGGTTGCGGTGCTCGAATACGCGAACCCGGGCGACATCATCACCGCCTCGCCCGCGGACTCCCCGCTGCGACTCATCGACGTCGGCATCTCGCCGTTCTCGTTCATCGAGGGCGCCCGCATCGGCAACCTCATGCCGCTGGTCTTCTCGGAACTGTTGCGCTTCCTGCTGCGGAACCCGATCGAGAATCTCGAGCGATACATCGAGGCCGTGCGCGGGGTGGTCGGCTATCTCACGCCGTGGCCGGACGGTCAGCACGTGCTCTACTCGGGCCACAACATGCCAGGCACCGACGTGCTCTGGACGACCCACGCCGCGAACTATCTGAACGCGCATTTCTGAAAGACGGTGGGGGCCATGGAGGCCGGAATCGAACCCGCTGTCCAAGCAGATGCTCTACCCGCTGAGCCGCTCCACGGCCGCCACCGCGATACGGCCGCTCACTCCTTGCGGCGCACCGATGCTTCGACGAGATCCAGTACCGCAGTGAGGTTTTCGTTCGTGTGACCGGACGCGATCCGCGCGATCAGCCCGTCGAGCACCAGGTCGAGGTACCCGAGCAGCACATCGGTCGGCACGTCGTCACGCAACGCACCCGCCGCCTTGCGCCGCTCCAGCCGCGCCAGGGTGGCGGCGGTCAGCTCCGCGGAGCGCTGACTCCAGCCTGCCCGGAACTCCGGATCGGTGCGCAGCCGCCGCGCGATCTCCAATCGTGTTCCGAGCCAATTGAATTCCTCGGGATGGGCCAGCATGTCCCGCATGACCTGCACGATGCCCTGGTTGGCCGCAACGTCGGCCATCCGTTCGGCGTCTTCCTGCGCGAGCGCGAGGAACAGCGCGTCCTTGTCGCGGAAATGATGGAAGATCGCGCCGCGCGACAGCCCGATCTCTTCCTCCAGGCGGCGCACGGTGGCGCCTTCGTACCCGTATTCGGCAAAGCAGCGGCGCGCCCCGTCGAGGATCTGACTTCGTCGGGCGGCGAGGTGGTCGTCACTGACTTTGGGCATGGCGGGCGTGCTCCTCCAGGCGATGTGAGAAATCCGCGCACCGCGAAAACGCGGTGCGCGGACCCTCGACGTACGGCGAGTGCGTGATCAGCCGCGAATCATGTTGCGCAGCACGTACTGCAGGATGCCGCCGTTGCGGTAGTAATCGGCCTCACCGGGGGTGTCGATCCGCACCACCGCGTCGAACTCGACCTTCGTGCCGTCGGTCTTGGTGGCGGTGACCTTCAAGGTCTTCGGAGTCGTACCCTCGTTCAGCTTGGTGATCCCCTCGATATCGAAGGTCTCGGTGCCGTCCAGCTTCAGCGACGCGGCCGACTCACCGGCCGGGAACTGCAGCGGAATGACGCCCATGCCGATGAGGTTGGAGCGGTGGATGCGCTCGAACGACTCGGTGATGACGGCCTTCACGCCGAGCAGGCTGGTGCCCTTGGCCGCCCAGTCGCGCGAGGAACCCGAGCCGTACTCCTTGCCACCGAGCACGACCAGCGGGATGCCGGCGGCCTGGTAGTTCTGCGAGGCGTCGTAGATGAACGCCTGCGGGCCACCGTCCTGGGTGAAGTCGCGGGTGTAACCACCCGAGACGTCGTCGAGGAGCTGGTTGCGCAGCCGGATGTTGGCGAAGGTGCCGCGGATCATCACCTCGTGGTTACCGCGCCGCGAGCCGAGGGAGTTGTAGTCCTTGCGCTGGACACCGTGCGAGTCGAGGTACTGCGCGGCCGGGGTACCCGGCTTGATCGGACCGGCCGGGGAGATGTGGTCGGTGGTGACCGAATCGCCGAGCAGTGCAAGCACGCGAGCGCCCGTGATGTCGCTGACCGGGGTCGGCTCCATCTTCATGCCGTCGAAGTACGGCGCCTTGCGGACGTAGGTCGAGTTCTCGTCCCACGCGAAGGTGTCGCCCTCGGGGGTGCTCAGGCCCTTCCAACGCTCGTCACCCTCGAAGACGGTGGCGTAGGAGCTGGTGAACATGTCCCGGCTGATCGCCGACTTGATCGTGTCGTCGATCTCCTGCGGGGACGGCCAGATGTCCTTCAGGAACACATCGTTGCCGTCGGAGTCCGTGCCGAGGGCATCGGCCTCGAAGTCGAAGTCCATGGTTCCCGCGAGCGCGTACGCGATGACCAGCGGCGGCGAGGCCAGGTAGTTCATCTTCACGTCGGGGGAGATACGGCCCTCGAAGTTACGGTTGCCCGAGAGCACCGCGGTGACCGAGAGGTCGTTGTCGTTGATCGCCTTGGAGATCTCGTCCGGCAGCGGGCCGGTGTTGCCGATGCAGGTGGTGCAGCCGTAACCGCCGACGAAGAAGCCGAGCTTCTCCAGGTACGGCCACAGGCCTGCCTTCTCGTAGTAGTCGGAGACGACCTGCGAGCCGGGCGCCATGTTGGTCTTGACCCACGGCTTGGACGCGAGGCCCTTCTCGACCGCGTTACGCGCAAGCAGGGCCGCGCCGATCATGACCGACGGGTTGGAGGTGTTGGTGCAGGAGGTGATGCCTGCGACCACGACCGCGCCGTGATCGAGCACGAAGTCACCGCGCTCCGGATCGGAGACCTTGATCGGCTTGGACGGGCGGCCGATGTTGCCGTTGGCGGCGGACGGGATCAGTACCGCGTCGTCGTCGGCGAAGGAAAGCACCGCCGGGTCGGAGGCCGGGAAGGATTCCTCGATGGCCTCGTCCAGGTGGGTGTGCGGGGTGACCGCGGCCGGGCCGGACTCCGCGTCGTTGGTGTAGTTGTGGATGTCCTTGCGGAACGCGGTCTTGGAGTCCGACAGCAGAATTCGGTCCTGCGGACGCTTCGGGCCTGCGATCGAGGGCACCACGGTGTTCAGGTCGAGCTCGAGGTACTCGGAGTAGGCGGGCTCGTTGTCCGCGTCGTGCCACATACCCTGTTCCCTGGCGTACGCCTCGACGAGCGCGAGCTGCTCGTCGCTGCGGCCGGTGAGGCGCAGGTAGTTGATGGTCTCTTCGTCGATCGGGAAGATCGCTGCGGTGGAACCGAATTCGGGGCTCATGTTGCCGAGGGTTGCGCGGTTCGCGAGCGGAACCTCCGCGACGCCCTTGCCGTAGAACTCGACGAACTTGCCGACAACGCCGTGCTTGCGCAGCATGTCGGTGACGGTGAGCACCACGTCGGTGGCGGTGACGCCCGGCTTGATCTCACCGGTCAGCTTGAAGCCGACGACACGCGGGATCAGCATCGAGACGGGCTGGCCGAGCATGGCCGCCTCCGCCTCGATACCGCCTACGCCCCAACCCAATACGCCGAGGCCGTTGACCATGGTGGTGTGCGAGTCGGTGCCGACACAGGTGTCGGGGTAGGCCTGGCCGTTGCGGACCATGATCGTGGGGGCCAAGTATTCGATGTTGACCTGGTGCACGATGCCGACGCCCGGCGGGACGACCTTGAAGTCGTCGAAGGCGCCCTGGCCCCAGCGCAGGAACTGGTAGCGCTCGCCGTTGCGCTGGTACTCGAGGTCGACGTTGCGCTCGAGGGCGTCGGCGCGACCGAAGACGTCGAGGATGACCGAGTGGTCGATGACCATGTCGGCAGGCGAGAGTGGGTTCACCTTGCTCGGGTCGCCGCCGAGGACGGTGACGGCTTCACGCATGGTGGCGAGGTCGACGATGCAGGGAACGCCGGTGAAGTCCTGCATGATCACGCGGGCCGGGGTGAACTGGATCTCGGTGTCGGGTTCGGCCGACGGATCCCAGTTCGCGATCGCGCGGACGTGATCTGCGGTGATGTTGGCGCCGTCCTCGGTACGGAGCAGATTCTCCGCGAGGACCTTGAGTGCGTAGGGGAGTTTCTCGGTGCCGGGCACGGCCGAGAGACGGAAGATCTCGTAGGAGTTGCTTCCGACCTCGAGGGTGCCCTTGGCGCCGAAAGTATCGATACTTGTCGTCACGTCAGCTCCACTCATCTGTGAGGGTTTTGCCGCCGGCGGGGCTGTGCCTGCGGCTGTTCCTTGCGGGCGATCTGCGAGCAGTCGCCACGGTAGGTTCCTGGAGGGAATTCGACGCCGTGTGCGCCGGTTCCTCGCGCTACGACCCTAACAGTACGCTTGTCCTGTGAAACGCGAGGGTGCCGTACGGCGTGCCGTGTGCTCGTACTCCGACTCTTGGTCGCGTACTGTGCTTTCGAGCTAGCCGGGGGAGCGTTGGGCTCACCCTGCGTTATTGGATGCACGTCGCTTCGGATGCCGATGCGGCTCGACAGACCGGATGGAAGATGACCGTCTCGCACACCTCGGTTTTCACGCCCATGGCTGCTGGACTGCCACCGAACGTCACCGAGGACATGGTCACCGACACGATCCTGCCCGATCTGGCAGACGATCGCGTCGCGACGTTGACCGGTAAGGATGAGCCCGAGCTGGCGGCGATCGTCGCAGCGGCAGGCGAGCGCAACATCCCGCTGAGCATCGTGGTCGTTCCCGGTAATCCAGGCCACGACTCGAATCTACGTGACCTGGCCACCGAGGTCGGCAAGACCCAGCACGGCACCGTCTTGGTGCTCAGCGACGACTGGGTCGGCACCTACAGCGACTCGATCAGCCGGGTCAGGCTGGAATGGGCCGAGGACGTCTCGAAGAGCACCCAGGGCCACAGTGCCGTTGCGGCACAGCGCTTCCTGGACAAGGTGGAGCAGCCGGAGGCGGTGTCGTGGACGACGATCGCGAGCGTTCTCGTCGTCGGCACCGCGGTGGCGGTCGGCGGGCTGTACTGGGTGAAGGTGCAGCGGGCGAAGCGCGAAGCGGCGGACGGTGTCCGGGTTGGTGCAGACGTCCGGAGTTAGCTGAGAACCCTTGACGAGGTGCCCGGCAGCGCGCAGCTGCCGGGCACCTTTGCGTTGCGGCACCGATCGCGGCGAGTCGCGCGGCGGCGCGCAGCGCTGGGGAGTAGCGACGGGTGTGGAGGACCAAGGGGTATCCATCCAGCAACTTTTCGTGACGACCGGTTTGCTTTTCCGGCTGGAAACCTTTGCTACATCCGGCTAATTCCAGGCAACGAGCAAATTCCCGCCCGTCATTGTGTGGCTGTTGTTTCTTTGGTGACGGAAGTGTCGTACCGTTCGAGTAGTTGCTGATGGGGAAGAAGTGTTGTCAGGGGTTATCTGCCGACCACGAAGCGTGCTGGTGCGGCAGGAACTCGCGGGGTGAAGCGGAATTCGGGTCCATGGGAGGTGCGATGCGCAACGACGGCAAGTCCGCCTTCCGGCGTCCGATGGTGATCGCTATGGGGTTGCTGGTGTCCGTTGCCGTGGTGCTCGCCGGACCCGCGGCCGCCGTGCCGCCGCCACCGCCGAATCCGAGCGACGGCGAGATCGCCAATGCCGGAGCGCAAGTCGACTCGGGCGTGGCCGAGGTCGGCACACTCATCAACCAGGTCGCGTCGGTCGATCAGCAATTGCAGCAACTCGACGGCGAGGTCGCGCGCAAGCGCGAAGAAGTGAACAAGGCACTCGTCGACCTGCAGGATGCCCGCGACGCCGCCGACGCGGCTGCGGCTGCGGTGGTCGCCTCCCAGCAGGAACTGGCCGATGCGGGCACTCGAGTCGGCCAGGCGCGGCGCAACTTCGATCAGTTTGCGGCCCAGGCCTATACCCGCCCCGCGGCCGAGTCGATGGTCGTCTACCTGGCCGCCGCCACGCCCGCCGCCGCCCTCGACCAGGCCCAGCTGCTCTCGCTGGTTTCGAAGAATCAGCAGCAGGTGCTGGAAGGCCTACGCCGGGCCCAGATCGATCAGGGCAACAAGAATTCCAGTGCGCGCGAAGCGAAGTCGGTCGCCGACGCGGCGGCCGCCGCGGCCGAGCAGAAGAAGATCGACGCCGAGAACGCCGTCGCCGCGGCCAAAGCCGAACTCGACAAGCAGACGGTGCAGCGCGACAACCTGCTACGCCAGCGCCAGGATGCCCAGGGCCGCTTGGACTTCGCGCGGCAGAACGTGGCGGGCTTACAAGGGCAACGCGACGCCTACCTATCCTGGGAACAACAGCGCAGGGCCGAGGAAGCCGCGGTGCGTGCCGCCGCGGCCGCGGCCGCCGCCAGGGCGAACGGTGATCAGAACGCCCGCGATCGCGCGAGCCAGCTCGGCGCGGGCCAACGCCCGCACATCCAGCTGGAGAACATGCCACCCAACCGGCAGACCAGCCCGCGCCCCGCCCTGCCACCCATCGGCGGCTCCGCGGCGGTCGAGACGGTGGTCGACCGCGCGATGTCCCAATTGGGGGTCATCTACGCCTGGGGCGGCGGCGATGCGAACGGGCCGACCCAAGGCATCAGCGACGGCGGCGGCGCCGCGGACGCACACGGCGACTACGAGAAGGTCGGCTTCGACTGCTCGGGCCTGATGATCTATGCCTTCGCGGGCATCGGAGTCCCGCTGCCGCACTACAGCGGCTATCAGTACAACGCGGGCACCCGGGTGCCGCTCGATCAGCGCGCCCGCGGCGACATGCTGTTCTGGGGGGCGAATGCCAGCCAGCACGTCGCGCTGTATCTCGGTGACGGACAAATGATCGAGGCGCCGGAGTCGGGTTCGGTGGTGCGGGTTTCGCCGGTGCGCGAAGCGGGCATCATGCCCTATGCGGTGCGGATCGTCAGCTGAGCGCATTCGTTCAGGCTGGCTGACGCTGCGGGCCTCGCGCACGCCCCTCATAATTGCCCGAACCGGACGTCCGAAAGTGTCGAATTCTCTTCATGTCGGGTCCGGTTGCGGCACATATGGCCATTACCTGGAATAGTTGGTGCGGCACGCACAGGACCAAGGCGAAAGCGGGGATGTTGGTGACTTCGACAGACGGTGTGAGCGGGGCGAATTTGGCGAAAGATGCGCCTGCGTCCACGCCTAGCACCCTGGAGCGAGACGTCCAGACCCTGGAGAAGGCGATCTACGAGGTCAAGCGGGTGATCGTCGGCCAGGATCGACTGGTCGAGCGACTGCTCGTCGGCGTGCTCGCGCGTGGTCACGTCCTGCTCGAAGGTGTGCCTGGCATCGCGAAGACCCTGGCTGTCGAGACCTTCGCCAAGGTGGTCGGCGGGTCGTTCTCCCGGGTGCAGTTCACCCCGGACCTGGTGCCGACCGACCTGATCGGTACCCGCATCTACCGGCAGGGCCGCGAGGAGTTCGACACCGAGCTCGGCCCGGTCGTCGCGAACTTCGTGCTCGCCGACGAGATCAACCGCGCGCCCGCCAAGGTGCAGTCGGCGCTGCTCGAGGTGATGGCCGAACGGCACGTCTCGATCGGCGGCAAGACCTACCCGATGCCGAATCCGTTCCTGGTCATGGCGACTCAGAACCCGATCGAGAGCGAAGGCGTGTACCCGCTGCCCGAGGCGCAGCGCGACCGCTTCCTGTTCAAGGTCGTCGTCGACTACCCCTCGGTCGAGGAGGAGCGCGAGATCATCTACCGGATGGGTGTCACCCCGCCGGAGGCTACGCGGATCCTCGAGCCCGAAGAGGTGGTCCGGCTGCAGAAGGTCGCCGCCAACACCTTCGTGCACCACGCGCTCGTCGACTACGTGGTCCGGGTGATCGCGGCGACCCGCAAGCCCGCCGACTTCGGCATGCAGGACGTGGCCAGCTGGATCGCCTACGGCGCCTCGCCGCGTGCCAGCCTCGGCATCATCGCCGCGGCCCGCGCCGTCGCGCTGATCCGCGGTCGTGACTATGTGGTGCCGCAGGACGTGGTCGAGGTGATCCCGGACGTGCTCCGGCACCGTCTCGTGCTGTCCTACGACGCGCTCGCGGACGAGATCAGCCCGGAGGAAGTGATCACCAGGGTGCTGCAGACCGTCGGCCTTCCTCAGGTCGCCCCGCAGGCCGTCGCGCCGGGTGCGCCCGCCGCGCCTGCCGTCGGTTCCGGTGCGCCGCAGCAGGTTTCGCAGCAGAACGGCCCGCAGGGCGCGCCCCAGCAGGGTGGCCAGCCGGTGCCGCAGCCGCCGAACGGGCAGCAGTCCCAGCCCGCCGGCAACATCCAGAACAAGTGACCGCAGCGCCGGAACCGTTCCCCGCAGTGTCTACCAACCCTCGGTCGGCTCCGCACCAGGTCACGCCGTCGCATGCGCCGCCGTCGTTCCATGCGGGCGAATTGACCGACCCGCGGCTGACCGCGGCGCTCAAGACCCTCGAGCTCACGGTGCGCCGCAGGCTGGACGGCGTGCTGCACGGTGACCATCTCGGCCTGATCCCCGGCCCCGGCTCCGAGCCGGGCGAGGCACGCACCTATCAGCCGGGTGACGATGTGCGGCAGATGGATTGGTCGGTCACCGCCCGCACCACCCATCCGCACGTGCGGCAGATGATCGCCGACCGCGAGCTGGAGACCTGGTTGGTCGTCGACCTCTCGGCGAGCCTCGACTTCGGCACCGCGGCCTGCCAGAAGCGCGATCTCGCGATCGCCGCCGCGGCCGCCATCACGCATCTCACCAGCGGCGGCGGCAACCGGATCGGCGCGGTCGTCGCGACAGGCGAACAACTGGTCCGGGTGCCTGCCCGCAGCGGGCGAGTGCACGCCCAGTCGCTGTTGCGCAGCATCGCGACCACGCCGCACGCCCGCGACGGCGTTCGCGGCGACCTGCGCGGCGGCATCGAATCGCTGCGGCGGCCGCAGCGCAAACGCGGCCTCGCGGTGATCATCAGCGACTTCCTCGGCGACATCGACTGGCAGCGGTCGCTGCGGGCCATCTCGGCGCGCCACGACCTGCTCGCGGTGGAGGTGCTCGATCCGCGCGACCTGTCGTTGCCCGATATCGGCGATGTCGTGCTGCACGACCCGGAGACCGGGCGCACCCGCGAATTCAGCGTGACGCCAACGCTGCGTGCCGATTTCGCGGCCGCCGCGCAACGGCACCGGGAACAGGTCGAGCAGGCGCTGCGCAGCTGCGGCGCGCCGGTGCTCACCTTGCAGACCGATCGGGACTGGATTGCCGACGTGGTCCGGTTCGTCTCCACCCGGCGCCACAGCATGGGCGCCCCGACCGGGCGGGTGCCACGTCAGTGAGTATTTCGCATTTCACCGCAGGCTTGTGGCTCGGCTTTCTGGCCGTTCTCGCGCTGATCGCGTTGGGCTATGTGCTCGTTCAGCGCGGCAAGTACAAGCACATGCTGCAGTTCAGCAACATGGAGCTGCTGGAGAAGGTCGCGCCGTCGCGGCCGAGCCCGTGGCGGCACGTGCCGATCGCGCTGATGCTGGTCGGCCTGGTGTTCTTGACGATCGCGGCGGCCGGGCCGACCGCGGTCAAGAAGGTCGCGCGCAACCGCGCGACCGTCATGCTCGTGATGGACGTTTCGCTGTCGATGGAGGCGACCGATGTGCCGCCGAGCCGGATCGAGGTCGCGAAGAAGGCGGGTAAGGACTTCGTCGACGGCCTGCCGGAGGGGCTCAACATCGGGTTCGTCACCTTCGCGGGTACCGCCTCGGTGATGGTCACGCCGACGACGAACCACGAATCGGTCAAGGCGGCGATCGAGAACGCCAAGCTGGCCGAGCGGACCGCGACGGGCGAGGGCATCATCACCGCGCTCAACGCGATCGACACCCTCGCCTCGGTGCTCGGCGGCGCGCAGCAGCCGCCGCCCGCCCGGATCGTGTTGATGTCGGACGGCAAGCAGACCGTGCCCGCGTTCGAGGACGTCAGCCATCCGCGCCACGAATATGTCGCGGCCAGGCTCGCCAAGAACAAGAACATCCCGATTTCGACGATCTCGTACGGCACCAAGTGGGGCAAGGTCACCATTCAGCAGCCGGATGGTTCCAGTGACTCGGTTCCGGTGCCGGTCGACGATGACGCGATGCAGGAAATCGCGCGGTTGTCCGGCGGTGAGTTCTACACCGCGTCGACCTTGCAGGAATTGAGCAAGGTGTACGACACCCTCGAACAGCAGATCGGCTTCGAGCTGACCAGGGGTGATGCGAGCCGCCCGTGGTTGCTGCTCGGATTGTTGATCACCTCCGCCGGTGTGATCACCGGTCTGTTGTATCGCCAGCGGTTGCCGTAGCCGGTATCCCGAGTTGTGTTGACGGGTCAGCTGTTTCGCCACTAGCTGACCCGTCTTTCGGCGTTCCCGGGTGTTGCCGTTCTGGTGGGGGAGGTGACCGGGCTTCGTGGGCGTTATGCGAATTTCGGTGCCGTTCCTTGTTATTGCCGTCGCGCATATCCGATCGTTCGGTCGAACGCCGCGCCGCCAACCCCGCACGTCGGCATGGGTGCGGTGGGGGCCGGGCGGGTCGTGACCGGCGGATCCGACCAGGTAGGTTGATGCCCATGTCGAACATCACATCCCGGTCCGTCCTGGTGACGGGCGGTAACCGTGGCATCGGTCTCGCAGTCGCCCAGCGTTTGGCCGCCGACGGTCACAAGGTGGCCGTCACCCATCGTGGCTCCGGCGCGCCCGAGGGCTTGCTCGGCGTGAAATGTGATGTGACCGATAGCGATTCGGTCGACGCCGCGTTCAGCGAGGTCGAGGAGAAGCAGGGCCCGGTCGAGGTGCTCGTCGCCAACGCGGGCATCACCGACGACACCCTGCTGATGCGGATGTCCGAGGAACAGTTCACCAAGGTGATCGACGCGAACCTCACCGGCGCGTTCCGGTGCACGAAGCGGGCGAACCGGGCCATGCTGAAGGCACGGTGGGGTCGGCTGATCTACCTCGGCTCGGTGGTCGGCATGAGTGGGCAGGCGGGACAGATCAACTACGCGTCCTCCAAGGCCGGTGTGATCGGCCTGGCCCGTTCGGTGGCTCGCGAACTCGGCTCGCGGTCCATCACCGCCAACGTGGTCGCGCCCGGCTTCATCGAGACCGACATGACCGCAGGCCTGCCGGACGACCTGCGCGAAATGATCGAGAAGTTCGTTCCGCTCAAGCGCGTCGGCCAGCCCGAAGACGTCGCGGCGGTCGTCAGCTTCCTCGCGTCCGAGGACTCGCGCTACGTCACCGGTGCCGTCCTCCCGGTCGACGGCGGCATGGGCATGGGCCACTAGTACCTTCTATCTCGACACCCTCGACCTCAGGAGAACCGAAAACCCATGGGCGGACTGCTCGAAGGCAAGACCATTCTGGTGACCGGCATCATCACCGACTCGTCGATCGCGTTCCACGCGGCCGCGGTCGCGCAGGAGCAGGGCGCCAAGGTGATCATCACCGGCATTCCGGAACGCCTGCGGCTGATCGATCGGATCGCCAAGCGGCTGCCGCAGGAGGTCCCGCCTGCCATCCCGCTCGACGTCACCAACGAGGAGAACCTCGCCGAGCTCGCGGACAAGGTGCGCGAGCTGGCGCCCGAGGGCATCGACGGCGTGCTGCACTCGATCGCCTTCGCACCGCGCACCCTGATGGGTCCTGAGGCGCGCCCGTTCCTCGAGGGCCCCGGCCCCGATGCGGCCAAGGCATTCGAGATCTCCGCGTGGAGCTATGCGTCGCTGTCGCGGGCGGTGCTTCCGGTGATGAACGAGCGCGGCTCGATCGTCGGCATGGACTTCGATCCGCGCACCGCGATGCCGTACTACAACTGGATGGGTGTGGCCAAGGCCGCGCTCGAGTCGGTGAACCGGTACGTGGCGCGGGAAGTGGGCGCCGCCAAGAAGATTCGCTCGAACCTGATCGCCGCGGGCCCGATCAAGACGCTGGCCGCCAAGGCCATCGCAGGCACCGCCACCGATGACGCCGCCAAGCTCAACCAGCTCAACGAGTACTGGGACGGCGCATCGCCGATCGGCTGGGACGTCGACGACCCGACGGTGGTCGCCAAGTCGATCGTCGCGCTGCTGTCGGACTGGCTGCCAGGCACCACGGCATCGATCATCTACGTCGACGGCGGCGCCAGCCACAACACCTGGTTCCCCGAGGGCATGGCGATCAACTGAGCGAAGGAGGGCAATGTGAGTCGGGCTGCCGACGCACTGCTGCTGCTGTCCTTCGGCGGCCCGGAACGCCCCGAGGATGTGATGCCGTTCCTGGAGAACGTCACTCGGGGCCGAGGGGTACCGCGCGAACGCCTCGAAGAGGTGGCTGAGCACTACCTGCACTTCGGTGGTGTCTCGCCGATCAACCGGCTCAACCGCGACATCATTGCGGCGGTCGAGGCCGAATTGGCGACGGCGGGCATCGATCTGCCGGTGTACTTCGGCAACCGGAACTGGGCGCCCATGGTGGAGGACACCGTCGCGGGCATGGCCGCCGACGGTGTCCGCTCGGCCCTGGTGTTTCCGACCTCGGCGTGGGGCGGCTACTCCGGATGCCTGCAGTATCACGAGGACATCGCAAGGGCGCGTGCCGCTTTCGGCGACGGCGCGCCGGATCTGATAAAGCTGCGTCAATATTTCGACCATCCCTTGTTGATCGAGACGTTCGCGGATGCGATTCGTGCGGCGCAGCAGGAACTTCCGGCTGAGCGCCGGGACGGGGCGCGCCTCGTTTTCACCGCGCATTCCATCCCGGTGGCCGCCGACGCGACCGGGGGGCCGCCGTTCGACGGTGGCAGGCTGTACAGCCGCCAGGTCGCCGAGGCGGCCCGCTTGTGTGCCGCCGCAACGGGATTCACCGACTATGACCTGGTGTGGCAGTCTCGTTCCGGCCCGCCGCAGGTGCCGTGGCTCGAACCCGACATCGTCTACCACCTGGATGACCTGTCCGGCAAGAACATCGACGCCGTCATCGTCTGCCCTGTGGGCTTCGTCTCCGATCACCTCGAGGTGATCTGGGACCTGGACAACGAGGCGAAGGAGAAGGCGGCTGAGCTCGGCATGGCGTTTGCGCGCGCGGCCACGCCAGGCACCGACCGCCGGTTCGCACAACTTGTCGTCGAATTGATCGGCGAGCACCTGGACGGACGCGAACAGCGCTACCTCGGTGACGTTTCCGGCTTCGGCTGCACCACGAACGGCCGGCCTTGCGCTGAAGGCTGCTGCGCCCTCCCTGCGCGCCCCCGCTAGTGCGGGAGGAGTACTCCCACGTGTGGGGATACCGCTATATGTAGGCGTCGAATTCGTGTGCGCTAGCATCGCTCTCGCCTTCGGACCAAGCCGAAGCGGGGTGCTAGGTGAAAATTGATGACTTATATCGACATGGTGACTACAACCGGGTTGTTGGACATGGGGGCATGGTCCGACGACACCGTGTGGACGGCAGCGCTGGAGACCACGGAGGCGCGGCGGCGGGGTAGCAGAGGCCGTGGCGGCGGATCTTGGGTGGTCGGCTTGATCTGCGTCGCCGTGATCGTCGTCGTAGTGGTCGGCCTCGTGTGGCTCTCCCGGCGAAACAAGAGGCAGGGGCAGAACCAGCCCCCGCAGCTGGGCAATGGCGTACCGCCGCAGCAGTTCCCGGGACAGCAGTACCCGCAACAGCAGCATGGTTATCCGGCCCAGCAGCAAGGATACCCACCGCAGCAGCAGGGATACCCGCCGCAGCAGCAGCATCCCGGCCAGCAGTACCCGCAGCAGCAATACCCAGGACAGCAGCAGCCCTACCAGCCGCAGCCGCCGTACCCGTACCAGCCGCAGCCGTACCCGCCGCAGCACCAACCACCCGCGCAGCACTAGTCAGACCGCGGTCGCGTCCCCTCGCCCTGTCCCGGGGGCGAACGGGACACCACCGAGCCGAAACCGGCCTCGTCGCTGCCATGTCCCGCTCGCTTCCCGTGTTCGTGTCGAGAGGGACATCGCTGAGCCGAAAGCGGCGTGTCGCCGCGGCTATGTCCCGCTCGGAAACAATGGGTGCATCGCGCGGGACATCAGGTGGGTCGATCTTGGGGGCGCCTCGCAGGAGGGCGACCACCCGCATTCGCTCTCGGAATCTGCACTGCTGCTGAGCGAATCCGCCCCCGTGCCAGGCGCTGAGTGGCGTGTGGTGGTTCAGAACAGGACGGCGGGCACGCGGGCGTAGATGCCGGGGTAGCCGGGTTCGGCGGCGCCTTTGCCCCACGAGGTGAGGGCGACGAGCTTGCCGTCTACGAGAAGTGGTCCGCCGCTGTCGAACTGGTTGGCATCGGCCTGGGTGGACCCGGCGCACAACGCTTCTCGTTGGTCGAAGGAGTCGCTGTAGGCGGTGCAGTCGCTGTTGAGCGGGATGGTGGCGGCGTGCAGGAGTGGATTCGCCCAGTCCTCGTCGGAGGTGGCGCCCCAACCGAGGATGGTGCCGGAATCGCCGTGCGCCGTACCGATCTGCACGGTCGGGCGCTGCACCGGGCGTTCGAGGGTGAGCACGGCGAGGTCGTTGTGATAGGCGAGGTCGGTCTCGAACATGGTGATCCGGAAGTCGGGGTGCACCCGAACGCCGGTGACGCGCACTGACGTTCCGTCGGTGGTGCGCAGGTCGGTGCGATCGAATGTGACGCGCAGTGCTGCGGGCACCCGGCCGGTGAACACGGCACAGTGCGCGGCCGTGAGCACCTGGTCGGGCGCGATGAGCGCGCCGGCGCAGAAGTGCCCGGACGGGCGCAGCGGCAGCAGCGGGGTGCCGACGGCAACCAGCCATGGGTACGCAGTCGCGTCGGCGGGTTGTCCACCGACCACAGCCTGCGCCGGAGCGGCTCCCGGCAGGCCGAGGCCCACTGTTGCGGCGGTCAATGCCGCCGCGAGCACCGCGATGGGCCGCATCGCGCACCTCCTCTGGTCTGGTCCTGGAAGCACACTATTCCCGCGTCACGGTCGGCGCGACCGGTACCGGCTCAGGAAGAACTCCGGACCGGCGCGTGTATCGCCGCCAACCGAGCCGCGCGGATCGCGTCCCACAGCGGCTTCAACAGCGACTCCTGCGCGCCGATCGCACTGGCCGAGGTCGGCGAGGATGCCGGTTCCCGTTGCGCCACAGTGAGGATGGCGGCGACATGGTCGGCGGAGTCGAGAATCCGCCTGGCCCGCAACGGAATCGAGCCGGGGTAATCGTGCCGCGAGTAGTCGGCCAGCTCGGCCTCGATGAGCTCACGCGGATCGGAGTCCGCCGAACCGACCGAGGTCGTGTGCAGTTGCATCAGGGCGTCGGCGGCGTCGCGGACCGCCTCGCGCATCGCGTATTCGGCCTCGCCGAGCGACATGTCCGGTCCTGGCGTCGGCGGGATCGGGGTGCTGTAGACGGCCCATTGCAGCGTGTCGTCGTCGGTCCACAGGGGGATGAGGCCGGTGCCATCGGTGCCGGGCACGCCGATGAGCAGACCCTCCTCCGCCGCGATCGCGTCGGCGGCGAAGGCGGTGCCGATCGGCAGTCCGCGCACATCGCCTGGAACCGGAAGGACCAGCCGCAGCTGCGCGCCAGGCTGTGCCATCGCTTCACGAATCACCTTGAGCAGTGCCATCATTCCGGTGCCTGGCAGGTCACCGAGCGACGGCCACGGCAGATCGGTGCGGCCGCCGGTGACCGGATCGCCTGCAGCGATGGTGTGCGTGGGCGCCCAGGCGTGCAGGGCCTCCAAGATGTCATCGGGCGCGCTACAGCCGGCCAGCCATGAGCCGGCCCACACTGTGAGCGTCGCACTAGGAGAGCACATAATTATCGAGCATAAAGGGTGTGGGTTATTCGCGGGCATTCCCGCAAAGGGCATTCCTGACCAGGGGCGGCCGTTGGCGTCACGCCGGTTCGGTGACGAAGTCGATGAGGCGTTCGACCGCGCCGATCAGCGGCGCCTCCAGATCACGGAACGATTCGACCGCGCCGTAGACGCGCCGCCAGCCGTCTTGCGGGGTGCCCCAGCCGAGGCGGGCGCAGATGCCGGTCTTCCAGTCCTCGCCGCGCGGCACCTCGGGCCATGCGGCGATGCCGACGGCCGAAGGGCGCACCGCCTGCCACACGTCGATGAACGGATGTCCGGTGACAAGCACGTGCTTGCCGAGCCCGGTGGTGAGTTGGGTCTCTTTGGATCCGGTGACCAGATGGTCGACCAGCACACCGACGCGGCGGCCCGGCCCCGGCGCGAATTCCGTCAGCCGCTCTGCCAGATTGTCCAAGCCCTCCAGATGTTCGACGACCACGCCCTCGACCCGCAGGTCATGTCCCCACACCCGTTCGACAAGCGCGGCGTCGTGCACACCCTCCACCCAGATGCGGCTGGACTTGGCGACCTTGGCGCGCAGGCCGTCGACCCGGGTGGAGCCGGACGCGGAACGGGTCGGCTTGGCAGGGGCGGTCGCGGTCGGCCGGATCAGCGTGACCGGCTCGCCGTCGATGAGGAACGCGGCCTCGCGCAGCGCGAACAGCCGCACCGCGCCGCGCGCGTCCTCCAGCTTGACGAACTCGCCGTCGTAGCTGCGGTCGAATCCGACGACCGCGCCGCAGAATCCGCTCGCCGCGTCCTCGACGACCAGGTCGCGATCGGCCGTCACCCGCGGTACCGCCCGCTTCTTCGCTCGGGAATGTCCGGAGAAGATATCGCCGCCATAGCTGTCATGCCCGCTCACCCGCCTGAAGCTAGCACCGCCGCTGTGGATTTCGTACCTCGGTGCGCACCGGCGCGTCTGCGCGGTGATCGCTGCCATTTCGTGATTCACCCGAGATCGGCAGTCGTGTCAGTGCCGCCCGAGATCATCGCCGCCGCACTACAGTGGTGGCGTGGCCGCAATAGTTTGGCTGGTCGCGGGCATCTTGCTCGCGGCGGCCGAGATGCTCACCGGGGACCTGACGCTGCTGATGCTAGGTGCCGCCGCGCTCGGCACCGCGGGCATCAGCTCGGTTGCGGGGACCTCGCTGGTGGTCGACGCCGTCATCTTCGCCGTGCTCACCCTGGTGATGATGCTCGGTGTGCGCCCGCTGCTGCGGCGCCGCTTCGGGAACCCGCCGCCGATCCCGACGAATGTGGATGCGCTGCAAGGCAAGTCGGCGACCGTGCTCGAGCAGGTTGCCGAGCATTCCGGGTTGGTGAAGCTCGGCGGCGAGGAGTGGACCGCACGGCCGATGGACGAGAACGAGGTCTACGAACCGGGCACCAAGGTATTTGTCATGAGGATCGACGGCGCCACCGCCGTCGTGTGGAAGGGGCCGTAATGGCTGTACTGATCGTTGCCGCTGTACTCATTCTCTTGGTCGTGGTGGTGGTCTTCAAGTCGATTGCGCTGGTGCCGCAGGCCGAGGCCGCGGTGATCGAACGGCTCGGGCGTTATTCGCGCACGGTGTCGGGCCAGCTGACCTTCCTTGTCCCGTTCGCCGACCGCATCCGCGCGAAAGTCGACCTGCGCGAGCGGGTGGTCTCCTTCCCGCCGCAGCCGGTGATCACCGAGGACAACCTGACGCTGCACATCGACACCGTGGTGTATTTCCAGGTGACGAGCCCGCAGGCGGCGGTCTACGAGATCAGCAACTACATCGCCGCGGTCGAGCAGCTCACCGTCACCACGCTGCGCAACGTGGTCGGCGGCATGACGCTGGAGCAGACGCTGACCTCGCGCGATCAGATCAACGGCCAGCTGCGCGGCGTGCTCGACGAAGCGACCGGACGCTGGGGGCTCCGGGTGGCGCGGGTCGAGCTGAAGAGCATCGATCCGCCCGCATCGATCCAGGAGTCGATGGAAAAGCAGATGAAGGCCGATCGCGAGAAGCGCGCGATGATCCTCACCGCGGAGGGCACCCGCGAATCACAGATCAAGATGGCCGAGGGCGCCAAGCAGGCGCAGGTGCTCTCCGCCGAGGGCGCCAAGCAGTCCGCGATCCTCGAGGCCGAAGGTGAACGGCAGAGCCGCATCCTGCGTGCGCAGGGTGAGCGGGCCGCCTCCTACCTGCAGGCGCAGGGCCAGGCCAAGGCCATCGAAAAGGTCTTCGCGGCAATCAAATCCGGCAAGCCGACGCCGGAACTGCTTGCCTACCAATACATGCAGACGTTGCCGTTGGTCGCCCGCGGCGACGCCAACAAGGTGTGGCTGGTGCCGAGCGACTTCGGCAAGGCACTCGAAGGGTTCGCCAAGAGCTTCGGTTCGCAGGGCGAAGACGGTGTCTTCCGTTACGAGCCGCCGAGCGACGACGGTCAGCCTGTCAAGGTGGAGGACGACTCCGATGTGGCGGACTGGTTCGACACCGCCCCCGACCCGGCGATCGAACGGGCCGTTCGCGCGGCCGAGGCGACGGCCCGCACCCCGGTGGAGGGGCTGATGTCACCGCCGCCCGCGGCGCCGCGTCAGCAATCACCCCACCAGGCGGTGTTGCCCGGGCAGCAGGAGGGTCTGCCTGCGCCGCAGCAGGCACCGCAGCAACAGCAGCCGCAGCAACAGGAGCCTCCGCAACAGCAACGGCAGCCGCAGCAGCAACCGCAACAGCAGCCGAACTACCGTCCCGACGACCCGCAGGGTCGGCCGTGGCAGCCGCCGGAGACCTTCTCGAAGTAGGTTTTCGACACGGCGAGGCGCCCCGGGGGGTCATGCGAACCAGGCGGGAACTACTGCAGGTGGCGCTGCTCGCGCCGCTGGCCGCCGCCTGTGCGCCGGAGCTGCTGCTCGGCAACCCCGGCGCGATCCGCATCGGAGTGTCGTGGAGCGGAACGGAATTGGCGGCGTTCCGTGCGGTGCTGTCCAGCCTCGGCTACACCGACCAGGTGGACGTCGTCCCGCTCGGCGACGACATCGAGACCGCGTTCACCGCGGGTGGTCGCTCCGCGCCCGACATCGTGATGCTGCCGCAGGCGGGCCGGGTGCGGGCGCTCGCCGAGCAGGGCAAGCTGAAACCGGTCGCCCGCGCGCTGTGGTCCGACGAGCTCGGCTCACGGTATCCGGACGTCTGGCGACAGTTGTTGCAGTACAAGGGCGAACCGTACGGCGTGCCGTTCAAGGCGGCCGACAAATCGATGGTCTGGTTCAACAAGCAGCTGGTCGCGGAATACCGTCTCGGCGACCCGGCCGGCTGGACGCTCGCGGACTGGCTGGACCGGATGGAGGTGCTCGCCGAGGCGCCGGTCCGGTTGCTTGCGCTAGGCGCCGCCGACGGCTGGGTGCTCACCGACGTCTTCGAGAACGCGCTGCTCGCCGAGTCGCCGCGGATCTACGACGAGGTGGCCGTCGCGGGGGACCGGCACACGTGGGACAGTCCAGCGGTGCGCGCCGCGCTCGGGCATCTCGGCCTGCTCTGGGGGCATCGGCACGCGTTCCCCGGCGGCGTGGCGGCCGCGTTGACCAGGCAGTTCCCCGACGCGGTGCGGGAGGTGTTCGAGCATCGGCGCGCGGTGATGGTGGTCGAACCGGACTTCGCCGAGCCGATCGTGCATGCCGCCGTGCAGCGTTCAGGGCGCCGGGTCGAGGATGTGGTCGGTGTCGCTGCGTTTCCTGCGGTCGAACCGGGGCTGGCGCCGCCGCGGATCGTCGGCGGCGATGTCATGGTGGTGACCAAGTCGGCGACCGCGCAGGCCAGAGGACTGGTCGACGCTCTCGCCGCGCCGGGTGCCGCGCTGCCGTGGATCCAGCAGTACGGCGGATTCCTCAGCCCGAATCTACGGACCAGCGCACCGTATTCGCCACTACTCGAACAGTCGGCACGCGCACTGCGCACCCGCAGCGCCTTCGATCTCTCCGACCGAATCGGCGCAGTCGGCGGCCGAAACGGCCTGTGGCGCATCCTGACCGACTTCCTGATCACCGTCGGCGACGGCGCGATCGAACGGCTCGACGAGGCGACCGATCGCGCGATCATCGCGCTCGATGCCTCGGATCGGGGGCGGTGATGGGTTCGCTTGACTATCAGCCGATTTGGCTGGGGCGCAAAGACTCGGCCGATCGTGGTGCTCGATCGGGTGGAGAGGTGGCGGTGATGAGTCCGATGGAGTATCAGGCCATTTGGCTTGGGCTCGACGCCGATCGTGGCATTCGACGGCGCGGAGGCGCTGCGGTGTTGAGTCCGGTGGGCTGTCGGGCTGCTGGGCTGGGGCTTGACGATGCGGCCGATCGGCTGGGGCTCGCCGATGATGCCGATCGTGGTGCTCGATGGGGTGGCGGGGTGGCGGTGATGAGTCCGATGGAGTATCAGGCCATTTGGTTTGGGCTCGCCGACGCCGATCGTGGCATTCGACGGCGCGGAGGCGCGGCGGTGTTGAGTCCGGTGAAGTGTCGGGCTGCTGGGCTGGGGCTTGATGATGCGGCCGATTGGTTTGGGCTCGCCGATGATGCCGGTCGTGGTGCTCGATGGGGTGGCGGGGTGGCGATAGTGGGTTCGATGGAGTGTCGCGCTGCTGGGCTGGGGCTAGATGATGCGGCCGATCGTGGCGCTCGAGGGGGCGGTGATGACGGGTCCGCTTGATTATCAGGCCAATGGACTGCGGCTCGAGCTTGCTACTCGGCGGATGAGTGGGCCGCTCGTGGCGGGTAGTCATCCGCGTCGTTGGATCGGTTGGGCCACAGGGCTTCCCGCGACACTGTTGACGGTGTCGTTGGTGGTGGTGCCGGTGGTGTGGACCGTTGTGCTCGCGGTGCGCGCCAGGCCGTTGGTGGTCGTCGCGTGTCTGCTGGTCGCGGTCGGGGCGGTCGGCGCTACTCAACTCGCCAGGCACCGTTGGGTTTCCGGGGTTCGGCTGCTGTGCTGGCCGATCACGCTCGGACTGATCGGTGCGGGAATGTGGTTGCTGGGCAAGGGACTCGGCCGCGACGGCACGTGGGCCTACGTGCGGACACTGGCCTGGGTGGTGTTCGGGGTGGTCCTGCTCGGCATCGGATTGAGCATCGCGTGGTTGGCGCGCGACTCCCGGTGGCTGTGGCGGCCGTTGATCGTGCCGTTCGGGATCTCGGCGGTGGTGTCCGGTGTCGCCTTCCGGCTGATCTTCCAGTTCGGCGGTGATTGGCTCGGCATCGACAATGTGGCCGTATACAAGTGGTGGTTCCGTGTGATGCTCGGCTCCGCGTTCCTGTGGACGTGGCTCGGCTTCGTCACCGGGCTTTTTCGCGCGGGCATCCTTGCCGTCGAGGCGGATCCGGTCCGCGCGGGCTACCTGCACGGTGAGGGCAAACAGTTTCCGTTCCGGCGGCTGTTCGAACTCCTGCGTCCTGTCGTGTTGATTGTGGGGCTCGCCGTCGGTGTCGCGGCGGCCAGGGTGTTCGATGTGGTGCTCATCGGGGTGCCCGGCTCGCTTCAATATCAGATCGACAGCGCGACCGTGCACTGGTGGCGGCTCGCCGTCGACCCCGGTGTCGACCCGGGTGTGGCCGCCGCGTACGGCTTGCCGCTCGCGGTGCTCGTCGGCTTCGTTGCGTGGTTGCTGCAGACGAATGTGCGCAGGCACCGGACGAGTTGGGCGGCGCAGGCAGGTCAGGAAGGGATGGTGGCGCGGCACGGGCTCGGCGTTCGCCGCGGGCTGGGGATGTTCGCGGTGTCGGTGCTGGCGCTCGCACCGATCGGGTGGCTGATCGTGGTCGCGCTGCGCGATCGCAACGGATTCGGATTCGGCGCGGTCACCAGGATGTTTCGCGATCCGGCGCTGGTGCGGTCACTGGAAACCACGGCATGGGTCGCCTCCTTGGCCACCCTCATCGTGGTCACCGCGGCGGTGCCGGTGGCGTATCGGCTTGCGGCACTGCGGCCGAACCGGCCCGCCGCAGGCATCGCGGTGCTGACGCTCGTCGTGCTCTCGGTGCTGCCGGTGCAGAGCTATCTCGGCCCGGTGGACGCCTTCATCGACGCCAATGCGCTGTCCGGCACCCGAATTCCGTTGATCCTGCTGCACGCGGCCGCCGGGTTACCGATCGCGATCCTGGTGTTACGCGGCGCACTGCTCGCCGCACCGGGCACTCCGTCCGCCGACGCACTGCACGGCCTAGCTGGCCCCGGCGCGATCGTGCGTCGAGTGCTGCACTCGGCAGGCCCCGCCCTCGGCGCGGTAGCGGTGCTCGAATTCATCCAGGTATGGAACGATTTCGTAATCGGGCTACTGATCAGTGGCGCCGGCGCGACCCCCTGGTCATTGCTGCTGTGGGGCGGCGCACGCCAATTCAGCGAGAACTCAGCCCAATTGGCCGCCGGCTCCCTGATCTCGGCAGTCCTGCCCGTCGTCCTCCTGGTACTGACCTGGCGCCGCTGGCTGGTCCCCGGCCTGACCGGCGGGGTCCTGCGATGAATGTGCTCGGTGGGCGAATCTCGGTGCGGTGTGGCTTGTTTCGGGCGAAGTCGGGCGGCGAGGAGTGGATATGAGCGACGGCGGTGATCAGGCAGGGCATGGGGCGGAGGGGGCTGTCGATCGGGTTGCGCCGAGATCGTCTGTTTGGCAAGGGTTTCTGGGAACGACGTCGGTGTTGTCGTCCACGTTGTTGCTCGAGCTCGCGCACAACATGGTGGTGAACTCGCTGGGGGAGAGTTCCGTTGCCAAGGTGGCGGCGAACGCGTTGCGCGGACTGTGGGTGGTCATCGTGGTTGTGGCGTTGGCGTATGTGGGCTACCGGGGTCTGCTCTGGTATCGCGAAAGGATCCGCACCGCACACGAACTCGATCTGATCGCCGATCTCGTCGAGCCGGGGCCTCGGGTGCTTGCCGTTGAGCAGGAACCGTGCCCAGACTCGCCGCGCATCGTGACGGCGCTGAACGGTCACGAGATCGGCGCGGTGCTGCGGGAGCTGCCCGTCCGCGAATTCGAGGCGATCGCGCTGCTTGCCGTCTTGACTGCCGCTCTCGACGCGCCGGCGCGACTGCCGCTGGAGCGGGTCGCGCCGCATCCCACCGGCGCCGTGCTGCTCGACGATCTTCAACACCGCGGCATCGTGACATCCCTTGGCTCGCAACGTTTCTGTCTGCGTCAGGTGCCGGGGTTGCCGGACCGGGCGACGGTGCTCGCTGGGGCGCGGTGGCGGGCGGCGCTGACCGCGCTCGTGCACTACTACGCGGACCGGGCGACCCGGTGGGCGTTCGCGCTGAATACGGTCCGTTTCGCGGCGGGAGCGCGGCGCTGGTTCGAGTCCGAGGAACCCTATCTGCGCACGCTGATCACCAGCTGTGCGGCGCTCGGCGACAGGGTGCCGGCGACTCTGGCGCCCGAACTGGTGCGGATCGGTGACGCACTCGACGCATGGTATGCCCGGATCGGCTTGGGGGAGAACAGCTCCGGGTTGGCCGCCGAGTTGTGTGCGGTGCACGGAGTGGAAGGTCTTGTGCTGCACCGTGATCTGGCGTGGATGCGGGCGGACCGACTGCGCGAGCGGCCGCAGCGTTACCGGCCGCGGAACCTGTCGACCAGCTTGGCCGCGCGGTGGGAGCATCGTGCGGCGCTGCGCCTACTGGCCACCGCGCAGGCGACGGCGGATGAGCGTGAGGCAAAGTTGGTCGCGGCGGCGGCGCGGCTGGAGGCGTCCTGGTGGTTGCTGCCGCGCGAGGATGTCGCCGGTGAGGTGTGCGCGTTGATCAACCTGGCGGTCGTGCACATTCGGCAGGGCAGGCTCGATGCTGCCCAGGACCGGTTGGAGTTGGCAGAGTCCCTGACTCGCACCGGTCGCGACCCGGATGGTCGCGCCCACATTCACGAGACGCTCGGCATCGTCTGGTGGACGCGCGGTGAACCGCGGCGGGCGCTGCGCTGCTGGCAGCAAGCGTTGACCGGGTATCGCATGATGGCTGACGATCACGGGACCGCGCGCTGTCTGCAGCATCTCGGCTCCGCCATGATCGTCGCGCCGGAACACGGCGGCACTCTGCTCGGCGCGGACCCGCCGCTCACCCGCAGCGAAGTACAACGTCAAGCCAGCGGGTGGCTCGCCGAGGCGCAGCGCTTGCACCCCGGTGCGCGGTACGCGGAACACTATGCGGGCCAGGTGCGTTCAATGCTCACCCCATCCGGCCGCCGCGAGGGCATCCGCAGGCTCCTGCCGCCCCGCGAGTCGACCACCTCGCTCGACGAGATCGATCGTTGGCCCCTACCTATCGCAGACCCCGCGATGACGGTGTAGCCGATCGTGCTTGTCCGAAATTGTCCTTCGACTATTTAGGCCTGGGATAAGAGTTTTCCAGGCCGGGGGTAAGCCCGGCTTTGATGGGCGGTTTGCGTTGGGAGACTTCAGGTGTAGTGATCCGAGTTTGGTGTGCTTAGCTTCCCGGGTTCGACGGTCTCCTGGCGAGCAGGACAGTCTCGGGGTTTGCACTGGATAGCGTGGTGGCGTCGCCTGCCGTACCCGGCTGACCTCCGCTGTCAGTCACGGGTTCTCTCGTCCCAGCCGGGTCACTTGGCTGTGGTCCGGTTCAAAGATCTTCCAGAAGTGATCTTGGAAAGTTGACGGGAGAGAAATGGTGCGTGTCGCACGGCGTGTTGCAACCATTTGACTCCGCTCAACGGTGGTCTGCAACCATTTCTCTCCGGTCAACGGGGCAGCAGCAACCATTTGACTACCGTCAACGAGGCCCAACCACTTGACTACCGTCGATGGGGGTCGGCAACCGCCCCCCGGGTCATCGGCCGGTGGTCCGGCACGGAGACCTTTGAAGCGATCTTGAAGCGTTGACGTGAGAGAAAATGTGCGTGTCGCGACACGCGTCGCAACCACTTCTCTCACGCCAATCAGGTTCAGCAACCATTTCTCTCACGCCAACGCGGTCGGCAACCGTTTCTCTCACGCCAACGCGGTCGGCAACCGTTTCTCTCACGCCAACGCGGTCGGCAACCGTTTCTCTCACGCCAACGCGGTCGGCAACCGTTTCTCTCACGCTAACGAAGCTCGGCAACCCTTCCTCTCACGCCGATAGGCTCGGCAACCCTTCTCTCACGCTAACGAAGCTCGGCAACCACTTCTCACGCCGATGCGCGGCTCGCGACCTCACAGGGGTTCCGGCGCGAGAGTTGGTGCAGCCATGTCTCGTTCGCGCAGGCGGCGGTCAACGAGTGGTACATGGTGGAGGCGTTTGCGGCGTGTCGCCTCCACCATGTACCACTCGTGAGGGAGCGTCTCGCATGGTGGGATGCGGCGGAGGTTGTGGGCCCGATTCGGGGACTGCTTTGTATCGACCGGATCGGTTCGCTCGGCTCGGGTGCTGTGACGGGGCGGATCGACAGAGCGAGTGGGGATCTGGGGTCTGCGGGTGTGACGGAGGGTACAGGTGAGGACGGGCCGGGTGCGGAGTGAGGTGGCAGACTTCGAAGTATGACGACACCTGATTGGGCGGATGTAGACCGCTACCTTGTCGACACCCTGGTGCAGGACGCGGAGACGGAGGCGGCGCTGGAGGCGAACGCGGCGGCCGAGCTGCCTGCGATTGATGTGTCGCCGCCGCAAGGGAAGTTCCTTTACTTGCTGGCGCGAACGGCGCGGGCGCGCCGGGTGCTGGAGATCGGCACACTCGGCGGGTACAGCACCATTTGGCTTGCCCGCGCGGTCGGCGAGAAGGGGCAGGTGGTGACCTTCGAGTTCGAGCAGAAGCATGCGGATGTCGCGCGGAAGAACCTCGACAGCGCCGGGGTCGGCGATCGGGTGGAGATCCGGGTCGGTGCGGCGCTCGACAACCTGCCCGGGTTGGCCGAGGAAGATCCCGAAGCGTTCGACCTGGTGTTCATCGATGCCGACAAGGTCAACAACTCGAACTACGTGCAGTGGGCATTGCGGCTGACCAAGCCCGGCTCGGTGATCATCGTCGACAACGTCGTCCGGGAAGGCGGTGTCGCCGACGCGAACTCCGACAACGCGGCAATCCGAGCCAGCCGCGCCGTCCTCGAATTGCTCGCCGCCGAACCAACTTTGGACGCCACAGTCCTCCAGACCGTCGGCGCCAAGGGCTGGGACGGATTCGCCTACGCAATAGTAAACGGCGACCCCACCGACTGACCCTTGCCAGCACAGTAGTGCGCGCCGGTCGCGTCAACTGATTCGACGGCGCGCACTACGCTCGTGTGACGGGCTCGGCGTTCTGGGGCACCGTGTTCGCGTTACTGGCCCGGGGTGTGGGCGACCGTGTTCGCGCGGCGAGCCCGGGGTGCTTGATGTCCCACTGACCGGAACTCAGGTCCTATGGAACACACCCAGCGCTTCTAATCGATCTATGGTGCCCTGCGGTTTCGATGTGACCGACCCCGCGTTCTGGGGGTCAGATTGTCAGGACGAGGCTCGTGCACGGCAGGGTGGGCAGTGATGAAAGTCGATCTGCGCCTGGACAGTACGTTGGAAGACACTGCGGTCAGGGCGAAGGAACTGGTCTCGCTCGGGGCCGATGGCTTGTTCACCTTCGAAGGCGCCAACGATGTCTTCGTGCCGCTCACGTTGGCGGCCACTGCGGTGCGGGCCGATCTGATGTCCAATGTCGCCATTGCGCTGCCGCGGAGCCCGCTGCATCTGGCGCATGTGGCTTACGACCTGCAGACGTTGAGCCGCGGACGATTTCGGCTCGGCCTCGGCTCGCAGATTCGTCCGCATATCGAAAAGCGGTACGGCGCACCGTGGTCGAGCCCGGCCGCGCGGATGCGCGAGATGGTGCTCGCGATCAAGGCGATCTTCGCGGCCTGGGAGGGTAAGGCGCCGCTGCGGTTCGAGGGACGGTTCACGACGCACACGTTGATGCCGCAGGCATTCAACCCGGGACCCAATCCGTTTGGGCCGCCTGAGGTGTGCCTCGGTGCGCTCGGCCCACGCATGACGCGCGCTGCGGCGGAGGTGGCTGACGGGCTGTTGGTGATGCCGTTCAACAGCGCCAAGCATTTTCGCGAACGCACCATGGGCGCGGTCGCCGAGGGGCTTGCCACCGCCGGACGGGAGCCGACGGAACTGCGGATCTATCCTCAGGTCATCGTCGGCGTCGGACGCACGCCCGCCGAATTATCTGCCGCCGCAACGGGTGTGCGTGCCCTTCTGGCGTTCTACGGTTCGACGCCCGCCTACCGGCCGGTGCTCGACGTCGAGGGCTGGTCCGAACTGCAACCAGAGTTGAATGTGCTGAGCAAGCAGGGCAACAGCGCCGCCATGGCTGACCTGATCGACGACACGATGCTCGCCACGTTGGCGGTGCACGGCACACCCGAACAGTGCGCGGCGGCGATCCTCGAACGATACGGTGCGTACGCAGACCGGGTGTGCTGCTACTTCCCCGGTTACCCGGTGTCGAACAGCCATGTCGCGGAACTGATTCAGGCCTTACAGGCTGGTGCCGTGTGAGCGTGCGAGCAATGGGCGCAGTCGAGCAGTCGCTTGTGGTGGAGCTGAGCGTTCGCGCGGTGTGGTCATGAGTGAGCGGAGCGTGCGAGCAGTGGGGTCAGTCGAGCAGTTGTTTGTGGCGGGGCTGAGCGTTCGCGCGGTGTGGTCATGAGTGAGCGGAGCGTGCGAGCAGTGGGGTCAGTCGAGCAGTTGTTTGTGGCGGGGCTGAGCGTTCGCGCGGTGTGGTCATGAGTGAGCGGAGCGTGCGAGTAATGGGGTCAGTCGAGCAGTCGCTCGTGGCGGAGCTGAGCGTTCGCGCGGCGCAGTCATGAGCGAGGTCCGGGCACAGGTGGAGGACGGGGTCGCGGTGCTGACGCTGCATCGTCCCGAGCAGCGCAACGCCTTCACGAAGGGGATGGGCGCGGCGCTGGGGGAGTACTACCGCGCTTTCGATGCCGACGATGCGGTGCGCGTCGTGGTGCTGACCGGCACTCCACCGGCGTTCTGCGCGGGCGCCGACCTGTCCGGCGCCGAGGACACTTTCGCGGCCGCTGATGCCGCGACGTTCAGCGCGTCTCCGGTGTCGCCACCCGCGTTCGACCTGCGTAAGCCCGTCATCGCGGCGATGAACGGGCACGCGATCGGCATCGGGTTCACCCTGGCCATGCAGGCCGATATCCGGTTGGTCGCCACCGACGCGGCATACGCGGTGCCACAGGTGCGCTTCGGCATGGTGCCGGATGCGATGTCGCACTGGACAATTCAGCATCTGGCCGGCGCCGCCGCTGCGGCGGACATCATGTTGACCGGCCGCAGGCTCGACGGCGCCGAGATGGTCCGGCTCGGCCTGGCCAGCCGTTGCCTGCCCGCCGCCGACGTCCTGCCCGCCGCCATGGCGATGGCGCGCGATATCGCCACCTACGTCGCACCGATGTCGGCGGCACTGTGCAAGAAACTGCTGTGGGACACCGCACGCCACGGCTACAGCCCAGCGCAGGTGGCCACGCTGGAGACCGACCTGCACCACCGCGTGATGGGCACACCCGACGCCGCCGAGGGCGTCCGCGCCTACCTAGCCCGCCGCGAACCCCACTGGTCGGCGCGGGTATCGAAGGAATGGACGCCGCTCGACTGGCCGATTGTCACGTCCGCGCCGACGGGTGGGACCGCCACCGACTTCGAATGAGACCAGCGACATGGTCCGTTGAGACCAGTGAAATGATCCGACCCCACGGTGCTGCAGCGCTATTCAGCGGACGCGGCATGATTCAGTCGGGCGGGACATGATTCAGTCGGCACGCATCATCCGGCTGGCGGGGCATGATTCAGTCGGTGCTGCGTGATTCGTCTGGCACCGCATGATTCGG
>NZ_BDAY01000106.1 GCF_001612685.1 Nocardia altamirensis NBRC 108246
CAATCTGTTCGCCCGCAACCCGGACGTCGGCAAGCAGGTGACCGCGGGCACGAGCGACATGTTCGGTGCGGTGGCCGCCGATCCGAACTCGGTCACCCAGACGATCATCAACCTCGGCGAGCTGACCCGTCGGATGGGCGCCACCTTCACCTGGGGCCCGCAGAAGCAGCAGGTGTGGAACGCGGGCATCACGCTCACGCCGTATGAGCCGTACACGGTGGCCGACTGCCCGCGCTACGGCGAGCTGGCCGGTCCGAGCTGCTTCACCGCGCCCGCGGTGAATCCGTTGCCGCCGTTGCCGGAGAACCTGCGGCCGCGTGCGCTGGAGTCGGCGAAGGGTTTGCCGCCGGTGGTGCCGATGCCGGGTCTGCCGGTGATCCCCGGTGTCACCACGCCGGAGGCGCGGCCTGCCGAGACCGGGATGCCCAGCGCCTCGCGGCCGTTCGCGGGCACGCCGCTCGAGGGTCTGTTCCCGCTGATCCCCGGCTTCGGTCCGCCGCCTGCGCCGGCACCCGCACCCGAGCCGGGTCCCGCGCCGGTGGCTCCTGCCTCGGCACGCACACCCACCGCGGGTGCGATCTCCTACCAGGGTGATGCCGCGATCACCGCGCTGCTCGGCCGCACGCCGACCACCGCCGAATATCTGCTGCTGAGCTCGATCTTGAAGGGTGGGACCATGCACGTGCCCGGAAACGGGGCAGGCCGATGAGTATCCGTAAACCACTGATCGGCTTCAGCATCTTCGCCATCGTGTCGATTCTCGTCACGGTGATCGTCTGGAACACCCTGGCGCGCATCGTCGACGGCGACACCAACACCTATTCGGCGACCTTCACCGACGTGCTCGGTCTGCACGAGGGCGATGACGTCCGGATGGCAGGCGTGCGCGTCGGCAAGATCGACAAGATCGAGCTGACCCGCGACGCGAAGACCAAGAAGCAGCTCGCGAAGGTGACCTTCGTCGTGCAGCGGGACCAGACGCTCTTCGACGACACCAAAGCCCTTGTCCGCTACCAGAATCTGATCGGCCAGCGGTACGTGGCACTGGCGCCGGGCAAGGCGCCGAGCCCGGCGCAGCTGAAGAACAACGCGGCGATCCCGCTGGAGCGCACCGAGCCGTCGTTCGACGTTTCGGGTCTGCTCAACGGTTTTCAGCCGCTGTTCCAGGCCTTGCAGCCCGAGCAGGTGAACCGGCTCTCGGAGACCTTCATCCAGGCATTGCAGGGTGACGGCGTCTCGCTGAGCGCGTTCATCGTGCAGGCCGCGCAGCTGGCCACCGACTTCCAGCGGCGGGACGCGATCCTGTCCGATGTGATCACCAACCTCTCCGGCGTGATGGCGGGGTTGGCCAAACGAGGTGATGAATTGGAGACCCTGGTGACCCAGACCCGGGCCCTGATCGGCGGGTTGTACGAGCAGGGCCAGTCACTGCAGACCTCGACGGTGCAGATCGCCAACGCGACCAGCTCGCTGGTGAGCATGGTCGGCGCCATTCAGCCGAAGTTGCAGACCGCACAGAACTCCACAAGCGCCGCGCTGTCACTGCTGCTCGCCAACGGCGCGAAGCTGGACCAGGCGGCCATCGACCTGCCGCACATCATCTCGGCCGCGGGTCGGCACACGTCCGAGGGCGGCTACGCCAACGCGTACCTGTGTGGCTTGGACATCTCGCTCTACGGCGTGCTGTTCCCGCGCGGGTTCATCGACAGCCTCGGCGTCATCGGCAAGTCGCACTCGGCGGTGTGCCGCCCATGATGACGAAGATGAAGGCTCGGTTCGACAACAACCGCTATTTCTGGTTAGGCATCCTCGGCGGTGTCCTCATCGTCGCGCTGCTGCTCGCGTCCTCCGCGGTCAAGCTGATCGGTGTCGGCGAGCAGACGGTCAAGGCCGAGTTCTTGCAGGCGGCCGGGATCAAGGTCGGCGACCGGGTGAGCGTCGCAGGCATCACGAGCGGCCGGGTGGACGGCGCGAAGCTCGAGGGCGACCACGTGCTGCTGACACTCAGCGTCGACAACGGTGTGAAGCTCGGCCCCGACGCACACGCCTCGATCAAGATGGCCACCCTGCTCGGCGCCAGGTACGTCGACCTGAGCCCCGGCGACGGCTCCGGCTTGAAGAGCAAGCGAATCCCGTTGTCCAACACCTCGGTTCCGTACAACCTGGCCGATGTGGTGCAGGAGGGCACGCCGAAGTTCGAGGCGCTCGACACCAAAAAGCTCTCCGAATCGCTGAACGTGATCAACCAGCAGATGGGTGATTCCCCGCAGCTGCTCGCGCAGGCGCTGGACAGTGTCGGCGCGCTGGCCAAGGTGATGGACAGCCGCAAGGGCGAGGTCGACAGCCTGCTCAAGGATCTGGACCGGGTCACCAAGATTCTCGCCGACAACCGCAACAGCGTGCTGCTGGTGATCACTCAGGGCGAGGCCATCGCCAACCGGGTGATGGAACGCCAGGGCCTGCTGCGTCAGCTGCTCGACAATGTCGCCGCGCTCACCAGGCAGCTGCAGGAGATCGGCGCGCAGAACGACAACCAACTGGGCCCGACCATTCACCAGTTGAACGTCATGTCGGAGGGCTTGCAGAAGAATAAGGACAACCTGGATCGACTGCTGTCCTTGATGCCGCCGACGGTGCGCTACCTGGCGAACTCGTGGGGTGGCAACGGCCCGTACGGCTCGGTCGGTCTGCCATGGCTCTTCCCCGACAACTGGTTGTGCCGCGCCAACGTGATCGAAGGGTGCCAGTGATGAGTACGACCCGGAAGTTCCGGACGCTGGCCAAGCTGGTCGTCGTCAGTGCCGCGGCGTTGGCCGTCGGTAGCTGCTCGCTCGTGCCGACCTCGGTCAACAACGCGCTCGGGCAGACCACGCGGATCACCGCCGACTTCGAGAACATCGCGGGCATCTACGAGGGCAACCCGGTCACGGTGCTCGGGCTCGATGTCGGGAAGGTCGAGAAGATCATCCCGAAGGGCAACCTCGTCGAGGTGCACCTGTCGATCAACAACGACGTCAAGATCCCCAAAGATGCGATGGCCGCGATCATTTCGCCGTCGATCGTCACCGACCGGCACGTCGAGTTGACGCCGGTGTACACCAAGGGCGACACGCTGGCCGACGGCGCGCACCTGCCGCTCGGCAAGACCAGGACGCCGGTCGAGCTCGACACGATGATCAAGACCATCGATCAGTTCGCCGCCGCCCTCAAGCCCGAGCCCGGCACCGAGGGCATCGGCCCGCTGTCCGGCCGGGTGCTGTACCCGATGGTGAACGGCAACGGCGAGAAGATGCGCGACACCCTCAACGCGCTGTCCGGCGCGCTGAAGGTCGGCGTCGACAACAAGGACGCGGTGTCCAGCATCATCATCAAGCTGAACGAGCTGACCACGATGCTGGCCGAAAACGACCAATCGGTGCGGGATTTCAGCAACCGGATGACCCAGCTGACCGGGCTGCTCGCCGAGCAGTCCCCCGGCCTGCAGGCGACGCTGAATCAGGTCAACGACTTCCTGGCCAATACGAGCACCACCCTCGGCCAGTATCAGGGTGAGCTGGCCAGCTCGCTGACCGGGCTGACCAACGTGACCGCCCAGCTGCGCGAAAACGCCTACGGCATCACCGAAGTCGTCGACGTGGCGCCGATGGTCTTCCAGAACGTCGACCGGATCATGAACCGCCAAGGCGGCTACGTCCGGTTGGTCGGTGTCCTCGGCACCTTCCTCTCCGGTGAGATCGTGAGCCTGTTCTGCGAGCGACTCCAGATGAAGGCCGACGGCTGCCGCACCGGAAACGTCCAGGATTTCGGCCCTGACTACGGACTTACCGCCGCACTGCTCGGACTGACGAAATGACGTACCGCATGACGATGAAGGCTCGACGCGCGCTGATCGCGCTGGCCGCCGTGGCCGGGGTTGGTCTCACCTCGGGGTGCGGGCTCACGGTCGAGAAGATGCCGCTGCCCAAGCCTGGCCTGTCCGGCGAGTCCTACACCCTGCACGCGGTGTTCGAGAACGCGTTGAACCTGCCGGACCAGGCGAAGGTGAAGATCGGCGGCTCGGATGTCGGGGTGGTCTCCAACATCAAGACCAAGAACTTCCAGGCGATCGTCGACCTGACCATCAGCAAGGACATCGAGTTGCCCAAGGGCAGCACCGCCGAGCTGCGCCAAGCCACGCCGCTCGGTGACGTGTTCGTCGCGGTGTCCAAGCCGAAGACCACACCAGGCACCGAGATGCTGCGCGGGGGTGACACTCTCGGGTTGGATGTGACCTCGGCGGGTGCGACCGTCGAACAGTTGCTGATCTCGCTGTCCATGCTGTTCAACGGCGGTGGCGTCGCCGCGCTCGGCAAGCTGACCGCGGAGATGGACTCCATCGTCGGTGGCCGTGGGCCGCAGCTTTCCCACCTGATCACCGAAATGACCGGTGTGATCGGCAGTTTGAACAACAACTCGGCCAGGGTCGACAGCGTGCTGAGCGAGTTCAGTGAGCTGGCCACCACCATCGAGCAGCGGCGCGGCGAGCTCGGTCAGGTCGCGGACACGCTGCCGCAGATGATCGGGGCGATCGCCGAGAACAACAGGGCCATCGGCGATCTGCTGACCAAGGTGTCGACGACGAGCGCCGCGCTCGGCGACTACGCCGACACGTCTAGCGAGCAGCTGGCCAGTCTGTTGGACAACACCCACCAGCTGATGGCCGCGCTGGCCAAGACCGGGGACAACCTCGGCAGCACGCTCGACGGCCTGAAGGAAATTCGCCCCAAAGTGGATGCGACCTTCCGCGGCAATAGCTTCTCCGTATTTGCCACGCTGACCAACCTCGACATCAGCGCGTTGAGCGACCCGGAGCACGGCAGGCTGCAGAACGTGCGGGACCTGTCGGACTTCGTCGGCTCGATGATCCAGGTGCTGCAGGTCGTGCAGAGCCGAGTGGGTGGACACCGATGACCTTCTTCTCGAAGTTGATGCAGCACAAGCTGGTGCTCTCGAGCATCGGCCTGGTGCTGGTGTTCCTGATCGGCGCGACCTACCTGATGGTGAGCATCATGCGGGTCAACCCGTTGCGCTCCAATTACACCGTCACGGTGAACCTGGACCGCTCGGGCGGGTTGCAGCCGGGCAACGACGTCACCCTGCGCGGCTATCGGGTCGGGAAGGTGACCTCGATCAAGCTGACCGACCGCGGTCAGGCGATCGCCGCGGCGGCCGAGATCGAGACCAAGTACAAGATCCCGGTCGACACTGCGATCTCGGTGCAGGCGCTGTCCGGCGCCGGTGAGCAGTACATCGACTTCCGTCCGTCCGGCGATCAGGGTCCGTTCCTGCGCGACGGCGCGGTCATCGCCTACGACGCGGCCAAGATCAAGACGCCGACCCCGGTCTGGTCGGTGCTGGACAACTCCAGCGCGCTCATCGCGCAGGTCGATCCGGACAAGTTCGGCGTGATCCTGCGTGAGCTCGACACCGCGCTGAGCGGTGGCCCAGATCAGTTGCGCGGCATGGTGAACGGCATCAGCCTGGCCATGGCCGGCCTGGACAGCCTGCTGCCGCAGACGACGAACCTGATCGCCAACCTGCGCACCATCACCAACACCACCTCGAACGCGCAGCCCGACCTCGCCACCCTGACCCGCAACTCCGGCACGTTGTTCGAACAGTTCAACAACGCGAACACCGAGCTGCAGAGCGTGCTCGAGCGCGGGCCCGGCTACCTGAGCAGCCTCGGCGCGGTGCTGGACAAGACCACCGATCCGATCACCAGCCTGGCCGCCAACTTCGCGGCGATGACGAAGGCGGCGCAGCTGCGCCTGCCCGCGTTGCGTGCGCTGTTCCCGTCGCTCGCGCTCGGCGCCGACGCGCTGGCCGTGCCTGCGCACGACGGCGAGTTCCACGCGATGATCGACATCTGGCCGCGTCCGTTCTGCACCTACAACAGCACGCGAATCCGCAACGAGATCGTCCAGGACGGCACGATCCCGAAGTGGAACTACTGCGAGAACCCGCCGCCGGGCCAGGAGATTCGTGGCGCCGCCAACGCGCCGCGACCCGATGTGCCGAACAACGGCGCGCACATGCCGCCGGGTGTGGATCCGAACGAACGGACCCTGCCCCCGGTGCGGTGAGTTGTACCCGGTCCCGCGGAGAATGCGTGGGGCCGGGCATACTCGCCGGGACAACGCGTACGGTTCGCCCGAGATGCGGGCCCGTCAGTCGATCGGTGCGCCCGCGCGCCGGGAAAGTGCAGGTTTGTATCGATGTCCACCGATGACGCCGACACCAACAAAGACGCCGAGACCGCTGCGGACACCTCGGTGACCGAGGGCGACGCGGCCGAGAAGTCCGACGCCGCACCGTCGGCGAAGCCGGAACCCGCCTCAGCACCGTCGAAGGCGGACGAGGGCGAGACCGCGAAGGCGGACAAGGTGAAGACCGACAAGGTCGATAAGACCGACAAGGTCGACACCGCGAAGGCGACGAAACCGGCCAAGAGCGTGGACCGTCCGGAGAAGTCGGGCCGCTCCGCCTCGCTGCCGTTGATCGCCGCCTTCACCGCTGGCGTGCTCGCGGTTGCCGCGATCACCGCGGTGGTCGTGTTCTTCCTGCAGGGTAAGGACCGCGGCGACAAGCTCGACGCGATCAAGTCCTCGACCGAGGCTGCCTGCACGTTCGGCAAGGACGTGTCGATCTACGACTACTCCAAGAACCTCGACGACTACTTCACCAAGGTGAAGGCAGGCGCGAGCGGCGAATTCCTCAAGGAGTTCGGCGACGCGACCAGCGCGCTCAAGGACGCGATGGTGCAGGCACAGGTGAAGTCGTGGGCCGACGATGTGCAGTGCGGCTATCAGTCCGGTGACAAGACCGAGGCGAACGTGCTCGTCACGCTCACCCAGTACCGGACCAACTTCACCCAGACCAACCCGGAGCGGCAGTTCGTCGTGCTGATCGCGAAGATGACGAAGTCCGGCGACAAGTGGTTGGTCGAGAAGCTGGATTCGCCGCTGCTCAAGGGCGCAGGCACCGGATTGCCCGGCACGCCGAACGCTCCTGCCCCGAACGCACCCGCCCCGAACGGCCAGCCTGCGCCTGCCCCGAGCGGCCAGCCCTCGCCGCAGCCGGGCAACTAGTTCGATAGCTCCGAGCGCCTCCGGCGGTGGGCCGAGCCACCACCGCCGGAGGTCATTCGGGCAGCAGATACTGCCGCTGACGAGATCAGAACAGCGTTAAAGCCTGTGGCGCCGACGGCGCGGCCGCCTTCCCCGCGGCCTTGTCCACTGGCGCTTCCGGCGCCGTCGGCGGTTCTTCCACAGTCACCGCGGGGATTTCCGCGGTGTTCGCCTCGGCGACGGCGGCCGAGACGGCCGCCTTCCGAGCCGCTTCACCGGCAAGCGCGTCGGCCTGCTCGTTGAAGTAGTTGCCGACATGTCCACGGACCCAACGGAACCGGACCGGGCCGGGTCTGCTGGCGATCGCCTTGTCGATCTGCCGGATGAGTTCGACATTCTTCACGGCGCCACCGCTGGAGGTGCGCCAGCCGTTGAGCCGCCAACTGGAGATCCACTCCGACGCGCATTTGATCGCGTAGAGCGAATCACTTTCGATCAGCAGGGGTTCGGAGCCGGCATGGGCGAGGATCGCCTCCAGCACCGCGCGTAGCTCCGCGACCTGATTGGTGCCGGACGCGGCACCACCGCTGCGCGAGGAGCCCTGATGATTGACCCAAGCCCAGCCGATTGCGCCGCCGGGGTTGCGGAGGCAGGATCCGTCGGTGCTCACGATGATCATGGCTGGCACCCTACGCAATCCGACCGACAAGATCGGTACCGTGGAATTCTTCTATCTCCCTTCGCAATTGGGACTCGGTGCGGCGGAGCGCCGATTTCACGGCGGCCTCGACCAGACCGGCACAGAGTCGCCCCGCCAAGCCGCGTGGGGGGCTGTACTCCGCCTCGGACGTCAGCACCGACCGCCCGTAACCGAGCGGATCGAAGCGCAGCGTGAGGGTCCCGGACAAACGCCCACGCAGCGTATACCCGATGACCACGTTGCGACGATATTCGGTGACCTCGCATGTCATCGTCGAGCGCCAGAACCCAAGTCGCGCAGTGAGGGTGAACATCGCGCCGAGTCCCTGGTCGAGCTCGCCGTCGGGCTCGAAGCCTGCTACCGCGAACATCCAATCGGGGACGAACAGGTGGTTGTCGGTGTAGGCGAACGCAACTTCGACCGGTGCTCCGACGTCACTCGCATACTTGATGTGGCCCATGGGCCCTCCCTGCCTGAATCGGCGGCACTCGTGCGCCCTTCGTGGGTACGCGAGCTGTCTCCTTCGGGCTCTGTGCTCGCGGCGCTGGGTTCCACGACGCGTTAAAAGTACTACAGCTCTCCTCTTTATTGGGAGAGTTGCGCGGAATTTGGTGTGGCGGTCTTCCACATGGGCTACCGGCCGGTTGCTTGGGTAACTGGCGCAGGTCAGCCAGCAAATCCGACCGATGGGTTTGGTATCTGTCCGGCGCCCGATCAGAGTTGATCGACGATGTGTTCGGCGATCGGCATCGCGGAGGTGGCCGCGGGCGAGGGTGCGTTGAGCACGTGGACGGACCGCGGCGTGCGTTCGATCATGAAGTCGTGCACCAGAGTTCCGTCGCGCAGCACCGCCTGCGCACGGATGCCCGCCTCGCGCGGTCGCAGATCGCCGAGCGTCAGCTCGGGACAGTACCGACGGCATTCGGCCAGATACCCGCGCTTGAACAGGGAATTGCGCAGCTCACGCAGGCCGGTGCGGACATTGGCCACGGCCACCCGGTGCACACCGGGATAGCCGAGCACCTCGCGGGCGTCCCGCGCATGCACGCTGCCCTTCCGATAACCCTCCCGCGCCAACCCGAGCACCGCGTTCGGGCCGACGGTCAGCGCACCGTCGATGGTCGGGCTCAGATGCACGCCGAGAAACGGCAGCGCGGGATCCGGGATGGGATAGATCAGCGTGCGGACCAGCCCGGCCCGCTCCCGCGGCAGTTGGTAGTACTCGCCGCGAAACGGCACGATCCGGAAATCGGTGCGCAACCCCGCCATTCGCGCCAGCCGATCGGCCTGCAAGCCGGCGCACACCACCAGCGTGCGAGCCGTCCACGACCCGGCGGGCCCGGCCGCGGTCACCGAGGTGTCACTCTCGCTGAGCGAGGTGATCTCCGCGTCGAGCACGAATTCACCTCCCGCGGCGCGGATCTCGTCGGCCAGCGCGGCGGTGATCCTGGTGTAGTCGACAATTCCGGTGTCCGGCACGAACAGTGCCCCGAGACCCGTCACCCTCGGCTCGCGCCGGACCAGCTCGCCCGCGTCGATCAGCTCGACCTTCACCCCGTTGCTGACCGACCGTTCATGCAGCGCGAGCATGCGCGCGTGCTCGGCCGCGTTCGTCGCGACGAGCAGCTTGCCGCACTCCGCGAACGGAACAGCGTGCGCCGCAGCGAATTCCTTGGTCCAGCGGGCCCCGCGCCTGCACAGCCGCGCCTTCAGGCTGTCCGGCGGATAGTAGATCCCGGAATGAATAACGCCGCTGTTGTGCCCGGTCTGGTGGGTTGCCAACGACGCCGACTTCTCCACCAGCGCCAGCCGCGCGCCGGGATGGCGCCGCAGGATCTCATGTGCCGTCGCCACCCCGACAATGCCGCCACCGATCACGCAGAAGTCGTACACAGGAACCGACAGTAGTTCCTCGCGGACGGTTACCCCTATGGCAACCAGCGGTTTTCGGTCAGACTTCGAGCGCGGGCGCGGTCTCGACCTGGTTGCTGGGCGCGGGTTGCTCGGCTCCGGTGGTTTCGGGAGCGGCGTGTGTGCCCACCTTCGGCGCCGGGTTACGCGGCACGCGCAGGGTGCGTTCGTTGTGCGCGGAATCGGTCAGGACGAGCACGACTTCGCCGGTGCGCGTGTCGAGTTCGGTGCGCAACCGGGTGACGCCGGTCTGGTCGCCCTGGACCGGATCGGACGGTAGCCCCGCCGCAAGCACGGTGAAGACATTGGTGCCGAGGGTGAGCGTCACGGTGTGGTTCTGCCCGTTGGCGACCTGCGCGTCGACATAGGTGTTGCCGAACAGCACCTTTCCGCCGATGGCGGTCGGTGCCGCGGCGCCCGCCTGCGTGCTGTGCCCTGAATCGGCATGCGCCCCGCCGGCCTCCGCACCCGGGCGATGGAGCGTGAACAGCACCGGCAGTTCGAAACTGCCCGCGGTCAGCATGGTGTCCTCGGCGCGCACCGAATCGGGGCCAGAATTCCCGGCGGGTGGTGCCGCGGGTGCGGCGACGTTCCCACCTGCCCGATCGGCATCGGCGATCTGGTGCACGACGTAGGAGCCTGCGATGACGGTCAGGGTGAGGCTGGCGGCGCCGGCGAACACGACTGCGGCGTGCCTGGCGATGTGGGCAGACCGATGTGTTCTCACGATGCGTTCCTCTCCCTGCGCCTCAGCTCCCATGGCTTGTGCAGGCCCGCATCGTTGAAAGCCATACGTTAGTCCAGGTTACGGTGCGGGCGACGGGAGCGCCGCTTCCGGGGACCAGAATCACAACTGCGCCCGAATCCGTGGGGCAATTTATGTTTCTGACAGCTCACGCCGGGGTAAACAATTCTCTAGCTGGCGAGCGTCATCCTCGACTGCCACATCGAGAGACCCGGCCAATGGCGTCCGGCCGACACGAACGGCGCACCCAAGTGTGGCGCTTGCCCGCTCCCGAATCTTCGGACGCTATCGGGTATCGACGACGGTCGGATGCACATCCGGCCGTCGTTGGTGTGTGGCGTTGGGTGTCAGGCGAACTGGCCCGCGGCCCGGCCCGCGCCGGTAGGTCCCGCGAATGCCTGGGCGAGGGTGAGCCAGGTCTCCGCGTCCGGGCCGACCGCGTCGACGGTCAGGTCATCGCGATGACGGCGCTGAGTCACCAGCAGGCAGAAGTCGAGCGCCGGCCCGGTCACCCGTTGCTCGGCGTCCTCGGGACCCCAGGACCAGATCGCGCCGTCCGGTGCGGTGAGCTCGACCCGGAATTCGTTGTCCGGCGGGGTCTTTCCGTGCACCGAGTAGGCGAAGTTCCTGGTCCGCACGCCGAGATGGGCCACCGTACGCAGCCGGGCGGTCGGGGTCCTCGTCACGCCGAGCGTGTCGGCAACGTCCTGCCCGTGCGCCCAGGTCTCCATGATGCGCGCCGAGATCATCGATGCCGCGCTCATCGGCGGGCCGAACCAGGGCAGCTTGGTCCCGGCGGGCACGGCACGCAGCGCGTCGGTGAGCGCCTTGCCGCCACGATGCCACCGGTCGAGCAGCTCCGCGGGCGCCGCAGTCGATGCCTGCTCGGCGGCCTCGTCGACGAAGGTCAGTGCGCGCGGCGCGGCCTCGGCGACCATCCGCCCGAAGTCGTCCGCATCGGTGGCGGCCAGCGTCGCGACCTCGTCGGTCCAGGCCAGGTGGCCGATCTGATGGGCGATGGTCCAGCCGGGTGCGGGCGTTGGGCCTGCCCACTCGGCGGCGGGCAGCGGGGCGACGAGTCGTTCGAGGTCGGCGCACTCGTCGGCGAAATCGCCGAGCAGCGCTTCGAGGTCAGCCATCAGTTCCCTGTCCTAAGTGCGGCGGTTTCGCGGATTCAGCATCGCAGCGGCCGGAGAAAAATGCAAGCACGCGTGCTTGTATTTCTGGCAGGGGTCGAGAGTGGCCACTCACCAGCCGAAAATGAGCAGATGCGCGGCGCCGACGACCAGCCCGAGCACCGCACCGTGCAGATAGAGCAGCCACGCGTCCTGCTCGACCGAGGCATAGAACATCTCCATGAACTCCCCCGGCGTCAGCTGCCGCAGCTTGCGCGCCGCGAACTCGTCGATGGTCTTGGCCTGCGCCATGGTGAACTCCTCGTCCTCGACCAGGCTCGGCGCCAGCCCCACCGCGGCGCCCGCCGCACCGACCTTGAGGTTGTCGAACTGGCGGCGCCCGAGGGCCGCGCGCACGAACGAGGTGGTCGGGCCGAGCTGGCGGTGGATCTCGTCGGAGATGAGCCGTTCCAGCAGCTGATGGGTCTTGTCGCCATTGGGCCCGTCCAGCAGTTCCTTGGACAGATTCGGCAGCGTCAGCACCTGATGCGCCAGGATGTGCGCGAGGTCGGTGGCCGCCTGCGGTTGCCGCTTGGCCAGCAGCGCCTGCTGCCACAGGTACTTGTACCAAGGCTCCGGATCACCGGGCTCGAACACCATCTTGACCGCGATGACGTTGACCAGCACGCCGATCGCCGCGGAGGCGAGCAGCACGATGACCCACCCCGGCACCCAGCCGAACACCGGAATCTGGTGGTGCACATGCATATACAGCGCGAGCAGCAGGCCGAACGGCGCGCCGAGCAGCCCGATCCTGACCATGAAGCGCAGCTCGGGCGCCGCGATCGTGGTGGTCAGATCCTTCAGGATGTCGGGGTTGTCCTGCAGGTACCGGATGACGAAGCTCTTGATGTCGATCAGCTGGTCGACGTTGTCGCCGAGCGATTCGAACGCGCGTCGCGACAGCGCGGGCATCTCCCGATCGATCCGCTGATAGATCACCTGCTTGGCGGCGCGCGGGACGGTGCGCCAGATCTCCGGGTTCTCCCGGTACATCAGCTCGTCGACCAGGGGCTGCACCTGCTTGCGGGCCAGGACCGCGAGGTAGTCGGCGATGCCGTCGAGGTCGAGTTCGTGGATGAAATCCCGCGGGCTGCCGATCCGCATCAGCGCCTTGTCGACGCAGATGCTGGCCATTTTCTCGGCCCGCGCCGGAATGAAACCTTGGAAGCCGAGTTGGTGTCCGTCGCCGGAGAAGGTCGGCAGCACCTGCACCCTGCGCGGAAAATACGGGTAGAGCAGGTGTAGTCCCGGAATCCGGATGCCCCGAAATCGCACCGGCCAGAACAGCATCAGCACACCGGTCCAGTTCGTCAGCCAGCCTGCCAGCGCGGCGAAGATCGGGAACGTCACCAGGTCGACCACGAACTTCGACTGACCTGTCATTTCCTCCCAGTCGATGAACACGCCTGCGGCGAGTGAATTCATCGGTGGGGTCCCCCTAGGCTGAACCGACGGAACCGCCGGTATGAGATATCTGGTCCACAGATTGTCATTGCGCCGGATCGAGTGTCAACGCGGCCTGGAACACGACCATGGACCTGCCGGATGATCACCGAACGTCACGGCGGATAGCGGATACCCGAGCGGGCGCCGGCCTCCTGCACCCAGTCGAGCAGTACCCGCTGTCGTCGCAGTTGATCACGCCGATTGCGCGGACCGTCCAGCCGTTCCGCCGCGCGGGCCCGCCGTCTGCTCCGGAGCGAGATCAACGTGCTCAGCTCGCCTGCCGGTGCGATACCGCGCGCCACCGCCCAGGCGACCACGGCGCGGAACCAGTGCCGTTCGGTCTGCACCACCCACCCGTAGACCACAACGAAGATCAGGACGTACAGCAGCGTGCGCGCGAGGATCGAGCCGACCGGGACGCTCGCCGGGCTCGGCGCGTCCCAGCCGAAATGCAGTGCGGCGCCGAGCAAATAGAACACAGCGAACACTTGGGCTCGACGCTTGCGCGACCAGTCCGCGCGAGTCGTCGCCAGCACGATGCCGATCCCTGCGAGCGCGGTCAGCAGCCAGTGCGAGGTGATGCCGGTCAGCAGTCGCAGGATACCGACGAGGATCGCGTTCGACGAATCATCCTGTGCGGACAGCAATCCGGCGTTGGCTTCGTAGGTGATGTCCTCGACGACCTGGAAACCGAGGCCGGTGCAGCCGCCGAGCAGCAGGCCGTGCATCGGTCGCTGCAGCAGCGGTTTGGCGAGCCAGGCGACCGCGAAGACGCCGATGCCCTTCACCGCTTCCTCCACGATCGCCGCGGAGATCGGCGCCTGCCAGTCGCGCGCGAACGCGTCGCCTGCCAGGTTCTGGATGACCCGCATGTTGTGATCGTTGGCGTACATGGCAATTCCGGGTCCGGCCAGTGCGCCCCACAGGAATCCCATGACCAGTGGGCCCCGAATCGTTGCTCGCGCGCGGAGCCGATCCAACTGACCGAGCAGTCCACCGAAGACAACGAAGGTCGCGAGGGTGAAGGGCAGCCCCGCCAGCATGTCGCGCCAGGTCAGCGCAGCGACCGGGGCGATCTGAAAGACCAGTGCCGCCAGCCCGAGCGTGGTGACGAGGCAATACACCCAGAACAGCGGCGATGTCGGCCGGATCATCACCGCACCCGCAGCGAGTCGAGGATCGGCATGAGTTCGGGCAGCGTCGCGTCGTCGCCCGCGAGCACCAGCGTCACCGCCAAGTTGTCGTTGCCGACGATGGCGCATACCCCGGCCTGCTCGGCGCCACGGCAGGTCGGTCCGCCGAATCCGTTCGGCGTCTTGATCTCACCGCCGTCGAAGTAGGCGTCGAAGCCTTGCACGCCAAGCACTTTCAGCCGCCACGCGGCGGCGCCGGGAAAGTCCGTTACGCCGTCGAGCACGCTCACCACCAGCCGGGAACCATCCGGTGCGCTGAGCACCGCGGTGCTGTCGTCTCCCGTCGGACGGCGTTGCCAGCCCGCGACGCCGGCGAAACTGACGGTGTCCGGCGCGACGCCCGGCGCGGTCAACACGATCTCGGTGCCCGGCGCGACCGGCGTCTCCCTGGTCGGCACGAGCGCGGCCAGCGCCGACGGGACCGCGATCAGCGCACCGACCACGACAAGGACTAGGACGGCCGGCTTCCATTCGGTGCGGCTCGGCATGCTCATGCCCGTGCTCCCTCGGCGTGCTCACTCGTTGGCGCTCCTCTACCGAGAAACTGCCACCGACCAGCGGTGCAGCCGAGTCCACGATAAAGGAGACCGCACGGTTCCCGACGGAACACGGCCGCTGCGCAAAAGACCGTAAACAATCCGTAAACCGGGTCGAGCAGAGTGAACTCACACCAAGAACGGCGGCTGAGAATCAACCGCCCCCTCGAAAGGAACACCTCATGCGCAAGCTCCTGCTCCAGGTCCAGACCACCGTCGACGGCTACATGGGCGGCCCGGCGGGTGAAATGGACTGGATGTCGTTCAACTGGTCCCCGGACGTCGGCAACTACATCACCGCGATGACCGCCGACGTGGACACGATCGTCCTCGGCCGCAAGCTCGCCGAAGGATTCATCCCGGTCTGGGAGTCGCGCCCTGAGCACGAAGACGACAAGACGATCGACTGGATGATCAACACCCCGAAGGTCGTCATCTCCAAGAGCCTCACCGAATCCCCATGGGCGAACGCCACCGTCGCCAACGGCGACATTGCCGAAACGATCAAGAATCTCAAGGCCGAGCCCGGTGGTGACCTCATCGCCTACGGCGGCAGCACCCTGGTCACCTCGCTGATCGCGGCGAACCTCATCGACGAACTCCACCTGTTCGTCAATCCCGTCGCCATCGGCGCAGGCATTCCCGTTTTCGCCGCAGGCGCCTACACGCCACTGCGCCAGGTGGCCGCGACTCCTTTCGAATGTGGCATCACCGCACTGCATTTCGCGCCGAAAGAATCCTGAGCCTGCGGTGCCGGTTGCCTGCCCGCACCGGCAGGGCAGGCCACACGGCCACGAAACCGAGTTGCAGCGGCGGTATCGCTGCTGTTGTCTGGGAACAATGGCGCACATAGATGTCACCGATGTCGACTACTTCCTCCCCGACGGGCGTCAGCTGCTCAACGGGGTGAGCTTTCGCATCGGTGACGGGGTCAAGGCCGCGCTCGTCGGGCCGAACGGCACCGGCAAAACCACCCTGGTCCGGATCATCGCCGGTGATGCCGCCGCCGACGAGGGCGCGGTGACGCGGTCGGGGTCGCTGGGGGTGATGCGGCAGTTCATCGGTCAGGTGCGCGACGAATCGACGGTCCGGGATCTGCTGCTCTCCGTCGCCCCGCCCGCCATCCAGCAGGCCGCCGCCGCGCTCGACGCCGCCGAGAACGCGCTCATCGAGCAGGACGAGGAGCGCACCCAGCTGGTGTACGCGCAGGCCCTTTCGGACTGGGGCGATATCGGCGGGTACGAGATCGAGTCGTTCTGGGACACCGTGACCACTGCGGCCCTTGGCATTTCGTTCGACCGGGCGAAGTGGCGGGCGGTGCACACGATGAGCGGCGGCGAACAGAAGCGGCTCGTGCTCGAGGCCTTGTTCGCCGGGCCCGACGAGCTGCTGCTGCTCGACGAGCCGGACAACTACCTGGACGTGCCGGGAAAGCAGTGGCTGGAACGCACCATCAGCGCCTCGCCGAAGTCGGTGCTGTTCGTCAGCCACGATCGGGAACTGATCGCCAACGCGGCCGGGCGTATCGTCACCCTCGAACCTGGCGCGAGTGGCGCGATGTCCTGGGTGCACGGCGGCGGTTTCGCGACCTATCACCAGGCGCGCGACGATCGGAACGCGCGGCTGGAAGAACTGCGCAAACGGTGGGACGAAGAGCGGGTCAAACTGCGCGCGCTGGTCTTGCGGCTGCGGGAGAAGGCGAAGTTCAACGACGGCGTCGCGGCCCGCTATCAGGCGGCCCAAACCAGGCTGGCTAAGTTCGAAGAGGCAGGCCCGCCGGAAGCAGTTCCGTTGCGGCAGAACGTGTCCGTGCGCCTGCACGGTGGACGCACCGGCAAGCGCGCCCTGGTCTGCACCGACCTCGAACTCACCGGATTGATGCGGCCCTTCACCGCCGAGATCTGGTACGGCGACCGGCTCGCGGTCCTCGGCTCCAACGGCTCGGGCAAGTCGCACTTCCTGCGCCTGCTCGCGGCAGGCGGCACCGACCCCGACACCGGACACCGCCCCATCCAGGCGCTCGACCTCACCCCCGTGCCGCACACCGGCACCGCGACCCTCGGCGCCCGTGTCCGGCCCGGCTATTTCGCCCAAACCCATTCGCGCCCAGACCTTTCCGGCAACACCCTGCTGGAAATCCTGCACCTGGGCAACGAACATCGCGACGGGATGGGCCGGGAGGCGGCGAGCCGCGTCCTCGACCGTTACGGCTTGGCCCGCGCCGCCGAGCAGCGCTACGACGACCTCTCCGGCGGCCAACAGGCCCGCCTGCAGATCCTGCTACTCGAGCTCTCCGGCGTCACCATGCTCCTGCTCGACGAACCCACCGACAACCTCGACCTGCGCTCCGCCGACGCACTGGAACAGGCACTTGCCGAATTCGCGGGCACCGTCATCGCGGTCACCCACGACCGCTGGTTCGCGAAAGCCTTCGACCGCTTCCTCGTTTTCGGCTCCGACGGGAATGTCTACGAGAGCGAGACGCCGGTATGGACCGAAGCTCGAGTGGAACGTGCCCGTTAGTCGCAATCCCATCAAAATCTTTCACTCGCGGGGCGTAGCTATTCAGTAGCTCTGCGCACAGTGCGTCTGCCCACTCCGCAGGTGAAACGTGGTAATCGTCACGAGATCGCGATATCCGATCAGGCGGAATTCCCAGTACCGTGTCACTGCCATGTGGAAGTAACCCATCCGTTGAGCGAGGTAGGGCCTTGATCAAGCGGTTCAGCAAGGGTGGCTCGGTGTGTGGTCGACCAGCGAGCGGCATGGATCGAAGGGCGTCGCGGATAGGTGCACTTGCCGTCATATTGCTGACCGCCGTGGCGGGTCTGGCAGTGGCACCCACCGCGGGTGCCGATGAATCCGGTTCCGGCGCGGGATCTTCGGTTGTCGGCGCGGTGCAGGCCGACGGCCGATGCGTCATAGACCGCGCCAACCCTGCCGTCACCGTCGACTCGTTGCGGTTTCACTGCACAACCGCACAGGCAGACGCGCTCTTTCTCGCTGCGGCCCCGGGCGAACGACCACAGGGCCGCGAACGATTCTGGGTCCTGCCCGCAGTCCACGTGCTCGGAGCACCCATCCCCTACCCCTTCGGCCGAGTATGGGCGGCATCGGAAGGCGTTCTCGGCGACTCCCTTACCTTCGCCCCCGGCCCCGACAAGCAGGACTGGTGCTACAAGAACTACCGCATCGGCGGCGAAGACACCGGCGGCCCGGTCACCCCCGGCCGTTCCTACGCCGACAACAAACCATCCTGGACCATCGACTTCTCCGCAGACTTCGTCGGCATTCCGATCAGTTACCACGAGTTCCGCCAAATCGCCCCCGGCGTCTGGCTCGGCTGGTCCTACTTCCTCCAAGGCTGGAACCCCACCCCAGACCTCCCCATCCACGGCAGCTACGTCATCACCGAGTAGCGGCCTTCGACTCGTCGGCAGCGTCGGGAAGGTCAACTTCTTCGCCCTCAGCGAACGAGGGGTGGATGCGGAACAAAGGGGGTGGGGGTGGGGTTGAGTTGGTATCGCTCAACTTTTGGAAGGGTCGAACTCGTGACTACACCTCAGAACTTGCCGGTGCTGTTCCTGACCGATCCGATCGTGCTGCCGGGCATGGTCGTGCCCATCGAACTGGACGAATCGGCGCAGGCCGCCATCGACGCCGCGCGCGCCGCGAAGACCGAGGCCGTGCTGCTCGCGCCGCGGCTGACCGAGGGCTATGCCTCCTACGGCGTGGTCGCCACCATCGAACAGGTCGGACGGATGCGCGGCGGCGCACCGGCGGCCGTGCTGAAGGCCGAGCGGCGCGCCAAGATCGGCCACGGAGTCACCGGACCCGGCGCTGCCCTGTGGGTGGAGGCCGAGCCGGTCGAGACACCCGCGGCGGACGGCAGGACGAAAGAGCTTGCCGCCGAATACAAGAAGCTGGTTGTCTCGGTGCTGCAGCGCCGCGAGGCCTGGCAGATCATCGACGCGGTCAATCAGCTGACCGATCCGTCGGCGATCGCCGACACCGCGGGCTACGCCCCGTACCTGTCGAACGAGCAGAAGCGGGAACTTCTCGAAACCCCCGACGTCGTCCAGCGGCTGCAGACACTGATCGAGTGGACCAAGGACCACATCGCGGAGGCCGAGGTCACCGAGAAGATCAGTGACGACGTGCGCGAGGGTCTGGAGAAGAGCCAGCGCGAGTTCCTGCTGCGCCAGCAGCTCAACGCGATCCGCAAGGAACTCGGCGAGGACGAGCCGGACGGCGCCGACGACTACCGCACCAGGATCGAGCAGGCCGACCTGCCCGACAAGGTGCGCGAGGAGGCGCTGCGCGAGGTCGGCCGGTTGGAGCGGGCCAGCGATCAGAGCCCGGAGTCCGGCTGGATCCGGACCTGGCTGGACACCGTGCTCGAACTGCCGTGGACGGTGAAAACCACCGACAGCACCGATGTTTCGGCGGCGCGCGCGGTGCTCGACGCCGATCACCACGGCTTGGACGAGGTGAAGGACCGCATGGTCGAGTACCTGGCGGTGCGCTCCCGGCGGGCCGCGCGTGGCCTCGAGGTGGTCGGCGGCCGTGGTTCCGGCGCGGTGCTCGCGCTGGTCGGTCCGCCCGGTGTCGGCAAGACCTCGCTCGGTGAGTCCGTGGCGCGCGCCATGGGCCGCAAGTTCGTCCGGGTCGCCCTCGGCGGCGTGCGCGACGAGGCCGAGATCCGTGGTCACCGGCGCACCTATGTCGGTGCGCTGCCCGGCAGGATCGTCCGCGCCATCAAGGAGGCGGGTTCGATGAATCCCGTTGTCCTGCTGGACGAGATCGACAAGGTCGGCTCGGATTTCCGCGGCGATCCCGCGGCCGCGCTGCTCGAGGTGCTCGATCCGGCGCAGAACCACACGTTCCGCGACCACTACCTCGATCTGGATCTCGACCTGTCCGATGTGCTGTTCATCGCCACCGCGAACGTGATGGAGACCATCCCGGGCCCGCTGCTCGACCGGATGGAATTGATCACCGTCGACGGCTACACCGAGGACGACAAGGTCGATATCGCCCGCGACTTCCTGGTGCCGAGGCAGCTGGAACGCAACGCGCTGACCGCCGACGAGGTGACCGTCACCGACGCGGCATTGCGTGAGATCGCCGCGAACTACACCCGGGAGGCCGGGGTGCGGCAGATGGAGCGCCTGATCGCAAAGGCGTTGCGCAAGGCGGCGACTCGCTTGTCCGAGGGCGGAAACGTTTCGACGGCAGACGAATTCGACGCGGTGGTGGCGAACCTCGGCTACGACCCCGGCCTCGGCTACGACGCGCTGGTCAAGTCGGAGAGTGCTACGGCGCCAGCGGATTCCGGCACCGCGACCAAGTCCCTCACCATCGATATCGGTGACCTGAAGGACTTCCTCGGCCGTCCCCGGTTCACCCCCGACTCGGTGGAACGTACCGCCGTGCCTGGTGTGGCCACCGGTCTCGCGGTCACCGGACTCGGCGGCGATGTCCTCTACATCGAGGCCAACGGCGCGGAGGGCGAGCGCTCGCTGACGCTGACCGGTCAGCTCGGCGACGTCATGAAGGAGTCCGCGCAGATCGCGCTGACCTACGTGCGCTCGCACCTGGAGGAGATCGGCATCGAGGCGTCGGTGCTGGATCGCAATATCCACGTGCACTTCCCGGCCGGCGCGGTCCCGAAGGACGGTCCGTCGGCGGGCGTCACCATGGTCACCGCCCTGGTGTCGCTGGCACTGGGCAGGCAGGTGCGTGCCGATGTCGGCATGACCGGCGAGGTCACCCTCAACGGTCGGGTGTTGCCGATCGGCGGCGTGAAGCAGAAGCTGCTCGCGGCGCAGCGCGCCGGGTTGAAGACGGTGTTCATCCCGGCCCGCAACGAGCCGGACCTGGACGACGTCCCTGCCGAGGTGCTTGCCGCTTTGGATGTGCGTCCAGTCGGTGACGTGGCCGAGATCTTGGCCTACGCCATCGAGCCGGTCGCCGAACCGGCATTGGACGGCCCGGCCTTCGCGGCTACGGCCTGACCTGCTCGACAAGGGCCGGGTACCCACGGGTGCCCGGCCTTTCGGCATTTCTGTGTTCTTGTCATCGTCGTGCAAGGCCGGTGCAAGCGGGTACGCACAGGATCGGAGCATGACCTCGACCCAGCAAGTGCCTGTTCTCATCGTCGGCGGTGGCCTGGTCGGACTGTCGGCCGCACTGTTCCTCGAATACCACGGCGTCCCGTTCGTGCTCGTCGAGAAGCGGACCCGGCCTTCGGTGCTGCCGCGGTCCCGTGGTGTGCACACCAGGACCGTCGAGTTGTTCCGGCAGATCGGCATCGACGCCAGGCTGCAGCGCGCGGCCGAGACGGTGTTGAAGTCGGGCCGGTTCGGCGGCGCCAGCCGGGGCGCGACGCTGGTCGACGCCGAATACCTCGACCTCGGCCGGCTCCGCAGCGAGCTGACGAATGCCGAACCGAGCCCGTCGGGCTTCTGCTTCCTGCCGCAGGTGTTGCTCGAGCCGCTGCTCGTCGAGGTGGCCGTGGAACGCGGCGGCGACCTGCGGTTCGGTGTCGAGCTGCGGGAATTCGAGGCCGACGAGACCGGCGTCACCGCCACCGTGCGCGATCAGGCAGGCGGCAGCGGGACCATCCGGGCCGACTATGTCATCGCGGCCGACGGCGCGGGCAGCCCGCTGCGGCAGGCACTCGGGATCACCGGGTGGGCGCTTCCACCGACACACCACTACATCAACGTTTTCGTCCGCGCCGACCTGACCGGGGTGCTGAACGGCCGCACCTTCAGTCAGTGCGAGATCAGCAACGACGACGTGCGCTGTCTTGTGCTGTCGAAGAACAACACCGACGAGTGGTCGTTCCACCTCGAATACGATGCGGCCGCAGAATCTTTCGCCGACTATCCCGCCGAGCGCTGTGCCGAGCTGGTGCGGGCAGCGATCGGCGTTGCCGATGTCGAGGTCGACGTGGTGGAGCGAAGCGCTTGGGACACCGGGGTATTCGTCGCGGACGAGTACCGCCGCGGCCGGATCTTCCTGGCAGGCGACGCCGCGCACAGTCACGCCCCGTGGGGCGGCTTCGGCGCCAACACCGGAATCGCCGACGTGCACAACCTGATCTGGAAACTGGCGACCGTGCTGTCCGGCACCGCCGGTCCTGCGCTGCTCGACAGCTACCAGCCGGAACGGCGACCGCGCGCGATCGTCGCCGCCGAGCAGGCCCGCCTCGGCACCGATTTCGACACGCGCTACGGCGTCGAAACTCCGGACAACGCCGCGGATCTCGCGCGTCGCATCGATGTCGGCACGGTGATGACCAAGTATCGATACGACTCGGCCGCGCTGGCGGGTGGCGCGAGCACGCCGCATGTGGAGCGCTTGACCGGCCAGGTCGGCACGCGGGCGCCGCACACGTGGATCGATCGCGCGCAGCGGATTTCGACACTGGACCTCTGCGGCCCCGGCTTCGCGCTGCTGGTCACCGGCGCGTCGGCCGCATGGCGGGATGCGGTCTCGGACGCGCAGTGGGACACCGGGATCGACATCACCGTGCACGCGCTCCCGATTGCCGAATGGGCGGACCGTACCGGTCTTTCCGAGGGCGGTGCCTTGCTGGTGCGGCCCGACGGGTTCGTCGCGGCACGGTCCGACGAGGGACTGGCGCCGTCGACGCTTGCGTCGACGCTTCGTGCGGTGACCGGCGGATCACCCAGTGCTGTGTGGACTTCCGATGACGCAACAGTGGACGCCTGACCCGGGCAACCCCTCGTGCCCGGGTGGCGCCTACTCCGCGCCGATCACGCGCCGTCGCCGCCGAGTTCGCGGTCGACCGCGCGCGCAGTGCCCTGCGCCACCGCACACAGCACCGACGCGCCGTCGGCTTTCTCGGCATAGATCTCGCAGCGGACCACCGCTTGGCGGCGAGTTGCCCCGCTGACCCTTGCCTCGGCCCGCAGCCGAATACCCGCGGCCGGACGCAGGTACGTAATGGTGAAGCCGCTGGTGAGCACGTTCGCGCCGAGCGCGGTGCCTGCGGCGAAGGTGAGCGCGTTGTCGGCCGCGTAGGCGAGCACACCGCCGTGTACGAGGCCGAACTGCTGCCCGAGTTCGGGGCGGATCGGGATCGCCAGTGTCACGAAGTCGGCGCCGAACTCGGCGATCTCGGTGCCGACCAGCATGGCGAAAGGCTGTGCGGCGAGGACCTTTTCGGCGAGGTCGCGGTCGATGGTGGTGGCGTTCATGAGTTTCCTGTCGTTCGAGACGCGGACAGCGTCGACCATGCGGCGTCGGCGAGTTCGTCGGCGACAACGCTCGGCGAGGCGAGCATGTCGCCGCTCAACCACTGCCGCGAGTACTCCTGCGCAGGCCCGAGCCACAGCGCGTACACCAGGTCGAGGCTGAGATCGCGCACCGCCCCGTAGCCGGCGTGCATGCGCCACCAGCGCGCGACGTTGCGCATGAATTCGCGGTTGCTGTCGCTCTCCCGCACTCCTGGTGGCCGGGCGGAGATGAGCACCTGTGCCCGGTACTGGTTTTCGGCGATCCAGCGCAGGTGTTCGCGAACTCCGGCGGTCACCCCTTCGCGTGCGTCCGCGCTGTCGCCGATGACTGCCCAGAAGTGCTGTTGGTAGTCCGCGAGTGCGCGCTCCCACACCTGCCGATACAGGTCCGCCTTGTCCGGAAAGTGGTGGTAGAGGGCGCCGACGCTGGCACCCGCGGCCTCGCGGATCTGCGCGAGCGTCGCGTCCAACGCCCCCCGTTCCGCGAACTGCCGCTCGGCCGCCATCAGCAACCGATCTCGAATCTTCACATCCAGAATATAATTCTGTTTGCTGACCGGCACAAGATGCGGCTATTTCTTTCCAGATGATCGACTGCCGCCGCCCCTGGCAGGGCCGACGGCTGACACCGCCTCGGCGGCAAAGTGCAAAGGATCGGCTGCTGGATCGCGTGCGGCCCCGAGTCAGACGGCTCCCCACTGGTGCGGACAGCGCGACATCTCCCTGCGCTATTTCACGGCTACAGTGCTCACCGATAGTTTCCCCGGCCACTGCGACAGGAATCTCGATGAGTGGGACGGGTGGCCGCGAAATCATCGCGAAAATGCTCCAGATAACCAAGCGCCTAACCGCCGCGATCGTCGACAAAGCCGACCCGCGAATCAGCGAAAAATACCACGAAGTTCCGAATGCGATACGGGACGGCCTTAAACGGGTCGAACACAAAGACGCGCAGTTTGAACTCGAGTTGGACAAAACCGGTCACGCTGGAGGGCAGTTCCCTGGCCACGGAACACATGCTCCCGAGCAGCCAGACGCACCCCTGCTCGTCGCGGACGAGCTCGACAGATTGCACCACTCGGGCGCCCGAGCACGATGGGCGAACTTTCATTCGGCGGAGGTGTCGCGGCGGGAATTCGAGGCTTGGATAATATCGCCGACCGAAGGACCGCTGCCAGCCCTGCACCCGGACTCTGCGATGAATTGCTGGGAAATAATAGAGCGAGTCGGAGTCGAGGTGGGCGTGGTTACTCACGCTGAGCTGCACAGACTTTATGAGCCCGTTTCCAAGCACCGGCGGAGGTGGTGGGTTGGCTGGCCGAAGAATTGGGCAGATGATATGGCGCGGGAACTCCTGCCGCATGGGAAGCGGCGTTACGTTCCCGGGGATCCCGCCGGTCCGCAACCGCAGCGCGGCGATGTGGTCATGTGGGGGAAGGGCGACCATGTAGTGGTGGCGACCGGGCGCATGAGCGATGACGGGTCTCCTGAGGTGTACTCGTTCTGGCCACCTCCGAAGGACCGTCTGACCAAGGACCCGGCCACCGGATCCTGGGGCGCGGTGACCGATGCCGTCCAGATTTCGAGCATCGACAGATTGACTCCCTTCCTCAGAAAAGACACCAAATATGCTGAGCCGTCGCCCGAGGTTTGGTTCGGGAGGGGGCCGTGGTAGTCAGGATCCTCGTTGGTGATTCTGGACTGTGCGAGATCGTGCTCTCGCAGCTGGATATCGACGCGGAAATGCGCACTTGTCACCCTGGTGCGGTATGACGGACACATGGCCAGATGGCTGTTGCATGTCGATCTCGATCAGTTCCAGGCCGCGGTGGAGTTCCGTCGGCATCCGGAGCTGCGCGGCCTGCCGGTCATCGTCGGCGGCAACGGCGATCCGACCGAGCCGCGCAAGGTGGTCACCTGCGCGTCCTACCCGGCGCGGGCGTTCGGTGTCCGGGCGGGCATGGCCTTGCGCAGCGCCCAGCGCAAATGCCCGGAAGGTGTGTTCCTGCCGCTGGACATGACCACCTACGAGGAGGCGTCCGACGAGGTGATGTCGCTGTTGCGCACCTTCCCCGGCCGGGTGGAGGTGTGGGGCTGGGACGAGGCGTTCCTGGCCGCCGACACCGACGACCCGGAGGCATTGGCCCGCGAAATCCGCAGCGCCATCGAGAAATTGGACCTCACCTGCGCGATCGGCATCGGCGACAACAAGCTCACCGCCAAGCTGGCTACCGGCTTCGCCAAGTCGATCGGCAAGTCCGCCGCCGCGCAGCCCACCGACGCGGGCGGTGCCGCAGGCATCTTCCGGCTCACCGCGGCGAACTGGACCGAGGTGATGGCGCACCGTCCGACAAATGCCCTGTGGGGCATCGGATCCCGGATCGCCGCCCGCCTCGCCGACCTCGGCATCGACACCGTCGCCGACCTGATGGCGGCCGACCGGCATCGCCTCGCCGCCGAGTTCGGCCCGAACACCGGCCCCTACCTCTGGGTCCTCGGCCACGGCAAGGGCGACACCGACGTGACCACCGAGCCACGAGTCCCGGTGGGCCGCAGCAAGTCCGAGACCTTCCCGCACGACCTCACCGAACGCGCCGACATCCGCGCCCAGGTGGCCCGCCTCGCCACCGAGGTCGCCGAGGAGATGGCCGCGGCGGGCCGCATCGGCACCAGAGTCTCGGTCACCGTGCGCACCAACACTTTCTACACCCGAAGCAAGCAGGAAAAGCTGCCTGCGCCGACCATCGATCCCGCCGAGATCAGCGAAACCGCGCTCCGCATCGTCGACAGGTTCGAGCTGGATCGCCCGGTCCGGCTGCTCGGCGTTCGCCTCGAACTCGTCCCCGAATAGTTCGCCTCGCCTCCCCCGTGGATCCGCCCGGCGGAGCGTCGACGCTCGTATGCTCGTCCGCATGGAGTTCTGGGCGATGGTGGCGCATGAATCGGATGGCGGGATCGTTCTCACCAAACAGGAGGTGGGCGAGGACTTCCTCGGGCCTGGTGACATGACGATCAAGGTGCACTTCTCCAGCGCGAACTTCAAGGACGGGCTGGCAATCACCACGGGTGGCGGGGTGGTCCGCAAGTACCCGATCATCCCCGGCATCGACATCACCGGCGAGGTGGTCTCCTCCGAGGACGAGGATTTCGCCCCCGGTGACCTGGTGGTGGCGCACGGCTACGACATCGGCGTTTCGCACAACGGCGGGTTCGCCGAGTACGCCAGGGTGCCTGCGGACTGGGTGGTCAAGCTCGACGGACTGAGCCTGCGCGACGCCGCGGCACTCGGCACCGCGGGCTTCACCGCAGGGCTGAGCGTGCAGTCCCTGCTCGACCGGGGACTCACCCCGGAGACGGGCGCGGTGCTGGTCACCGGCGCGACCGGCGGTGTCGGCAGCGTGAGCATCGACATCCTGTCCGGCCTCGGCTTCGAGGTCATCGCCTCCACCGGCAAGACCGACGCGGGCGACCTGCTCGCCGAGCTCGGCGCCAACGAGGTGATCGGCAGGCTGCCCGAGGACCCCGACGCCAAGCCGCGGCCGCTGGCCAAGGCCCGCTGGGCGGGCGCCGTCGACAGTGTCGGCGGCAAGTCGCTCGCCTACATTCTCAGCGCCATCGGTTACGGCGGCGCGGTCGCGGTGAGCGGCCTGACCGGCGGCTCCGGCCTGCCGACCACGGTCATGCCGTTCATCCTGCGCAGCGTCGCGTTGCTCGGCATCGATTCGGCCTACGTTCCGATCGAGAAGCGTCGCGAACTGTGGACCCGCCTCGGCAACGAGCTGCGCCCGCAACACCTTTCGACGCTGACGCACGTCGCTCCCGTCACCGAGGCGGCCGAGGTCCTCGCGTCCATCCAAGGTGGCAGTCACACCGGTCGCACTGTCTTCAGTGTGCTCGGCGAATTCTGAACCAACCCACAACCTTCGACACCCACAACCGGCCCGATCGGCATCCGCCGATCGGGCCGGTTTCGGGTGAATCCTGTTGCGCTACTTCACCAGTGCCGCCTCCTCGGCCACCTCGACCTGCGCAGGCTTCTTGCTGCGCATGACGAACAGGGCAACGATCGCGCCGGACAGGATGCCGACACCGCCTGCGACGAAGCTGGCCGACATGGCCGAGGTGAACGCTTCCCTTGCCGTGCTGAGGAGTTCGCTGTCGCCGGTGGCGGCGGCCAGCGCCAGCGCATCACTGATCGAGTGCTTGGCGATCTCGGGCGCCGAGTCGGGCATGGTGCTGGTGAAGGTGCTGGACAGAATGCTGCCGAGGATTGCGATGCCGAGGGCGGCGCCCGCCTGCTGGATGGTGTCGTTCAGCGCCGAGCCGACACCGGCCTGCTCCGTCGGCACCGCGCTCATCAGTGCGGCGATGGCCGCGGGCTGCGCGAGGCCGGCACCGGCGCCGAGCACAACCAGCGCGACGGCGAGCATGCCGAAACCGCTGTCCGCGGACAGGCTCGCCAGCAGGCCGAGGCCGACGGTCGAGATGAGCATGCCGGTGACGGCGAGCGTGCGGTTGCCGACTTTGGTGCCGAGACCAGCGCCGAGTCCGTTGCACACGATGGAGGCGAGCATCATCGGGATGAACGCCAGCCCGGCCTTGGTCGGTGAGTAGCCGAGCACGAACTGCAGGTACTGGGTCAGCACCAGCAGCAGACCACCGTTGGCGACCTGGACCAGGGTCAGTGACAGGCTGCCGCCGGAGAAGTCGCGGTTGCGAAACAGCTGCAGCGGCACCATCGGGTGTTCGACGCGGGTCTCCCACACCAGGAAGGCGACGAGCGCGACAACGGCGATGGCGAGCGTGATCAGCGTCGACGCGTGATCGAAACCGCCCTTGGGGAATTCGATGATGGTCCACACCAGCGCGGTCATGCCGACCATGGAGAGCACCGCGCCCGGCACGTCGGGCTTGGTCCTCGGCCCCTTGGACTCCGGCATCAGCACCAGCGCGGCGATGATGGCGACGGCGGCGACCGGGATGTTGATCAAAAACGCCGCGCCCCACCAGAAGTGGGCGATCAGCACGCCGCCGAGCACCGGGCCGCCGACCAGGCCGAGCACCGAGGCGGCACTCCAGAAGCTCATCGCCTTGCGGCGTTCGTCGTCGTCGAACACGGTGATCAGGATCGACAGCGTGCTCGGAAGGACAAGCGCGCCACCGATACCCATCACGGTGCGGGCGATGATCATCTCGATCGGGCTCGTCGCCAGCGTCGCGCCGAGTGAGGCGACGCCGAACAGGACTAGGCCGATGAGCATCACCCGGCGCCTGCCGAACCGGTCGGCGAGGCTGCCCGAGGTGAGCAGCAGACCGGCGAAGACCAGGATGTAGGAGTCCAGGATCCACTGGATGTCCTGTGCGCTCGCGTTCAGATCCTCGGCCAGCGGCGGCACCGCCACGGCGAGCACGAAGTTGTCGATGACCAGGACCAGCGCGCTGAGGCACAGCACGATCAGAATCCACCAGCGTTTCGGGTTGCGGGTGTCCGTCACGTCCATCGGAAGCTCTCTTCTCACAGTGTTGCGTACGACGTTTGCTTGTTGCGAACAATGTACGCATCGATTCAGCGCGTTCGCAAGTGCGAACATCGTGCGCTATGCTCGGTGCAACAGAAGGAGTCGCGATGCCCGCGGAAAAACAGCAGGTCGGATCGGTGTGGACGCGCCCGCGGCGGGGCAGGGAACAGCCTGCGCTGACCAGGGAACACATCGTCACCGAGGCGGTAGCCCTGCTCGACGCCGAGGGCATGGAGGCGCTGACCATGCGCCAGCTCGGTACCCGGCTCAATGCCGGCGCGACCTCGCTCTACCGGCACGTCGCCAACCGAGACGAGCTCATCGAGCTGGTCGTCGACGAGGTCTACGGCGAGATCAGGGTTCGTGCGATCACCGACGGGGCGGACTGGCGCTCGGCCGCCGAGGACTGCGCCGAAAGCGTGCGCGCGATGATCCTGCGCCATCCGTGGATGGCTTCGACGCTTGGCCAGGTCGGGCTGTCGTACCTCGGCCCGAACGTCATGCAACTCAACGACGGCTTGGTCGGGCTGTTCGAGGTGGGCGGGTTCCCCGCGCAGGAGACGGGCGATGCCATCAGCGCGCTGATGAGCTATGTGATCGGGATGGGCATCGCCGAGGCCGCCTGGCTGGCGATGCTCACCAGGTCAGGGCAGACGGAGCAGGAATTCGTGGCGCAGCTGCGACCGGCGGCCGAGGCCGCGGCGAAGGACTATCCGCGATTCCAGCAGAACGACTGGGACAGCGACCCGACGGAAGTGCGCGACCGGAAGTTCCGCTACGGCCTGGTCCGGATCCTGGACGGGCTCGAGGCGCGGCGCAGCTGAGCCGGTCCGTCAGTGCCAGGTGTGATCGGTCAGCGGGGTGCGCGGGCCGAACTTCGGCTTGTGCGCCTGGCCGCTGACCTCCAACAGGCGCACGGCCCGATAACGGTGCGGCCGAAGCGGTTCCAGGTATTCGACCATGGTGTCGTCGTCGATCGCATGGCCGAGCAGGGTCCAGCCGACGACCGCCGCGAGATGGAAATCGCCGACCGACAACGCATCCGCGTCACCGAAGGCGCGCTGGGCGATCTCGGCGGCGGTCCACACGCCGATACCGGGGATCGTCCGCAGCCTGCGGGCGGCTTCGGCGGGGTCGACATCCGCTGCCCGCTCCAGCGAGTCCGCCACTCTGGCGGCGCGCACGATCGTCTGGGCGCGCTGCGGGCCGACGTTGGCGCGATGGAACGCCCAGGACGGCACCCGCCGCCAGGTGTCGGCGTCGGGCGGCAGCCGCAGGCCCTCCGGTGCCGGGCCCGGTGCGGGATCGCCGAACTGCCGCACCAGCTTTCGCCACGAGGTGCGGGCGGAGATGGTGTGCACCTTCTGCTCGAGCACTGCGGGGACCAGTGCCTCGAAAACCAGGCCGGTGCGCAGCATCCGCAGTCCGGGGAACCGGCGATGCGCCTCGACGAGCTTGGGATGGTCCGGGACGAAGTTGCCAACGTCCTCGTCCAGGCAGAGCATGTGGTCGAGCCCGTCCAGGAATTCCCCGGCGCCGGGCCCCCACGCCTGCGCGTGCACCGCGCACGGGCCTGACTGGGTCAGTCGGTAGGTGACCGGCCCGGTCGACATGCGGGAGGCGTGCCAGTGCGCGCCGTCGCCGGTCGTGCGGTGGCACGGATCGCCTGCGCCGCGGCGCAGCGGGGCGATGGTGCAGGCGAGGTCGATCGGACGGTCGGACGTCACGGTCCTGGTCGGACCGGTGGGGTCAACTTCCGGCTCGACCGTCGCGTTACGCATCGGTTCATTCTGCCCGACGGCGTGGTGCGGAATGTGGTGGACTCCACCATCGGTCGGCAAGCTCCTCGCGCCCAACGTAATTCGACGTTATTCGATGCCGATTCTGCATCAATGCAGTTCCCCGGTATTTTGTAACGCGACGAATAAGAGTGGCGATATTGGTGCGATCGGCAAACAGCTGGCAGTCGCCACATGGAGGTATTCATGATCACCAACGTGCTCAACTGGTTGCTCAACGCCTGGGGTGGCGTTTCCGCAGGCAGCTCGGGTTATCAGATCCCGCCGGGCACCCTGCCGTTCGGCAGCTGATCCCGGTGCACGCGCTCGCCGTGCGGTGACCCGGCGAGCGCGCCAAAGTCTCACTGGTCCAGCAGGAATTGGGCGAGATGGCGGGCGGAGCGGTCGGCCAGCTGGTTGGCCTGGGTACGGCAGGAGAAGCCGTCGGCGAGGAAGACGGCCTCGTCTTCGGCACCGCGCAGTGCGGGCAGCATGCCGTTCTCGGCTACTGCGACCGAAATGTCGTAATGGCCGCGCTGCATTCCGAAATTTCCCGCGAGACCACAGCATCCGGTGATTTCAGTCACATTCATACCCATTGTGGTTAACAACCGGCGATCGGCGTCGAATCCGAGAATCGCGTGGTGATGGCAATGTGGTTGCACGACCACAGTTCGCGGTGAATGTCGCGGTGGGCGCCAGTCGGGTTGTTCGGTGAGGAACTCGGCGAGCGTGCGCACGGCACGCGCGGTCGCGGCCGCGCGGGGATCGTCAGGAAACAGTTCGGGCAGATCCGAGCGCAGCACCGCGGTGCACGACGGCTCCAAGCCGACCACGAGACCGCCTGCGCGCACGTGCGCGTCCAGCTCGGTCATGGTGGCGCGCAAGCGTTTCCTGGCACCGTCCAGCTGGCCGGTGCTGATCCAGGTGAGTCCGCAGCACACCCGGCGTTCGGGAATGCGGACCCGGTAGCCGAGTGACTGCAGCAATTGTGCTGCGGCCAGCGCTATTTCGGGGTCGAAGGCATCGGTGAAGGTGTCGATCCACAACATGACCTCGGGCAGGCGCGCCGTGGAGCCTGCGGACGTCGGGCCGGGTGCCGACGTTGTTGCCATGAGATCGGCGGACATGAGTTCCGGTCCCGTGGGATCGCCCGCAGGCAGCTCGCCGCCGAGGTCGCGCCAGATGCGGCGAAAGCTGCGCTCCGCCAGGCGCGGCACTTCGCGACGTGGATCAATACCCGCCGCGCGCAAGCCGATTCGGCGCAGGACCGCGACTTCGGCGATGGCGTTCGCGGCGCGGGGCAGCCGGGTCGCGGCGGCCAGCCATCGGGGCAGCCAGCCGAGGGAGTAGTGGTCGAGTGGGCGTGGGCGGCGCCGATACCGGCGATACAAGGCCTCGGCCTTGTAGGTGGCGACATCGACCCCCGCCGGGCAGTCGGAACGACATGCCTTGCAGGACAAGCAGAGATCGAGTGACTCGGCCACCGCGTCGGACGACCAGGGCAACGCGCCCCTGACCACCTCCTGCAACACCCGCGCGCGGCCGCGGGTGCTGTCCTTCTCGTCCTTGGTGGCCAGGTAGGACGGGCACATGAAACCACCGGCGGCGCGGGTGTCCGCACGGCACTTGCCGACACCGACACAGCGGTGCACCGCAGTGCTCATATCCCCGTGGTCATGGGGAAAGGCGAAGCCCGCCATCGGTATTGCCGGAATTCCGGCCACCCGCAGGTCGGCGTCGATCGGCCGTGGATCGATGAGGACGCCGGGGTTCAGCACGTTCGCCGGGTCGAAAAGGGCCTTGTATCCGGCGAATACGTCGAGCACCGTGCGGGAGTACATGACGGAGAGCAGCTCAGAGCGGGCGCGACCGTCACCGTGCTCGCCGGACAGCGAACCGCCGTGGCTGACCACCAGCTCGGCGGCATCGAACAGGAAGCGCCGGAAGCGTTGCGGGGCATCGGCGATCGGCAGATCGAGCCGGACATGGATGCAGCCGTCGCCGATGTGGCCGTACAGCAGTCCGTCCACGCCGTGTTCGGCGGTCAGGTCGGCGAAGTCGCGGAGGTAGGCGCCGAGTCGCTCCGGCGGCACCGCCGCGTCCTCCCAGCCGGGCCAGGCCGGATGTCCGTCCGCGGTGCGGCCGGCCAGGCCTGCGCCATCCGCGCGGATATGCCAGAGTGCTGCCGCGGCAACGGGATCGGTGACGATGCGGGAGTCGAGTGCGTCGACGGTGCGGCACAGCTGTTCGGCGCGGGCCAGCGCATCGGCCTTGTTCTCGCCCGCGGACTCCACGAACAACCAGCCGCCGCCACGTGGTAGCTCGGGAACGGCGCCGCGATGCGTACGCACCACATCGACCAACCGGGCATCGATGCCCTCGACCGCGGTCGGCGCGGTCGCCATCACCGCCGCGACATTGTCTGCGGCGGTGGCGATGTCGGGGTAGCCGAGCACGGTGAGCACGGTGGACTTCGGCAGCGGCACCAGCTCGACGGTTGCGTCGAGCAGCAGACCGCAGGTGCCCTCTGTGCCGACGAACGCCTTCGCCACCGCGGAACCACGTTCCGGCAGTAGATGTTCGAGCCCGTACCCGGAGGCCTGCCGGTCGAAGCGGCCGAGCTCCGTGCGCAGCACCGCGAGATTCGCCATGGTGAACTCGGCGAGTCCCGGCAGGACGGACAGGTCGTCGGACAACCTCCGCTCGGTGCAGCCGCCGTCGAGAATCCGCAGCTCCCGCACCGTATCCGAGGTACGCCCCCAGGCCACCGCGCGCGGCCCGCACGCGTTGTTGCCGATCATCCCGCCCAGCGTGCACCGATTCTGCGTCGACGGATCCGGCCCGAAGCGTAGCCCGTGCGGCCGTGCCGCCCGCTGCAATTCCGACAGCACCACACCCGGCTGTACGTGCGCGACCCGTGCTTGCGGGTCGATGTCGATGATGCGATTCATGTGCCGACTGAAGTCCAGCACGAGGCCAGTCCCGATCGCGTTCCCGGCCACCGAGGTCCCGCCCCCACGCGCCGTCACCGACAGTCCGTTCTCGCCCGCGAATTCGAGTGCGGCGGCCACGTCCTCGTCGTCACGCGGAAACACGACCGCCTCCGGCAACACCCGATAGTTCGACGCGTCCGACGAATACTCCGCCCGCCGCCGCTGCGACCCGTCGACCTCACCCGCGATCCTGCCCCGCAGCCCCGCTACCACTCGGTTCTCGATCACTTCGTCAGCCTAGGCCCGCCATCCTCGCGCGCCGGTCGTCGCGGATGCGTGACGCGCGCTTGCCACCTGTCGCGAGGGCGATCCCTGCGCTGCTCGGTCGCGGCGAGGGAGCGATGTCTGTTGTCTGTCGTGGCGATAGAGCGGCCTGCGCGCCGAGCTGCGCAGCTCACCACCACCGATGCCCTTGGTCAGGTCGGTGACACCGGACAGTGGGGTGCCACTCAGATCGATCTGACGGAGCAGCCCGAACAGCGCTCTGTCGCGGGAACGACGCGCGCTCCCCGCGACGGGCAACATGCGGGAGTCAACTGGGCTTTTGGGGTGGTATTTCGCTGAGCGCGGAATCAGGAACGCGCGGAAACGACTTGCTCTCAACTTTTGTTGAGGTTTTAGTGTCGGTAGGCAGGACTTTGATGGGTGGGGACCGAGAGGGAGTGTCGACGTGAGTATCGAATCGGTGGCGTGGAGCCAGATGTACCGGCGGGCCAACGCACCGCAGGAGCAGCGGCCGTTCAGCATGGCGACGGCCAAGCGCATCCTGCGGTTCGCTACGCCGCATCGCCGCCGGATCGGGGTGTTCCTGCTCTTCAGCGTGGTGTCTGCGCTGCTTGCGGTGGCGACGCCGGTGCTGGCGGGCCGGATCGTCAACAACATCGTCGGCGGCGCGGCGCCGCGCATCGTGGTCACCCTCGCGCTGATCGTCGCCGTGCTCGCGATCTTCGACGCGGCGCTCGGGCTCGGTATTCGCTGGCTGTCCTCGCGCATCGGCGAGGGACTCATCCTCGATCTGCGGACTGCGGTCTTCGACCACGTGCAGCAGATGCCGATCGCGTTCTTCACCCGGACGCGGACCGGCGCGTTGGTAAGCCGGTTGAACAACGACGTGATCGGCGCACAGCGCGCCTTCAGCGACACCCTCTCCGGCGTGGTCGCCAACCTGGTCACCTTGGCGCTCACCCTCGGCGTGATGCTCAGCATCTCCTGGCAGATCACCATGATCTCCCTCGTACTGCTGCCGGTGTTCGTGATTCCGGCCCGCCGCATGGGCAACCGTCTCGCCGACATGCAGCGTGAGGCGGCCAAGCTGAACGCCGCCATGAGCACGCAGATGACCGAACGCTTCTCCGCGCCGGGCGCCACCCTGGTGAAACTCTTCGGCCGCCCGCACCAGGAATCCGACGAGTTCGCCCTGCGGGCAAGCCGGGTGCGCGATATCGGTGTCCGCACTTCGATGCTGCAGACCATCTTCGTCACCTCGCTCACCCTGGTGTCCGCGCTGGCCATCGCCCTCGTCTACGGACTCGGCGGCTGGTACGCCCTGCGCGGTCAGCTCGACGCGGGCGCGGTTGTCGCGCTGTCATTGCTGCTGACCAGGCTGTACACCCCGCTGACGGCACTGGCCAGCGCGCGCATGGAGATCATGGCCGCGCTCGTGAGCTTCGAGCGCGTCTTCGAGGTCCTCGATCTGAAACCACTGATCGAGGACGCCTCCGACGCGGTGGCGGTACCGGAAGGCCCCGTCGCCGTCGAACTCGACAACGTGACCTTCGGCTACCCCGCCGCCGACAAGGTCTCCCTGGCCTCGCTCGAAGACGTCGCCACCTTGGACACCCGCGGCGGCGTCGAGGTACTGCACAACGTCTCGCTCCGCGCCGAGCCCGGCCAGCTCATCGCCCTCGTCGGCTCCTCGGGCGCAGGCAAATCCACCGTCGCCCAACTGGTTTCCCGCCTCTACGACGTCGACGGCGGCGCGGTCCGCCTGAACGGCACCGACGTCCGAGCACTGACCACCCGATCCCTCCGCGAAACAGTCGGCCTGGTCACCCAGGACGGCCACCTGTTCCACGACACCATCCGCGCCAACCTCCTGCTGGCCCGCCCCGAAGCCACCGAACCCGAACTCTGGGATGCCTTGCAGCGCGCGCGGTTACGCGACCTGGTCGAATCTCTCGCCGACGGCCTGGACACGGTGGTCGGTGAACGCGGCTACCGCCTCTCCGGCGGCGAACGTCAACGCCTGACCATCGCCCGGCTACTGCTCAAGCAACCCCGCGTGGTGATCCTCGACGAAGCGACCGCCTCTTTGGACTCCACCTCGGAAGCTGCTGTCCAGGAAGCACTCTCGGAAGCGCTGGCAGGCCGCACCGCCCTGGTGATCGCCCACCGGCTTTCGACTATCCGTGCTGCCGACCAAATTCTGGTTCTGGAAGACGGTCGAATCATCGAGCGGGGGACCCACCCCCAGCTTCTGGCCGCCGAAGGTCGCTACGCCGAGCTGTACCGGACGCAGTTCGCTGAAGGGCCTACGCCTGTAGCTGCCTGAACAGATGCCAACTCCCCTCCGCCAGGCCAGGATCGAGGAGTCATGAGTGATCTGGCGCTGGCGACGGTATGGGTTGCCGCGGTCAGGTCCCACTCGAGGGGCTATCGCCCCGCGAGTGGTACATGGTTGAGGCGACACGCCGCAAACGCCTCCGTCATGTACCACTCGTGACCCTCGACCCGTGCGAACGAGACATGGCTGCACCAACTCTCGCGCCGGAACCCCCTCCGAGGTGGCAAGCCTCGCGTTGGCGTGAGAGAAGTGGTTGCCGGGCCCATCGGCGTGAGAGGAATGGTTGCCGAGGCGCGTTGGCGTGAGAGAAG
>NZ_BDAY01000107.1 GCF_001612685.1 Nocardia altamirensis NBRC 108246
CCTCACGAAAACCGCACCAACCCCCAAAGCCGCGCACGTCCGAGGCCGCGCCCCACGGGCCGGGTTGGACTGCGCTCGTGCCGCTTTGGGCACGGCGAAGGCAAAGCTTCCCCGACTCCACGGTCTCCTGACGAGTACGGCAGCCCAGGGTTTGCACCGGATAGCGTGGTGGCTTCGTGTGCCGTACCCGGCTGACCTCCGCAGTCGGGCGCGTGTTCTCTCGTCCCAGCCGGGTCACTTGGCTGTGCTCCCGTTTCGAGAGCTTTCAAGATAAAAGAAGTCGAATGTCCAAGCCCACCAAGACGTTTGCCGCCTCTCGGTTTCCTCCGAGCGCACTTGACGTACAGAGCATGCACTTGACCCACGCTGCAGCATGGGTCAAGAGCGCAATTCCTCCGTCAAGTCGCCCGCAGGCTTGGGGGTTCGCGATCGAAGGCTCTGTTCCGCATGCCTTTTGATTTCCCGCACAGCGAATCGCCGACGAAATCGAGTGTGGGAAGGCACAAGATGTACGCGTGTGGGGGTTTCGCGATCACTGACTCGGATCCGCACTCGTTCTGTGGATCCACACTGGTTCTGGGCGTTCAGAAGGGGTGCGGATGCACAGAAGGAGTGCGGATTTCGGTGTTGGGGCGGAGCTGGCCATGTTTGCCGGCCTCAGAGGAGACGGCGATCCCGGTATGTGGGATCGAGGGGCTGGTTTCGTGCCGAGTGGGAACTGGTGGCGGGGGCTTCTCGGGCGATGCCGCCACCAGTTCCCAGTGATCAACCGACCAACTCCACAACCCGTGCGAATGCACAGTAGGGGTGCGGATTTCGGTGTTGAGGCACGGCTAGCCACGGGTGCCGGTCTCGGGGAGACCCGCGATCCCGGTATCTGGAAGCACCGGGGGTGGTTTCTGGCGGAAGGGGCTCTAATGGCGTGGGCTACCCGGACGATGCTGCCGTCGGTGCCCCGTGATCAACCGACCAACTTCAGAACCGGTCCGGATGCACAGGATGGGTGCGGAATTCGACCCTGAGCCAGAGCTGGTCGCGCTTGCCGGTCTCAGAGCTACCGCGATCCCGGTATGTGGGATCGCAGCGGCTGGTTTCGGGCCGAGTGGGAACTGGTGGCGGGGGCTACTCGGACGATGCCGCCATCAGTGCCCCATGATCAACCGACCAACTTCAGAACGGGCGCGGAGGCGCAGGCGGGGTGCGGGTTTGGGGGTTTAGGGCGGGGCTAGTGCTGGGTCCAGGCGGGTTGGTCGAAGTGGGCGACGCGGGCGGCGGTGGGGGTGCTGCCGAGGAGGATGACTTCGCGGAATTGCCAGAGCATGGCGCCGGTGGGCGCGTGGATGGTCATTGCGGGGCCGAGTCGCATTTGGAGTAGGCCGAATTCGGGGGTGGCGGGTGCTGGGCTATCGCGTAGTTCGGGTTGCCGGACCGCGTCGTGGGCAGCGACCCAGTGCGGGGTGTCGTCGGCGGCGAGTCGGGCCAGGTCGACGTAGTGCACCGAGTGGACTTCGTCGGCACTCGGGTGCAGCGCGGTGGTGTCGCGGAGCACGGCGACGAATGGGGTGATCGCGAATCCGGATGCGGCGGGGAAGTCGTCGAGACATCCGATCAGGTCCGTCGGCGGCAAGGTCAGCCCGAGTTCTTCGTTGAGCTCGCGTATCGCGGCCTGCTCTGCGGTTTCTCGCGGATCGAGCCGGCCACCCGGCAATCCCCACTGGCCTGCATTGCGCCCGCGATAAGCGCGCCTGATCACGATCACCGCCAACGGCCCGCCGGCCTGCTCGACGACGCACAGCACGACCGCCGCGCGCCGCATACCCGGCGCATCGGGAACCGCGATCCGCGGAAACGACCCCAGCCGCGTCTCCGCGAGCACCCGAAACTCATCGATAGTCCCCGGAATCTGCGGCCGCGCGATCGAGCTCATACCCCCGATCTTGCCTCAGCGAGCTCCGGTACCAGCCAGCCGAGCACCTCGTCAAGGCAAGCAGCGTCGACCCGCTGGCGCCAACCACCACATGAATGCCGCCCAATCACCAGTCGTCGCTGACTAGTCGGGTCAGGTCGACTAGGTGCACCAAGTGGTCCTAGTCGGCGCAGCGCGGTGGTGTCGCTGCGCTGGCGCCGAGAGCGAACTCGACGTCGGCAGCCAGCAAAACGGCGCGCGAGCAGACTCGATGCCCGGCCGTCGACAGGTCGCGCGAGGCCGGACTCGATGCCAGTCGCGGACAGGTCGGCGCGCGAGCAGGCCTGATGTGTCTGTGGCAATCACGGAGGTGGAAGGTGGACTCGATGTCGGTGTCCATCGGTCGGCGCGGGCCCGGATTCGATGCCAGTCGCCGACAAAGTGGGCGCGCGAGCGGGCCCGGAGTGTCTGTGGCAATCATATTGGCGGAGGCCGGACTTGATTGCAGTCACCAGCAAGACGGTGCACGAGCGGACCCGATGTGACTGTGTCGAACGCGGTGGCCGAGAGCGGACTCGGTGTCGGCAGATGACAAGTCGGCGCGAGGCCGGACTCGATGCCAGTCGCTGACAAGTCGGCGTGCGAACAGGCCTGATGTGTCTGTGGGAATCACGGTGGTGGAGAGCGGACTCGATGCCCGTGTCCGTGAGTCGGAGCGGGGTCGGGCTCGATGTCGGTCGTCAGTAGGTGGGAGAGGTGTATTGGATGTCGCGGCGACCATCGGGGCGGGGATTCGCCTCGATGTCTACTGATTCACGACGCAATTCCTGGGCGGGCGATGGGCTGGGCGTTGATCGGCGGCTTCGGGGTTCGATCGAAGTGTCGCGAAAAGGCAAGCGGGGCAGTCTTGTTCACCTGGCGGTGGGGATTCCGTCGCCGGTGAGTTCGTGGAGGAGGGCGGTGCGGCCGGTTGTGAGGAGCAACAGTGCTTTGCTCGGGCCGCGGACTTCGCGGCCTGAGCCGTAGGTCCAGTTGGTGTCGGTGGCGCACAGGCGGATGCCGTCGAGGCGGTGTCGGTCGAAGACTGGCCAGCCGATGGTTGCTGCGCGCTGGGCGCCGACGGCTGCGGCGAAGGGGTGGATGTCGAGGGTGCGGCCGAGTGGGATGGCGATGTCTTGGCCGTGCACCATCGTGTCGAACAGGATGTTGCGGTAGTTGGTCAGTTTGGGCAGTGTCCGCACGGCGGCTTTGGCTCGGATCTCTGAAACGATGTCGGCGACAGGGTGATTCGCATAGGTCATGGTGATCTGGTCGATCATGCGGTTGTAGTTTCCGCGGGCGCGAACCGCTGCGCTGATCATGGCGAGGAGTGGGGGCTCCTGGGGTGTCATCGCGATGTGGGCGGCGACGTCGCGGACGCGCCAGCCGGTGCACAGCGAGGGATGTTCCCATTCGTCCGGTGTCAGGTCGGCCAGTAGGTCGGCGATGGCGAGTCGCTGCTGTTCGATGATGCGCCAGCTGCTTTCGCAATCGAGGGTGATCGGTTCGGGCGACATGTGCCAACCTCCCGCTAGAATTAGTCAGCGTCTCTGACTAGTATCGTCAGTGGCTCGTACTAATGTCAAGGAGTGGGATGGCGGACGAAGAACTGAACGTTGGCCTGCTGATGCTCATCGCCTACCGGTCGATGGAGGACCGGATCTTCGCCGCGCTGGCCGATTCCGGGTACGGCGGCATCACGATCGCGCAGGGCCGGATCCTCGCGCAGATCGGCGCCGACGGCACCCGGCTGACCGAGCTGGCCGCACGTACGCAGATCACCAAGCAGACCGCGGGCTTCCTCGTCGATCAACTCGAACGCGGCGGATTCGTCGAACGCGTCCCCGATGCGACCGATGGACGTGCGCGCCTGGTTCGGTTGACGGCGCGCGGGCAAGAGGGTGCGGATTTCGCCAACTCGATCGCCGAGCAGATTCAGACCGAGTGGTCTGAACATCTCGGGGCAGGCCAGATGCGGGCGTTGCGGAAAGCATTGACCCGTTTGCGCGAGATTACCGACCCGTACGCCTGAGGTAGACGTCGCGATCGGCGACGACTCGACCCCGCTGGTCATGGCGCGGAGTCGAATTGCGCTGCGCCGATCCTCGCATCACCGATACGCTCGAGTGCATGATTCTGCGCCACGTCTCTGTCGATTGCGCCGAACCGCGCAAGCTCGCGATGTTCTGGAGTTCGGTCACCGGTTGGCCGGTTGCCGAGGACGTCGACGAGATCGATGACGACGAGGCACTGCTCGCCGCGCCGGGACCGGTCCCCAGTTTGCTGTTCATCCGGGTGCCGGAAGCCAAGACCGTGAAGAACCGGATCCACTTCGACTGGATGCCCACCGAACGCACCCGCGACGAAGAAGTCGAGCGCATCATCAGCCTGGGTGCCACCCTGTACGAGGATCACCGCAAGCCCGACGGCCTCGGCTGGGTCACCCTTCTCGACCCCGAAGGGAACGAATTCTGTGTCGAGCGAAGCACACTCGAACGAGGCGTCGACGCCTGAGCCGGACCCCGCGCCCGCCGCGGTGACGACCTGCGCCTGCGCGACCTGCGGCGGACCACGCGACCCCGACGACCAGCATTGGCGATTCACGCTGCCCGATCCGGTGCGTCGCGCGCCGGATCGGGAATTGACGCCGGGCACCTGGATGAGCGGGGACACCGCGCACACCTCGGAGCTGATGATGGTGCCGAATCATGGCGCGTATGCCCGTGCGCTGCTGCCGATTCGACTGACCGAGGGTTACTCGATGACCTACGCCGTCTGGCTGATGGTGCATCCGAACGACTGGCGGCGGCTCTGCGAGGACTGGTGGAGTCCGGAGTACGCGGACCTGCGCATCTACGGATGGCTCGCGAACAACATCGAACCATGGGATGTGCTGACCGCCCGCGTCACCGCCGTTGTGCGTGACCCGGAACAGATTCCGTACTGCGACAGCTCACCCGAGGAACGCCTGGACCGGGTGCTGCACGAGGAATGGCCGCAAGAGTTGCTGCTGAAGCACACCTGACGCGCGACACTCCATTGGAATGGCCTGTGCGCCGGTCGGATCGGCGCAGGCCTCTACGATGCCCCGGTGACCTACGACCTCGAACATCTCGACACGTCCCGGCTGCCCGAGCGGCAGCAGCGCATCCTCGCCATCATCCGGGACTGGGTACAGCGCGAAGGGTATGCGCCGAACTCCCGCCAGATCGGGGACGCGGTCGGCTTGCGGTCGTCGTCCTCGGTGTCCAAGCATCTGAACAGCCTGGAGGAGAAGGGTTTTCTGCGGCGCAGCGAAACGATGTCGCGGCCGATCGACGTGCGGATGTTCCTGCAGGGGACCGTGCAGCAGGAGCAGCACGAAGATTCGGTGGCGGTGCCCGTTGTCGGCGACATCGCGGCAGGCACGCCGATCCTGGCGGAGGAACACACCGACGACATGCTGATGATGTCGCGCCAGCTCGTCGGCCGCGGCACCGTGTTCGGGCTGCGGGTGCGCGGCGACTCGATGATCGACGCGGCCATCTGCGACGGCGACATCGTGGTGGTGCGCCAGCAGCACGAGGCGCACTCCGGCGAGATCGTCGCGGCGATGATCGACGGCGAGGCAACGGTCAAGGTGTACCGCAGGCGCAACGGGCACGTGTATCTCGAACCGCGCAACCCTGCCTACCAGGTCATCGACGGTGACGCGGCGGCCGTGCTCGGCAAGGTCGTCTCGGTGATGCGCCGCGTCTGATCCTGTCGCGAGCGGCCGTCGTAGGCTGGACTGATGTCGGATGCGAAAACGTCGGTCGGCGCGGACCTCGACCGGCTCGTCGAGTTGCTGGCCGGTCGCCGTATCGCGGTGCTCACCGGCGCCGGGGTATCGACCGACAGCGGCATCCCCGACTATCGCGGTCCGTCCTCGCCACCCCGGAATCCGATGACCTATCAGCAGTTCGTCGGCGATGCGGCATTCCGGCAGCGGTATTGGGCCCGCAACCACGTCGGCTGGCGGGCGATGGACGGTTCGCGCCCCAATCTCGGTCATCGGGCGCTGGCCCGGCTGGAGCGGATGGGTGTGGTCAGCGGTCTGATCACCCAGAACGTCGACCTGCTGCACACCAAGGCAGGTCATCGCCGGGTGATCGACCTGCACGGCACCTATGCGCGCGTGTGCTGCTTGCACTGTGGCGCCCTCATCTCCCGGATGACGTTGGCCGAGCGGCTGGAGGCGGCGAACCCGGGTTTCGCGGCTGATGCGAAGGCCAGCGGTGTCGAAGTCGCTCCCGATGCCGACGCTGTGGTCGCTGACACCGAGGGTTTTCGCATGGTCGACTGTGCGTCCTGTGGCGGCATGCTCAAGCCCGACATCGTCTACTTCGGTGAGAGCGTTCCCAAGGACAGGGTGGCTGCCGCATACGAACTCGTCGACGACGCGGACGCTCTGCTGGTAGCCGGATCGTCGCTGACGGTTATGTCGGGGCTGCGTTTCGTCCGGCACGCCGCCAAACATGGTCGCCCCGTGGTGATCGTCAACCGCGGCCGGACCCGAGGCGATGACCTCGCGTCCCTCACCGTCGACGCAGGCTGCTCCCACGCACTCTCTGCATTGGTCGACGCTCTCGGGATCCCCGAAGCCTCGCGAACGCGGCAGCGGGTTAGCTGACTCTTCCTGCACCGCATGCATTTTGAACGCGCGCGCGGCAGGTGCTGCTCTGCATGCGTTTGCCTCGCACGCGCGGCCGCCCACCCGCTCTTGTCTACGTCTCATCGGCGCTCTCGCCGACCGCGCCGAGCCGGAGGCGGAGCGCATAGTGGTGCCACCTTCGCCGCGCAGTGGCAAGCGGACGTGCCCGGCCTGACCACTTCTGCACGCGCTGCAAATCGGCACTCCGCGCCATCGCGGCAGCGAATCACGTTCCAACAACACCGAATTCACACTCGAGTCGCTATGAGTGAGTGCCTGCACTGCGAGCAGGAGGACCACGCCGCCCACGAAGGCGCCGAGCGCACATAAGGATCGGCACGGGCGGTGCAGTGCGGTAGCCGTGGATGTACTGCGGGCAGTAGCGGTCCCGGCTGCCGCATCGGCTCGCGAAAACTGTCGGTCGGTCATGCGACGCTTACGTTGTCAGTTTGTGGGGCGGCCGGAGGAGAACGACATGGCCGAGAGTAATGACAGGCCAACGGTCCGACTGGTCACGCACTGCCGTCGATGTCACGGCTGGCTGGTCTCACCACCATCTGTGGCCGAAGGCATCGGTCCCACCTGCGCGGCTCGCGAGCGGGCCGAGGAACGCGCGAACGCCGCCCGCGAGTTGACGCTGTTCGACGTCGCAGCCTGACCATCCGGCCCCCTCGACGCGAGCCCGCCGTCTGGCACGGTGTGCCGACGAGCGGTGTGCGCGAGTTGCCCCTGTTCGCGTCGCAGCCTGACCATCGGCCGATCACGCGGGTTGTGGCTGTCCGACGTCGCGGTTTGACCATCGATCGACCACCCGGCTCCTCGACGCGAGCCGCCTTCCGGCGCGGTGTGCCGGCGAGTGGCACATGGCTGCGGCAAAGTGCGAGAAGAACTCTCCGTGGTGTGCCACTCGTGGTTTCGAAGCGAGCGGAGTCGCGGCGAAGGGATCCGCCGGGAGGGACTCGCGGGGAGGGGACTCGCCGGAGCAGGGATCGCGGGGAACGGGGTCGCGGGAAGCAGGTTCGCAGGGAGGGTGTCGCGGGAAGCAGGTTCGCAGGGAGGGTGTCGCGGGGAGCGGGTTCCCGGTAGGAGATTCGCAGGGAGCGGGTTCCCGGTAGGAGATTCGCAGGGAGAAGGTTCGCGGGGAAGGAGGGTCGCCGGGAGGGGACTCGTGGGGAGCAGGGTCCCGGGAAGGGGATTCGCCGGGAGCAGGCAACACCGGCGGCGTGCTCGGAAATCGGCTCGCGGCGCCTCGACGGCCAATTTGACGCCGAGACCGTCAAATACGGTCGCGGTGACCCGGTCGAGCCAGGCCCGCACCTGCTCGCGCAGGAACACCGCCCGCAGCTTCGCCGGGAGGGGACTCGCCGGAAGCAGGGATCGCGGAAGCGGGGATCGCGGAAGCGGGGATCGCGGGAAGCGGGTTCGCCGGGAGCAGCGTCACAGGGAGCGGAATCGAAGGGGGGTCCGGGAATGGAACGTCCGGGTCGATCAATCCCTCCCACTGAAACATACACCGGGGTGGTGGGCTTGCGGCAAGGCCCCGTGTGTGGCGCATACTCGCAGGCCGGAGCTGATGTGAGGGTCGCGGTGGTGCGCGGACAGGGAGGAAGAGATGGCTGAGGAAACGGCTCGCGAGGTCGGTCCGTCGGGGCTCGACATCGTGTACGAGCGGTTCGGTGATCCGAGGATGCCGCCGGTGTTGCTGATCATGGGTGGCGGCGCGCAGATGATCAATTGGCCGGATGGGTTCTGTGTCGAGTTGGCCGATCGGGGGCTGTTCGTGATTCGTTTCGACAGTCGCGACGCGGGCCGGTCGACGCATCTGTCCGATGCGGTGGCTGTCGATATCTATGCGGCGATGGCCGGGGATCTGTCGACCGCTGCCTACAACCTGTCGGATATGGCGGCCGACACCGTCGGTCTGCTGGACGCGCTGGGGTTGGGCAGTGCGCATCTTGTCGGCATGTCGATGGGCGGGATGATCGCGCAGCTGGTGGCGGTCGAGTACCCGGATCGGGTGCGAACGTTGACCTCGATCAGCTCGACCACCGGCGATCGTGCGGTGGGACAGGCTGATCCGGGTGTGCTCGGATCGTTGGGGCCGCAGCCGACCGACCGCGCGGGGTATATCGAATGGCAGGTCCGCGCCTCGCGTGCGCTGGGTTCGCCTGGTTTCGAGTTCGACGAGCAGGCGGTGGCCGCGCGTGCCGCGCTCAGCTATGACCGTGGCCACGATCCCGAGGCGATGATGCGGCATTTCGTCGCGGTCCTCGCGTCCGGTGACCGGACCGCGCAATTGAAAACCGTGCGGATTCCGACGCTGGTGGTGCATGGCACCGCCGACCCCATGTGCGATGTCAGCGGTGGTCGAGCGACTGCGGCGGCGATCCCCGGCGCCGAACTGGTGACCTTCGACGGTATGGGCCACAATCTGCCACGCGAACTGTGGTCGACTCTTGCCGATCACATCGCCGCGCACACAGCCGGAACGGGACACGACTCCGGTAGCGGCACGCCCGTCCCGGATGGTTCGATCACTGCATGACCGACAACATCGACGCTCCCCGTGTCGTCTCCGCCAGCCGCGATATCGCCGCCGACCCGGCGCGGATCTTCGAGCTGATCGCCGATCCCGCCAAACAGCCGCTGTGGGACGGCAACGACAACCTCGCCGAAGCCGCTGCGGGGCAACGCGTTCACAGTGTCGGCACAGTGTTCGCCATGACTCTCACCAAGGGCACCGTTCGCGAGAACCATGTCGTCGAATTCGAGGAAGCCCGCCGCATCGCCTGGCTCCCCGCCGAACCGGCCCAGCGGCCACCAGGACACCTGTGGCGCTGGGAACTCGCGCCGGTCGACGACACCCACACCCGCGTCACACACACCTACGACTGGACCGGCCTCACCGACGAAAAGCGGGTGCCGCGTGCGCTTTCCATCACCTCCGACACACTCCGGGCCTCGATAGACCGCCTGGCGGACCTCGCCGAACGCGGCTGACATGAAGCCGGTGCCGGTTGGTTCATCCCCGGCCGGCACCGGGCGACGTCAACGACAGGCAGAAAGTCCAACGGTGGCGCACCCCGACGCCTGCTGATCGCGGGCGTGACTTCGGCGAATAGCACGGTGGCTCCGAGGGTTTGAGCGCAGGCGGTCGTCGCGGCTCAGTGGAGATTCGGCTCAGGGCGCCTCGACGGCCAATTTGACGCCGAGACCGACAAATACGGTCGCGGTGACCCGGTCGAGCCAGGCCCGCACCCGCTCGCGCAGGAACACCGCCCGCAGCTTCGCCGCAAGCACCAGCAGACCGCTCATCCACAGCAGGCCGATCGCCACGTGGATCGCCACGAGTCCCGCGCCCCACACGATCGAACCCGCCGGAATGAACTGGGGCAGCAAGCTCATGTAGAACACACCGACCTTCGGGTTGAGCAGGTTGGTCACCAGCCCCGCACGGAACGCCGACCGCGACTGCGGGTCGACACCGGTAGGCAGCTCATCGGACTGCTTGCGCTGCAAGCTCTTCCACAGCGCCGATCCGCCCAACCAGATCAGGTACGCCGCCCCGGCGATCCGGACGATCTCGTACGCGAGGTGTGAGGCGGTGAGCACGGCGGTCAATCCCGCGATGCTCGCCGAGCCCCACACCAAACAACCTACGTTGATTCCGAGCAGGGCCAGGAGCCCGGCCCGCCACCCACCGAGCACCGCGTGCCGCAGCATGAGCATCGTGTCCAGACCGGGCACCATGACCGCGAGCAGAGCGACGACAACGAACCCGAGCAACAATCCATCCGACATGCCCACATTCCAGCACCGAACCCCGGTGATCGGAAACCGAAATCAGCCGGCGAGGCGGACGATCTCCTGGCAGAGCGTGGGAAAGCTCCATCCCGCGGCGCGGGCCGCCAGTGGCAGCAGGCTCGCCTTCGCCAGCCCGGGCAGGGAATTGACCTCGAGCACGCGCGGCGTGCCAGCGGCGTCGAGCATCATGTCGACCCGGGCGTAGGAGTTGTCGCCGAATCCCAGTGCCGCCGTGGATTTCCTGGCGAGTGTGAGGAGCTGGTCGGTGAGCGCGTCGTCGATGGGCGCGGGGCAGATCTCGCGCGAGCGGCCGATCTGATACTTCGCCTCGTACCCGAACCAGCCCTCGCCCGGTTCGATCAACACGGGCGGCAACGCTTGTGCGCCAACGATTCCCACGGTGAATTCCGGCCCGGGCAGGAACTCCTCGACCAGGACCGGGCCTTCGATCCGCGCGATGGCCGCCTCGACTTCGCCGGCGTCGCCGCAGCGGTAGACCTCAAGGCTCGATCCGCCGAGCGCGGGCTTGACGATCCAGTTCGCACCGTCGGGCAGCGGTTGATCGGGCAGCGGTGACCGGGGGACAGGCACCGCGGCCGCCGCCAGCGCGGCGATCGTGTCTATCTTGTTCCAGGACAACGCCATTGCCGCGGAACCGACACCGGTGCTCGGTATCCCGCGTGCTTCCAGCAGCGCTTTGAGCTCACCGGATTCTCCGATACCACCATGCAGGGCCAAGAAGACCACATCGCCGTCGAGGCTGCCCAGGAACGCGTCGTTGTGCATGGTGGACCGGAAGGCGATCTCGAGCCGCTTGGCCTCGGATTCCGGCGGTGCGGCCTCGGCAATATGCGCGTCGAACGCGGCGGGCTGCGGCCACACCGCAGGATCCACCTCGTCGACGGCGTAACCCAGGCTGCGGAATGCGGAGGCGACGGCGGCGCCGGACGCGGCCGAGACGGCGCGTTCGTTGCTTTCGCCGCCACCGAGCACGGTGATCTTCAGTGCGGTTTCCCTTCGTGTGACCGACCGCGAAAGTCAGTGTCTGCGTTGACGATGTCGGCAAGTGGCCGCGCGCCGGTGGCTACCTCGGTCGCGCTTGTCAGGTCCAGGTGGAGTTCGAGATCGGCCTCGTCGGCGGGGCCGTCGTGGTGGCTGATGCCGTCCTCGCCGATCAGGTAGTGGAAGGCGCTCTCGCCGATGTGCACCGTGACGGTCCCTTTCGGCACCAGCTCGGCGACGGCGCGTCCCAACGGCAGCGCGAACCAGTGCGCGCGCACCGCGTCGGTGGGCTGGCGCTCGTTGAGAAGTGTTGTGCCCCACACTGATAGCGCGTCGAGCACGGGCCGAAGCGAGCTGCCTGCCTCGGTGAGTTCATACACCGTGGTCGCCGCGCGCGGTCCGGTGCGGCGGCGGGTGAGGACGCCGTCCTGTTCGAGCTCTTTGAGGCGGGCGGCCAGCACATCGGTGCTGATCCCGGGCAGATCGGCGAACAGGTCGCTGTAGCGGCGTGGCCCGGAACTCAATTCGCGGATCATCAGCAGATTCCATCGATCGCCGACGACGTCGAGGGCGCGGCTGACGGCGCAGTAGTGGGCGTAGCTTCGGCGTGGCACGGGTCCACTGTAACGAAGCGCTTGGAAATTCCAAGTGCAAACTTGGAACTTCCAAGTAGAGTGAGCGGCGTCCGCACCGAGAAGGGATGTTCATGCAGGTCAAGCAGTCGAGCAAGTTGTCGGGTGTCTCGTACGAGATCCGCGGTCCGGTCGCCGAGCAGGCCGCACGGCTCGAAGCCGAGGGACACCATGTGGTGAAGCTCAACACAGGCAACCCGTTGCTGTTCGGGTTCGAGGCCCCCGCCGGGATCCTGCAGGACATCGTCCGGAATCTGCCCGGCTCGATGGGCTATTCCTCGTCGAAGGGGCTGCTGTCGGCGCGGCGCGCGGTCGTGCAGTACTACCAGAGCCTCGGCGTCGAAGGGGTGGACGTCGAGGAGGTGTTCCTCGGCAACGGCGTTTCCGAACTGATCATGATGGCGATGACGGCGCTGCTGGAGAACGGCGACGAAGTGCTCGTCCCTGCCCCTGACTTCCCGCTGTGGACCGCGGCGACCGCGCTCAACGGCGGCCGGCCCGTGCACTACCTGTGTGACGAGGGCGCGGACTGGTATCCGGACGTGGCCGACATCGCCTCGAAGATCACCGACCGCACCCGGGCGATCGCGATCATCAACCCGAACAACCCCACCGGCGCGGTCTACCCGCCCGAGGTGCTGCGCGAGATCCTCGAGATCGCGCGCAGGCACAACCTCGTGGTGTTCGCCGACGAGATCTACGACAAGATCTACTACGACGGCCTCGAGCACACCGCGGTCGCCTCACTCGCCCCGGATCTGTTGTGCGTCACCTTCTCTGGGTTGTCGAAGTCCTACCGCTGCGCCGGATTGCGTTCGGGGTGGATGGTCGTCTCGGGCCCGACCCAGCACGCGGAGAACTATCTCGAGGGCCTCACGATGCTCGCCGGTCTGCGGCTGTGCTCGAATGTGCCTGGCCAGCAGGCGATTCAGGCTGCCCTCGGTGGGCATCAGAGCATCTACGACCTCACTCTGCCCGGCGGACGGCTGCGCGAACAACGCGACCGCGCCTGGGAAGCGCTCAACGCCATCCCCGGGGTCTCCTGCGTGAAACCCAAGGGCGCGATCTACGCCTTTCCGCGCATCGACCTCGAGATGTATCCGATCCGCGACGACGAGCAGTTCGTCCTGGATCTGCTGCTGCAGGAGAAGATCCACATCGTGCAGGGCACCGGCTTCAATTACCCACGCCCCGACCACTTCCGGATCCTGACCCTGCCGCACGCGGACGATCTGGAAGCCATCATCGAACGCATCGGCCGCTTCCTCGCCACCTATCGCCCATAGCCGCCCGGGTCATGATCAACGGGCCATGGCATGATGCTCGCGATGTCTGACCAGCTCCGGATCCGCCCCGCCACCGCTGCCGATTACGACGCCATTGCGAACGTGGTCGACGCATGGTGGCAGCGGCCGGTGACGGCGGCGGTCCCGCGGTTGTTCCTCGATCACTTCGCAGGCACCAGTCTCATCGCCGAGCGCGACAGTCGCCTGATCGGCTTTCTCGTCGGCTTTCTGTCGCCGCACGAACCGAATACCGCCTACATCCACTTCGTCGGCGTGAATCCCCGGCATCGGGGCAAGGGGCTGGCGCGAGATCTGTACGACAGGTTCATCACGCTCGCCAGGGCCGCGGACCGGCAGGTCGTCAAGGCGATCACCAGTCCGGGCAATCAGGGCTCGGTCGCCTTCCATCGTGCGCTCGGTTTCACCGTCGTCGGCCCGGTCCGCGACTACAACGGGCCCGGCCGGGACATGATGACGTTCGAGTTGTCGCTGAGCTCGTAAGCGGTTTGTGTCCGGCGCACTGTCGGTTTCATGATCAACAATGGTTGCGTTCGGCGGTGAATAGTCGTCCGGTGCTTGCTCGAATCGCAATAGCCCCCGAAAGTTCTGGCTGATCGGGTGGCGATATTCGTATAGCATGGGTTCAGTCCGGAGGGATGGGGTCTCCGGTATTCGATCAAATGTATTGGGGAGGAGATCAATTCGTGCGCAGGCGTCCGCCTGCGCGGTCTGATCGCAGGCGGATAACCGCTGTGTTCAGTTCGGAATGAAAAACTCGCGCGCCGCATCGGCGCTGTCTCGCAACGTAATTCGGGGCGGCTGTGGCGCGGGGTAATTGTCATTTTTCAATCGACCGACCGATATGTTCGGTCGGTGATATGTCACGCAACAATGGGGGGCGGCTGCCATGCCGGCATTCGTCCGGAATAACTCACCGAGAACCATCCGGAGGTTCACATGAAAAGGCACGGCAGCGACAGTTTCTACGTAGTCGGCGAGGGGGTGCTCGAGTTCGACCGAGACGGCCAGCCCGCGACCCGTCAGCCATTGACGGTCGAGGAACTGCGCCGATTCCGCTTCTCCCGGCTCGGACCGGTCGGCACACCGATCGACGAAATGACCAGGGTCGCGTTGGCCAACGCGATCACCGCCGTGGTCCCGCAGCAGGATTCGACGGACCCGCCGATCCCGGCCGGGTTCACCTACTTGGGCCAGTTCGTCGACCACGACATGACCATGGACCGCACCGAAGCACAGCTCGGCGCCGACGTCACCGTCGACGAGCTCGTGCAGGGCCGCTCACCGGCCCTGGACCTCGACTGCCTCTACGGCAGAGGACCGACCGACCCACACGACCGAATCTGCTATGACGACGACGGGGTCAGCCTCGCGGTCGGCACCACCTCGCCGACAACCTTCCCCGACGCGCAGGTCGACGTCGAGATGGAAGGATTCGACCTGCCCCGGGCCGGCAAGGGAACCACCGCCGCCGACCGGCGACGCGCGCTCATCCCGGACGCGCGCAACGACGAGAACCTGGCGGTCGCGCAAACGCATCTGGCGTTCATCCGATTCCACAACCGGGTCGTCGCCGAACTCGCGCTCAAGGGTCGGCGACGACTGTTCGCCGTTGCCCGCGAACTCGTTGTGCGCCACTACCAGTGGATGCTGGTCACCGATTTCCTGCCGCGCATCGTCGATCCGGCGATCGTCACCGACGTGTTCCGCAACGGGCGCCGCTTCTTCGAAACGGACCGGCACCCCGGCCTCGGAATGAGTCCGACGATGCCGATCGAATTCTCCGTCGCCGCATATCGCCTCGGCCACAGCATGATTCGCGGCTCCTACGAATGGAACCGGGTGTTCAACATCACCGGTCCGGGTTCGAACGCCAGCCTGCTACTGCTGTTCACCTTCACCGGCACCAGCGGCAACTTCCAAGGCGGCTCGCAGATTCCCGAACTCGACGACCCCAACTCGGGTTTCGTCGACACCCTGCCGACCAACTGGATCGCGGACCTCCGCAGGCTCTACGACTTCACCGAAGTCGACCGTCCCGACCTGGTTCCCCCGGCCACCGCAGGCGGCGGCAACGTGACAAAGCGCATCGACACCTTGCTGGTCGACCCGCTGAACATGTTGCCTGCGGGCACTTTCGGTGGACGTGGCACCAAGTTCCCCGACATCCACCGCAACCTCGCCTACCGCAACCTGGCCAGGGCCCGCATGGTTCGCCTGGCCAGCGGGCAGCAGATGGCGGAGTTCCTCGGGGTCGCACCGCTGAGCACCGAGCAAATCCTGCAGGGCGACAACGGCGCCCGACTCGACACCCTCACCGCCGAACAGCAAGTGCGCATCGCTACCGATACCCCGCTGTGGTTCTACATTCTGCGCGAAGCCGAGTTCAACAACGGGCTGCTCGGCCCCGTCGGTGGCCGCATCGTTGCCGAGGTCTTCCACCGCGCCATCGAAGGCAGCCGCACCTCGATCGTGCGGGAACCGGCCTGGCGACCCCTGTTCGGTCCGGACTCGAACACCTTCCGCATGACCGACCTGCTGCTGTTCGCCTTCGAGGGAAAGGCCGATCTGCTCAACCCGCTCGGCGACTAGCAGCGAAAAGGCAACGGGCCCAGTCGGAGTGCTCGGCTGGGTCCGTTGCGCGAGGGGCACAGAATTCCCGGCCCGCCGTGCTCGAGCACCGGGCCCTCGATGACGTGCCGACCGACAACGGTTTCTGCCATCGTTGTCGCCCTCCGGAGCTAGGAGTCCGCGGCTGTTTGTTGCTAGCATCCGCTGGATCGTTTGTTGCCGTCCTTGACGGTAAAGCTCTGGGGGGTAAGTGTGTTCGCTTCGTATGTCGTCGTGCTCGTGGTCAGCGGCGCGATCTTGATCGGCTTGTCGGCGACGATCAGGGAACTCCCGCTCGGTCGCCGGATCTTCAACGGCCTCGTCGGGATCGGATTCCTGTCGTACGCCGGCTACCTCTTGGTCCGGTACTTGACCAGCGCTACCGAGTTCGCCTACGGGATCTCGTGGCTCGTGTTCGCCCTGCCCTTGGCGTTGTTGATCGACGCGATGCGCCGGATCGACCTGTCCGACGTGCGCCCGCCGGCGTTCGAGGACGACGATGAACCGGACCCGGAGTACCGCCGGACCGCAGGCTCTCGTGACCGGCGCTCAGCGCGGCGTGCGGCGGAGTTGGCGGCTATCCGCGCCAAGCGTGAGTCCTCCGCGCAAATGGCCGAGTAGACGAGGTCGACAGTCGCTCTGCGCTGTAACTTGCGAATGCTCGGCAACGACACGGTTACCATTCCGCATACCCAGCGTTGAGCCCCCGTCGAGGCCGACGATCGGCGTGTCGGCAAACCCTTGGCTATGATCTGTCGGACCGAGTCACTATCCTGCGAGGATGGTCAGCACTGATTCGGCTCTGCGCCGCCTCCTGCGCGATACGGGAAAATTGCTGCAGCCGTACGGTTTTGACGGCTCCGAGCCGTCCTGGGTGCGGGTCGAGCCCGACGGCGTCGCCTCGATCACTCGCACCAGGGTCACCCGCACCTGGACCGCTGGCCAGCAAGTGCTCGGGTTCAACTTGCGCCTCAACGCGACCCCACGGTCGTGGTGGGAATTCAGCAACTGGCGCAACGCCAGGCTCGGCCTGTCGGCCACACCGCTGGAGAAGGCGAGCGGCCCAGGCCTGCTCGAAACGAACGGCCTACCGGACGAATTGACCACGGCGTGGTCGGTCCGCACCGGCACCACACAACCGGGCCAGCATGTCCTGCAGGCCGACATCGACGCGATCCGAGCGCAACTACCGCGCCGCGTCCACGCCTACGCCCGCCGCGCTATCCGATTGCTCGAACCCGACCACTACCTCGACGAACTCCTGACCCACCCCGACCCCGAGCTCAGAACCTGGGAAGCGATCGTCGTCCTACTCGCCGACCGCGGCCCATGCCCGGACCTGGACACCGCGATCGACCGACTCCGCGAATGTTCGGCGGCACAGGACGCGTCGATCTACGCCGAAGACGCCATCACCTACGCACACTCCCGAGCCGCCCTCACCTGAACACCGGTGCTCGGACGTCACCGAGTGCCGGAACCGGCGATCACGGTTGGCCGGCTACCGAAACGGTCTCGCCGACATCAACATCGACGCGATCGCCGCGGACATCGGCTGGTTCGGCCAAGCCCGGGGCGTTGGATCGGCGCAGGCCCGCCGCCAACATCAGTGCTGCCGCACCCCGTTTCCGGGAAGCGCCGACCGCACCAGCTCCGCCACCCGCCGAGCGCGCGACCCGGCCAGGTCGAAGACGTAGTCACCGTGACGGGTGTAGATACCTAGTCGTGGGTACAGCGAGCGGTGCAGGACGCCTTTCCGCGGGTGGCCGTCGGCTCCGGCGCGCGGAGGTAATTTGCGGGCGTCGGTGATATCGGCAATGTCGATGCCGAGCACGATGTCTCGGCCCCACGCCTTCTTCTCGACGGCGGAGGCGACGAAGACGATCCCCACCCGGTACACGAACAGCCGTCCCGCGACCGCGCCCCTGGCGGACAACTCGTGCGCCCGCTCGTCGGTGTCGGGGTCATACACCCACGCCGCCGACCACGACCCGATCGGTGCGACGCCCTCGACCATCCGCGCGGACTCCCCGGCATCGCGAACACCGGCCCGATCCAGGATCGCGGGCAACACCTTCGCGCGAATCCCCGTGGCCCCGCCGCTCTTTCCGCTCCGGTACCAGCGTGGCCCCCACCAGGTCGGCACATGCACCATCCCGGCCACCACCAGAGCCGCTCCGAACAGCATCGGCAGTCCGACCACCGCGGTCACCAGCCCGAACAACCCCGGCGCGACGCGCTGCGCCAAACTGAGCGCGCCGCCGCCGAAGATCAGCAACCCCAGCCCCGGGACGAGGGCGAACAGCAACCTGCGTCCGCTCGCATCCCGAACCCACCCGCGCGCCCGAGGCGAACGCCCCCGCCACACCCACCCGGCCGTCAGCACCAGCAGTGCACCCGATACAACAATGACCAACTCAGCGAACATATCTGGTACCCGATCGGATTCATTCGTTCATCACTCTGCGCCAGGCGACGTCGGTGGCGAATGGACTCGTGTCCCGGATCTGGTTGCCGTACAACACAACTGATCCGGCTCCTGGCATATAGTTTGCCCCCGGCACCCCTGGGCGCATCGGTGAAACTACTCGAATCCGAATGCGCAGTCCCACTAGTTGATCCGGCTACCGAACCGTCGCGCTGTCGCCGAACAGGCGCATCACGCATCAATTCCGGTCTCTTCTGGGCTCGCGCTTTCGGGAGTTATGTACGGATTCGCTCGGCGCGTGTGGCGTGGATCACATTTCGATTTCCGTGGAACCTGGCACGAACTTGCGCGTCTAAATCCATGACAGGCAACACCATTCGAGACAGGGGAGTTCTATGAGGTTGCGCATGACCATGGTCTTGGCTTCCGCCGCGATCGCGGGTTCGGGGCTGATCGGCGCGGAGGCGGCAGCGAGTCCGACCGTTCTCGGCGTGCAGGCGCCCGCACGCGTCGTCGACGGACCGAACAACGGGTGCGTGCCGCCCCCGCTGGGCGAGGACGGCAAACCACTGCCGCCGCCGAAGGGACCCGATGGTCGTCCGCTGCCGCCCCCGTCCGATCTCAACGGTTTGCCCTGCCCGCCTCCGGGTCAGGCCTGACGGAGGCACCGGTCCGGCGGGCCCGAGACAGGCGATCTGGGCCCGCCGGGCACACCCGCCTCCCAGGCGGCGAGGCCGTCGCTCTTCTCGGCTCCCTCACCGCCACCGCCCGCCGAGGGTCCTGAGTCTCGTGCTGCCGGGCCGAGAAACGCACGCTGACTACGACAGCGTCCCGGCCTAGGCTCGGGCCGTGCATCTGGAACTGATCACCATCGTCGTCGCCGACTACGACCCGGCCATCGACTTCTTCGTCACCGCACTGGGATTCGAGCTCATCGAGGATTCACCGGCGCACACCAACGACGGCAGGCCGAAGCGATGGGTCGTGGTGCGCCCACCCGCGGCGACCACCGGGATCCTGCTGGCCAGAGCCGACGGTCCGCACCAGCTCCCGGCCATCGGAAACCAGGTCGCGGGCCGCGTCGGCTTCTTCCTGCGCGTCGACGACTTCGCCGCCGAACACCAGCGAATGCTTTCTGCCGGTGTGCAATTCGTCAGCCAACCGCGCACCGAGCCCTACGGTCAGGTCGCGGTCTTCCTCGACATCTCCGGCAACCGCTGGGACCTGCTCGGCCCGGCAACGCCCTGACCTCGAGCCGCGGCGACCGGATCCAACCCCGTCACGGCTGCTACTTCGGCGGATGCGCCGCGAGGTTGTCGATGATCAGGCCGATGGTGAAGTCGAACCGATCATGTCCGCTACCGGAGGTGAGTTCGGCTGCATAGCGGCGCGTATGCGGGAAACGATCGGCGGGCAGGGCGCTGAACCGTTCGACGAGCTCCTCGCGGCCGAGCACCCAACTGTCGTCGGCGTTGCGTTGCCGCTGTTGGACGAGTGCGTGTTCGAGCGCGTAGGCATTGACGTAGAGGGTGAGGGCGTCGAGAACCCATGCGGCGGTGTGCGGTTCGATCCCTCCGGCCAGCAGGATCCCCAGAATTCCTTCGCTGACCCGCAGAGTTTCGAGATGGGTCGGCACCATGGCCAGCGCGGCACGCGAGATGCCGGGGTAGGTCGAATACAGGTCACGCAGCTGGGCGTACACGTCGAGAATCTGCTCGCGCCACGCGTCCGGATCGGGTTCGGGGAGCGCAATTTCGGCACAGAGCCTGCCGATGAGCAGATCGTCGAGGTCGTCCTTGTTGAGGATGTGCGCGTACAACGAGGACGGCCCCGTGTTGAGCACGGCCGCGACCCGGCGGATCGTCAGCGCGTCGTACCCCTCGGCGGCGATGACCTGCAACGCGGCATCGGTGATCCGGTCGGCAGTGATGGGTGCCTTGCGCGGTGACGCCGGCGCGGAGTGCGCGTCCGGTTGCGCGTGGCGAGCCGCGCGGCGCTGTCTGGGGGCGGAGGGCATGGCGACAACTATAACTTGGCACGAACTAAGTTCGATAAACAGAACATGGTTCGTGACTGCCAAGGCTGCTGTGATCACCGGAACCCAGCCGCCCCATCGAGATCGGCTTCGCCGTCACGCACCAACTGACCGAGCAGGGCGTTCGCGGTGCATGCTGTTCGGCCGCCTGGCGGGATCGAACTTCCGAATGGTCAGGGGTTGCGGCGGCGGACGGTGCGCTCGAGGATCCCGAGAGTGGCTTTGAGGGCGGATTCGGGGACTACCGGGAAGGTGAGGCGCGCCTTCCAGTCCGGGTGGACTTCGGACCAGTCGTAGTACGAGGTGACCAGGGTGCCGTCGCCGGTGGGCTCGAGGCGGTAGCCGTAGACGTGGCGGGCATGTGGTCGGACCCTGGTGCCTTCGACGGTCCAGGCGATCTCCTTGTCCTGGTTGAACTTTGTGATGACGACCTCGACCTCGTATCGGCCCAGCGGAACATCGCCGAGAGCTTCGCGGTCCATCTGGACCAGGAAGCGATCGCCGGGCCGGGTGACCGGGTCGCCTTCGGCGTCGATGAGCATTCCGGAGGCGTCGATGTCCACGTGGCCTTTCGGGTCGGTGAGGACCGCGAAGAGGGCTGCGGCCGGGGCGGGGATCATGCGTGAGACCTCGATCCGTTCGCTGCCCGGTGTTTCCGCGGTCGCGGTGAGTACCGCGCGACCGAGGATGTGACCCGACATGGTGAAGCCGAGCAGGGCGGGGGTGGCGTCGGCAGGGACGCCGGTGGAATCGACGTCGAGAGCGTGGACCACGACGAAATAGCGATGCGGCCCATGCCCGGCAGGCGGTGCGGCGCCGAGGAATTGGGTTGCGCGCGCGTCGTTGGGCAGCTGATAGGCGCCCTCGGGCAGGCCCGAACCGGTGTCGTCGCCCGCACCCTCGGGGAGTTCGGTGACGGTGGCGGGGATGTCGGCGACGGCCCAGTGCCAGAACCCGGAGCCGGTGGGGGCGTCGGGGTCGTAGACGGTGACGGCGTAACTCTTGGTGCCTGCCGGCGCGCCACTCCAGGACAGCTGGGGGGAGCAGGTCTACGCACACCTGCGGGGTGCGATCATGCGCGGGGACCACGCCCCCGGCGACGCCCTGAAACCACAGGACCTCGCGAAGGAACACGGCGTGAGCTTGGCCGTCGTCCGCGAAGCCCTCGTGCGGTTGGTCGGCGAAGGCCTCGCCGACCGGCTGCCCAATCGCGGCTTCGCCGTCCCCGCGTACTCCGATCGCCGCTGGCAAGACATCGCGGAGGCGCGCCGGACCATCGAACCGGTCCTGCTCCGGATGTCCATCGAGCGCGGCGACCTCGACTGGGAGACGCGCGTGCGGGCCACCCACCACCGGCTGTCTCGCACGCCGGCACGGGTGCCCGAGGAGGGCAAGCACTACAGCGAGGCGTGGGCCGAAGCGCACCGGATCTTCCACCGCACCCTGCTGGAAGGCTGCGGCAATCCCGTCCTGCTGCAGACCTTCGACCGCATGTGGACCGCGAGCGAGCTGGCTCGCCGCTGGTCGGGACTGCGCAACCCCGACCGGGACGGCGAGGACGAACACCGCAGGCTGGAGGAAGCCGCGTTGGCCCGCGACGCCGACACTGCCGCAGCGACATTGGCGCGCCATCTCACGTTGACCGCGGCCGGACTGACCGACGACAACACGGCGTACTGAGACTGGCCTGGATACGCCGCGAGTTCTTAGGACAGAACCTGACCGCCGCTGCTGCGATAGTGGGTCGCGTGCCACACGACATCGACATCGCCGATCGGGCGCCAGCATGACCGTTCTGAACACCAGAGCACTCAGCCGCGCAACGCTCGCCCGGCAGCTGTTGCTCGATCGCGCCGACCTGCCGGTGCTCGACGCGGTCGCGCATCTGTGCGGGCTGCAGGCCCAAGAACCGCAGGAACCGTTCATCGGACTCTGGTCGCGGCTGCGTGGTTTCGCGCCCGCGGCGCTGTCGGAGGAACTGATCGGGCGACGCGTGGTGCGCGGTCATTTCATGCGACGCACCGTCCACCTGCTCACCGCCGAGGACGCACTGGCTTGGCGCGCCCGCCACGATGCCATGCTGCGCCAACGGGCACTGGGCCCCTACCGCAGTGAGTTGGCGGGGGTGGATCTCGAGGAGCTCGCCGCTAGGGGCCGGACGCTGCTGGACGGCGGCGAACCGCGCTCGATGAGCGAGCTCGGACGGGCGCTCTCCGCCCGCTGGCCCGCTTCCGGCCCGCGGGCACTCGGCGAAATACTCATTGCCGCACTGGTTCCCGTCGTGCAGCTGCCGCCACGCGGGCTATGGCGCACGAACGGGGGAGCGCGCTACCAGCTGCTGTCGTCGTGGCTCGGACGCGAGATCGACCCGCCCGCCGAGGACGGGTCCGATCCGGTCGGCCAGGCGCTCGTGCGGCGCTACCTGGCCGCGTTCGGACCCGCGACCTCGGCCGACCTGCGCGCCTGGTGCGGTCTGGCCGGACTGCCCGCGGCCATCGCCGCGGTCCGCGAAGAACTGATCACCTTCCGTGACGAGAACGGCCGCGAACTGCTCGACCTCCCCGATGCACCACGACCCGACCCGGACACCCACGCTCCGGTGCGTTTCCTGCCCGCGTTCGACAACGCGATCCTCGGCTACCAAGACCGCAGCCGGATCATCGATGACGAACATCGCGGACTGTCGGTGGCAGGCGCACGCGTCGTCCTGCTCGACGGACGGGTCGCGGCGACCTGGAATGTCAAGGACGACACCGTCATTGTCGACCCACTGCGTCGGTTCTCCCGCGCCGAGCGCACCGCCGTCACCGAACAGGGCCAGGAACTGGCGTTGTTCCTCTCCGACAACGACAGCCAACGCGTCCAGATTGCCGGCTGACACAGTGGGGAGCCGCCGACGTGAAAGACGGTCAGAGCGCTGCCGCCATCGAAGGCAGCGCTCTGACCGTCTTTCACAGGCGGCAGCGACGGACTGCGCGCGGATGGGCTATGCTCGTCGGCGATGACTACCGGGACTGCCTTGCGGCGCACACGGATTGGTGACCCGGTGCTCTTCTGAGCGCCGTGCGGGCCGATAGGTGCCCGCTGTTGGATCGCGGAACGCGGGTAGCGCGTGCTCCGCCTCCGTCGTATTGATCACAGCTTCGACAGATCAACTACGACAGGACAATTCATGCCATCCACAACTCTGCAGATGCCCACCGCCGACGGCCGTGCCGACGCCTTCGCCGCCTTCCCCGACGACGGCAAGCAGCACCCAGGGGTGCTGCTGTACATGGACGTCTTCGGCGTGCGGCCCGTGTTGGAGCAGCGCGCCCGCGAACTGGCCGAACACGGGTATTACGTGCTCGTCCCCAACGTCTACTACCGCCACGGCGCCACACCGCTGGTCGAGCTTCCCGAACACATCAGCAACGACGCCCGGATCGCGATCGTCGAGCAGCTGATGCCGTTCGTCGAGGCGCACACCGTCGACCGGGTCCTACGTGACGCCGACGCCTACATCAGCTTCCTCACCGCCCAACCCGAGGTCAGCGCCGGACCGGTTGCCGCGATCGGCTACTGCATGGGTGCTGTTCTCGCGTTGCGCACCGCGGCAGCCAACCCCGACCGGGTGGCCGCCGTCGCCGGATTCCACCCGGGCCTCCTGGTCACCGACGCGCCAGAAAGCCCACATCGCCTCGCCCCCAAGCTGACTGCCCGAATCCACCTGGCCCACGCCGAACCCGACATGACACCCGAGGCCATCGCCGAACTCGACCAAGCGTTGGACGCCGCAGGTGTCGACTACACCTCCGAGATCTACCCGGGCACCGTGCACGGCTTCACCATGTCCGACACCATTGCCTTCAACCCTGCTGCCCTGCAACACCATTGGGATCGCCTGATCCCGCTCCTCGCAGGCACCCTGACCGCCCGGTGATCGGTGGCACCGCCGGATAACGGTGTCGCCAAGAATGTTTCAGAGTTGCTGGACGCGCAGCACGCCGGTCAGTAACGGCAGGGTGAACTCGTCGTCAGCCGTCTCCGGTGTGCTCGCCAGGAACGCGCGGATCCGGTCGAGAAGGGCCCGGCGTTGCTGTCCGGGCATGACCAGCACCCCGGCCCTCGTCGCGAGCGTCGCGACGAGGGAGTCCGCGGTGCGACGCTGACCGTGCGAGAACTCGGCCCGCTCCGGTCCGCCGAACCGCGCGGGCACACCGGTGCGGGGAAGGTGCAAACCCGCGGTCGCGTCGCGCCAACTGCTGAACGTGTCCCGCGCGCCGATGGCTGCGGTTCCGCTGACCCGCTCGAGTCCGGCAACCCAGTCGACACGGTCGTCCATGACGTTCCACAGTCCGGCCAGGATGCCGCCGGGCACAAGGACTCTCGCAATTTCGGGCCCCGCGACGGCCATGTCGAACCAGTGCAGGGCGTTTCCGGCCAGCACGGCATCGACGGACCCTTCGGCAGCGGTATCATCTCGGCACTACCCGGCAGTGCATGGACGGCCGGCCACCTGCGGCGCAGCTCGGCCAGCATCGCCGGGTCGGGCTCGACCGCGCTGACCTCGGCACCCAGCGCGACCAAAGTCCCTGTCAACTTGCCGGTTCCGGCACCGAGGTCGAGCACGCGCAGGCCGGGCGCGGGCGCCAGTGCCCAGCGCACCGCCTCCGGCGCGTAGTCCGGGCGATGCTCGGCGTAGGCGGGGGCCGCCGCGCCGAACGACGAGGCCAGCCGGAGCCGTGCGTACTGTTCCATGTTGTCGAGCCTCTCTATGCCGGAGATATGCACTGCGGCAATGTGATCGGAGGCCCGGCGGCCCTCCGCGAAGCCGTTCGAGTTCGCTGTACGCGCGCTGTGTGGGGATCGCGGTCGGGGACTGGTTCACTTGTCGCCCGGAATGATCGGGAGCGTGATCGAGGAGGGGTGCGCCGGATCGTGGTAGATGCGCTGGTTGGCGATTCGAATCTCGTCGCTGGTGCCAAAAGCCGTGCCGGTGTTGGGATTCGGCGCGTACTGCGGATAATCACTGGAGGAGATCTCCAGCCGGATCTTGTGCCCGGCCCGGAACATGTTGGAAGTCGGCCAGATCTTGATCGTGTACTTGTAGATCTCGCCCGGCACGATCGGTGTCGGTTGACTGGACGACTCCCGGAAACTGGCCCGCAAGATCCCGTTGTTCAGATTGCGTGCGGTGCCGTCGGGATGGACATCGACGAGTTTGGCCGTCCAGTCGGTGTCGACAGCCGACGAGGCGGCATACAACTCGACACTGATCGGGCCGGTCACCCTGGTGTCGGCGGACAGCGGCGCGCCCGTGTACACCAGCACATCCGGGCGCGCCTCGACGACCTGCTGATCGTAGGGCCCCTGCTGCCCGCCGGTGTTGTCACAGCACGAGTGCCCGCCGACCGACGGCACGGGATTGCCTGGATCATAGGTGAATTCGTCGGCGGGCTGACCGGACGCGGGCGCTGTGGCGGTGAGCTTGCCGTCGCCGAGGAGCGAGGCCGCATGCCCGTCGCTGCTGAGGAAGTACTTGGTGAACTCGGTGCCGGGGATCGGCCACGCCGACGCCTGCCGCCACACGTTGGAGCCCATCTCGAAATAGTCCACCGCGGCACGACCGTCGCTGGGCCGTCCTTTGAGATGTTGGTCGAACCAGGCCAAAAGCCTTTCCGCCAAGGGATATTCGCCGGCCTTCCCGATGGCGGCCAGCATCGGTGACGGCCGGTAGTCCTTGGCGGGCGGGCGACTGTAGGACTTGTGATCCCACGGTCCGATCACGATGCGCTGCTGGGCCCGCGCTTCCGGTGACCCGCCTGCGGTCGTCATGCCGGTGAAGTTGCGGATGGTGCCGTCCAAGAACGCGTCATACCAGCCGCCGATGTGCAGCGCAGGCACCGTGATCGTCGAATGGTGGCGTTCGGGTGCCAAGCGAGTCCAGTAGTCGTCGTTGGTCGAGTGCTGGATCCAGTCGAAGTAGTACGGCGCGACCTTCGGATCACCCGGCTTGAAAGGCGGAAAGTTGTTGTAGGGCCGGTGCCGCAGCCACTTGGCGATGTCCAGGTAGGCCGCGTCGAGCTCCTTGACCAGCGCGGTGTCACCTCGGTTGGCGGCCGCGCCGCGGATGATGGTGTGCATCGCCCACGGCTCGACGAACCCGAGCCGGAACTGCCCGCCCTCATAGGTCCAGCCCTCGTAGTAATCACTGGAGGTGTTCATCGGGACGATGGTGGTCAGATGCGGCGGTGCGGCCGCGGCCGCCAACCATTGCGTGGCCCCGAGGTAGGACGACCCGTACATCCCGACGTTGCCGTTGGCGCCGGGCAGCGCCGCGGCCCACTCCACCGAGTCGTAGCCGTCGTCCACCTCTTGGGTGAACTCGTAGAAGGTGCCTTTGGAGGCGTACTGGCCGCGAACGTCCTGATGCACCACCAGATAACAGTTGGTGGCCAGCCAATGCGGCGACATGTAGCGGTAGGGCTGGAGTGCCGCCACGTCCTTGCCGTATTGGTTGCGGATCAGCACCACCGGCACCGGCTCGTCGGTCTTCGGACGATAGATGTCGGCATAGAGCACGGTGCCGTCGCGCATCGTCGCCGCCACGTTGACCTCTTTGACGACCTCGCAGGTGGCGGCCTGCCGGTCCGGTGGCGCACACGCCGTCATGGTGAACAACAGCGTCGCAGTGACCAACAGCGTTGTGGCGACAGTACTTCCACTGATCGTGAACTTCATCGACCCTCCCCGCGTCCTTGTCGCGGTCAGCGGCAACAGACTGCGCCGGAGGGCCGGTCCGTCGCCGTTGACGGCAACCGGCGGACCGCGAACTTTCCCCGTCGGATCCTCGCGCCCAGAACCGTACCCGCGCGTCGGGCACCCGGTCGAGACCCGAAAAGCCCCGGCTGCCGGAGCCGCGCGGTTTCTCGATCGCGCGCGCCGAAGTTGGGTACGTAGCGACCCGAAGTGCGGAATCATTGTTTCCACCTGGGTGATTAGGAGGCTCCGTGATGTCGCAGCCGACTATCTGGCGCGAAAGCCGCCGTCGGAGTGGGTTTTTGGCGGCCGTTCTGGCGCTGGTGCTGGCGTATGCCGTCTCGATGGGGGCGTCGGCGACCCGGGCTGCGGCGCAGCCTGCGGGTCTGACGCCGCAGCAACTGGCGGGACAGCGGGTGATCTACTCCTATCCCGGCCTGACTCCGCCGCAGTCCCTGTTCGACGACATCCGCGCGGGCCGGGCCGCCGGGGTGATCTTCTTCGGGGACAACATCTCCAGTACCGACCAGATCGCCGGGGTGGTCGCCCGGCTGCGGCAGGCGCAGGCCGAAAGCCCGATCCCGGTGCCGCTGTTGTTGATGACCGACCAAGAGGGCGGGGTCGTGCGACGGCTACCTGGCGAACCAGTGCGCTCGGCCAAGCAAGTCGGCCAGTCCGCCGACCCGGTGGGCGCCGCCCTCGACGCGGGACGCGCGGCGGGGGCGAATCTGCGCGGGGTCGGCATGAACGTCAACCTTGCCCCGGTGCTCGATGTCTTCGACACGCCAGGCAATTTCATCGACCGCACCCAACGCTCGTTCAGTGACAACCCCTTCGTCGTCGCCGCGCTCGGGTCCGCGTTCACGGTCGCGCAACAGGCGACCGGTGTCGCCGCCACCGCCAAACATTTCCCCGGCCTCGGCACGGCGCCCGCAGGCCAGAACACCGACACCGGCCCGGTCACTCTCCCGGTGAGCCAGTCCAGGCTGCACTCGGTCGACGAGATTCCCTACCCGGCAGCCATAGCCGCCGGCGTCAAGCTGGTGATGATGTCGTGGGCGATCTATCCGGCCCTCGACGCCGACCATCCCGCGGGCCTGTCGCCGACGATCGTCGATCGGGAATTGCGCGGCCGCAACGGTTTCCGCGGCGTCACCATCACCGACGCGATCGAGGCCGAGTCGCTGAACTCGTTCGGCACCACGGGCGAGCGGTCCGTGGCCGCGGCACTGGCCGGAATGGACCTGATCCTGTGCTCGGCACGCGACACCACCCAGGGCACGGACGCGACCACCGCGTTGGCCGACGCCTACACCACCGGCCGACTCGACCCGCTGGCGTTCACCGCGGCCGTCGACCGCGTCACCGCGCTACGCGCCGGGCTCCCGTGAACGAGAATGTCGGTGGGTATCGGTAGCGTCACTGGCGTGGAAACAGGGGAACGTATCCAAGAACTCGCGGACCGCATCGTCGCGCTGCGCGACGCCTACTACCAGGGCTCGCCGCTGGTCGCCGACGCCGAGTACGACGCGATCGAAGACGAGCTGCGCGGCCTGATCGAGGCGAACCCCGACCTCGCGCCGGACCCGAACCCGCTCGACGAGGTCGGCGCACCCGCGGTGCTGCACGCTCCGATCCGGCACTCGCGCCCGATGCTGTCGCTGGAGAAAGCGACCAAGCCCGAGCAGGTCGTCGCGTTCTTCGGTCGGTTTCCCGGCCAATCGGTGGTCGTGATGCCGAAGCTCGACGGCTTGTCGCTCGCCCTGGTCTTCGAGGACGGGCGGCTGGCTCGTGCGGTGACCCGCGGCGACGGCACCACCGGCGACGACGTGACCATGCTCGTGCGCGCGCTGGTCGACGGCGTCCCCGAGCGGATCGACACCCAGGGACGCGTCGAGGTCCGCGGCGAGGCAGTGATGCTGCGGTCGACCTTCGCCGCCTACAACACCGCGCATCCGGACAAGCCGCTGATCAACCCGCGCAACGCCGCAGCGGGCACGCTGCGCGCGAAGGACCCGGCCACGGTCGCCGAGCGACGCCTGCAATTCTTCGGCTTCGACCTCGATGCCCCCACCGACGATGCCGCGGTCGATCTCGAAGAGGGACTGCGCGCGCTGGGGATCGCGGGCGCCCAGATGCGCCACTGCGCCGACGCCGAGCAGGCCCAGGCCGCGATCACCGCGATCGAACAAGGCCGCAACCAACTCGACTACGACCTCGACGGCGCAGTCCTGCGGCTGGCGGACCGTGACGCCTACGCGGCCGCAGGAACTCGGTCGAACTCCCCGCGTGGCGCGCTGGCGTTCAAGTTCGCCGCCGAGGAGAAGACGACGTTGCTGGTCGATGTGGTCTGGGACGTCGGCAAGACCGGCAAGATCGTCCCGGTCGCCTGGTTGGAGCCGGTGTTCGTGGGCGGAACGACGGTCACCCGCGCCACGCTGGCCAATCAAGAGGTGATTCGCGCCCGCGACATCAAGGTCGGCGACACGGTGCTGGTGCGCCGCGCGGGCGATGTGATTCCGTTCGTGGCAGGCGTGCTCGACGCCGCCAAACGGACCGGCCAGGAGCGCGAGATCGTGCCGCCCACCGTGTGCCCCTCGTGCGAGCAGCCGGTCACCGAACAGGGCAACAGTCGAGAACTGTTCTGCACCAACGCTTCCTGTCCCGCGCAGACGGTGCGCAGGCTCATCCACTGGGCGTCACGGGCCGCGGCCGACATCGACGCCATCGGGCAGAAGTGGATCGAGCGACTCGCCGAGGCAGGCATCCTCGACAGTCCCGCGGACTTCTACACGCTCACCAAAGAACGGCTGCTCGAATTCGACGGAATCGCCGAGGTATCGGCCGCGCGGATGATCGAGTCGATCGATGTCAGCCGCCAGGTCGGGTTGCGGCGCGCACTGATCGGGCTGGCGATCCCGATGGCCTCCGACGGCACCGCCGCCCGCCTGGCCCGTGCGGGCTTCGGCTCGCTGGAAGAGGTCGCCGACGCGGGCGAGGAACGCCTCGTCGCCGTGGAGGACATCGGCCCGAAGGTCGCCGCCTCGCTGGCCGCGCACCTCACTCGCCTGCGCCCGGAACTGGAGCGACTGCGCAAGGCAGGTGTCTCCCTCGATGTGCGCGCCGAAGACCTCCCGCCGGTCGTCGCGGCCGGTGCGCCGCTGGCAGGTAAGACGGTGGTGATCACCGGCGCCATCAGCGACCCACGTTCCGGTGAAAAGGTCGCGCGCCCGACATTCCAGCGGCTGTGCGAAAAGGCAGGCGCGACAGCGGCATCCTCGGTCTCGGCCAACACCGACATGCTCATCACCGGCGCCGGCGTCGGCGACAGCAAACTGACCAAGGCGGAAAAACTCGGCGTCGAGGTCGTCGACCAGGGCGAGATCTGGACCCTGCTCATCGCCGCCAAGGTCCTATAGGGCCGCGCCGTGTCGGACGGTGAGCGCCGGGTCCGGGAGTATTTCGACGGGAAGCCGCATTCCCTCGACATCTTCCAGTTGCTGCGCGGGCTGATCGAACAGCAGGGCCCGTGCGAGATGAGCATCGCCTCGCAGATCTCCTTCGGCGTCACCCGGAAGTTCGCGTGGATCTGGCTGTACAACATCACCGGGGCCAATCCCGAAGGGACCGTGCAGATCATGCTCGCGATGAACGAGGAGCGCGACGAGCCGCCGGTCTACCGCGTCACGCCGATCGGAAAGTCGCGATGGAACCACCTGATCGTCGTGCACTCGATGGACGAAGCACGGGATCCACGGCTGCGCGCACTGATCAGGGAGGCCTACCGCTACGGCAGTGCGTGAGCGGCGGCGCGGCTGCTCAGCGACGCGTAGACGATCGACGCGGCAAACAACGCGACCAGCCCAATTCCCATGGCGGGCACGGCGATCGACTGCGCAACATTCAGGTACTCCGGCGTGCGGCTGTTGTATCCGTCCACGCCGAGCAGTCGCCCGGCAGGTGACTGCCAATCATCGGCGTCGCCGCCGTCGGGCATGAACCAGCAAAAAGCCGTCAGCCCCACCAGATACACCCACAGCAGCGTCAGCACAACGCTCCGGCCAACCGTGCCAGCCGCCGCGAAAGAGCTGGTAGCGGAGAACATCCCCCGCGCCATCCAACCCGACGCAGCCAAACACATCAGCCAGACCGGTGCGCCGAAGACGAACAGAAAAACGAAAATCCACCCGGGATCCACCAGCAGCCGCGCCGCCAGATCCACCACCTGAACCACCAGAACCGCCGCCGCGGTGACGACCGCCCACGTCCGCATCCCGTCCATCACCGCCACCCTTCCCGCACTCGAGTCCTTTGCTTGCGACTTCGAGTGTGCGCCGCCGCCGCGACCGGATCATGAGTAGTCCTACCGCCCGACGCGCAGTACTTCCACGACCCGCGCGGCGGCGGCAGCGCACTGCAGCGTCAGGCGCGGGCGAAAGTGGGCAGGCGCAACGCGGTGTGGGCGGGGCGCTCGAGGTCGGCAGACAGCGAGGTGAGGTCGAGGAGGGCGGCGTTGCGCTCGGCAAGCGCCTCGGGCGTGCCGGGGAACATGCTCGCGTTGCCCTCGGTGACCAGTGCCTGGTTCAGGGCGACGAACGGACGGGTGGCCTGCTCGTAGGCGGCGAACGCTGTGCTGTGATCAGCGGCGGTGGCTAGCTCACCGGCGAGCATGTACGCACCGACCAGAGCGAGGCTGGACCCTTGACCCGTCAGGAACGACGGGGCATGAGCCGCATCGCCGACGAGGGCGACGCGGCCCGCGGACCAGCGGGGGAGATGGATCTGGCTGACCACGTCGAAGAACAAGTCGTCGGCGGTGCGCATCGCGGCGACCATCCGCGGAATCTGCCAGGTGTCGTCGGTGAAGACCGACGCGACGAGCTCACGTTGGGCGGCCGGGTCGCGGAAGGCGTCCAACGGGGCCTCTGCCCGGGTGAAACTGAGGAAACCATGCAGGTTTTCGCCCTCGTCGACGGCATAGAGCACGGCGGCCCGGCCTGGCACATTCCAGATCACACCCTCGTGCGACAGGCCGAAGTCGTTGCGCATGGTGAACCCGGCGAAGCAGTAGCCGAGGTAGCGGTGGAATTGGTCTTCGGGTCCGAAGGTGAGTGCACGGACATTCGAGTGCAGCCCGTCGGCGCCGATCACCAGGTCGAACCGCCGGCGGCTGCCGCTGCGGAAAGTCACCTCGACGCCGTCGGCATGGTCGTCGAGGGCGGCGATGGTGTCGCCGAACAGGAATTCGACGTCGTCGCGAACGGCCGCGTACAGGGCCGCGGTGAGGTCCCCGCGACGTATCTCGATGTCGCGACCTGCGGCACCGCCCGTCATGGCCTCCGGCCGGATCGTGGTGATCGGGCTGCCGTCGGGGTGGAGAAAGCTGATCGCGCGGGTATTCACATGGGCGGCACGCAATTCCGGCAGCAGGCCCATCTGGTCGACCACGTCCAACGCGGTGCCGCGAATATCGATGGGGTAGCCACCGCCGCGCAGGGCTTCGGCCTTCTCGACGACCGTGACGTCGAAGCCGTAGCGGCGCAGCCAGAAGGCCAGTGCGGGGCCTGCGATGCTGGCGCCGGAGATCAGGACTGTCTTGCTCATGTCCACTCCTCAAACTGTATAGCTAACTCAGGTATGCTTTTTGAACCCGTGCTGGCCTGCATTAATCCGGCCAGCCCTCGCCACTGTATACCTAAGTTAGGTAAGTAAGGAAGAGATGGGCGACGAGAACCACGGCCACATCGACGCGGCGGCGGTGCTGCCACGCCTGATGCAGTTCAACACCGTGCTCAATCGCAGCCGGTTGGCCGAGCGGGCGATGGACCGGGTCGGTATCCCGCTGGACCGCCCCGGACTGACGGTGCTCGTCACGCTGCGCATGGCAGGAGAACCGCTGCGCGTCGGCGAGATTGCCACCCGCATGCAAGTGGTCGGACCGCACGTCACCCGGCACCTGCACGAACTCGAACGGCGCGGGCTGGTGCGCAGGGTGACCGACCCGAGCGACCAGCGCGCCCGCCTGATCGAGCTGACGGCCGAAGGCAGCGGGGCGGCGAGCCGCTACCTGGAGTCGATGGTGGACTGGTTCACCGACGCGCTGGTCGACTGGTCCGACGAGGACCGGCAAACCCTGGGCCGTCTGCTCTCCCGGTTCGTCGACGACTTGACGGCGGGCCTCGCCGCCATCGATGACCAAGCGACTTGATCGGCGCCGGTTCGCGGGTGACAGCAGACCACCAGTTCACGGTGTCGGGTCATGGACCGGCGGAAGGCGTGCCGACACGGCTGACATGATCTCGGTGTGAACCTACGATTCGGTATTCAGTTGGCGCCGACCGTGACCGAGCTGCCGCAGCTACGTGCGATGGCCACGGTGGCAGACCGGGAAGGCCTGGACCTGCTCGGCATCCAGGATCACCCGTACTCGGGCGGACTGGCCGACACGTTCGCGGTGATCGCCACGGTGCTGGCCGAAACCCAACGGCTGCGGGTGTTTCCGGATGTGGCCAGTCTGCCGTTGCGCGGGCCCGCGATGCTCGGGAAGCAAGCCGCGACCTTGGATCTGCTCAGCGGCGGACGATTCGAACTCGCGCTGGGCGCCGGCGCGTTCTGGCCCGCGATCGGCGCCATGGGCGGCCCGGTGCGCTCGAATCCCGAAGCGCTGCAAGCACTCGAGGAAGCCACCGCGATCATCCGCGCCATGTGGCATCCCGGCACGAAAGCGAAAGTCGAAGGCGCGCACTACACCGTCAAAGGTGTGCAGTCCGGACCCGCGCCCGCGCATCCGGTCGGAATCTGGTTCGGCAGTGTCGGCCCGAAAGCCAACGCGCTCACCGGGCGCATCGCCGACGGGTGGGCCGCACCTATCCCGCACTACCTGCCCTACGAGAAATGGCAAGCGACACAAGACATCATCTCGACCGCAGCGATCGACGCGGGACGCAACCCGGCCGACATCACCCGGATGGCCCAACTCGTCGGAACGATCACCGACACTGCAGGACCGGTCACGCTGCGCGGCGAGGAACCGATTCGCACCGACGCCGCAGGCTGGGCCCGCATCCTTGCCGATCTCGCCACCGAAACCGGCTTCGACACCTTCGTGTACTGGCCGGAGTCCGCCGACGACACCCAACTCCGCCGCTGGATCGGTGACGTCGTCCCCGCCACCCGCGCCTTGTGCGCCTGACAGTCGAAATCCGTTCGGGGGAGACACGATCGGAGTCGGACCGCCCCGTGCTGCCGTGTGGTCTGATCGGCGTACAGACCCCAGGGAACCGCTCTGTCAGACTCGGTGCATAGACACGAATTAGCGCTAGGAGCCGAGGTGCCCGACCAACAGGCGTATGACGCGAGCATCTTGGATCCAGCCCGCCTTCGTTCTTATGCGCGCAAGATTGCCGCACAAGTGCAAGGCCGCCGACCCACTGTCACCCATCAATACCGCGGAATTGTGACCAGGGGCTGGATCATCAGCAACTACCGCGAAGAAGGGGCGCGTGACTCGGGGAGGTACAACAGTTGGGAAGCCGGCCATCTGTTCTTCCTGCGCGAGGACGGCGAGCTGATGCGCGGGCAGTATCAGGTAACCACCGAACGATACGACGATGCCTGCGATCCACTGCGTACTCCGGACTGCTTCGAACTCGAGTTCCTCGCAGACAGTGACATGACGTGGCTCGATCGACCACCCGTCGAACAGCACTATCGCAAAGTCCGCTCCTCCAGCGGCGAGCGAGAAGAGATGCGCGCCAAGTACTACCTCAGGGTGCACGCGAAAGGTGTCGGGCTGTCTGTCGCGCTCAAGCGATTGACCTGATGCGATTGCTCGATGTCCCAACCTTGTGCGGTTGCGTCGCCTGAAAAGGCGGAACCGCTTGGCGCACCGCAGTAAACAGAGGACACACTCATGGAAACATTCTCTGAGGCCGATTACCGACGCACATGCACCTCGGATGCCGGACAGCAACTGGAGGAATTGGCGCATCGCGTCGCTCGGGATCGCGCCACAACTCTCCGTGGGGTGAACCATGCCGGCATTCGTGGGTGGGAAATCGCGCGGCGCTTCACGCTGATCGGCTACCCGACAACCGGCAGCGACTCCTGGAGAAAGTTCTTCTCGGTTGCCGTCCTCGGCCGAGACGGCCGGTTGTACACCATGACCGAAGCCATGGACGTGGAAGGCAAACTCGTCAAGGAATCCGTTTCTGTCGAGCCGATGGGGCCGGCGCACTACGAAGAATGGGACGCCCACTACGTCACGGTGGACGAGCCGCGCGGGACCGAACGCTACACGCGCGCTTCCTCTTTCGACAGCCGGTACACAGGTCGCCTGACGGAGGCGCTACGACAGTTCGACAACCAAGACCACACCGAGCTTCGCGCAGCCAGCCTTCGGGGCAATACACGGCGTGTCGGCACAGAGATGTGGGAGGTTGCCAAATTCGCGGTGCCAACAGCGCTGCTGGCACCCCTCGTCTATTTTGTGCTGCTCGGAACGTGGAGCACCGAATACATGAAACCGCTGGATTGGAACAACCCACACCCGCAACCCGAGACAGCCGGAGTGGATGCGTTCGTGCTCACCTTCGTCCTCGTCGTGTGCATGCTCCTTTGTCTCGGCGGACTCGGCCTCGCCTTTCCGTATCCCACTGACCAAGAGGTCTTTTCGATTCCTGCCGCGTGCGGCGTGGCTGTCGGCGTTGCGGCGTTCTTCTATCAGGTGTTCAGCGGGTCGGGCGGTATGGCCAGTTGGTTCTGGCCGCCACTTTTCGCGGTGCTCGGCCATCTCGCCTACGGCCTGTACCGCCAGACCAGAACCATCGGCTAGCGACCGGCGTGGGTCAGAGGTGGTCGCGGACTATGGCAATGACGTCAGCCGGGCGGCTCAGGAACGGGCAGTGACTGCCCGGCCTGATTCGCCCCTGCTGTCGAC
>NZ_BDAY01000108.1 GCF_001612685.1 Nocardia altamirensis NBRC 108246
AGGGCGCGCAGTTCGGCCTCGATGGCCGTGACACGGTCGGCGTCGACGCCCCACGGGTGGTCGACGCCGACTTTGCTGTCGAGGTCCCACAACACGCAGGTCTCGTCTGGTGTGGCGACCATATGCCAGGCCACTACCGTGCGGCCGAGCTGCTGGCCCATCGAGCCGTGCGAATCCTTCGGCGGCCCAGCGCCTTCCGGGAAATGATGGAGGAAGCGGCCGTAGGCCTTGGCGCAGAACGCGGCGTACCGCTCAGTGCAGAGGATGAACCCGTGCCAGGCTTCGTCGACGGCATGCGAGGGCATCCCGACCACCTGGCCGTCGCGCATAGCCGCGCCGCAGCAGCGGAGCCACTGGTGCAAACCGGTTTCCACGAGTTCGCGCGGTTGCCACGGGCAGGTCTTGTAGACCGCTTCCGGCAACTCCAGCGCGGCGACGGCGGCGTTCACCTCATCGAGGTCGATGAGGCGCTGCCGGGATCGGCGGAGGCGAAAAGACGACACAGTTCACTGTACGCAGCAGTGCAACGCGGTTAGCGTTCATCTATGAGCGTTGTAGTCCTTCTCTTCGTGCTCGCCGTCATCCTTGTGATGGTGGGGGTGATGATCGCGGTGCCGATCATCGTCATCCGGGCGGTGACGCGGTCGAATCGCAACGGAGGGATTTCGCCCTACGGGGTGCGCGGTATTCCGCAGCGTCGGTATGGCGGGGGGTACAACAACTCCGACCCGTTCTGGGCGGCAGGCACCGCCGGGTTCGTCGATTCCGGGCCGTCGAATGGCTGTGGCGGGGGCTGGGATCCGGGCCATGGGGGACATCACGGGGGACATCATCACGGTGGGCACCACGACAGCGGTGGGAGCAGCAGTAGTTGCGGTGGTGGGAGCAGTAGTAGCTGTGGCGGCGGTAGTTCCTGACCGCTCGATCGCGGTCGGCGGATCGCCGAAATTCCGCGCTGAGCGTAACCGCTTGTCCACGAGTTGACCTCAACAACGATTCAGGTTCCATGCTGGTCCTGTCAGGCGACAACGACAGCGATGGAGGTTGGACATGAGGGCCGTGCAGGCAGTGGAATTCGGTGGGCCGGAAGTGCTTACAGTGCACGAGGTGCCGGAGCCGGTGGCCGGGCCCGGTGAAGTCGTCGTCGAGGTGGCCGCGGCCGACGTCATGTTCCTCGACACCCGGCTGCGTGGCGGTTGGGGCGGTGACTACTTCCAGCTCGACACGCCCTACGTGCCCGGTGGCGCGGTCGCAGGCGTCGTCACCGCAGTCGGCCCCGAGGTCGACCCGTCGTGGCTCGGCAAGCGGGTCACCACCGCGACCGCAGCAAGCAAGATCGGCGGCGGCAAGCCCATCGGCGGCTACGCCGAGAAAGCGCTCGCCAAGGCCGCGACCCTGACCGCCGTGCCCGACGGGCTCGGCTTGCCGCAGGCGGTCGCGCTCGCACACGACGGTCAGATGGCGTTGGCGCTGATGGAGCGGGCCGCGATCCAGCCGGGGGAGTGGGTGCTGATCACCGCGGCAGGCGGCGGACTCGGCACCCTGCTGATCCAGTTGGTCCGGGCGGCAGGTGCGCGGGTGATCGCCGCGGCGCGGGGGCAGGCCAAGCTGGCGCTGGCACAGCGTCTCGGCGCCGACGTGGTCGTCGACTACTCCGAACCCGGTTGGTCCGCCGCCGCTCGTGCAGCCACCGGAGGCGCAGGCGCGCACGTCGTGCTTGACGGTGCGGGTGGCGCGCTCGGGGAAGGCGCTCTCGTCGCCACCGCCGACCGCGGCCGGTTCCTCGGATACGGCATGTCCGCAGGCGAGTTCGCCGCACCGGACGCCGCCGTGGCAGAGCGTGGCATCACCGTCTACGGGCTGATGGACGTCACCGACCCCGATGCCGACTGGCATCGGCTTGCTGAACGTTCGCTGGCCGAGGCGGCCGCCGGACGGCTCGAAGTCGTGATAGGCCAAACCTTTCCGCTCGACGAAGCCGGCAGCGCGCACGCGGCCATCGAGTCCAGGTCGGCGGTGGGCCGCACGCTGCTGACAATCGGTTCTGCTGTCTGAGACTGGCAGAACGACGCCCTGGCGGGTGCCAAGGCACGGCGCTAGGGTGCCCTGCGTGGAGACTCTGATCGTCGTGGGTGTGGTGGTGTTGGTGCTGGGCGTGGTCGTTGCTGTCGTGCAAATCGCAGGTAGACCCCCGGCCGACGGAAATCGTTGGGACCGGAACGATCCCGACGACTACGACGGCGATTGGGGCGACCGCTACGACGACCGGGACTGAACCGGCTCACCCGACCGGCGTCAGCACCACCACAGCAATCGGCCGCTTCGTCTGCTTCTGGTAGGCGGTGTAGCGCCCCGCGTTCACCTTGTCGACAATCGCGAACCGGCGAGCGTACTCCGGATCATCCGGATACGTAGGCCGCGCAACCACTTTCACCGTGCGCCGCCCGATCTGAATCTCACACTCCGGCTGCGCCTTCAGATTCGCCAGCCATCCCGGCGGCCGCGGCGATCCACCATTGGACGCCGTCACCAAGTAGTCAGCCCCGTCGGTCCCGTAGGTCAGCGCCGACGTCCGCGCCTGCCCCGTCTTCCGCCCCACCGTCCGCAGCAACAACGTCGGGTTCCCGAACAACAGCCGATGCCCGACCAGCCCGCCACTGTTCTCATACGCCCACTGATGCACCTTCAACACATTCGCGAACACACTCGCCATAGCCAACCCTTCCCACCACGGTCGCCGGACGCCCTCACCCTAACCGCCGCGTCCCCGCTCGGCCCGCCAAGCGAGCATGTCCACCCGCCCACCACCGCGAGTCCAACTGGTGAACCCCCCACCCCACCCGGTACCATCCCCGAAGCTGCGTTCCTACCCGCAGTCGGGGGCGGTAGCTCAGTCGGTTAGAGCCGTGGACTCATAATCCATTGGTCGTGGGTTCGAGCCCCACCCGCCCCACAAACCCTCTCTGAACTGGGTAAATGGAGAACGCTAGAGACGTTCTGGTCCAGAACAGCGCATGTACAGCTTTGTATTTCGGGCGTACCGTGGGTTGTATGGGGATGATCGACCTGGACGATCTGCGCGAGCTGAAGAACGATTTTGCGACCGAACTGCGCCGCAAGAACCGCAGCAAGCAGACCATCGACGGCTACCTTGTGCGGATCGACTACTTCATCGACTACCTGATCGAGAACCAGCTGCCGACGACCGTTCCAGAGGTCACCCGCGATCATCTGGGCTCGTTCATCGAACACCTGCTGACGCGGCCGAACAAACGGACCGGTGAGCCGCTGGCAGCCGAGTACGTACGAGGGCACTATCGTTCGCTGCAGCAGTTCTTCAAATACCTTGTCGCCGAAGAGATCATCCCCACCAACCCGTTCGACAAGATGACGCTGCCTGACGCGCCGGAAAAGCTCGTGACGGTACCAGCGGATGATCAGATCCGAGCTCTGCTCACCCAGTGTGAAGGCACTGACTTCGAATCGCTGCGGGACACCGCCATCATCCGGTTGTTCGCCGACACCGGGGGCCGCGCCGGTGAGGTCGAGGGCATAGACCTGGACCACCTCGATTTCGAAGAGGACAGCGTCCTGGTGACAGGCAAGGGCCGACGCCCGCGATCGATGCCGTTCGGTGACAAGACCCGGACCGCACTGCGAAAGTATCTGCGCGCCCGGGCCAAACATCCGAAGGCCAAGAACGACGAACCTTCGCTCTGGCTCGGTCGACAAGGACCGATGACCGCGCACGGCATACGGCAGATGCTTGAGCGCAGAGCCGCCGCGGCCGGCATTGACCACATCCATCCACACCTGTTCCGGCACTGGTTCGCCCACAACTGGCTAGCCAACGGTGGCCAAGAACAAGACCTCATGATGCTCGCTGGCTGGCGCTCCAGGCAGATGCTCGCCCGATACGGGAAATCGGTAGCCGACGAACGAGCGAAAGCCGCCCACCGTCGAGCACGACTCGGTGACAAGCTCTAGTGTTGTCAGTTGGGTTGCTGGCGTCCGCACTCAGTGCAGTGGAATGCCATCTAGTCTTGGGCGATACCGTGAACAGCATGCATGAGGATCTGGTCGAATGGGCCGAGAAGCTTGCGCGAGAGCACCTGCGCGAGATTCCTCCTCGGCTGAGCCATGTGGAAGGAGTAGCGCGGCAATCGAGGCGCATTGCCGACGCGGTTGACGACCCTGACTTGCTGGTCGCAGCAGCATGGCTTCATGACATTGGGTATGGACCAGGACTCGTTGAAACTGGGTTCCACCCCCTCGATGGTGCCGAGTTTCTTCGAGTGCAGGGTGCGCCGGATCGCCTTTGCGCTCTTGTAGCGAATCACTCGTGTGCCCACGTCGAAGCCCGACATCGAGATCTACCGCTGCTGTGGCCGGACGAGCGCACCGCGCTTCGAGACGCGCTTTGGTGGGCTGACATGACTACGACACCTACCGGAGAAGTCACCGATGTCAGGGAGCGTCTAGCGGAAGTCCGTCAACGCTACGGACCCGATCACGTCGTGGCTCAGTCGATTGCGGAGGCCGCACCCGAAATCCTCGACGCCGTCAACCGGACCGAATCGCTACGTCGGATTGCTAAGTGAAGAACGGGCCATCCTGGGGATTGAGACCGTGCTCGATGCGTAGGTCAATCGAAGGATGAATGTCGAGTGAGGGTAGGTCGTGGGGGGCGACCCACAGCACCTCTCTTGACTCCGAGCTGGTTCTTAGTTTTCCGCCAATTGGTTTAGCGCGGAAGCAGATCGAGAACTCCTGTCGGACCTCGCCGTCGTCGTATGCGATGACGTGCTCCGGATTGGAGAAGATTCCGATCAGGCCTGTGATCTGGACATCGATGCCTGTCTCTTCTCGTACCTCACGCACGACGGCCTCGGTGACAGTCTCGCCAGCCTCGAGGCCGCCACCTGGAATTGAGTATCTATCGTTGTCGGTTCGACGAATCATCAAGATGTTGTCGTCGCTGTTGCGTACGAATGCGCTCACCGCGACCTTGATGCTGTTGGCGGCTGGCGCGTTCGGATCGTGGAAGTAGTCTGTTCGACCCATTCTCTTACCTTTCCATCGTCGCGTTCGACCAGACGTACTCGAAGCTGGTCATGTACGTCTCGAAGAGGTCACCCGCAGGCAGTTGGCGTAGATGCATTGCTGGTGCATATGCGCCCGGCAGCCCGTATGCGTGCATGTTGACGATCATCTCGTCATCGAAGCGGAACACTGAGTTATACAAGGTTGTGTCGTGATACCGAAGTTCGACGCCGTCGATGTTGCCGAGCGGCTCGACGAGGGTGAGGGCGTTGCTGATTCGCGATGGCACTGTTCCCTCTGCGAGGCGTTCCTCGGCGCTGCGTTTGTCGGCTTCGGGAGCGTCCGGCCGACCGAACAGCAGCCGAACCTTTAAACCCAGCTGTGTCTTCTTCCGCACCGCACGGGTGAATTCCGGTTCCTCTGCAAGGAATAGGCCGGCGAGGACCAGGATGTCGAGGCGCTCGGTCGTGCTTGAAAGCAGGCGCTTCCACAAGTCGCTTGGGATCGAGCTGCGGTGCGGGTAGACCTTCAGCACCTCCGACTCGGCGACCTCGACTTTTCGCTCGGCTGCGAGTGCATCCGGCCACAGATAGTTCTCTGTCTCTTTGACCAGCGATGCGACCTTATGGCGGTGGCGCGGATAGGGCGTGCGCGCCTTCGTGATCCAGCGCTCCACAGTCTTCGGTTCAACGCCTGTTTCCGCGGCGACGGCCGCGATGTCCAGGCCTGCCTGCTGCAGGGCGTTGCGAAGGCGTTCGTTCGCCATGTCGTCTCCGGACTTGAGGGACTTCTAGGGACGTCTTAAACGGTACCTGAGACGTCTTCATACGTCCAGCTATGCGGTGCTTTGGTTTCCGTTTTCCGCGAAAAGTGGTGAACAGCAATGAATTTCCCACTTTCTGAGGAGTGATACCGCAATGAACAAGACTTCTACCGAGGCGCGGACACTGATCAGCCTCAAGTCGGCGGCGGCGCTGATCGACGTCGACACCAAGACGATTCGCAACTGGATCGCCGCAGGTGACCTCGCCGGATTCCGGGTGAACGGTCACCTGTTGCGGGTAGAGCGCGACGCGGTGCTCGCGCTGATCCGGCCGACCACTGCGGTCATCGACGGTGGTGCGGCATGAGTACCCCGCAGGAGCGGACACTGCAGGCCCGGATTGCCGCACACGAGTCTTGGGCAAAGACACCCGACCGATCTGCACGGACGGCAAACGCACGAGCCGCGATGGCAAGCAAATTCGAGCAACTGGTTGACCCGGACCGGGTACTCAGCCCGCAGGAGCGGGCCGACCGAGCCGAGCACGCGCGGAAAGCGCATTTCACCCGCCTCGCATTGAAGTCGGCTCAGGCTCGCCGCCGACGCTGCCGCAACCCGCACAAGGGCGGCAAATCGTGATGCGCGCCGACGCGGCCACGAACGAGCCAGCGGCTTCGGATCCGTTCGAGGGCCTTGATCCGCACGTGTTCCAAGCGCTGACGGCCTGGCGATCGCTGACTGCTGAACAGCGCGATTACGCAATGGGTTTCGTGTCTGGCTGGGCACCGCATGTTGTCATCTCCGCGGCGCAAAGAGCCATCGCGATCACCGAACTCGATGAGCAGCTGATGCAGCTGGGGGCGGTCAGCGATGAGTGAGGCATACCGCGTACTCAAGCAATTCCGTTTCACGGACGGCGACCTCCTGCAGGTTGGTGATCTGTTCCGTGACAACCACAACAGTCCGATCCAGGACACCTACCGGATCAAGGCAATCCGCAACTACCGCCGCAGTGGCCTGCACGTGGTGCTGACCGTCGTCCGGTCCGAGCGCGACGGTGAGGTGACCGAGCCGATGACCGAGTTCGTGTGGCCGATCGAGGCGCTATTCGACGATGACCGGGTCGTGCGTGTCATCGAGGGTGACCAGCGATGAAGGCGCGCACGTTTGGTCTCGCGATCGCTGCGGTGGCGATCGGATACGCGGTCCTGACGGCACCTGAGGTCGTTGGGTTCACGGTCGTGCTGCTGGGTGCGGCGTGGTTGTGGCGGTCGACGCGTCGGTCGGGGGTGCGGCGATGATCGGCCGAGTCGTGAAGACCGACGCCGCTGTGGGCCGCGGTCTCGGCATTGTGTTCGGTGCGCTTCCGCCCATGGTCCGGGTCGCGGTGCTCGTGCTCGCGGTGTTGGCCGCGATGGTGGGGTGTTCGGTCGCGTGGATTGATCAGCAGTCCTACACGCCGAGCCCGAGTGTGTGCCGCCGCGATCAGGTCGCACAAGCAGTACGGCTGGGTTGTGTTCCGCCGCAGCCACTTCCGACCCCGGCCGGATGGCAGCGATGAGCGATCAGCCAGCCGAGGGCGGGATCCCGACGTATGAATGGCGGACTGCGCCAGCGCATTTGCGTACTCGCCGCCAGCTCAGTGCGGAGGGTTTGCGGCCGAACGGCCAGGACATTGCCGCGAAGGTGCATCGGGAATTTCGCGGCGGACCGGTGACGGCCTACCTCTATGACATCAATCTTGCCGCCGCGAAACGGCAGGCGACGCCCGCGCAGCTGGCCGCTTTGGAGAAGGCGACTCGTGAGCGCCAGCTGCGCGCGGCGGAACGGCACGGCGTTGATCGCGCCGAGTTCGACCACGTCAACGATCCAGGTCCCGCGTGGACCGATTCCTCACCGGTACTGCGTGCGTCAGTCCCAGGGCACGCATTCACCGGGTTGATCGGCGCCGCTCGTGACCGTGACGAATGGGAGCGATAGATGAGGAGTCAACTGATCGGGCCCCGTGATATGCGGGTGCTGACGATCCTCGCCGAAATGTATGGCGCGCCGATGGACCGGGTCGCCTCCATGTTGGGGGTGAGCATCAAGTCGGCGTACCGGTACACCGCGAAATGGCGTGCCGCGCACCTGGTTTCGAACTTGAAGATGCGCCCAGTGCCGGGGCCGACGTGGGTGTTCTTGACCCGGGCGGCGGTGGAGGCGTTGTTGCCGTTCTACGCCCGGTTTTGGACACCGTCGCCGAAGATGGCCGCCCACGTCGTGACCGTGCTCGATGTGCGGTTGGCGTTGGTCGGCCAGGATCTGAATCTCTGGATCTCTGAGCGGCAGCTGCGCGCCGAGCAAGACCGCCCGAAGGCTGGCGGACGACGCGGGCATGTCCATGACGGGCGCTACTACCGCCCCGACGGGTCGTTGTGGGCGGTCGAGGTCGAGCTGACCGCGAAGAACGACGCGGCCGCGAAGCTCGCGGTGGCCCGTGCCAAGGAAGCCGCTCGTATCGGTGGCTGCGAGAAGGTCATCTACTACTGCCGCACCCCCGAGATCCGTGCCGTGATCAAGAAGGCTGCGTTGGCCACTCAAGCGGTCGACGGGCCACCGATCCGGGTCGCGGATCTGAGCGAGGTGTTGCCGGACAAGACCGCGAAGGCCACCGAGTCCGGGCCGGTTCGTCCGGGTCTGACGGTGATCGAGGGCGGTGCCTCTGATCACGGCGTCCCCGACGCTTCGACCGGTAAGGCGGTGTCGTCATGACCTGCAAACCTGTTCTGACACCCCAAGATTGCGAACCCAAGCCAGTCGAGATCGCCCCGGTACCGGCCACCGGGCAGCTGCCCGCGGATCAGGTTGTTCCCTCGGTTCACCCGGTCGCGCCGCCGATCGGTGGCGATGGCCCGGATTCGATGCTGTTCGGCGGGATGCTGCCGATCCCGGATTGGACCTGGGCCGAGGTCGGGCGCGGACTGAGCGTGCTCGGCGCCGGCATCGGGTTCGTCCTCGCAGCCACCACGGTGCTGATGGTCGCGGCGAACCGGTTGGCGTGGACACCGGCGCGGATGCGGAACTGGATGTTCGGCTCCGCGCTCGCCTTGCCTGGCGCGACGATGCTGCTGCACTTCGATCTGGCCGCCCCGAGCGACCAGATGCGCGACGGCGCAACCGCGTTCGCGTCCGGCCGTTACGCCTACGGGTTGGCGGTGATGGCTGTCGGGTTGATTCCGGCGGCGTGGTTTCTGGCCGCGGTTGGGGTGGCGAACCGGCGGGTGCAGTTGATCACCCACGGGTGGCGTTCACCGGCAGCTACGGAGCGGGCGTTGTGGATGCAGTCCCAGCGTGAGCAGGCTGCTGCGACCCGGTTGGCCCGGTACCGGATTCCGTTCTCCACTGGTGGATTGAACCCGCACATGCTGATCGGCCGTTTGGCGGTCGAGGAGACGGCGGCGCCGCCGAAGAGCCGGTGGCGGATGTTGTTGGGGCGGTATGAGTCTCGGTTGATCGTGCCGTGGATCAACATGCGTGAGCACATGGTCACTGTCGCGTCCTCCGGCAAGGGCAAGACCACGCTGATGCTGCGCGCGTTGCTGTCCTGGCACATCACCGCGTGGTTGCGGCACCGGCAGTGGTGGCGCCTGGATCGGCCGGGACGGCCGTTGACGGTGGTGATCGACTGCAACGGCGGCCCGGAAAGCGTGAAACTCGCCCACCGTGTCGGCGCCTGGTACGCCGCACTCGGGATCCCGGCCTCCCGGATCGGTTACGTCGGTGTCGGCGCCGATGACCCGCAGCGGGTGCAGCTGGCGTTGTTCGACATCCCGGCGCGGGCGGATCTGTTCTCGGTGCTCTCGGCGATGATCTCCGGGGGGAGCACGCCGACCACTGACACCGAACGCTACTTCCACAACCAGCGCGAATCGCTGCTGCATCTGATCCTGGATGCCCCGGCACGGATCGAGAACCGCAACGGGGTGCCGACCCCGGTGGGGGAGAACCGGCCGAAGGATTGGCTGGATTTCTTGTCCCGGTTCGATGCGAAGAGGCTGGCCAGGCTGTGGGGCGGTGTGTTCGACGACACCGTGGACTGGCAGGGCGTGCCGGGTGTGGATTTGAAGATCGCGGCCACCAAAGCAGGCAAGCAACCGGTGATGGATTCCGCGCTCGCGGAGTTCTCCAACCTGTATCTGGCGCTGGGGGATTCGTTCGAAGGTGCTGCGCAGATCACCGATTTCGATGTCCTCTACATCATTTTGGAGGGCGTCAAGGCACCGGATCGGGCGCGGGCGCAGTTCGCCGCGATCGGCTGCATGCTCGAACAACTCGCCGATCGCGATCATGGTCGCGAGACCTTGCTCGCCGTGGACGAGTTCTCCGCGGTTTCCGACGGCCGCACCCGCGCCGCGGCGTGGGTGATGCGGTTCCGCAAAGCCAAGATCGGCAGCTGGTGGTTCGCCCAGCACTGGAACGGCCTGGGCCACGACGACGACGCCCGCCAAGCCCTGATCGGTTCCGGGTCCGGTGGCGGTCTGCACGGCGGGCAGGAATTCGGTGTCGAGAAACTCGCCGAAGGCTATGGCACCAAACGCCGATTCGACCTGTCGCGCAAGCTCATCGGCGGCGCCGCCGCCGGTGATGAGGGCAACGTCCAAGCCGCGGAGAGGTTCCTGTTCGAACCCAACCGGGTCCGGCGCATGGGCAAGGGCGACATCGTGTTCATCTCCCAAGGCCGCGCCCGCTGGGGCCGCGTCTCCGCCGTCGATGACACCACTCGCGCCACCGTGCGCCCGCTACCGGGCTTGTCGGTCCTGCGCCCGACCACGACCGAGCCCACCGTCCTGGCACCGGTCATCGACCTCACCAAACGCCGCCACGGCTGAAACCTCAAGGAGCACAACGGCAATGGACTACTACGCCATCCGCAACCGACTCAACCGCATCGTGCACGAGAAGCTGCGCGCCGACCACGGCGACACCGCGATCACCCGCGAACCGGTGGTCTCGACGTTCACTGGCTACAACTTCGGCGACCGGGAAGTAGCAGCCGACCCGCTACAGGCCATCAAGGAAGCCGACCGGATCGCTGACGTCGCCCGCTCTATCGCCAACGACTACGCGACCGATGCGCGCAGCCACGGCCGCGGCTGGGACGAGATCGCCGACGCCTTCGGCATCACCACCGGCAAGTCCGACGACCCGGCAATCGAGGCCTACCAGCGGGTCGCTGGGGAGGGTTGGTCGTCAACCACCAGCTGGCGGTGCGCCTGCTGCGCCGAGCGGGTCACCGACCGTGGGCCGTGGAATCCGCACCCGAGCGACAACGAATCCGGTCACGCCGATGACTGCGCGCGGCATCAACGGGAGATCAGCGCCTACGAACGCCGCCGCGACGGCTACGACCAGGACCGCGCCGACGGACCGGACTGGGACATGGACCTCTAGCCCTCTCACTGAACCCGTTGCTGCACAACGCCTTACCTGGATCCAAGGAGAACCCATCATGTCGAACCCCAACCCGAACCCGGATGAGCACGGAGAGGAGATCACCGGCCTGACCGCCGAGCAGCGCCAAGCCGAGATCGACGCCCTCAACAACACCCACGCCACCGACCTGACCGGCACCGCCGCCGCGAAACTCGCCGCCCGCTTCGAGCCTGTCGTTCCCGACGGCGGGCGGGTCGGTCGCGCGATCACCCCGCACGTCGCCCGGGCCACCACGATCCGCAACACCGTCCGGATGTGGGCACCGGCCGTGCTGGCCACGCTCACGTTCGCGGTCACCGCCATGGTGGTGGATCTGCCTGGGCCGCTGGCGGTTTACGGCGCCGCGATCGTCGGTTACGCGTGGTGGATGTGCGCGGGCCGCCCCGGCCCGATCGACACCATCCGCATGTGCTGCTACCGCGCCGCCGACGGCGCTCGTCTGGTCAAGCGGCACGTCACCCGGCTCGCGGTGCGCCGCGGTGCCTACGAAGCCCGCCGCACCAACATCCGTGCGGCGTCCAAGTAACACCAACGAGAAGAAGGAACAAGCCATGTCCGGCTATCACCCCCAGCCAACCGCGGCCATGGTCGCCACCGCCCGCGACTACCTACGCGCCTGCATCGAGATGGAACGCGGCACAGACACCGACTGGATCGACGCCTTGAACGGCGAGGAGGTCATCACCCACGCCATGCGCTGGTGGCCACCGGGATGGAGCGACTTCTGCCGCTACTTCGCCAGCGAGATCGGCGACGCCGAGCAGCAGGCAAGCACCACCCGCCACGGCGGTGCCACTGAATCCGCCGAGACCGGAAAGAGGAACTGATTCATGTCCGATCACAGTCCAGAGGACGAAATCATGAGCGAGGCAAAGAAATTCGCTGCCTCGATGTCGGTCACGATGCGCCGCTACGCCCAAGCGGCGAACTGGCTGGAACGCCGCAAGATCCGCAAGGAGATCAGCAGGGCCTGGCGTGCCGAGATGCGGCAGCAGGACCTCGAACGCGCCCAGCACCTGCAGCAGACCAGCCACGGTATCGACCGATACCGGTCGCATTCGCAACTGGTGGCCGCCCGCTCCGAGGACCCGAACATCGACCACGATCGCCGCTACCGCGACGCCCAGGGCCTGGCCCGGCACCGCAACCACATGGCTGGACGGATCCTGCGTGACCCGCACCTGACCGAGATCGAGCGCGGTATCGCCCTCGATGGGCTCGATGTGGCCAACGCCGATCCGTCCTATGAGCCGGGCCGGTTGTTCGCCCGTGCGCACCGGGTCAAAGGCCTTCAGGCGCTGCGCTACCGAGCTCAAGCCGCGCGGGCGCAGGAAGCCGCGGGCATCGACCGGCCAGGCCGGGAACGCGCGCCGATCCGCTACACCGCGAGCCTGGGCTCACAAGTCGCGGGTAGTTCGATGTGGCTGCAACGCCCGACGCGGCGGTTCACCACCAAGGCCGGCGCGATCGGGTGGCTGCACCGCCAGGTCGCAGACACCCACTGGGGCAAAGACACCCAGGTGCGGGTCGAAGCGTGGGACCTCCAAGACGCCACCGAACCGGTCTACTCCGACGAAGGACGCCCCGACACCTTGCGCGGATACCTCGCCGCGGAAGCGGCCGAGCTGCGCGAGCGCACCGAAGGACCCGCGATCGCCGATCGTGCGGCGGTCGATCCGTGGCGTCGCGCTCGTGCCACGCAGTTCGCTGATCCCAGGTGGCGGCGTGAGCGCGCCATGGAACTGGCCCGCGAGGATCTGGCCACCCCCGGCGCCTGGATCGCCGAGGAGGACCTGCGCCCCGGCAACGAGGAAATGGACCTGACCCGCGCCTACGAGAGCAGGCTGTTCGCCGAGCATCAGGCCGAGCAGCAGCTCATCGCATCGCAAGACCACGAGCAGCAGGATCGGTATTCGTCCACGATCACCTACCTGCCCGACGGCGCGAACCAGGTCGTCCACGAAACCGGCAGCCACGCCAGCGAACTGGACTCGGTGACCTGGACACGCCAGCAACTCGACGCCATCCGGCCAGCACCCGGTACGACCGTGCACATCGCCGCCTACGGCCACGACGACGAAGGCCACCGCGATCCGGTGTTCCGCGCCGAAGGTGCACGCGCCGTGCTCTACCAAGAGGTCGGTGAATGGCGTGACGCCGCCGAGCTCGCCGAGGCCAACGAACAGCAACTGTCGGGTCTTTCAGCGGTTGATGCCTCGCGCACGCGCGAAGACACCGAACTCGGCGCCGATCTCGAACGAGAGCTCTTGTCGTTGAAAGACCGTCACCGGCTCTCGGTGCAGTACAACAACGCCCTGGTCGAACGCAACGCGGCCCTGGTCAAGCAGCTGACCGCGCTCACTGCCGAGCGAGACGAGTTGCGCGAGGCCAACACCGAGTTGACCGACCGGCTCGCCGTCGACCGCGGACCAGCCCGCGACAGCGAGAACCTCGCGCAGCTGCACGAGCAGGAGGCTCCGCCGCGCCTCGCCACCGAGCGCGCCGCTCGTGGCAGCAGCTCCCGTGAGGAACTCGCCCAGGAGTACGCGGGCATGTCCCGGGCCATGAAGCGGATCGAAGAGCGGGATCAGGCAGCGCGTGCCGCCACTACCTCGCCCGACAGCATCCAACGCCACCCGATCCCGGGCCACGCATTCGCGGGCCTGGTCAACGACCACGACCACACCAAGGAGATGGAGCGATGAGCACCGAAAACCATACGCCTGACACAGATTTGGACGATCCATTCATCGCCCGCTACGCCGACAAGGTCGCCGACTCGGAGGAGGCGTTGCTGCGCGCGGACTTCGCGCGCATGCGGGAGATGCGCGACAACATGGCCCACGTCGAAACCGAGGCCGAGATCGATCAGCTCGGACACGACGCCAACCTTATCGAGGAGCGTTGGAGCAACCCGGCCAGCGATGAGCGCGAGAACTGGGAGTACCTCGCCGACGCGTATGCGGATTGGAAGCATGCACCAGCCACGATGCGCCGCTTCCACGACCAGGTCCACCATGACCGCGCCAACGGCTGGGATCCGCTGACCCCGGTCGAATGGCGCAGCCAGCTCCAAGCCCGCGAACTCACCGGACACGGCGCCTGGCCCGGACCCGAACGCACCAGCCACACACGCGAATCCGCAGATGACCGTGGCGTCATCACACCGACGAACCCGGCCTACTACCAGGAATCCGAGACCGACACAGAGCGGCAACTACGCGCCGACTACGCCCAGTATCGGGAAGCGATCTACCGCGCCGACTACGGCGCGGACTCTGATCAGTCCGAGCGTCTGCTCCAGGAGGCCCGTGACATCGCCGAGCGATGGGATTGGGATGAGCACGAATCACGGCAGTGGTGCGCTACCTGGCGCCATCTGCATTCGCTGACCAGCTCGTGGCAGATCGAACCGGAACGCATGCGGGCGCTCTACGGCCAGCTCGCGGAATCGCAGGCTCGCGACCCACGATCAGTCGATCCGATCCGCTGGCGTAACTACCGGCAGTCCGCCGAACTCACCGGCTACGGCACGGCGACACGGACCCGCAACGAACAGATCCAATACAGGCTCTGCCAGGAGGAAGACCTCTATCGCGGCGCGCTGGACAGCGACGGCGCCCGCCGAGGCCCGGGCGATCCGCCGCTGAGATTCGGCTCTGCCGTACGGGCGCGTACCCGCGATCTCGCCGGGACGGCATCCCCGCCACCATCCGCGTACGCCCCACGGGCTCGCGCACATGAACTGGGCCAGCCGATTCCGGGTCACGCGTTCGCGGGCCTGGTCAACGCTCATGACAGGGAAGGAGTCGAGTGGTGAGTATCACCTACGAAACATCAACGCCCACGGCAGGTTTCGAGCCCATGCGGCCGTATGGCCCGGAGTCCTACGCCGAGCTGGAAGCGCGGGTGATCGCGGCGAACGAGCGGGCGGCGTTGTTGGCCGAGCAGCTGGCGGCGATGACCGCGGACCGTGATGCCGCCGAGCACCGTGCCGCCGAGCTGGACGAGCGTAACCGCGAACTTGCCAGCGATCTCGATGACGCACTGGATCTGGCGCAAGAACACGCGCTGGATGCCGAGCGTGAACGCCTGGCACCGGCGCCGATCCGCGGGCACGCCTTCGCCGGGCTCATGTCGAGCCATGATCGCGACAAGGGGATGGAGCGATGAGCGACACTCCGTCGCCATCCGTCGGTGCGGTGTCGCCGTTGTCGGTGCCGCGGTGGGACTTCGCCGAGATCGTCGCCTTGGCCATGACCGTGGTGATCGGTGTCAGCGCGTTCGCGTGGTCCTTCGACGCGTTGACCGGGCTCGCGCAGATGGCCGGTATCCGTCCTCAACTCGCGTGGGTCGGACCGGTATTCGTCGACGGCGCGATCGTGCAAGCGATCGTCGCTCTTGTCGCCTTGCAGCGACGGGCCCGTACCGGGGTGACGATCAAGCCGTCCACGACGTGGTTCTTCTGGGTCGAGTTGATGCTCGCCGAGCTGGTCTCGGTCGCCGGAAACGGTTTGCACGCAGCCGAATCCGGACACCGGGTACTACCCGCGATGATCGCGGCAGCCGTGGCCGGAGCCGCCCCGGTCGCCGGTCTCGCGGCCACGCACGGGTTGACCGCACTGCTGGAAGTCCCCCGACCGGGCGACACCAGCGCGACAGCAGGCGACACCGAGGCGACGACCCGCGACGCACCGGCGACATCGGACGACACCGCCCCGACAGCAGGCGACGCCGAGGCGACAGCGGGCGACGGGTGGGTGGTCGAGACCCGCGACGTCCGGATCCTGCGGCTGCACGAGGCCGGCCACTCGTACCGGGAGATCGGCGCCGAGGTCGGTGTTCATCACGGCACGGTCGGCAAGGTCCTCGCTCGCCTGCACGCCGAAGCCGACACCGATCCGCGGGAGTTGCCCGCGCCCCAACACTTCCGGCTCGTGGCCGGAGGATCCCCCGATTCCGAATTCACTCAGGAGTAACTGTCATGACTTCGTTCATCATGTCCGACGAACCCAAGGTCGTCCGGTCTGCGTTCAGCAAGCACGACGAGCCGGGCACCACGGTGGCCGGGCTGGTCATCGGTCAGGAGATGACCACCCAGCGCGACCCGAAGACCGGCAAGCAGAAACTGCGTCAGGGCCAGCCGATCCCGCAACTCGAGGTCGTCATCCTCACCAGCTGGCAGACCGACCCCGACGACGACGGCGCCCGAAAGCTGTTCGTGCGCGGCAACCTTCAGCAGGCCATCAAGAAAGCCATCATCGACGCAGGCGATGACGACCTGCGCACCGGCGCCCGGCTCACCATCACCTTCACCGGCACCGGGCAGGCGTTCAACGCCGACTACGCCCCGCCCAAGCTCTACCGGGCGAAGTACGAGCCACCCAACGATGCGTCGCTCGCCGAGGTCGACGCCTACCTGAACCAGGACGACGACTAGCTCACCTGAGCAACACCTGAACAGACGAAAAGGTCCCTGCCGAGTCCCAATCGGCAGGGGCCTTTTTCGTGTGTCCAGGCGGTGGCGTACCGCCCGCACCTGACTATCTTCGCCCATCCCTTCCTCGTATAGGCCATCTCTGCGCCGACGTGACGGTTGCTCAAGGGTGGCCGAAGGCCATCGGCGAAGCCGACCGGAGCGCAGCGCAGGCCCTTGAACAGCCGCCACGTCGGTCAGATAATCGACGGCCGAGGAAGGGACCCACCCGATGATCACAACCCGTACCGGATTCCGATCTTGTGCCTGTTCGGGGTGCGAAAAACGTGAGAAAACGCGAGCACACGGATGTGACAAGGAGTCACAACTTTTCTCACCTTCCACCCACCCCTGCCTGCCCCCTCTGACCTGCTAGGACGGCGCAAGCGCCGTCGATTTTCTCTCCCCTCCCCAGTCCCACATCTCATACCCACTTCGTGGGACGGGCATGAGATGTGGGACTGGGGAGGGGAGAGAAAATCAAGATCAATCAAGTAGGTCAGAGGGGGCAGGCAGGGGTGGGTGGAAAAGAAAAAAGACAAAAGACTCTGGTTGCGTTGGGTGCGTATCGGCAGGTTCGCGAGTTAGTTGCGTGAGAGACGTTTCGACACCGGTGGTGTCGCTTCCAGCGGGTCAAGTCAGGCGTACAGGTGGCGGTCTACTGATTCGCGGCATGGTAGGTGTAGGTGTATCGAAGCGTGCCGCGTTGTGCGCATGGCGCGACGACGCCGAACGTCGTCGTCCGCGAGCTGACGCTCGCGCAGTCCGGCGCGCAGGTCCTGTCTGTTCCCTCCGATATGGCCTGATCTGGGGCTATCACACCGGAACCTGGCCCGCCTCGTTGATCACGGGCCGCGCGTCATGCATTCAGGGGCGGGCCAGAACCGCGGAGTGATCGGAGACGCCCCAGGCCATACCGGAGGGAACAGACAGGACAGACCAGCTCGCGCGCCATGGACCGGAATCCGCAGCCTGACGGCCGCGGAAGAACGCGGAAGAACATCGCCTCGGCGGCGGGCCAGGCCACCCAGAGGGACAGGGGCAGTCGGGCAGCGGCGACATAGGTCTATCGGGCCCTGCCAATCACCGCCCGCGCTCCGGCCTGCGCCCCGTCGGGCTATGAGTTGTCCATGTATTCCGCGTACTTGGCTAGGCCGATTTCCATCGCCGTGTTGGACGACGGCGCTGGATCCTTGTGACTGGGCACGATCCCAGCGATGGGCAGTGCGAATGTCGTTGTCGCCGTTGCTTTTCTTCTTCTTTGACTGGTGGGCATCGGCTTGCGAACGTAGCGGCGCCGTGGTCGAGGTGAACCCTCGGCGTGCCCGCCTGGGTCGTACTCATCGAGGGGGTCAATAGCAAAGCTCGGATCTGGTTGAGACTCGCGTTCTTTGACCATCTTTCCCCACCGGTCGCAAGCGCCTTGCCTGGTGATTCCGCACGCCTCCCCGATCTGTTCCCATGTTGCACCGGCCGCGCGCGCGGCAGCTACGACGTGCTCATGCTCGACCTTCGCCTCTCGCCGGATCCGCAACTTGGTCAGCTCCCACAGAGTAAGCAGATCCCCAGTTACCGGGGTGTCGCCGATCGGCGCTTCCGCGCCGACGAGTTCGGCGGCGTCGTTAATGAGCTTGGTTGCCCACTCGTCGCAGATGTTGCGGATCTCAGCGTTCAGCCAATTCGCCGCGGCCGCGATTCCATGCTCGTCTACCTGGAGCCCGGAGGCGGCTCCGGGCTTGCTGGCTCGAGGTGTCATGGCTAGCCACTGAATCAGCCCCGAAGGGCACTGTCAAGTAATCAAGTACATAGATCGATGGTATTTATGCAGGAAGAACGTAAAACGTTCGTACGTCTGCAAGTACAGTGTGACGATGCTCACCAGATCGTCATGTGTCCTTCATCACATGACTCATGGGTAACTTGAACCGTGTTTCTGTCGGCAATGCTGGTGGTCAATGATGTGACCAGCAGGTTCGTCTATCTGGTCGACAGACCAGTCGGTTCTGCGTGAAAGTGCCTGCGCCTCAGCGTGTTATCGGCCCGTGATCATCGGGAGATATGCGGCTACAGTGCATCACGTGCAGCGGGTCGCTGATCGGTCGCGGCAGCCCCGGAACGAGTCGTGCCCCGTCCTCTGGCAAGGACGGAGCACGATACTCGGCGGCCTGCTGCATTGCATTCGGTAAACGCTGTCTTACAACAAGGAGCCACCATTGGCGACCATAACTGCTGGCATGCGCACGGGCAATCGGGCGGACGCTTTAGTGCCCGGATACGTCCGTGACGAAACCTGCGGCCAGCACCGTGCTGATGCAACGTCCTGCGTTTCGTCGTCGGCGACCGTCGGCGTCGACATCCAAGCCCGTTTGGGCGATAACCACGCAACTTTCGTGCTGACCATCTGCCTCGGCGTCGCAGTTGCGATCATCGTCGGACTCATCGCCGGCATAATCGTCCGCTTCGACGGCGCCACGATGGCCAAGGCGATCATGAAGGGGGCTTACGCTGCCGCCGTCGCGGCGACCCTCGCCACCGGGGTCATTACTTTGCTCTCGCTGATGTCCTAGGAGGGGTTGCTGGAGGTAACCGACGCGTACGTTGGTTACCTCTGCTGCTGGCGAACACATCGGAATCGCGGGCCGCGTGCATGACGACGCCGGGCCGCCGTAGCAAGTCGATCACGACCGTCAGCGGACGGTTTGACCTCGTACGCGCAAGGTCGTGTGGACAGCCGCGGACAACTGAACCGCCCCGGGAACCTGGTCGGCAGACGGACCGTCGAATCCTGCATGGACGAGCAGCTTGAGAAGGCCGGCGCGTACCCGAATGCTACGGCGCAGCGGTGGGCGGAGGCCCGACTCCGGATCACACTGGCAGCAACCTACGGCCACCCGAGCGTGCGGCGCCGTGCGCGGCGCCGGTGGAACCAGGGCAGCCGGTAGCAGCGGAGAAGCCTGTCGAGGCGAATGCGTTTTCTCGAGGAAGAACATGAGAGAAAGAAGGGGACAGATTGCGCCGATATTCCAGCTAGACCGACCTTTTCGGTTGAATGTGACCCGGCTGCTATGAGTGCCGGTTCCGAGTGTCGCGGGGAGACAGTGCGCGTCCCGGGACCCACTGCCTCGTTTCGATCCGGCCCTCACCCGCGCGGCTGTGAATGGCGAACCACACCAGCCCAATCCATGACCCATCGCAGCACTCGGCCCAGGCGTACAGCAGGCCCGGAACGACACCCGTCGTGTCAAGGCCCGCTTTGCGAACCCGCATCGACACCGCGTCCGCACGGAACGCGCCGTCTGAACCGATCGCCTTGTTCAAATCCACGAGCACCGGCCGCGGGGGATCCACGACACGGCGCAACGGTGCCGAGAACGCATCATCCCAGTACTCGAACATATGTGCGATACTCTCACGAAGATAGTAAGTCGCTCGGAGAGGTGGCGAAATGGACATCGGTGACCAGGTCCTACTGGTGGTTGGCGGGCAATCGGTATTCGAGATCCTCGAAATCGACGGCGACAACGCGCTCGTCCAGTCCATCGAGGTCGACGTGCCGGGCCGCTACCCGTTCACCGCCCGTCTGGCCGAGCTCGTAGCCGCCGACCCCATGTAGCTGGGAAGGGCGTCGACATGGCCCGGTTTCGTCTCGAACGACACACCCACATCCTCGGATTCGGCACCCTAACCACCAGTCTGGCGTTCGAGGATCTCGCAGAGTTGATCGAAACGGCTCGGATGTGGGCACTGGCCGCGGCCGTACCTGTTCACGTCCGGATTCTCGATCGTTCCGTCGAGCTGCATGCCGTCGAGGGCGCCGGGGTTGCGCTGGTCGACGCCATTGACCGCTGGGACATTAACCGGACGCCGCCGTGTGCCGAATGCGGCGAGCTGCAGCATGTCGCCCAGATGACAGGGCGTTCGATCTGGTACTGCCACAGCTGTAATCGGCGCACCGAGGCCGCATAGCCGCCGAAGTCGAGAGGTCTTCGCTGGGGCGGGTGCGGCATCGTCTTCGGTCCTCTGTTGGTTGCAGTGGGCGGGTTTGTGGTGGCGACGCCGCGGTTGTATCACGCCGAAGGGGACCTAGATCGCCTTGTGCGCAGCCACGAGCGCTGGCCGAAGGAGATTCACGACACGGTTAGTGGGGCCGAGATCCTCGCCCAGGTCACGATTTCGGGCGTGGCAACCGGGGTTTTGCCTGCGAGCCTGCTTACGCTTGTTTCGTGGTCAAGGATCCTGTGCGAGGTCTTCGGACGATGTTTCCCGGGTTCTACCCGCCCTCCGGTGATGACCTCGCGAGGTTTGTGTCCACCGGACTTGTGATACTGGATGCGAATGCCCTGCTGGACATGTACCGGTTCACGAACACGGCTCGCGCAGAATACCTTGCAGCGTTACGGCTGCTGAACGGCCGTTTGTGGATTCCTCATCAGGCGGCTAACGAGTTTCTTGCACGCCGGGCGTCCGTGATCCGGAGTCGTCATAGTGACAGGACTGATTTCGACACGGTGTTTGCCGAGGCCATCAATGATGTGACTGGCGTCATCGCCGATTACGCGCGTCGGCGCGGACTCGGCATAGATGAGGCGCAGACCATTGTCGAAGTTATTGAACAAGCACAACAGGACGTGCAAGACAAGCTTGACGAAGCGGCTGACTCAAGCGTGGCACTAGACCCTGATGGCCCGCTTGAGTCCGACGAAATCCTGGCTCAGGTCGAAGAGTTGATAGAGGGCAAGATCGGGCCAGCGCCTACGCACGACGAGTTGTCCAGCCGACAAAAGGAATGGGGGCGACGCCTTGGAGGTCAGGTGCCGCCTGGTTATAAAGACGCCAACAAGAAAGACAATGCCATCGGCGACTTTCTGGTATGGCATCAGTCCATGGAAGAGGCAAAGCGGCGCAAACTGCCGGTTTTGATGGTCAGCAACGAGAAAAAGGATGACTGGGTCCGGCGCGATGGGAAATATACGGGGCCGCGCCACGAGCTGGTTAAAGAGATGCGAGAGAATTCAAGTCAGGACTTTCATCTTGTCGATGTGCAAGCCTTCCTGCAACTCGCAAGTCGGCACCTTTCTGCTGAAGTCAGCAAAACGACCGTTGATGAAGCATCGTGGCTGGGAGACGTTGCTGTCCCTGATACTGCCCGGTTTGAAACCTTCAGGCAACGAACGTTGGACATTCCAACATTCACTATCGGACAACATCTTCAGGGAATCCTCCAGAATAGCCAGCCGTTCACTTTCGGACAGGATTACGGGCGGCTGTTCCGGAACAACCCGGTGTTCAATATCGGTCAGGATTACGACCGGATCTTCCGGAATAGCCCAATATTCACCAGTTTCGGGCGCGCGTTCCAACAGGGGTTCGGCCTCCCAGTACTTTCAGTCACTCCTCGCCAAGGAGTGAGTAGTAAGTCGGGAAATCAGGTACCCAAGTTGAGCGCCGAGTCGGCATCGAATGAACAGGTGCCGGCGAAGAAGGTGCCGGCGAAGAAGGTGCCGGCGAAGAAGGTGCCCGCGAAGAAGGCGCCCGCGAAGAAGGCGCCCGCGAAGAAGGCGCCCGGTCGTAGCGGGCCGAGTTGACCCCTGCTATGTCGGTGCGCCGATAATGGTTTGCAGGCCGCAGCCAGGCGCTGGGGACCAAGATCATCGAAGATGCAACCGAACAGCTATGTATTACTGAGTATTGCTCGCTGCCGAGCAGCATTTGCGCTGGTCAGTACAGCGTCGACGCTCTTTGATCTCATAATCCATTGGTCGTGGGTTCGAGCCCCACCCGCCCCACAAACCCCTGCTGAGCAGCTCGGACGGGCGGGGTCCCCGGCCCTGAACAGGGCCAGGTCGCTATTTACTCTCTAGATTCACCGAGAAGCGCGAAAACGTCGAAGCGGGCGCGTGCATCTGAACCCTGGTGTGTGCGCTGGACGTAGTACCGCCGGGCGACTTGCTCGGTGTTGCCCAGCTGCGCGGCCGCGATGCCGATGTCGGACTGTCCACTCGGCGTCTTCGGCGAGTTGGATACCGACGGTCTTGCGCGCCGTATGCGGGTTCTGGGGTCTGTGATAGCGCCGCCTATTTCACGTGCGTTCGGCGCAGCTTGTCAGCACAATTTGACGCTGTGATAACGGACAGCAAGTGGGGATTGCCTAACGACCTGGTACTGGCGATTGGGGCAGTAGCAGTGGCGAGCGGGGACCTCGAACACGTGCTACGCCGTCTCGTCACGAATGAACTCGACGTGAATCCGGGCCAGCATGCTTGGTTGCTGTTTGAAGGACAATCTATGGACTGGCTCATCAACAACGCGAAGATCCTCGTCGGCAACGAGATTCAGCTGCATCTCAGCGAATCGGACCAGTATCTGCGTGAGCTTCTCGGCAAGGCTGAGCAGCTGAAGATTCTGCGTAACACGGTGATTCATGGTCGGTGGTCGCAGGAATGTAGCTGGCCAGCTGAAGACGATGCACACATGTGTTCACCCCTGTCAGCTAGGACGTTCGACGAGCCGGACGCCGTCTACCACGTGGAACGCAGCCGCTACCGCCGGTACGCCCGGGAACAGGCGTGGGCCTTATCCGAAGTTGAGGGACTGGCTGTTCAGATCATGGATTTGGTCGACGACCTGCGCTGGTTTTTGGTCGGCCTGTGATGGCGGAGATGGAGAATGTCATCTGGTCTCGCCGCCACCGCGCGGCTGCTGACCGCACATCCCAGAACCCCCTATGGCGACGAAGTACTCGACGAGTCCTTGCGTCATGAACAGTACGTACGGCTTCAGTGCTGGCCTGCAGAACCCGCTGGCGAGGTACTGATCAAGGGATGGGACCCACGCGCCTGATTGCCCTGAACCCCGCGATCGAGAATCAGCTCTGACGCCCCGTTCGCGGGGTCGCCCCGGGGATACACTGCCATGCCGCTGGCAGGCGCTCATCGGAGCCTGCCAGGCAGGTGCGGTCGGTATTCGTGAACACCGCCCTCTGCCGACTGCGAGTGCCGTCGAGGTTCGGCGGATAGCCGCCGTCAGAGATGGCGGGCAAATCACTCAGCTCGCCCGCGCACACTGTTGGTCTGCGCCCGGATGTGCGAGTCTCACAGACTATTTCAGTCCTAACCTGGCCCTCGCATTCGGCACATTACGGCACGCGGTTCATGACGCCACAGCGCCCGAAGGGCTCGAGTCGGGTCAGCCTCGGCAACTCGTCGTTCCGTGGCCTGTGGCCCAATGGGTTTGGGATCCCCTCGTGTTTGGGTCACCGTTGTCACGCTTCGGCGTTAGGGCGGCTACAGATACCAAGTTCTCACTATGGGCTAGGTGGCGAATAGAAGGCTAACCAGCAGTTCGTGATTCGGTCCTCAGGCTGAAATGCACTGTCCCATAGCGATTAGTCGAGCTTAAAGCTCATGCAGGCGCCGTGCGCTGAATGTTACAAACTGATAACGTCCACTCCCGTTCAGTGATGCCCCACCGGGCAGTTAATTTGCGGCGACCTCACGAACGGTCGCCGCGTCACAGGAAGTGGTATGACCCCCAACCTCTCTCGCTCCTGGCGTGAACAACGCCTCGGTGCCCGAGTGCTGGCGCTCACCGGCGCTGTGCTCTCGACTCTCGCTCTCACGGTTACCGTCGCTGCCGAACCGCCGACCACGACACCTCCCACTCCGTCCATAACCACAACACCACCCGCCCCTGCCCCCGCGGACACGGACGACACGGAAACGGACGACGACGACCCTCCCGCGGAGTCGACCACAACAACGGCGACCCCCGCGCCGAGCACGACCGACCCGGTTGTCGAGCCCAGTCGGACACCCGCGCCGGAACCGGCGCCGAATCCTGTTCACCCCGAACCGAATCCCGCACCCGCGCCATCGGCACCGTCGGAAACCCCGAAGGCCAAGCCCGATGAATGGAAGCCGACGGAGAATCCGAACGCGACGATCGTGCCGGGGAAGATGCGATCGGACCGCGAAGAGATCCCCGAAGGATTCACCAAGGCCGACGCCGACAAGGCCGAGACCATGGAAGCCGCCCTCAACACCCGCAGCCTGCGGGTCGCGCCGGGATGCCAGGTGTACTGGCCCGCTCCATACGAAGTGTGCGGTGCGATCCGCGACAAATACAACTCACTCGGTGGCCCCAATGGCTTTCTGCTGCATCCCAAGACCAACGAGCTGACCAACCCCGACGGTCGCGGGAAGCGCACCGAATTCGTCAACGGTCCCATCTACTGGTCCGCCCCAGGCGGCGCGCACCCGGTGGTCAACCACTTCCTGGCCGCGTGGGCACGGCACCGCTACGAGGCCGGCTACATCGGCTATCCCACCACCGACGAAATCGTCAACCCCGACGGTATCGGCCGCCGTCAGGAGTTCCAGGGCGCTGCGATCTACTGGCGGCTCAACGAGGCCTACTCGATCGGCGGGGCCATCCGCGACAAATGGAACAGCGCCGGAGCCGAGCGCGGACCGCTGGGGTATCCGAACACCGACGAACTGCCCGCCAAGAAGAACGACGGCCGCTACAACAACTTCGAGAACGGAACCATCACCTGGTCAGGACCGACTGGAACCCGATTGGTGTTCGGCGCGTTCCGTGACCGGTGGGCCAAAGCGGGTCGCGAGGACGGCGAACTGGGGTATCCCACGAGAGACGAGGATGTCACCCCCAACAAGCTCGGTCACTACGCCCTGTTCGAGGGCGGTTCGATCTATCAGAAGGATGGCGGCCCAGGGCCTTTCGTTGTCAAGGGCGCGATTCGGGACGACTGGGGGTCGTTCGGGTGGGAAGGGGGCAGGTTCGGCTTCCCGACGAGCGAGGAATACGACCTGGATAAAGGCAAGGCTCAGGATTACGAGGGCGGCATCCTGGTGTGGAACATCGGTGAGCAGCCATCGGACTTCGACCCGCCGACCGGCAAATGCCCGGACTCGGTGTGCGTTAACCCGCCTGCTGGGATACGCAGTGGCGAAGCTGAGCCTCGTCTGGCAGTACAGCCAGAGGAACGTGGCGTCCCGACCTGCGCGGAAGTTCGTGCCATGCCCGCGGATCCGGGGCGGGAGCTGCTCTGCGTGGAGATTCCGTCGGATGAACGCCAGTTGCGTGATCGGCCGACGTATCCAAAGGATTCCGCAGTGCAGCAGGTGTGCTATGACAAGCAGCCTCTCCCGCACACCGAGCGGTTGTATTCATGCTTTGTCACCAGAGTCACCTACCTCATCAACGCGCCAGGCGACCCCAAGCCGAACGGCGGCGTGGCATTGACCTTCGAAATGGAGTCCAGGACTCAGTGGAACACAAAGGAGTTCACACTTCGGAACCACCTCATCGTCGAAGACACCTGGGGAACGATGAAGTACGCGAAAGTCAAGGCTACCCCTATTTGCCATGCCATCGGGAAGGGGTGTGACATCAAGGGTAAGAAGATGGACTTGTCGGAAATGGAACCCGGCAAGAGGTTCTTCTTCGAGTACAAGGCCGAGCCGGACAAAATCGAGCAGGGCGACATACTCGCGGTTGACCAGCTGGGGGCAGACTTCAGCTTCGCGCCGTCGCCGTCGTACACGTGGAAAGAGGTGGTGCACACCCAAAAGGCACTGTTGTCTACGATGCGATGCGATAACGACATGTCAGCGAACAAGCCGGGATGCATCTACCCAGAGATAGCTCCGGTGCTGTCCTATAGCAACCCGGCCAAGAATGCCGAGCTTGCGGGGCATATCGCGGCTGCGCAAAACTCCGGTGTCGTGGGTCGCCCCGGCGGCGTGCCGCTGCACAAGGGAACCAAAGAGCTGGAAACTGAACACCGGGACAACGCATGTAAGAAGAACCCGCGGGTGCCCGCGCCAGTGCCGCGCGGCACGAGCTGTGACGAGTACCCGTTCGCGTCGTCGGCCGAAGGTGCGAAAGCGGACGGCCGGGAACGGACTTTCAACGGATGCCAGCTGCCGGACGTCGCGATCGGACCCACAGGGCCGGGTTACAGCATCTGCTTTATCAATGCGGGTCACAACAGTAGCGGAGGGGCCGACGTGCGCTGGTTCTACCACTGGAACAGAGTCTTGAAGGACGATCGGTTCTTCGTCGAGGCACTCAACGGACACCTGCCAGCACCGTGAGCCCAGCCGCCATCAATCGGACTCAGTAAGAATCGAGGGTGCTGCGTGGTGTCCGACACCACGCAGCACCCCTGCCAAACTAGGCACACAAGAAAGGGATCAGCGATGGTGCAGTGGTCAGCCGCACTCCAGCACAGGGATTCAGCGGCAGTCCTGCGCGGGGAAGCCGACACACCGGAGCAGGCGGCTCGCGAGCTCGTCGACGCGGCCAGGAGATACCTGCGCGGAAGAACCGAACACTACGGCGAGATGACGGCCGTCTACTTCGACACAATCTACGAACTCGAAATTTTTGGTATCACGGACTTCTCTGTGCCCACTGATGCGATCGTCGAACAGATCCTTACCGCGCTACCGAACGCCAGAAACATTCTTCAACCATCAGGCGAGAACAGCCCCACCCCGGCCACCTCCAGAGCCCGGTTCGACATCCACGCTGGTCCTGGAGGCCTCAGCGGACAACTCGACCGCATCACCACCTGGACCCAAACCCACCTCGGTCGCGCCGCGTTCCTGCCTGCAGCCGACCCATCTGACATCGCAGCGGCACAACAATATTCGGGAAACCGATGGCCACAGGACCTGTTGGACCTATTCTCCCGCATCAACGGCTCGGAACTGCCGATCCTGCCCGAACACGATCTACTATCGCTGGATCGCAGCAACGATATCCGACAGCTCTGGCTCGACATCACGACCGACCTACGCCAACGCCACCCTGAAATGGCCGCCGACTTCGATCCAGAAGTGTTGGGCGCTATGCCTGCCGGTACGCCGGCCGGAATCTACCTACCTCAATTCGTACCGATCGCCGACCGCGACGGCGCCACATTGGTTGTCGACACCCGCCCCGGAGACCTGCACGGCTGCATCACCGAATACACCGCCGAAGGCAGCGACGACGACGGACCACTATGGACCTCACTCGCCGCCATGCTCACCAACCTCGCCGACAGCCTCGAGACAGGCACCGAATTCCTCCGGGATCGACCATCCGCCGTCGCAGGCGAATTGATCTGGGAACAAGCGCGATAGGTCAGTCTGCAATGGTCGGCTTGGCCAGTCTGAATCTCGCGGGGTGCCCACAAACCCCGCTGAGCCTCGAGGCCAGGTGGAGAAACCTAGCTTCGAACCGGCCGGGTCGCTGGTCGATTCCGCCAAAACTCTTGCAGAACGGCATATCCCGGCTCCGGCACTCCTCGAGTACGAAGATTGCCTGCACGCGGATGGCGACCTTTCAGGACTTCTCCCACCACTGCTTCACGCCCTCCATGGCGACGTAGCTGTCGAAGTCCGCCTCGCCGATCTCCAGGGCGCCCGCCATCAATCCGACCATGCGGCGGGGCAGGACGGTGTGGCGGCCCGGAGCGTCTCTCAGGTCGACGGCGAGCAGGGGTCGGTCGGGCTGGGTGAAGGTTCTGGCGTCGGCGAGCAGTGTCGTCGGGGCGTGTCCCGGTACCAGCGCCGGGGTGTGACCAGGCAGCAGGCCCTTGAATGCTCGGTGATCGATGGTCAACGCAGTCAGCGGAGAGAACTGCGTGTCCGTCTCGTCGAAGTTCGTGTCTGCGCCGACCCAACCCTGGTCGTCGACACCGCCCAGCTCGTCGAGCAGAGTGTGCCAGCCTTCATCGGTGCCGAAGAAGGTGCGAACGAGCAGTACGCCATCGGTGGAGGGCAGTTTCGGGAAGGGAACGCGTCGTGGTGCTGTCGGCAACGCCGGGAAGGCCGGTCTGCCGCCGTTTCCCTGATAGGTTCCGTGCACGTCGATCTCGCTCACCAGATGGTCGAAGGTGAGTGTGCCGCTCAGCAGGGTGGACAGGATTTCGCCGAGCCGGTCCAGGGGTACCCGGACGCCGCGCCCTGGTATCACCGCCAGATCCACCAGCAACGGCGCGGTGCCGTAGGCCGCCGCGGAGTCACCCACGATGATGAACGGTGGGCTCGATGTCCGCGGCAAGCGGGCCGGGAAGTGTCCGCCGCGCACGGAATCCCACATCCAGTCCTCGATCAGGCGCAGCCGCACCCCGCTGTCCCCGACGATGAGCACATCGCCTTCCCTGCGGCCGGTGATCCCGTCGAGCAGATCACCCCAGTGTGCGGTGTCGTCGTCGTAGGACGTACAGACCAACAGCACTTCACCGGGATGAGGCTGGGGGAGTTTGGGATACGACATGACTCTCCTCTTACATACCCGCCGGTCCGCTTGTTCGGACCGTTGGGCTCATCTACTGCTGCACCCCAGCGCGTTACCTCGCACACCTAATTTTTCGATCATTGCGCTGCTCACGATCTTGACTGGTCGGCCTGTAAGTAACAGCCCGCCGGTGATGCGTGCGACGGGTCATCGGGTGTCGGTGGCGATCACCGCGAGGGCAATGGCGTGCGTGGGCGACCTCGAGACGCAAACTCCTTAGCCAACGATCGCGGTATTGGCTAACTTCAGCTGCATGACCTATCCACATCGAGATTCGATGTCGCGAGTAGCGCAGCTGGCGAACGTCGTGCACGAAAGTTGGATGCAGGATTGGCCTATCGAGGTCGCCGATCCAGAACGGCTCGATGAGTTCGTCGATCTGCTGAATGCGAACAAGGGGGATTGGGAGCTGAGCTTCTGGCTGCTGGATCTGGTTCTCGAGTCGGCCAACGACGATCTGCCGGAAAAGACCGAGACGCTGGTCGAGACTTTGGTTGCGGTCTGGGAGGCCACCGAAGCACCAGGAATTGCAGAGCGGCTCGAGTACTGGGCGTGCCTGGGCGCATCCGATCCTGAGGAGATGTTTTACGTGAGTCCGCTGGTGCGGGAAGTGCGTCGGCGAATCGGGCACGAGACTCGCTGAGGCGAAATCCGGGACTGGCCCTGACGACGGCGGAGGCGTTGGGGCCAGGCATACCGATGAGTGGTGTGGCGCGCAAGGCACTATCGGCGTCCGGTGTTCTCCGGACCGGAATTTCGATCCATAGGTACTGACCTGCCGCTTCCCGGGTGAGCGACAGATCCGGCTTGGTGCCACTTCTGTTCTTCAGGTGATGATTGCGACGCCATCCACGAGGCAACGGAGCTGGTGGTCGAGGCGCCGCAGGTGGAGGGGATCAGCGGCGTCTCCAGCTTTCAGAGCCGTTGTGTGGGAGCCGATTTCGCGGGCTCCGTCGGCATGGCTTCGAGGGTGGCGAGATAGGTTGTCGCGGCATCGGTTTCGGCCGCGCCGATACTGCGGTACATGTCGATGGCGTTGCGGAGGTGGGTGATGGCGGTGGCGGTGTCGTCGAGGGCGGCGTGGCAGCGGGCGATGCCGTCCACGGCGCGGGCCTGCTCGAGTCGGCTGCCGATGTCGCAGGCCAGGGTCAACGCGGCGGTGAACATTGTCAACGCCGCATCCGAATTGCCCGACATCAAGAGCACTTTCGCGGTGTTGGTGAGTGCCTCGGTCTCCTTGAGGCGGTAGCCGATCTCCCGGAACATGTCGAGAGCTTGCCGGGAGAGGTCGGTAGCCTGCTCGTAGTCGCCGGTTTCCCGGCAGACGGCGCCCAGGTTGGCCAGTGCCTCGGCCTCACCGAGGCGAAACCCGACCTCCTGGTACAAGGTCAGGGCCTGCCTGGCCAGACTTGCCGCCTGCTCGTGGTCGGCGATTTCCCGATGTAATGTCGCGAGATGGTTGAGGCTGGTGGCTTCGCCCATGCGGTGCCCGATTTCGTGGAACAGCGACACCGCCCGCAGCAACGAGCCTGCGGCCTGTTTGTAGTCTCCGGTCGCGCACTGCACGGTGCCGAGCAAGCTGAGCGTGCCTGCGGTGCCGAGACGGTAGCCGATCTCTCGGAACAGGATCAGCGCTTGGCGGAACAGGTCCACGGCCTGCCTGTAGTCTCCGACGTCGCGATGGATGGTGCCGAGTCTGACCAAGGTGTCGGCTTCGCCGCGAGTGTGGCCGATCTCTCGGTACCGGGCGTTGGCCTGCCGGAGTAGGTCGGCGGACTGCGCATATTCACCGGAGTATCGGTGTAAGCCGCCGAGTTTGGCCAAGGTGTCGGCTTCGCCGAGGGTGTAGCCGGTCTCTCGGAACAGGACGAGGGCCTGCCGGAACATGTCCGCGGATTGCTCGAACTTCCCTGCCGCCCAATAGACGATGCTGAGGTTGTAGAGAGCATCGGCGCGGCCGAGCCGGTCGCCGAGCCGGTCCGCGGCTTCGGCGGCGCGTTGGTGTAGTCGCAGGGTCGATGACCAGGGCCCATCGCGTTCCATCAACGCCGAAAGCACTGCGGTCAGCCTGACCATCCGCGCCGGATCGTGGTCTGCGGTGTACTCGACGCAGGCGAAAAGGTTGGCTCGCTCGGCACGCATCCACGCCAGGGCGTGCCTCTCGTCGTCGAATTCCGGCACCAGTGCGTCGGTTACGTGGGCGGTGCGGGTTTCGTCGCCGGGGTGTCCCCTCGGGATCAGCGATCGGTTCGCGGCAGCGGCGGTATGCCAGTAGTAGTCCAGTAATCGCCGCACCGGCTCGGCGCCATCGTCAGGCGCCGCGGCGGCTAGGGCGCACGCGTATTCGCGGACCAAATCGTGGAGGCAGTAGCGGCCGAATTTCGTCTCCTCGACGAGATGGTCGGTGTAGAGAGCGTCGAGTTCGGATCGGGCCTCGGGGAGCGAGATGCCGTTCAACGCGGCGACGGCGTAGGCATCGAAATCTGGGCCGGGATGCAGACCCAGCCTGCGGAACACTCGCTGCCGTTCAAGTGGCAGGCCTTCGTACGAGGCGGTGAACGCGGCACGAACTGCGCGCTGACCTGCGTCGAGTTCAGCGAGCCGATCCTGGGCGGCGGTGAACTCCTCGGCTAAGCCGGTGAGCGTCCAGGCCGGACGATGGGCGAGCCGACCGGCAAGCAGCACGATCGCCAGCGGCAGATACCCACATGAGTGGACGATCGAGGCGACGGCCGCGCGGTCGTCCCCGTGCGGGTTTCGTTGCGCCAATCGGCAGAACAGGTCGATGGCACTTTCGGGATCGAGGACGTCGAGTGGTAGCGGGTGGGCGCTGTCCAAGGCGACGAGTCTGCGGCGGCTGGTGATCAACGTGAGGCATTCGGGTCCGGCAGGGAGCAACGGTTCGATTTGATGGTGATCTCGGGCGTCATCGAGGACTAGTAGCACTTGCTTGGTGGCGAGGCGATCGCGCCAGAGGTCACGCCGTGCGTCGAGGGAGTCCGGAATGTGCCCGGATGCGATGCCGAGTCCAGTGAGCAGTGTGAAGAGCACGTCGGCGGGATCCGCGGGCACCTGTCCTGGCGTGTGCGAATTCAATTCGACGAAGAACCTGCCGTCGGGAAACCGGTCGGACAGCAGATGCGCCGCCCGGATGACGAGAGCGGTTTTCCCGACACCGGGCATGCCGTCGACGGTGTGGATGGACACCACCCGATTCGGCTGCGCTGCATCCAGGATTCGCTGCACCTCGGCTGCACGTCCGATGAATGTCGGGATATCGCGGCGCAATGAGGTCACCACTGTCGGGCGGACCGGCTGGGCGATTGCCGTCTTCCACAAGCGCCGCCAGGCCGACCGGTTCGACAGGTCCGACGGAACGGGCGCAGATGTTTGTCTGGCCAGCGCAATCAAGGTCACCAGCACCGGATCCAACGATTCGAATCGGGAGGGCACATTGCGACCTGTCCGCCAGTCGCTGATGCGCTGCATCAATGAACGGTGGCTCTGTACCGGTGTGCGGGCGGCCTTCATCCGTGTCTCGGTTGCTACCGCGACCCGCTGCAGCGTGGGATTGCCTGCGGCTTCCCAGAGTTCCGCGAACCTGCTCACGAAGAGGGCTCGTGGTGAAGGGGCGTCGCCGCCGCCCTCATACCGATCGGTCTCACTCTTCTCGCCGCGCATGCCCACACGATATTAGCTTCGCTACCAGCCGCTACTGGCGTAGGGCGATCCGCTTGTGGTGGCGGGCGGCATCTTGGACCGGCGGCAGACCTGGGTATGACGGTCTCATATTTCTTTAATGCGGGCGGGTCATGGTGGCCGACATGCATAGGTCAGGTTCAGAAGATGGCTACTTGGTGTCGCGAGTCGGCACGCCGGTGCGCACGACGCGATCGGGAAACGGTCGGGAGTTGTCGCGGAATCGTGTTGTGGCGCGAGGGTTTCGGGGGCTGGTTGTTGGGGTGGTCGCTGCGCTGGTCGGGGTTGGAGTGGTGGGCTGTAGTGGGGGAGAGGCGGCCCCGGCATCGGCTCGGTCGCAGGACCGGGCGGTGAACTATCTGTACACGTCCATCGGGGAATTCGATACTGCCGCTAAGCCGCTGCTCGACCGGCCCGATATCGACGGGGTGCAGGTCGTGGTGCCGTGGGCGATGATGGAGCGGGAAAAGGATCGGTATGACTTCTCGGCCGTCGACGAAGTATTGGGGCAGGTCGAGCCGCTGGGGAAGAAGGTGTTCATCCAGATCCAGGACCGGTTCTTCGAGCCGCCGGCACGGCTGCCGAAGTATGTGCTGACCGATCCGGAGTACGCGGGCGGGGTCGCCGTGCAGACCAATGACAACGGGCCGAACCCCGGCCCGCCCGGCTCCGTCGCGATGCAGTGGAACACCAACGTGCAGCAGCGGTTTCAGCAGCTGCTGAAGGCGTTGGCGGGTCGGTTCGACGGTCGGGTTGCCGGCGTCAACCTCCCGGAGACCGCGATCGACATCGATATCGACGCGGAACAGCGCAAGTCCGGCTTCACCTGTGACGCGTACTTCAACGCCGAGATGGCGAACATGGCCTACGCCAAGAGCGTTTTCAGAACCAGCGCCGTCGTGCAGTACATCAACTTCTGGCCGTGTGATTGGAACAACGAAAACGGTTATATGGAACGCTCATTCGCGTTCGCCAAGGATCACGGTGTCGGGGTCGGCGGGCCGGACCTGGTCCCGAATAACAAGGCGCACATGGAGAACGGGTACCGGTTCTTCCATCAGTACCGAGGGCAGCTGAGGCCGGTGGCAGTGGCTGTCCAGGAGCCCGACTTCGACTACACCAACCCGCTCACCGGAAAGCCGTACACAAAGCAAGATTTCGTCGATTTCGCCAACGACTATCTGGGCGCGAACATCATCTTCTGGGCTACCTCGGCACCGTGGCTCCACCAGGGTGGCGACAAGTAGCGCAACGGGCGATCTGCCGATGTCTTCAGAACTGGTTAGAGCTCTATGAGGAACCCCGTGCCCAGGCAAAATCCGGCAAATAATTGGTTATCTTTGGTCATGCTGAAGAACTCGCGATCGTTTCTCCTAGCCGTAGCGGCGCTGGTGCTGGCCGGCGCGGTGGCCTTCTCGCTCGCGCGTCCCACCGCGCAGGCCGACCCGGTAGCTCCGCTTGTGGTGGCAGGCGACCTGAGCTTCGAAGGCGGGCCGCCGCCGGATCGGGCGATCATCACGGTCCGCCTCGACGACGTCAGCATGGCCGATGCCCCATCGATCGAGCTGGCGCGACAGGAATTGTCCGGCAAGGACCTGGCCCGCTTCCGGCTGCGCGTCGACCGCGCGCGCATCGAATCGCATCGAACCCTAGCGGTCTCCGCATCCGTCGAGGTCGACGGAAAACTGCGCTGGATCACCGACACCAGGCACACGGTGCCCACGGAAGGCCCTGTCCCCGAACAACACCTGCCCCTCATCGCCGTCCCCTGACCGGACAGGCTATCCGTCCGAGTCCAGGCGGTTCGCAGAGGTTCGGTGCCATTCAGAGGCTCTGGGTTCTGTGAACCGTGTGGAAGGTCTGTGGGTTCCGGATGCCAGTGGCCGAGTCGACGGTGGGGCGGCCGATTTCGGCGGCGCGGGCTAGGCGGGTCAGCCATGTCGGCGTGCCGAGTTCGCGCCAGGTCCACCGGACGACTAGCCAACCGAGTGCGCGGAGCGCGTCCTCGCGCGCCTTTTCGAGGATGACGACGTCCTCCGGGGACTGCCCGCTGCGTAGGCGACCGCGGTACTTCACGAGCCCGTCGAATTCGCCGATGACTCCCAGTTCGGGGAACAGGAAGTCGACTCTGGCAACGAACTTTTGATCGGGTGTGACAACACAGGCCTGGAGTTCCGGCGTAGGAAAACGGGCGGTGTGCAGGCCGACTCGGCTGCGCGACTCACGGGGACTCTCTGCGCGACCATCAACGAAATCGACCACTCGTCGCGCCGCCGGCGTGCCGGGCCCCGAGCAACGCGCGAGCTGTTCGGTCAGTTGTGCCCGGGTGGTCTTGCCGAGCCGAAGCGCGCTGTCGCCCACAACGACGGCTTGTTCGAACGGCAGCGATCTCGCCAGGTCGATAACGGTGCGTGCCACGGTGGTGACTCGGTGATCTCCGACCCGCACCACCTCATCGGGCGCGATCTGCATCGAATGCACCGTCAGTTGGGAGTTTGCGCGGGCACCGGTTGAACGATTGCGGATCAGATGCACCCGCGCCAACGATGTGGCCCAGAGGTCGAGATCGTGCGCCACGGCCGCCGACACGTGACTGATGACCGCGTCCGGGCTGGATGCCTGCGCAACCGCGTCGACCCGTAGCAGATGTTGTTGGCCCGCAGTCAGATCCGCATTACCTCCGGATTCGACGTAGTAGCCGCGTCGAACCCGCTGCCATCCTCCGCCATGCAACTCCCGGTCGGTATACCCGTCCGCGAGTGCACGCCATCGCGCCGTCACTCTCATGCGGCCGATCCTCGACCCGAACCTCACCTACCACCACCCCCACCGAGCTCAATGTGCATAACCCGCGTTTGGGGATAACTGGGCT
>NZ_BDAY01000109.1 GCF_001612685.1 Nocardia altamirensis NBRC 108246
GCCCGCTTGCGATCGCCGCCCGCCGCCGCGGCCCAGGCGAGCCCGTCGAAGGCCGATGCCGTCCACACGCAGCGATCGAACAGCCGCAACTGCTCCACCGCACGGCGCAACTCCTCGATCGCCTTGTCCTCCTGGCCGTTTCGCCAATGGTTGGTGCCGACCGCCCACGAGGCGAGCCCGCCGAGCAGATGGGAACCGTGCTCGGCGGTCTTGGCCAGGAACCGCTCGGCCAGCGAGTCCGCGCGGTCGTCGGCCAGCACCATCGCGCAGACATAGGCGAACGCGAGGCTCTCCATCTCCGTGCCGTGATGTCCGCACGCCTCCGCCCTGGCTGCGGTGGCCTCGGCGAGGTCGAGCGCGCGGACCGGATCGGCCTCGGCGAAGGCGAGGACGGCCGCGAGCAGCGCCGCCTCGACCAGCGCCTCCTCGGCGGCCAATGCCGTTGCTATCGTGACTGATTCGCTCAGGTAGCGGTGTGCGGACGCGGTGTCCGAGAGCATGGCGGCGATGACCGACATGGCGGCGAGCGCCCGCGCCCGGTCGGTGGAGTACGCGAGATCCTTGCTGAGCGCATCGGTCAGCCAGCGGTACCCCTCCAGCAGGAACCGGTAGTGCTCCCAGAACGGCCGCAGCTCGCTGGCGATCTGCAGACCCCGGTGCGCACCGGCCGGATCCGCCAGCGCGAACTGCAGTGCCGCACGCATATTCGCGTGCTCGCGGGTGACATCGCGGAACCAGGTGACATCGGCGTCACCCCAGTACTCGGTGCGGCCGCGCTGGGCGACCCGGTAGTAGTGGTCGCGGTGCCGGAGCCGCACCGCGTATTCGTCACCGTGCGCGGCGAGTCGGGCCAGCGCGAATTGCTGCAGCGGTTCCAGCATCGTGTAGCGGCCGGGGCCCGTGGACGAGAAGTCCGCTACCGCAGAGAAATTCACCACCGACTTGTCCACCAAGCCGGTGAGCGTGTCGATCAGCGCGCCGGGCGGATCGAGGACACAGACCGCCTCGGCCGCGGCCAGGTCGCAGCCGCCCGCGAAGACGGCAAGCTGTTCCCACAGACGCTGTTCGTCCGGGGTGCACAGGTCGTAGCTCCAGCCGATGGCGGCTTCCAAGGTCTGCTGACGCTCCGGCGCGGTGCGCAGGCCGGTGGTGAGCAGGCGCATGGTGTCGTCGAGGCGCTCGAGCACCTGCTGCGGAGTGAAGGCGCGCAGCCGGAGCGCGGCAAGTTCCAGCGCGAGCGGAATACCGTCCAGCCGAAGGCAAATCGCGGCCAGGGTGCCGAGAGTGGCGTCGGTGACCTGGAATTCGGGGTTCGCCGCGGTCGCGCGATCGATGAGCAGCCGCAAGGCCGGATTGTCCACGGCGGCTTGTTCCTCGGGGTCGGGCACCGGCAGCGGCGCGACCGGCAGCACCTGCTCCCCCACCACACCGAGCGGTTCCCGGCTGGTCGCCAGCACCCGGACATCCGGGGTGCTGGCGATCAGCCGGTCGACGAGGACGGCGCAGGCGTCGACGAGGTGCTCGCAGTTGTCGATGACGAGCAGCAGGTGCTTACCGCCGAGGTAGTCGGTGAGGCCGACCAGCGGCGCACGGGTGTCGTCGGGCAGGCCGAGCGCCTGCGCGACGCTGGCCGCCACCAGTTCCCCGTCGTTGACGTGCGCGATCTCGACCAGCCACACGCCGTCCGGGAAAGCCCGGCGGACCGCATCGCCGACCCGGCGCGCCAGCCGGGTCTTGCCGACGCCGCCCGGCCCGGTCAACGTCAGCAATCGCGTGCTGGACAGGTGTTTTCTCGCGGCAGTGACTTCGCCTGCCCGCCCGACGAAGCTGGTCACTTCGGCGGGAAGATTACCTGTCACGGACCGCGCCACGAGGCCTAACTTAATTGCCCCGCCATCAGTTAGTACACCCTTCAGCGATTGCGGCATCCCGTTTTGTCCGATTCACTGTGCTGGTCCGACGTGGTCGCTCCCCCGGCTCGGTACACGGAATCGAAGAGCTCGCGCAGTTCCGCCGGGGTGATCTCGCGGCCGGTGGCGTCGGTGTGCGCCTGCACGTGCTTGGCGAAGTCGACCTGGAGGTGCCTCGGCAGGTCGATGCCGAACTCCGTCTTCAGCAGATAGGCGATGCCGCCCTTGCCGGATTGCGAGTTGACGCGGATGACCGCGTCGTAGGTGCGGCCGAGGTCCGCCGGATCGATGGGCAGGTAAGGCACCTGCCAATCCAGCTCGCGCTCGGGGATTCCAGCCTGCGCGGCCCGTGCGCGATGTGCGGCCATCCCCTTGTTGATGGCGTCCTGGTGGGTGCCGGAGAACGCGGTGTGCACGAGATCGCCGACATAGGGATGCCTGCCATGCACCGGCAGGCGGGTGCAGTACTCGACGGTGCGGCGGATCTCGTCGACATCGGAGAAGTCGATCATCGGATCAACGCCCTGCGCATGCAGATTCAACGCCAAGGTGGCGATATCGACGTTGCCGGTGCGTTCGCCGTTGCCGAACACACAGCCCTCGACGCGTTGCGCACCGGCAAGCACAGCGAGTTCGGCGCAGGCGATGCCGGTGCCGCGGTCGTTGTGCGGGTGCACGGACAGGATGACGCTGTCCCGGCGGGCCAGGTTGCGGTGCATGTATTCGATCTGGTCCGCGTAGACGTTCGGCGTCGCGACCTCCACCGTCGCAGGCAGATTCAGGATCACCGGCCGGTCCGGGCAGGCGTCCCACAGGGTGGTCATCCGGTCACAGAGGTCGAGCACATAGTCGGGTTCGGTCAGGTTGAACACCTCGGGCGAGAACTCGAACCGCACGTTCGGCAGGTCGGCGGCGAACTCCAGCACCGCGCGGCCGCCGTCGAGGATCAACGTGCGCATGGCCGCTTTGCCCTTGCCGAGCACCGTGTTTCGCCAGGTGGGTGCGGTCGCGGCGTACATGTGGACGACCACATTGCGCAGGCCGCGCACCGATTCGACCGTGCGCTCGATGAGATCCCTTCTGGCAGGGGTGAATACGACGATGGTGACATCGTCGGGCGCGAGGTCGGCTGCCGCGATCATGCGGACGAAGTCGAAGTCGGCCCGCGAGGCGGACGGGTAGCCGACCTCGATCTCCTTGTAGCCCATCGCGACAAGCAGTGCGAAGAAGCGCCGCTTGCGTTCGGGGTCCATCGGTTCGGCGAGTGCCTGGTTGCCGTCGCGCAGATCGACAGGAACCCACAGCGGGGCGGCGGTGAGGCGTGCGTCGGGCCAAGCACGCTGCGTCAGTGGCACATCCACTCGGTCGTAGACGGCGCGGTAGCGATGGGACGGCATCTGCGAGTGTCGCTGCCGGTTCCAGTTCGGCGCGTCGTCGGGGATCGCGCCTGCGGGGGTATCGATGGTCGGGAAAGACATGGGTCTGCTTTCTGGCCTTCAGCCATGACAAGAGAGAAGTGACCGGCCACGACAGAGCCCCACGGCGGGAGGCCGGTCGTTCAGGCCCCGCCGTGGCGGCTAAGCAGAAGGGAGTGTGACAGCAGCATGATGGTTAGAATATACACAACTCCTCAGACAAGTAGAGAGGTTGCGATGGTATCGCAAGTACGGCGCCACCCGCTTGCCGCGCAAGCCGCAGAGCTGCTGTTGGCCCGGATCAAGGACGGCGAATGGCCACTAGGACACCGACTTCCGGGTGAAACGACGTTGGCGGCACAGCTCGGAGTCGGCCGCTCGACGCTGCGCGAAGCGATCCGCGAGCTGGCAGGCAAGGGCGTGCTCGACAGCCGTCAGGGGGCAGGCGTGTTCGTCACCGCGCTCGACCCGAAGGACGACTGGAATGTAGTGCTGCGCCGCGCCACCATCGCCTCCGTAATCGAGGCACGCATCGCCATCGAGGCCGAGGCGGCCGCCCTGGCCGCGCAGCGTCGCACCCCCGCCGACCTGCGGGCCCTGCGCCGCGCACTGGTCGCGCGCGAGGCACACGGCGAACCGGTGGCCGAGCATGTGGACGCGGACATGGCCTTTCATCGCGCGGTCCTGCTCGCCGCGCACAACGAGGTGCTCACGCAACTCTTCGACAGTTTCCTGCCGCGGCTGCGTCTGGCGATGATCGACATGTTGCTGCTGCGCCCGGTGCCGTCGGAGTCCGCCGACCATGCCGCGCACGCCCAGCTCGTCGAGGCGATCGCGGCCAGGGACAGCACGGCCGCAGCGGAATTGAGCCGCAATCACCTCACTGCATTGAAGGAGGCATTCACGTGACCGGTGCTCCGGTGCTCGAGTTGACGGACGTGACGTTCCGCCGCGAGGGCAAGAAGATCATCAACGGCATTTCACTCACCGTGCAGGCCGGCGAGCACTGGGCGTTGCTCGGGCCGAACGGCGCGGGCAAGAGCACGCTGCTCGGCTTCTGCGGGGCCGTCACCTTTCCGACCTCGGGCACGGTCCGCGTGCTCGGTGAACAGCTCGGCCGCGTCGAACTGCAACGCCTGCGCCATTCGATCGGACACGTGAATCCGCGCCACCCGCTGCGCTATCCGCTGACGATCCGCGAGGTCGTGCTGACCGGCCTCACCGCGACCATCGACACCCCGATGCGCTGGACGCCGACCGCGGATCAGCTGGCCCGTGCCGACGCGATGATCAGCACGGTCGGCCTGGACGGCAAGGCAGGCAACACCTGGCCGACGCTGTCCCATGGCGAGCGCGGCCGCACCCTCATTGCCCGCGCCCTCATCGCCGAGCCGCGACTGCTGCTGTTCGACGAACCCTCCACCGGTTTGGATCTCGCTGCCCGCGAACAACTCCTGGAAACCATCGACACGCTCGGCGACACCCACCCCGAGGTCGCGTCCGTCCTGGTTACCCATCACCTGGAGGAACTGCCGAGCACCACAACCCACGCGCTGCTCATCGCCGACGGCCACACCGTCGCCGCAGGCCCGGCCCGCGAGACGCTGACCACCGACAACGTCACCGCGGCCTTCGCGCACCCTGTCGAGGTCCGCTACGACGGCCGCTGGACCGCACGCGCCGCACACACGAACCCCGCATGGCCGAGCTGAATCCCGCCGCGAGCTACCGGGATTCGCGGGATTCGGCGAGAGCGAAGCCGTCAATAAATCCTCGGTAGCCGACCGCCGATGCGCGGTAGCACGATGGTGTCGTCGTCACGGGTGGAACGCACTTCGGCCAGCTTGTCCAGGAACGCTTCCGCGGAGCCGAACCGGGCGGCGACCTGCGCCAGCAGCTCTTCGGCGGGCTTCATGAAATCCATACGATTCAGCATGACCGGTCATACGTCCAACTCAATGGGCGTTAGCGCGACGTTTGCCGAATTGTCGTGCCCGCGCAAGCGTCGAAGGACTTCCGCCATCGCAGCGACGCTTCCGCGACACCCAGCTACCTACCCCGCGGGGTGTCAGGCTGCGGCCTCGATCTTGCGGAGTAGCCGCCGGACCACGACCCGGTGGCCGCGCGAGCCGATCACCAACGCGCGGTAGATCTTTCCGTGCAGGCCGGGGAACTCGCCCCAGGACTTGGCTCGGATGCGGGTCCGGCCTGCTCCTTCGTCGTCGAGCTCGAATACCAGGGCGTATCGCGAAAACCAGTGCTGCCCCCGCATTGCCAGGCGGGCGGGCTCTTCGGCGGATTCGAGGACGAATCCGCCGGGCACGGTCGACGGGTCGGTCGGGTCCTTGCACATGACCTTCAGCAACGCCTGCCAGACCCTTTCTCGATTCGCATCGATTGATCTGGCATGCTCGTCGATATAGGGTAAACGCTCCATATAGAAGGAACGTACTAGTTTATGGCTCCTCCCCGCAAGCACGACACCGACGTGATCCTCGACGCAGCCCGCGCCCTCGTCCTCGCCGACGGGCCGCGTGCCGCGAGCGTCGCGGCGATCGCCGAGGCCAGTGGCGCCCCGGTCGGCACGCTGTATCACCGTTTCGGCAACCGCAACGGCGTGCTCACCGAGGCGTGGTTGCGTGCGTTGCGGCGTTTCCAAGACGGTGTGATCACGGCCGCCGAGGACCCCGACCCGGTCGAGGCGGGCGTGGCGATGGTGCGCGCGGCCCTCGTGTTCGGGCGCGAGCTGCCCCAAGACGCGCGACTGCTGCTGAATCTGCGGCCGCGCGACCTGCTCGACGGCGGACCCGACGACGACTTCCGCGCTCGCCTCGCCGGGATGAACGCGCCGCTCTTCGAGCACCTGCGCCGCATCGCCACCGGCGTGTTCGGTCATGCGGGCGACCGCGAAATCGATGCTGTCAGCCGGGCCGTCGTCGATCTCCCCTATGCCGCCCTGCGCAGGCATGCGCACGCACCGACTCTCCCCGCCTGGCTCGACGACGATCTCCCCGCGGCGGCCAGGCAACTGCTGACCTCGTATCTGTCCTGAACGCTCAGGCGGTCACGAGAGTGGTGGTCAGCTCGCGGAGATCGCTGATCACATGGGTGGCCAGGCTCAGCGCGTCCGGGGCAGGCGGGTATTCGGGACGAGGCGCGGCGATCACCCGCATCCCCGCGGCGTGCGCGGACCGGATGCCGTTGCTCGAATCCTCCACCGCCGCACAGTCACTGGGCCGCTGCCGCAGGAAAGCCGCGACCGCGACGTACACATCGGGGGCAGGCTTGCCACGATCCACCTCCTCGGTCGAGAAGGTGACGTTGAAGAACTCGATCAGGCCGGTGCGGCCGAGCACCACATCGATCAACGCCCGCGGCGACGAGCTGGCCACGCCGAGCGGCCACTGCTCGCTCATCCGCTGCACGGCGTCGATCGCGCCGGGCAGCAGCGGCACCGCGCGGTCGTAGTGCGCGGCCATCCGCTCGATCACCTCACGCGCCACCGTCTCCGGCGTCTCCTCGACGCCGACATCGGTGCTCAGGTATTCCGACCACTCCCTGGTGCTCATGCCCATCAACCGCTGCTGCGTATCGGGCAACCATGTCCCGCCGCGCTCGGCGACATAGTCGCGTCGCACCCGCTCCCACACCGGCTCGGAGTCGATCAGCACGCCGTCCATGTCGAAGACAACCGCCGCAATATCCATGTACCCATTAGCCTTTCGCCAGCCAGACCTGTCAGTGCCGTCAGCGTGGACGTCGGATCCGGCGCCGAACCCGCCTCCACGGGGTACCCGATCGCCGGTCGCGACCAAGCGTAGGCCAACCGGGCCGATTCGAGTCCGACCCGCCGACACGGCGCCGTCGCGGCATACCGCGCCCGAGCATTCGGCGGGCAACCTATAACGTGTTCTTTTATGAACGAACAACGGGCCGGTGACTCACTCCCCAGTGCGGAGCACCACGAGGGCGCTTTCCGGCCGATGAGCGAGCTGATCCAAGCCCGCGACGAGCAAGGCATCGACATCACCCGCGGCGGGCCGCACTACGGCGAGTACATCGAACAGGTGCGCGGGCTGATGGACCGCGTGCGACTGTCCGCACCGTCGGACGAGCTCGCCGTCGAGGCGATCGGCCTGTTGAAGCAGCTCAACGACAAGCTCGATGCCGCGCTCGTCACCGAATGGTCGACGCCGAACTGGACCAGGCACGACCTGCCCGCGCGCGGCAACATCACGCTGCCGCCGTTCATCATCGATCACGCGGGCCGCGACGGCGTCGACGCCCGCGTCACCTTCCGCACCTACCACCTCGGCGGCAACAACGCCGCACACGGCGGCCAGGTCGCGATCGCCTTCGACGACCTGCTCGGCATGGCCGCGGCCGTGTACGCGGGCGCGGTCACCCGCACCGCGTCGCTCACCGTCGACTACCGCTCGATCACCCCGTTGCGCACCGAACTTCAGGTACACGCCTGGGCCGAACGCCAAGAGGGCCGCAAGGTCTACGTCCGCGCCACCCTCAAAGACGGCGACCGCCTCTGCGCCGAAGCCAGCGGGCTGTTCATCGTCCTCAAACCCGGTCAGCCCTAAGGCCGCAACGCCCGCTCCAGGAGCGACCGACTCCGGCCCGAACCTGATAACGGCCCTCGTAATTGCGCGCTGTGCATTCATTCACACACTGCCGCAGTGCATCCCACGCGACTCGAGGCCGCCGTGGCATACAGAAATCCACCCGCTTCCGCGAATCCGCCTCTCCTCGAGTTGGTCGACTGACCACTGGGATCTGGTGGCGGCATCGCCCGAGAAGCCCCCGCCACCAGTTCCCACTTTGTGCGAAACCACCCCTGGGATCCCACATCCCGGGATCACCGGTACCCCTGAGACCGGCAAACGCAGCCAGCGCCACCCCGACCGCGAAATCTGCACCCCCTTCTATGCGTCCCACACAGGTTCCACACGGTTCACCGTCCCCAGAGCTCTGTGAACCGTATGGAAGGTCCGTGGAGCCTTGGCTGCGAACCCAAAGGGGTGCGGATTGGGTTGCGGGACGTGTGGGGCGACCGTTTGGACTCCGCGCAACGGGGAACCGCGTAGCCACACACTGTCGGACCATGGAGGTATCGCACATGTCTGTCGCGCCGAGTCGTCGCACCGAACCCGCGCTGATCGACAGTCTGCACGGGGCTTTGCTGGCATGCCTGCTGTTGACGGTGATCGGCGCGATCGGGCTCATTCTGTCGCTCACCACCGGGATCTCGCAGTAGGCCAACGCCCGTAGCGCTGACAGCGGTCGATCGCGAGTCAGGAGATGACCGCGTCGACCAGCCGTCGTTATTGCGCGCTGTGCATTCATTCATGCACTGCCACAGTGCATCTCGCGCCGTTCGAGAAGGTGAACGAGCACAGCGCCAACTTCGTCAACGACCAGGGAAGTGCGCCTCTCGGTACGCACCGAAGCGCGCGTCGACTTGGTCGGCGGTGAGGCCGAAGTCGGCGAGGGTGTAGCGGTGGGCGGGACGGGCTGCGCCGGAGGTGGTTTCGGCGTGCATGGCACCCATTGCCGCGGTGGCGTCCGCCGTCAGCGGGAGATCGAAGTGCCGGTAGATGGAGCCGACGGTGGCGATGGGGTCGGCGACAAAGGCGTCGTAGTCGATGTCGTAGAACTGAGCGGGGTTGTGGCGCTTGCGGTCTGCGAGGAAGCGTTCGGCGCCGCGGGCCCAGAGGTCGAGTTGAGCGGTGCCGACCACCGGACCTCGGAACTTGTCCGACCACCCGGCCGAGGCCTGTTCGTTGAGACTGCACACCGAGGCGATGATCGTGCGCGGATCGCGGTGCATTTGGATGATCAGCGCATCGGGATAGACCTCGAAAATGGCATCGAGTGCGAAAAGATGGCTCGGATTCTTCAGCACCCAGCGGCGATTCGCGTCGGGCATGCCGATCAGCTGGAGGTTGCGCCGGTGCCTGCGGTAGGCGGGTGCCCAGTCCTGATCGCGCAGCCACGTCGAATAGCCGGGCAGATACGCCAGGCACTCGTACGAGACCGACATGGCCGATTGGCGAAGCAGCTGCCAGCACTCCTCCACCTGGTCGGCCGAGATGTGGTGCACGCCCATGAATTCGGGATGCTCCACATGGTGCTTCGCGAAGGCTGCCTCGATCCGCTGGTAGACCGGGTTGCTCGCCCAGGTGTCGCGCGGCGGTCGCGGCTGCGGCATCTCGGTCAACCACATCTCGAGGCCTTGATGCGCGGGGTCGGCGTTGAGCAGCCGATGCACCGCCGTGGTTCCCGAACGCGGCAGGCCCGTCACGAAGATCGGGCGTTCGATCGCCACCTCCGCATGCTCGGGAAAGCGTTGCCACGCTGCCTCGCTGAGCAACCGCGCGATCAGTGCGCCGCGCAGGAACGCGCGGTGCACCTTGTTGCCGAACGGGGTCAGTTCGGCATCCTTGGCCAACGACTCGAGCAGTACCTCGAGCCCGGCGCGGTAGTCGTCGGCACCGAAATCGTCGAGCCCGACGACCTTGGTCGCCGAGGCGTGCAGATCGTCGATGGTCCCGACGTCGTCCCTACCGATCACTTCATCTCCTCGAATGTTCAGATGCACCGCCGGATCCGGTCAGTGGTGGTATTCGCCGCCGTTGACGTCCAGGCAGGCCCCGGTGATCGCGCGCGCCATCGGCGAGGCGAAGAACACGACGGCGTCGGCGATCTCGTCGGGTTCGGGCAGCTTGCGCAGATCGATGGTCTTCGCGGTCTCGGCATAGACCTCTTCGGCGGTGATGCCACGCTCTTTGGCGAGGTAGTTGAAGTACCACTTCAGGTTGTCGGCCCAGATATAGCCGGGGGCAATGGAATTCACCCGGACGCCGCGCGGACCGAGCTCGGTGGCCAGGCTCTGCGCCAGCGCGAGCAGACTCGCCTTGGCCATCTTGTACGGCCCGAAGGTGCGCCGCGAATGCCGAAGTACCGCCGAGTTGATCATCACGACCGAGCCTTTGGCTTCGACAAGCGCAGGCACGAACAGCCGGGTCAGCCGCAGCGCCGCAAGCACATTGGTCTCGAAGCCGGCCCGCACCTGATCCAGGTCGACGTCGGCGAGGTCGCTGATCGGCGGGATCGCGAACGCGTTGTTCACCAGCGTGTCCACCCGGCCGAACGCGCTCTGCGCGGCTTCGACCAGGTTGACGGCCGCCGCCTCGTCGTTGATATCGGTCGGCACCACCACCGCGCGCCGCCCGAGCTCGGTGATCTCCTTGGCCACCTCGGTGAGCCGGGATTCGGTCCGCGACGCGAGCACCACGTCGGCGCCCGCCTTCGCGCTCTGTACCGCGATGGCCCTGCCGAGTCCGGGGCCGACCCCGGAGACCACAACTACCTTGTCCTGCAACAACATCAGCCGAGCATCCTTTCCGCGACGGCAGCCTGCCGTACCGCGATGCGTGCGCGCCATTGCTCCGGTGTGACGCGCGCCTGGTCGTGGAACGGCAGCCGCTGTGCGAGTTCGGCGACCGGCACCACCTCCACCGTGGGCCCGTCCTCGGGCTTCATGTCGCGGGCGAGCCGCTGCCAGCGGAACTGCAGGTACCCGCGGTCGTGCCCGGTGCGTTCGATCCAGTTGGCCAGACCGGGATCGCGCTCGCTGACCACCAACCGGATCATCCCGTCGGGGTCGACGTGCGCCTGGTCGGCGGTGAGGCTGGTCTGGTGGTTGATGTAGTCCAGCGACAGGTACCACATGCTGCCGAGCTGGAAACCCTGATACGGCGAGTCGGATTTCGGCACCGTGATGATCATCGCCTGGTCGTCGTCGAGCTCGTAGTGGCCCGCCGAGGAGAACTGGGTGGTGAGACCGCCTGGTGTGGACCGTGGTTCGGTCATCGTGTTCACCGGCAGGTTCAGGTAGAACCACTCCGGGAACGCCAGAAACGTCTGCAGCCGGGAGATCAGCATCTTGCCCGCGATGCCGTAGCGCTTGGTCAGCAGATCCTTGGTCAGCGGCGGCGGCGCGGCGCCGACCGTGTCGATCCGCGAGATCCGCACGGTCCCAGGCTTTTCGGTGGCCCAGTCGCTGTAGACCTCGCGGATCACCAGCATGGCGGAATCGGCGGCGAGGTGCACATAGCCGGGTCGCGCCGGGCCTGGGCCGAGGCGCAGTTCGTAGGACCCGTCCGGCCCGACCTCGATCGACCGGTCGTCGAACGCAGTGAGACTGTCCGGCACATCCACCGGCGAATAGTTCCCGTTCAGCACCTGGAAGCTCAGATCCCGTGTGGTGCCGCGCTTCCCGGTCACCAGATACTCGGCGTCCGGCCGTAAGTACGAGTGGAAGTAGAGGGTGTCCGGGTTGTCCAGCCCCATCTTCGTGTACGGCCCGGTGGACTGGACGAAGAACGGGAAGTCGCGCTCGTAGGCCCACGCCATCTGCAAGGCGGCGCGAATGCTGCCCGCCAAATAGTCGTAGCCCTCGACGAGGTCCTGCTCGGTCCGGACGTGCGCGGCTCCGGTGATGATCTGCTCGGCGGCGGCGATGGCGTCCGCGAACGGCTGTGTCAGCAAAGGGTTCTCCGTCGGCGTTCCAAATATGTACCACTCTGGTACATTCACTCTGAGGCAAGATTAGAACGTGTTCTAGGAGTGGTCAATGGTCAGCCGTCGATCCGCACCCACCGTGCGGGTGGTGCAGGTACTGGACTACTTCGTCGAGCAACGCGGCAAACGCGTCGGCCTCTCTGAGCTCGCCCGCGCACTCGACCTGGCGAAACCCACCTGTCTCGGCATCCTCACCGAGCTCACGGCAGGCGGCTACCTGGTGCGCGGCGCCGACACCACCACCTACGGTCTCGGCCCGGCGCTCATCGAGGCAGGCCGGGTCGCTCAGGACAGCTTCGCGATTTCCGCGCTCGCGCGGGTCGAGCTGGAAAAACTCACCTCCCGATACCGCACGACATGCACCGCGTCTGCCGTGATCGGCGACCAGATCATGGTGCTGGAGAGCACCGGACCGGGAATGATAAAGGTAGGCGCGGCGTATCACTTCGCACCACCGGTCGGCCTGATGTACGTGCTCTGGGATACCGACGCGGCATTCGACGCATGGCTGGCCAGGCCCGCAGCCGTCCCCCTGCAACAGAACGAGGCGCGGTTGCGGCAGGTCGTCGCCGAATGCCGTGAGCGCGGATACCTGATCGAGAGCCTCACCGCCGCAGGCCGAAAGTTGTACTCGCTACTGGCTGGCTTCGCCGCCGACGATCTCCCCGATGACCTGCGCGAACTGGTCGGCGAACTGGTGACCAGCCTCGGCGAGCGGGTCTACCTCGGCACGGATCTGCAACCACGCAAGGAACACCCCGTCAGCCTCCTTGCCGCGCCGACGTACGGCGGCGACGGACGTCAGAACATGGTATTGACCATGTATGTCGGGGCCTCCATCACCGGTGCCGAAATCGACAGGCGTGGAACGGCTCTCGTCACAGCCGCCGAAGCGGTCACCGCAGCGACGGGCGGCAGGAGGCCGCCAGAACCGCTGCGACCGGGATCGGCAGACCCTCGCACGCAAACCTTGACAGACAGGCCGCCCCTGCCCGGGAGGGCTCCCACTGAGCCCGAAGAACCAACCGCAACGGAATAAGACAAACACAGAGAGGCGTACTAACCGTGACCAGCCCAATTCCGTTAGGCCGCACCTACGAGCTGCCCCATCTTGACGCGCTCGAGGCCGAGTCGGCACATATTTTCCGTGAAGTAGCGGCAACATTCGAACGCCCGGTGTTGCTGTTCTCCGGCGGCAAGGACTCGGTGGTGATGCTGCACCTGGCGGCCAAGGCCTTCTGGCCCGCGCCGCTGCCGTTCCCGGTGCTGCATATCGACACCGGGCACAACTTCGACGAGGTGATCGCCTACCGCGACGCGACCGTCGCGCGCCTCGGCCTGCGCCTGGTGGTCGGGCGGGTGCAGGACGATATCGACGCGGGCCGGGTGGTCGAGGAGACCGGACCGCGCTCGTCGCGCAACCGGCTGCAGACCACCACGCTGCTGCGGTCGATCCAGGAGGGCGCTTTCGACGCGGTCTTCGGCGGCGCCCGCCGCGACGAGGAGAAGGCGCGGGCCAAGGAACGCGTCTTCAGCTTCCGCGACGAGTACGGCCAGTGGGATCCGCGCAACCAGCGACCCGAGCTGTGGAACCTCTACAACGGCAGACACCGTGCGGGCGAACATATTCGGGTGTTCCCGCTGTCGAACTGGACCGAGCTCGACATCTGGACCTACATCGCCGCCGAAGGCATCGACCTGCCGCCGCTCTACTACGCGCACCGCCGCCCCGTCGTGCAACGCGACGGAATGCTGTTGGCGCACACCCGTTTTCTAGAACTCCTCGACGGCGAGCACCCCTACGAGGCAACGGTCCGGTTCCGCACCGTCGGCGATGCCACCTGCACCGGCTGCGTGGAATCCGATGCCGCCACCCCGGCCGAAGTGGTCACCGAGGTAGCCGCGGCCCGCGTCACCGAGCGTGGCGCCACCCGCGCCGACGACCGAATCTCCGAGGCGGGAATGGAAGATCGCAAACGAGAGGGGTACTTCTGATGACGACCACCCTGCTGCGGCTCGCGACCGCGGGCAGCGTCGACGACGGCAAATCCACCCTCATCGGCAGGCTGCTCTTCGATTCCAAGACGATCTTCACCGACCAGCTCGCCGCCGTCGAGCGAACCAGCCGCGATCGCGGCGACGACTATCCGAACCTGGCCCTGCTCACCGACGGCCTGCGCGCCGAACGCGAACAGGGCATCACCATCGACGTCGCGCACCGCTATTTCGCCACGCCGAGACGCAAATTCATCATCGCGGACACGCCGGGCCACATCCAGTACACCCGCAACATGGTGACCGGTGCGTCCACCGCCGATCTCGCGCTGATCCTGGTCGACGCGCGCAAGGGCGTGGTGGAGCAGACCAGAAGGCACGCGTTTCTCGCCAGCCTGCTCGGCATTCCACACCTGGTGCTGTGCGTCAACAAGATGGACCTGGTCGACTGGTCGCAGGCGCGATTCGAGGAGATTCGCACCGAATTCGCGCAGTTCGCCTCGAAACTCGACGTCTTCGACCTGACCTTCGTGCCGATGTCGGCGCTGCACGGCGAGAACATCGTGCATCGCGGCGCGAGCATGCCGTGGTACGAGGGCACTCCCCTGCTGCACCACCTCGAAGAGGTGCACATCGCCTCGGACCGCAACCTGATCGATGCGCGCTTCCCGGTCCAGTATGTAACCCGCAGGCATGCACAGGATTTCCGCGGCTATGCGGGCACCGTCGCGGGCGGTGTGTTCAAGCCCGGTGACGAAGTCGCCGTGCTGCCTTCGGGATTCACCACCACCATCGAGGCCATCTGGGGCCCCGGCGGCAGCGTGGTCGCGGAAGCCTTTCCGCCGCAGGCGGTGACCATCCAGCTCGCCGACGATCTCGACGTCGCGCGCGGCGACATGATCTGCCGCCCGAACAACCGGTCGAGCGTCGGCCGCGATCTCGACGCGATGGTCTGCTGGTTCGCCGACGAATCCCAGCTCACCCCCGGCGCCACCTACACCATCCGGCACACCACCCGCACCGCGACTGTCGAGGTGCGCAGCCTCGACTACCGGCTCGACGTCAACACCCTGCACCGCGACGAGCACGCGGACGCGCTGGCGCTCAACGAAATCGGCCGCGTCCAGCTGCGCACCAGGCAGCCGCTGCTGTTCGACCCGTATCGCCGCAACCGGTTCACCGGCAGCTTCATCCTGGTCGACGACACCACCAACAACACCGTCGGCGCAGGCATGATCACCGGCCCGAGCCTGCCGTCTTCGCGGGTGGTCTGGCACTCCACCGCGGTCGGCAGGGACGAGCGGGCCACGCGAGGTCTCACGGTGTGGTTGACCGGGCTGTCCGGTTCCGGGAAGTCCACCGTCGCGGTGGAACTCGAACGCCGACTGGTCGCCGCGGGCCGTCCGGCCTTCCTGCTCGACGGCGACAACCTGCGCCACGGCCTCAACGCCGATCTCGGCTTCAGCGCCGCCGACCGGGTCGAAAATGTCCGCAGGGTCGGCGAAGTCGCCCGCCTGTTCGCCGAAGCCGGTGTGGTGGCGGTGGTTTCGCTGATCAGCCCGTATCGCGCCGACCGCGACCTGGTGCGGGCCAAACACGAGGAAGCGGGCATCCCGTTCGTGGAGGTGTTCGTCGACACGCCTCTGGAGATCTGCGAAGCCCGCGACCCGAAAGGCATGTACGCCAAGGCCAGAGCGGGCGAGATCCGCGGTTTCACCGGCATCGACGACCCGTACGAAACACCGGAGGCGCCTGACCTGGTGTTGCGGCCCGACAGCGGCGATCCGGCGGCGATGGCCGCGGAGATCTTGACGCGGCTCGCGGGGCTCGACTGAGCGGCTGGTCCGCTGAGCGAACCACTGCAATTTTGTTCACCGCATTGTGCGGTCGGAACCGAACGATCTGGTCATATGATCCCCCCACATCGACACGTGGAGATCGAAGCATGACCACAGCAACCGACATCCGGTCACCGGGGTACGCCCGCGTCATCGCCCCGCCGGATTGGAGCCGCTGGCTCGTTCCGCCCGCGGCGCTGTCCATCCATCTCGCCATCGGCCAGGCCTACGCGTGGAGCGTGTTCAAGCCGCCGCTGGAAAAGGCGATGGACATCTCCGGCACCGGAAGCGCGTTGCCCTTCCAGCTGGCCATCGTGATGCTCGGCCTCTCCGCGGCGTTCGGCGGCACCCTCGTCGAACGCCGCGGCCCGCGCTGGGCAATGACGGTGTCGCTGGTGTGCTTCTCGTCCGGCCTGCTGATCTCCGCGCTCGGCGCGGCGATGGGCGCCTACTGGCTCATCGTGTTCGGGTACGGCTTCGTCGGCGGCATCGGGCTCGGCATCGGCTACATCTCGCCGGTGTCCACCCTGATCCGCTGGTTCCCCGACCGGCCAGGCATGGCAACAGGTTTCGCGATCATGGGCTTCGGCGGCGGTGCGCTCATCGCGTCACCGTGGACGACCCAGCTGCTGACGTGGTTCGGCCGCGATCAGTCCGGCGTTGCCCAGACATTCCTCGTCATGGGCGTCGTCTACGCGGCCTTCATGACAGTCGGTGTACTGCTGGTGCGGGTGCCACCGCCCGGCTGGCGCCCGGCCGGGTGGGAGCCGTCGACGAAGGTCGCCAAGCTGATCAGCACCAACGATGTCAGCGCGCGCGACGCGATCCGCACGCCGCAGTTCTGGTTGCTCTGGATCGTGTTGTGCTTCAACGTGACCGCAGGCATCGGCATCCTGGAGAAGGCGGCGCCGATGGTGATGGACTTCTTCAAGAACACCGCGACCCCGGTGACCGCCTCGGCCGCAGCGGGTTTCGTCGCGGTGCTGTCCGCGGCGAACATGGCGGGACGGATCGCGTGGTCTTCGCTGTCCGATGTCATCGGCCGCAAGAACATGTACCGGATCTACCTCGGCGTCGGAGCGCTGGCGTACGTCCTCGTCTGGTCTGTCGGCCAGACGAGCAAGCCGCTGTTCATCCTCGGCGCGATGGTGATCCTGTCCTTCTACGGCGGCGGATTCGCCACGGTCCCCGCCTATCTCAAGGATCTGTTCGGCACCTTCCAGGTCGGCGCGATCCACGGCAGGCTGCTCACCGCGTGGTCGGTGGCAGGCGTCGCCGGGCCGTTGATCGTCAACGCCATCGCGGACGCGGGCAAGCGGCGCGGGGAAACCGGACCCGAGCTCTACGACACCTCGTTCGCCATCATGATCACCCTGCTGTGCGTCGGCTTCCTCGCCAATGAACTCATTCGCCCGGTCGCGGCGAAGTACCACCGGCAGGCCGAGGCGCCCGCCGTCCTCGTGAAAGGCGAACCGGCATGACCACACCGGACCCGACCGACACCGCTGCGCCCCGGCGCCTCCCGCTGCTGATCTTCGCCTGGCTGTGGGTCACCGCCCCGTTCCTCTACGGCGTCGATCGCTTGATCGTCAACCTGCTCAAGCTTTTCCAGTAACGCCTGCGGGGCAGGCAGTGAATCACTGCCTGCCCCTTCGGTTATCGGCTCAGATCAGCGTGTCGAAGAACGCGCGGACGTCGCCGACGAGCAGCTCAGGCACCTCGAGCGCCGGAAAGTGCCCGCCGGCGTAGAACTCCGACCAGTGCGTGATGTGGTGCACCTGCTCGGCGAACCGACGAATCGCATAGTCGCCGTCCTTGAACACCGCGACACCGGTCGGTACCGCGCCCTTCGCCTTGGGCGCGAACATGCTCGTGTCGTGGAACCGCTCGTAGTAGAAGTTCGCCACGCTGCGCGCGGTATCGGTGAGCCAGTAGATACTGACGTTTGCCAGGATCCGGTCCTTCGCGATGGCCTGCTCGGGCAGTTCGTGCGCCTGATCGACCCACTCCTTGTACTTCTCCACGATCCAACCGAGCTGCCCGGCCGGCGAGTCGGCCACCAACTGCGCCAACGTATTCGGCCGCGAGCCCTTCAGCTTCATGTACGCCGAGCCGTCGTCCTGGAAGCTCTGCATCCGGCCGAGCCGCTCCCGCTCGGCATCGGTCAGCGCGGCCATATCGGCCGGGTCGCCGGTCGGGAAGGTGACCAGCGCGTTGACGTGCACGCCGAGCACATGATCCTGATCCACCTGCCCGAGCACCGGCGCGAGGAACGCGCCGTGGTCGCCGCCCTGCACGCCGTAGCGGTCGTAGCCGAGCCGTGCCATCAGCTCGGCCAGCGCGGCGGCGACGCGGCCGTCGTCCCAGCCCGTCTCGGTGAGCGGACCGGAGAATCCGTGTCCCGGCAACGAAGGAATGACCAGGTGGAAGGCGGGCGCGTCCGGTGCACCGTGCGCCTTCGGGTCGGTGAGCGGGCCGATGACGTCGAGGAAGTCGACCACCGAACTCGGCCAGCCGTGCAGCAGGAGCAGCGGGGTCGCGTCGGTTTCAGCAGAACGGATGTGCAGGAAATGCACCTGCTGGCCGTCGACGGTGGTCAGGAAGTGCGGGTGGGCATTCAGTTCCGCTTCGACCGTGCGCCAGTCGAACTTCTCCGCCCAGTACCCCGCAAGCTCCTTCAGGTACGCGGTGGGCACGCCGCGCTCCCAGCCCGTGCCAGGCAGGTCATCGATCCAGCGGGTGCGGGCCAGCCGATCGTGCAGGTCGTCGAGGTCGGCCTGCGGGATCTCGATGCGGAAGGGGCGGATGTCGTTGTTCGTCATGCCAGTAATACTTCGGGTAACGACAGGGTCGGCGAATCACGAGAATTCGTTATCTTCGACGGCTTTACCTCTTTACGGGGTAGTGCCGCCGACTTGGCACAGACCGCGCGGTACGTGCATGATCGCGGAGTGGTGAGCTTTCCCGTCTGTGGTGCCTTTGTCGGACGGGCTGCCGAAATGTCGGCGTTGCAGGACGCCGCTCGAGATCCGGCGGTGCATACCGTGCTCGTGGCCGGTGAAGCCGGTCTCGGCAAGTCACGCTTGGTCGCCGAGTTCACGACCAGGTTCGATGCGGACGCGGTGGTGGTGACCGGTCGCTGTCCGGAATTCGGCAACGACGGGATGCCGTTCGCGCCGTTCGTGTCGGTGATGCGTGCGCTGGTGCGCCAGCTCGGGGTGGAACGGCTGACCGAGGTGCTGCCGGTGGCCCGTCCCGCACTGTCGCGATGGCTGCCCGAGCTGGCGGCGCAGGCGGGCTCGGCGGAACCGGAGACCGATCGGATCCGGTTGTTCGGCGAGATCCTCACTGTCCTGGAACAACTCGCGGCGCGGCAAACTGTGGTGGTCGTGCTCGAAGATCTGCACTGGGCCGATGATTCGAGCCGGGAATTGCTCGCGTTCCTCGTCGCCAACGCCGCGCCACGCGATCTGCTGCTGATCGGCACCTATCGCCCCGCCGAATCCCCGGCCCTGCGCCGGACCGTCGCCGCGATGCGCCGCGATCCCGGTGTGCGCCTTGTCGTTCCGCAACCGTTGACCCGCCACGAGGTGGGCAGGCAGCTCGCCGCACTGTTCGGCAGGGAACCGGAGCCGGGGACCGTGTCGCGCATCTTCGTGCGCAGTAAGGGAATTCCGCTGTTCGTCGAGGCGCTCAGCGGCTCGCCCGAGGACACGCCCGACGATCTGTCCGAGCTGCTGCTCGGCTTCCAGGCCGCGGTGTCTCCGGAAACCCGAGCGCTGCTCCAGCTCGCGGCCGTCGCGGGAGCAACGGTGCGGCATGCGCTGCTCGCCGCCGCCACCGAACTCGACGAGACCACGGTGCACGGCGCGCTGCGGGAGTTGATCGATCACCAGGTGCTCACCGCACAGGACACCGGATACGAATTCCGGCACATCTTGATTCGCGACGCCGTCTACGACCAGATGTTGCCGGTGCAGCGGAAACTGTTGCACGCCAAGCTCGCCCATGCGCTGACCGAGGCCAGCGAATCGCCTACCGACAACTGGGCGGGCGAGCTGGCGTATCACGCGTATGCCGCGGGTGATTCACCACTCGCGCTGAGCGCCGCATGGCAGGCGGCCGCCGCAGCGACCGGCGCGTACGGTGAGCAGCTGCGCCACCTCGATCGAGTGCTCGAACTCTGGGATGCGGTGCCGGACGCGCAGGCACGGATCGGTGCCGAACGGCTCGCGGTGCTCGAGCAGATCGTCGAAGCCTGCTATCAGGCGGGGTTCGTCGATCGAGGTATCGCGGCCGCCGACGAGGCGTTGCGGCTGATCGACACCGACTGCATGCCACAGCGCGCGGCCCGGCTGCTGTACCAGCGAGCCGTGCTGAACAACCACAGCAGCGGTGGATCCGATCGTGATTTGTTGAGCGCCTTGACTTTACTGACGGACCGACCACCGACCGTCCTGCGCGGCGAGGTGCTCGCCGAGCTCGCCGCGGTCCACGTCTTCGGCGGCGAGACCGCGCGCGCCGAACGCGATGCGCTGGCCGCCGTCGAGGTGGCCGAGGAGCTCGGCGCCGCGGTCTTGGCCGCCCGCGCCTACGCCTATCTCGGGCTTGCCACCGCCGAGCGATCCGAGACCGCCGTCGCCTATTTCGCGAAGGCGCATGCCGCGGCGGCGGACCCACGGTCGCTGGTCACCGTGGTGCTGTGGGAGTCGGTGGCCCTGGTCGCAGCCGGTGATCACACGGCGGCTATCGCGGCGATCCAACAAGGCCTGCGGGCAGCGCACGAGACGTTCCGGTTCGCCGAGGCAGCGCCGATCCTGCTGGTGAAATGGTCTCAGGCGCTGATCGCGCTCGGCAGGTGGCGCGAGGCACTCGAGCTCATCGATGATTCGCTGACCGAGCAGCTGCCGCCGTTGAGTGAGGCCGCACTGCTGCTCTCCCATGCCAGAATTACACTGGCACAGGGCGATTCGACCGCCGCGAGCACCAGCGCCGACCGCGCCGCCGCTCTGCTCAGCGACGGACCGTGGGCACGGCAGTATCAGATCCTGCTGCGTACCGTGCAGTGCGCGATCGCGCTCGACCTCGAGCAGCCGCAGCGCGCGGCCGAGCTCGCCGCCGAGGCGCTGTCGATCGACGACCTGCCCGCCCACCATCACGAGGTGTGGCCGCTGCTCACCATCGTGGCCAGGATCGCCGACCTGCCAACGGATCTCGACAGCGTCGCGAATTCGCTGCGGGTTACCACCGCGGGCGACACCGCCCATCGCGCGGTCTTCCTCGCGACTCGCCACGGCGGACCCGGTGCGTGGCAGGACGCCGTCGCCGCGTGGCGCGGTCTGCGCCAACCCTACGAACTGGGCCGCAGCCTCCTCGGCGCCGCCGAAGCCGAACTGGCCGCGAGCAATAGGACCGCCGCGCAGCCGCTACTGCGCGAAGTCGCCGACATCGCGGCCGATCTCGGGGCCACTCCCCTGGCCACCACGGTCCGCACGATCGCCGACCGTGCCGGGCTCACCCTCGTCGATCGCGCCGCGGCACCCGCCACCGAACGCCAGAGCACCTTCGGCCTCACGCCACGGGAACGCGACGTATTGCGTCTTGTCGCACAGGGATTGAGCAACCGGCAGATCGCCGCGGAGCTCTTCATCAGCGGCAACACCGCGGGCGTGCACGTCTCCCGCATCCTCACCAAGCTCGGCGTCGCCACCAGGACCGAGGCGGCCGCCGCGGCGCACACGCACCGACTGCTGGATACCGACGATCAGTAGCGGCTACCTCGTGCGGGTTTTGAAGAACTCCCACAGCACGTCGGTCGCGTCTATCCCGGCCTTCGGATCGGACATGCTGCCCTGGCGCGGCCCCGGCCAGGAGTGTCCCATGTCGGGGATGCGGTAAACGCTGACAGCGCTACCGTCCGAGCACGTGGATGCTGTTGCGGTAATGCCCTTTTCGAGCGTCGTCGGTGCTCCGGCCTGCGAGCAGCCGATTCGCTCCTGCCAGGCTTTGAGCCCGTCCTCGAACAGGGCGATATTGCGGTCCTTGCCGCCGAGGACGGTGATCATCGATACCGGTGTGGCCGGGCGATAGGACAGATCTGTCACTTTGGGACCGTTGAAGCCCGCGCTCACCGGTGCGATCGCGGCAAGGGTGGCAGGCAGTTCCATGGCGAGTTTGATGGACATGTCGCCGCCGTTCGATATGCCGGTGGCGTAGACCCTTTTCGGGTCGGCCTTCCACTCGGTGGTCATGCGGGCGATCACGGTCTTGATGAAGCCGACGTCGTCTTCGTTGCCGCAGCAGTACAGCGCGTTGTAGCTGCGGTCGTAGCCTTCGGGATAGACGACCAGGAAGTTTTCCTTGTCCGCCTTGGTATTCCAGCCCGTGGTCTCGGCAATCAGCGCCGCGTCACCGGGCCAGGGATGCATCGCGACCACCAAAGGCAGCGCGCCGCTGCCGTTGTAGCCGGGCGGCGCGTGCACGACATAGGTGCGCTGCCTGCCACCGAAGTCCAGCGTGACCTGCTGGTCCCCCGGACCGGGCTGGTCGACGGCCACGCGCTTAGGCGGCGCGGTGGTAGTCTGTTGCGGCGGAGCCGAACTCGGTGCTGCCTGCGGTGGATCCGAGCTCCCACACGCGGCGGCACCGAGGGTGAACACGATAACGGCGACGGCAGCGACGCCACGAAGCCTCATCGAGAAATGATGTCACGGTGTGGATTTCCGCGTGGGTGGTCGCGGTCGGCCCGCCGCACAAATTATTGCCAGTAGCGCATCAGCCGTTCGTGTGCAGAAGGTTTCCGCGTCGTCGAGGCCGTGGATCAACCCGCGCACCAGGGAGCGAGCCACCAGGATGTCGAAAACCAGGTCGGCGGTGCCGGATTCGTCGGCAGGCAAGGCCGACGCGATGCGTTCGGCGAGCGCCTTGCGGACCGGGAGGTCCGCGCGGTCCTGGAGCGCGCGATAGCGGTCCGGGGACCGGTGATAGGCGGACATGAGTCCGGGGAGCGCGGCCCGCGTGGCAGGCTCGGCGGTGCGCTGGAGGAAGACCCGCGCCCAGGCGACCAGGTCGGCGTGCAGGTCGTCGGTTTCGGCGATGACCGCACTGCCCACACCGGAACAACTCCCCTCGCGCGTAGAGAAGGTGATTCGGCAACGCATGCCGAAGGCCGACCGGGCGACGATCGTCGAATGGCATCGGGCCGAGCGCGGATTCAGCACGGAGACCTATCTTTTGGCGCTCGACGGCGTCGAAGGCGCCGACGAGCCGCTCGGCTTGGTGTTCCGCAGGCCGCCGGCGACGCCGATGTTCCCCGACTACGACCTGCGCCGTCAGTTCCTGGTGATGAAACGGCTTGCCGCGACGGATATTCCGGCGCCGACTGTGCGCTGGATGGACACCGCCGACCATCGAGCGGGCGATCACCTGGCTGCGCGACCATTGCTACGACCCCGACCATGTGACGCTCTGCTGGGGCGACTCCCGGTTGTCGAATGTGCTGTACGGCCCGGACTATTCGGTGCTCGGCGCGCTCGACTGGGAGATCGGCTACCTCGGCGACCACGAAGCCGACCTGGCCTGGCTGCTGCTCACCGATTGGGTGTCCAGCGAGTACCTGAGCATTCCGCGCCTGCCAGGCACCCCGAGCCGCGAGGAGACTATCGCGCGGTACGAGGCGGCGACCGGCTGGCCGGTGCGGCGGCTGCGCTTCAACGAGATCCTCGGCGCGGTCCTGATGGCGCTGGCGCTGCTGCGGATCCAGGTCGTCCTCGGCATCGGCGACCTGTCTGCAGTGGCCGTCGCGCGGCTGGATCCGCTGCTCAGCGAAGGGCCCTAGCACTTGACACTCGTCTGCGCCGGGTGCCTACCGCCAGGCCGGTCAGCTGTGTGTTGCTACCCGGAAGGCAGCTCCCAGATCCGGATCTCCTCGATCAGCGAACTGGAGCTGGCACCCGGATCCATCAGCCACGTCCACCCCACCACCCCCAAAGTCCCACTGGGCAGCGGTGATTGGGTATCGAGGTACCGCAGTCGGTGGCCGTTCACGCTGATCACCAAATCAGCGCCGTCGATCGTAGTGCGGCACGAGGCACCGATCCGAGTCGCCTGATCCACGTGCAGTCCGGCCAGCCTGTCCTGTGCGGCGAGCACGGCAACCCTGGACTCGGCGGGCTGTCCCATCGAGATACCCCAATGCCCGGTACTGCTCACCGTGAACAGGTAGCGACGAGCGAAGAGTCCCGGCTCGCCCCGGCACGTCAGCCCGACTCCGCCCAATCCCGATTCGAGCCGCACCACGGCTTCCATACACGTATTCGTCGACGCGGGGACGGGCGCGATGGCATGGACGATTTGAGTGCCGGCGACGGCCGTCAAACGGTATGCGCCGGAGACGTACTCGGTGTGCCCGGCGGTGTGCGGCCAGCCTGTGTCCGTGTTGTCGAAGCTGTCCTCCACCATCAACCGCCCGCCCAGTTCCGCGCAGAACGACGACTGGGGTTCCGCTCGGGCACTGCGGGGTTCAGGTTCCTCGTCGTCCCGCACCTGCCATCCGACGACGACCAGCACGACGACCAGCACGGTTGCGGCCGTCAGCCACAGCGGCCGGCGGCTCCTGCGACGCTGCCGCACCGCGGAGCCGACTTCCGCACGGACCGAATCATCTTCGGCGACCGCCGACTCACCCACGGTTGCCGGTTCCTCGGCCGCCGCGTCGTCGACGACATCGTTCAGTCCGCTGTGCTCGCCGAGGGCGTCTCTTGTCCGGATATAGCGCAGCCGCCAGGTCCGGCGATCTCCGCCGCCTGCGGGTGGCTCGACCCCGGCCTTATCGATGAGACGTAGGCAGGTGTCGATGAAGATCTCGTAGGTCTCCCACCGCGGCATGGTCGGGTTGTCCGGATTGATGATGTTGCCGATGGTGGCCTTGCTGATACCACCCCTGGTGCCTGGTCCACGGCCCGATGCGCGAGCGAGCGTTTTGAGGGAATCGGCCTGGGTGGTCCAACGCAGTTCGCGCAATTGGGTTTTGAGAACACGCAATTCGTGCAGCGGATCGGCCATCTGGACCTCCCTGGTCGTATTGTGACCAGCTCCGTCCAAAGTTGTCCAGAATATCCGGTCACCAGCGCCGACTACCCGATGCTGGATCGGTACCACCGCCGAGCGGACGGAGTTCGACAATGCACAGGAGTGCCAACGCGTTTGACGCACCGACCGTGGTCGACGCGATCGCCAGGAACGCAGGCGACGCCACAGTGACCATGCTCGACGAGGATGACGCGGGGACCGCCATCTCCTGGTCCGCGGTGCACCAGCAGGCTCGCCGAATGGCAACCGTGTTGGGCGCGAAGGGAATCGGCCCGAACCGGCGAGTGGGTGTGCTTGGTGACACGAGCATCGATCTCATCGCGGCCATCCAGGCCGTGTGGCTGGTCGGCGCGGCGGTGACGATACTGCCCGCCTTCGCGCCCGGCGCACCGGACGAGCACCGCCGAAACGTCGCCGCGATCATTGCCGACGCTCGGCTCGACCTCGTCGTCGCGGATGGGCGGACCGCGCCCGCCGCGCACTACGTGCGAGGACGAGCAATGACGCTCGCTGCTCTCGTCACCGCCGCCCAAACCGTCGATCCGAGCTCACCGCGCCGGATCGCCCCCGCCAGCCTGGCGGTGCTGCAGTACACCAGTGGATCCACGCGAGCCCCCCGCGGCATCGCGATATCGCACGCGCACCTGGCCGCCAACCTCACAGCGATCGGCGGTGCCGTCGAGTACGGCAGCGGCACGCGCACCGACCGCGTGCTGAGCTGGCTACCGCTCTATCACGACCTGGGCCTGATCTGCTTCCTGGTGCTGCCGATGTCGGCGGGCGGCGAGCTCGTGCTGCAATCACCGATGGCATTCGCTCGACGGCCGGTGTCCTGGCTCGAGGCGATCGCGAAGCACCGGATCACGGTGTCGGGCGCGCCGAACTTCGCATACGAGTTGATGACTCGTGTCCTTGCCCGCGGGTTGCCGCTCGATCTGAGCTCGCTTCGGCTGCTCATCAGCGGCGGCGAACCGGTACACGCCGACACGATGGCGCGCTTCACCACCGCGGCGCGACGATGCGGTGTGGACCCGGCGGTGGTCACGCCTGCGTACGGACTCGCTGAAGCCACTGTCGCGGTGACCATCTCGCTCCTCGGCGCCGGTGTGAGCGTGGACGAGGTCGATGCGCTTGTCTTGGAATCGACCGGGCGCGCGCTGCCGGCAGCACCGGGCGCGCGCACTCGGCACCTGGTGAAGCTCGGTCCCGCGGTGCGCGACACCTCGATACGAATCGTCGACCAGCGAACGAACGAGCCGCTCCCCGAACGAACCGTCGGCCACATCGAAGTGCGCGGTCCCTCCGTCGTCGGCAAGGGCTGGCTGCGCACCGGTGATATCGGCTATCTGACCGACGATCGACAGCTGATCGTGTGCGGGCGGGCGAAGGACGTGCTGATCTCCTGCGGCCGCAACATCTTTCCCCAAGACGTGGAGGCGGCGGCGGCTCGGGCTCCAGGAATTCGTCCCGGTCGGGTCGCCGCCTTCGGGATACCCGGCGACCTCGGCGACAGCCTCGTGATCGCCGCCGAGGCGGACGGCGACGGCACGGACGAGCTGCGCCGCAGCATTGTCGCGGCCGTTCTCGACCGCGTCGGCCTGCGTCCGCATGCCGTCGTTGTCGTGCCGCCCGGCGAGCTGCCGAGAACCTCGTCGGGGAAGTTGCGCCGCGCCGAGGCGCGCCGCCGCTACGCGGCGCAAGCACTGGACAGATCCCAGGAAAGGACGTTCCCGTGACCACAATCGACCGGGTCAGCGTCGGCACGGCCGCGCCTACGGCACACCGGGAAACACTGCGCGCCGAACTCGCGGACTTGTTGCACCACGATCCCGCGGCCCTTCCGGACACCGCTCGGCTGGTTGCGGACCTCGGTGCGGACAGTCTCGCCATGATGACCGTGTCGGTGTGGCTCGGCTCGCACGGCGTGCGCATGCAGACCGATCAAGGACGGCGCGGCACCGTCGGCGATGTGCTGTCGCTCGCGCACGCCGTCGCGGACAAACCCGTTCAACTCACGATCCGCGCCGCGGGCACGGCATCGTCAGGCCCGCACCAGGTCCCCGAACTGGCGCCACCGCCGTCCGATCCGCTCGCCCCCGTCCTTGCGAGCTCGGTGTTTCGACTCGACGCCCTCCAACCCGCCGACACCGAGTACCTCTATGCGCTCGCGGTTCGTCCGGAGAACTGCTTCCGCTGGCGATACCGCGGGGTGCCGCCTGCACCCGAACGCTTCGTCGAAGAGCTGTGGACACAAGTCGTCACGCAGTACCTCGTGCGTCGCGTCGATGACAACCAACCTGCCGGGCATGTCGTCGCCTACAGCGCCGATCGCACCGGCAGCCACGCCTATGTCGGCGCCGTGTTCGAGCCGAGGTACGCAGGAACCGGGCTGGCCGCCGAGGTGATCGGCCTGTTCGTCCGATATCTGTTCCATACCTTCCCCTTTCGCAAACTCTATCTGGAGGTTCCAGGATTCAACTGGCCGCAGCTGAGCAGTGGCGAGGGCCGGTACTTCCAGGTCGAGGGTCGACTGCGCGACCACGTCTATTACGCCGGGCGTTACTGGGACCAGTACGTCTGCGCGATCTACGCAGACCAGACGTCCGAGGAACCGACCTCGGCGTGCAATGAGAGGAAACCGTCATGAAATCACCTGTTCGCCGCGGAATGCTCGCAGGCGCATCGAGTCTCGGCATCGCCGCCGCAGCGCTCGCGCCAGTCGGCGCGGCTGCCGAGGATGCCCCAGCAGTGGAACCGGATCCCTTCTCCGCGTTGATGTTCGAGGCTGCCAGAGACCGGACGCCGCTGCCACCGTGCGTCGATGTCCGGCACTCGACCGATTGGCGCCAGAACAAGCTCGATGTCACGAACCGTTGCGACTACGGGGTCAATTGGTTCGTCGACAAGGAAGGACCCAACATGGATTGCCGGCACACTGCTGCGGGCCGCCACGACCGCGTCACCTGGGGTATTCAAGACGCCTATCACGGCACGTACAAGTGCGGGTGAGTATGCGGGCGAATCCCGGGGCAGCCCGGGATTCGTCATGAGCGCTGCGGTCATGGTGTTTCGAGCGCGCCGGTCATTGGCTCAGACAGCGCGCGGACCTAGCCTCGGAGTGACCGATCCGACGGGCGGGGTTCGGCCATGGCCGCATGCCACCGTCGAGTGCGACAGAGAGCGGAGACATGGGACCACTGCACGGCGTGAAAGTCATCGAGGTCGCCAGCCTCGCACCGGGTCCGTTCGGCGCGATGATCCTCGCCGATCTCGGTGCCGAGGTGCTCCGGGTGGACCGTGGCGGCAAACCCGGCGAGGGCATCGTGTCACCGGAAGGCCCGCTGGACCGTGGAAAGCACTGCATCACACTGGATCTGAAGGTCCCCGAGGATCGGGACACCTTGCTCGCGCTCGCGGAGCACGTCGACGTCTTCATCGAGGGATTCCGGCCCGGTGTGGCCGAACGGCTCGGCATCGGCCCCGCGGATCTGGCCGCCCGCAACCCGCGCCTGATCTACGGCCGGATGACCGGCTGGGGGCAGGAGGGCCCGCTGGCCCATACTGCCGGGCACGATATCGACTACATCGCGATCTCCGGCGCGCTCGGGCTCGCGGGCCGCGCGGGTGAGCCACCGGTGCCGCCCGCGAACATGCTCGCCGACTACGCGGGCGGCGGCATGCTGCTCGCGCTCGGCGTCCTCGGCGCGCTCTTCGAACGTGAGCGTTCCGGCAAGGGCCAGGTGATCGACGCGGCCATGGTGGACGGCTCCGCCCTGTTCACGGCTTCGATGCACGGGCTGCACCATCTCGGCCTGTGGAACTTCCCGCGCGGGGAGAACATGCTCGACGGCGGCGCGCCGTTCTACGACACCTATGAATGCGCCGACGGCCAATATCTCGCGGTCGGCTGTGTCGAGATCCCGTTCTACAACCAGATGCTGGCCATCCTCGGCATCGACGACCCCGACCTGCCCTTCCAACTCGACAAGAACGGCTGGCCGCAGCTCAAAGAGGTGCTCGGCGCCAAGTTCAAGGAACGCAGCCGCGACGAATGGGCCGAGGTGTTCGCGGGCTCCGATGCCTGTGTCGCCCCGGTGCTTTCGCCGTGGGAAGCCCCCGATCATCCGCACAACCAGGCCCGCGACGCCTTCATCGAGATCAATGGTGTCCGCCAGCCTGCGCCGGCCCCGCGTTTCGGCCGCACGCCCGCCGCCACGCCTGCTCCACTGTCGGCCGATCCGGATCAGGTCCGCAAGCTGCTGGCCGGGTGGGGCGTCGACGCCGCGAGGATCGATCACGTCACCACACCCTGAAGCAGCCGCATTTCGCGGCAATTCGGTCCGGCACACCAGCCCGTTGTGCAGGAGGACGACGTCGGTGAACCAGCAGCTCAGCAGTGCCCGGCTTCCGTTCGAAACCCGAACGCGTGCAGTACCGTTGATAGTCATGCGCGGGGAGTGGCTGTTGATCGAATGCATCCGTCACGAGGCAACCGTGATGGCGGTGGGGCGCACGCCGATCGGGCTGGAGCCGCTCGACACGGCGCTCGGCGCGCAGCAGCTGCATACGGCGCGGCTGGCGATCAGTCAGGTGCGGGCGACCGGGCAGCGCTGGGAGGAGTTCTCCCGCTCTCGTGACGAGCACGTCATCGCCGAGCCCATCGCCAATGTGCTCGGCATGGTGCACGGGGTCCGCTTGTGGATCGGCACGCTGGACGACCAGGTGCCGCCGCGCACGCGCTCGGGTGCCTGGGACTGGAATCTCGACAAGATGACCGCGCTGGCCACCGACGAACTGCACGCGCTCTACGCGGTCCCGCCGGAGCGGCGCAGGACCGAGATTTCGCGGGTGTCGTCGCTGCGGCATGTCACCGCCGCGGAGGATCCGGCCGAGGCGCTGGCCGCGGCGCTGTCGGCGGACCAGAGCCTGGTGTATCAGAGCACCTGGCAGATCACCCGCGACGATCAGGTGCGCAGGGACATCAACTGGGCCGCGCGCGGTGGCATGGTCGGCAACCAGCGGTTCCTGCACGGCCTCACGCACGACATCACCGAGGGCTACGACGAGGACGCGCCGCTGCCGCCGCGCACCTTCGCCGAGGCGCTCGTCGATGCCGACCTCGACGGCGGCCCCGATGTCTACTACGCGCTCGTCGACTTGAAGACGCTGACCGCTTATCGCTGGCTCGGCGCCGAAATGCCCGGCGTGGCTTGGGAACTCACCGGCGACCCGGCGCACGATCCGGCGCTGCACCCGGACGACCTCTCGATCGCCAGGCAGATCGCCCGTGCCGTGCAGTACGGCCCCGCGACCGGGACGGTGCGGCTGCGCGATACCAGCGGCGGGTGGCTCGAGGTCGACGTGGAGGCCAAGCGGCTGGTGCTCACCCATACCCCGGAAATCGCCACCGCCCTGGTCGAGATCACCAGGCCTGGGTCGGGCAACCCAGGACTCACCGCTGGAGAGTGACCGTAAGATACGCTAGTCGGTGAATGTCTCGAAAGGACGGGCGATGCGGTCTACGCTACTTTCTCGGCGCGATCTCGAATTCCTGCTGTACGAATGGCTGGACGTCGAGGGACTCACCAAACGCGATCGGTACGCCGATCATTCGCGCGAGACGTTCGACGCCATCCTCGAGCTCAGCGCGGACCTGGCGACCAAATACTTTGCGCCGCACAACAAGTTGAACGACGCGAACGAGCCGACGTTCGACGGCGAGCGCGTCACCATCATTCCGGAGGTCGGCGTCGCACTCGACGCCTTCGCCAAGGCCGGGTTGCCCGCCGCGGCAATGGATTACGAGCTCGGCGGCGCACAGCTGCCGGTGACCGTCGCGCAGGCCGCCTACGCCTGGTTCCAGGCCGCCAACCCCGGCACCGCAGGCTACTCGTTCCTCACCGTCGCCAACGCGAATCTCCTGCTCGCCCATACCGGCCCCGAGCTCACCGAGCGGTTCGTCCTGCCGATGCTCGACGGGCGCTTCTTCGGCACCATGTGCCTGTCCGAGCCGCAGGCGGGTTCCTCGCTCGCCGACATCGTCACCAAGGCCGAACCGCAGGACGACGGCACCTACCGGCTCTTCGGCACCAAAATGTGGATCTCCGGCGGCGACCACGAGCTCGGCGAGAACATCGTGCACCTGGTGCTGGCGAAGATCCCCGGCGGTCCGGCGGGCACGAAGGGCATTTCGCTGTTCGTGGTGCCCCGCTTCCTGGTCGGCGAGGACGGCGCGCTCGGCGAACGCAACGATGTCGCACTCGCCGGGCTCAACCACAAGATGGGCTTCCGCGGCACCGTGAACACGGTGCTCAACTTCGGCGAGGGCCGCTGGACGCCGAACGGCGCGGCCGGTGCCGTCGGCTATCTGGTCGGCGAACCGCATCGCGGGCTCAGCTACATGTTCCACATGATGAACGAGGCGCGCATCGGCGTCGGCCTGGTCGCGACGGCGCTCGGCTACACCGGATACCTCGAGTCCCTCGACTACGCGCGCACCCGCGCTCAGGGTCGCGCGAAGCTGCCAGCGGACCCGACCGCCCCGCAGCGCCCGATCATCGAGCACGCCGACGTCAAGCGCATGCTGCTGGCCCAGAAGTCGTACGCGGAAGGTGCACTGGCACTGGTGCTCTACTGCGCCAAGCTGGTCGACGAACAGCGGACCGCCGACAACGCGGACGACACGAAGTCGCTCACGCTGTTGCTCGACATCCTGACCCCGATCGCCAAAAGCTGGCCGTCGCAATGGTGTCTGGAGGCGAACAGCCTCGCCATCCAGGTGCTCGGCGGCTACGGCTACACCCGCGAGTACAACGTCGAACAGCACTACCGGGACAACCGCCTCAACCCGATCCACGAGGGCACCCACGGCATCCAGGGCCTTGATCTGCTCGGCCGCAAGGTAACCCAGCAGGGCGGTGCCGGCCTGATCGCGCTCGGCGCCAGGGTGCAGGCAACGGTGGACGCGGCCCGCGCCGTCGGCGGCGAGGCGAGCGAGCTTGCCGCGCAGCTGGATTCGGCGTGGCAGCGGCTGGTGCAGGTGACCGCCGGACTGTTCGCTTCCGGCGATATCGCTGCGGCGCTGGCGAACAGCTCGGTCTACCTGGAGGTGTTCGGCCACACCGTGCTCGCCTGGATCTGGCTCGAGCAGCTGCTGGCCGCCGACGGGCACTCCGGCGACTTCTATGACGGCAAGCGGCACGCGGCGCGCTACTTCTTCCGGTTCGAGTTGCCCAAGACGGCACCGGGATTGGACCTGCTCGCCCGGCTCGACACCACTACGCTGGAGATGCGCGACGCCTGGTTCTGACCGAGCCGCCGCCGGCAAACCCGGTTCGGTTCGGTACATGAGCCGAACGATGTATCATTTTGCGATGACCACCCCGAGCCAACGCACCACGCGCCCACCAGGACGACCGGCGTCGGCGACCAGGGAACAGGTCATCGAACTCGCGCGCCGGGCATTCCTGGCCGGTGAGCGGGTGGACATCCAAGCAATCGCCGCCGAGCTCGGACTGAGCCGCGCCTCGGTCTACCGCTGGTTCGGCTCCCGCGAGGGCGTGCTCGGCGCGGTGCTCGCCGGCGAATTTGCCGCGCTGCTCAGCAGGGCCGACGCCAGACGCCGCTCCATCGGCGCCCGGCGCATCCTCGACGTGCTGTACCGGGTGAATCGCTGGATGGTCGACAACGAGCCGTTCCGCCGCTACTTCGAGAACGAGCCGCTGGCCGGGCTGCGCATCCTCACCGCGAGCGACGGGCCGGTGCAGCCGCTGGTGGTCACGGCGGTGCGTGAGCTCATCGCTCGCGCCGAACGCGAAGACGCCTACATTCCGCCGGTCGAGGCGGGCCTGCTCGCCTACACCCTGGTCCGGCTCGGCGAGGCCTTCCTCTACAACGACAACGTCGCAGGCATCCGCGGCGACGTCGACCGGCTGCACGAGGTGCAGGCCGCGCTACTCGGGATCCCCGAGACGGTCATCCGCGACGCGGACCGCTGAGCATGTCGAAACCACTGCTGCACCAGCGCTTTCCTGCCCTCGTCGAGACGCTCGGGTTTCGGCGACTCGGGACCGCGCCGACACCGATTCACGCACTGGACGTCGGCACCGGAGTCCCGCTGTGGTGCAAGGACGACGGGACATACGGCGACGGCGGCTGGGGTGGCAACAAGATCCGCAAGCTGGAATGGCTGCTGCCCGAGGCACATCGGCGTGGCAAGCGGACCATTCTGACTGTCGGCGGCACCGGGACCAACTGGGGTCTGGCCACCGCACTGTACGGCCGCGACGAGGACATCGACACCGTCCTCGCGCTTATCGACCAGCCGCTGGACGACCATGTCCGCGAGCAGCTGAGCCGACTGGAGAACTCCGGCGCCACACTGTATTTCACGGGCACCAAGGCGCGCACCGTCCGCACCGTGCCCTGGCTGTTGCTGCGCCACCGCCTGCCGTACTTCCTGCCTGCGGGCGGCTCGTCACCGATCGGCGCGCTCGGCTACGTCGAAGCCGCGTACGAGCTCGCCGAGCAGGTCGCCGCCGGCGCCGTGCCCGAACCGAGTCACCTCGTCACCGCCGTCGGATCCGGTGGCACCGCAGCCGGTTTGGTCCTCGGCCTGCGGTTGGCCGGACTACGCACCAGGGTGGTCGGCGTCGTCGTCAACGACGCACTCCCCCTCGATGCGCCGCGTATCGTCCGCCTGGCCGACCGCACGCAACGGCTGCTGCGTTCGCGCGGTGCACGATTCGAGCCGGTCGAACTGCGTCCGAGCGACCTGACGATCACCAAGGACTGGCTCGGCCCCGGCTACGGTCACTCGACCCCGGCCGCCCGCGAGGCCGAGGCCCTCGCCGCCGAGGACGGCCTCCGGCTCGAAACCGTCTACACCGCTAAGGCATTGGCCGCCCTGCTGCACCTCGACACCGCAGGCGAGTTCGGGGCGGGCCCGGTGCTGTTCCTCAACACCTACGGGCCTCGATAGTCCCGCAGACCGCCGCATTCGAATCGGCATGATCGGAATCCGGTCCCTTGCCCAGCACTATCGAGCCTTGTGAACGGGCAGCGCATGGGCGAGGGTGTTAGCTGTGCACCTGCCCAGTTGGCTCGATGTCCTCGTCCTCGCGGCCACCGCGGTGGCGGCCTACCTCGGCTGGCGGCGGGGCGCGCTCACCGCGGTG
>NZ_BDAY01000110.1 GCF_001612685.1 Nocardia altamirensis NBRC 108246
TTGGCGTGAGAGAACTGGTGCGTGTCGCGACACGCGTCGTAACCACTTCTCTCACGCCAATCAGGTTCAGCAACCATTTCTCTCACGCCAACGAGCCTCAGCAACCACTTCTCTCACGCCAATGGCGGTCGGCAACCATTCAACTGCTGTAGAGGGTCTAGCGGCCCGTGGAACAGGTCGCGGCCGACACGTTCGGCAGGCAAAGCTCCGAGATGTCGGAAATCAGCAGGCCCGCGCCGACGAGTAGCGACCCGACCGCGATCACGCCGAACACCCCGACCCACAGCAGACCTGGCAGGTGCGTGAGCCGCGCGAGCTGGTCGGCGTCGGAGGCGACGTCCTGCTGGTGGCGGCTGCGCAGCTGCTTGGAACGGCCGCGCTGCAATTCGATCACCGGGCGGGCGCCCGCGAGCAGCAGGAACCACGCGCCGAGATACGCGAAACCCGCCTGCAGCGTGTCGGTGCCGAACCAGGACACCGCGAACACAGTGGCGCCGACCGCGAACACGGTCAGCATGCCGTAGACGTTGCGCGTCATGATCAGCACGGCGAGCAGCAACGCGATCGCGGTCCACAGCATCAGCGTGATCCGGCCTGCGCCGAGCAACGCCGCGAAGCCGAGGCCGAGCAACGGCGGCCCCGGATAGCCCGCCATCGTGGTGAGGATCATCCCGAGGCCGTACGGTTTTCCGCTCGACACGGTGAGACCCGAAGTGTCCGAATGCAATCGGATGCTGTTGAGCTTGCGCCCGGTGAGCAGCGCGACCAGCGCGTGCCCGCCCTCGTGCGCGATGGTGACGATATTGCGGGTGAACCGCCACAGCGGCGTGTATCCGACCAGCACGAGCGCCACCACCGCGGCTCCGGCCACCAGCCACCACGGCGGCTGCGCTTGCGTTGTCGTCAGGCGATCGGCGATGGAGGTGCCACGCTCGACCCATTCGGCTCTGTCCACCGCCGCACCTTAACCGGCGTCGGACATCTCCGCTCGGAGCTGACGCTTGTAGATCTTTCCGGAATCGTCGCGGGGGAGTTCGGTCACGATGCGCAGCAGGCGCGGCACCTTGTAGGACGCGAGGTGCCCAGCGAGGCCGGCGCGGATGCCGTCCTCGGTGAGGGTGGCGCCAGGACGCAGAACCACCTGGGCGGCAACGGCTTCGCCGAGATCGCCGGAATGCGGGACGCCGAACACCGCGACGTCCTCGACGCCGTCCAAGGTCATGATCGCGTTCTCGACCTCGGCGGGATAGATGTTCACGCCGCCGGAGATGATGATCTCGCTGGACCGCCCGGTGAGGTAGAGGAACCCGTCGGCGTCGAGGTAGCCGCGGTCGCCGACGCTGATGAATCCCGGTACCGGGCTGTCCTGTTGGGCTGCGCTGTTGAGGTAGCTGAACTTCGGCCAGTAGTCGGCGCCGCGCACGAAGACATTGCCGGTCTCGCCGGCCGGCAGCGGCGTGCCCGCGTCGTCGACGATCACCGCCGCCGATCCGTCCACCGGACGTCCGACGCTGCCGGGATGCGCCAGCCACTCCGATGCGGTGATCCAGGTGATGGTGCCGGCCTCGGTGCAGCCGTAGAACTCGACGAGCGCATCGCCGAACCAGTCGATGGCGGCGCGCTTCACCGCGGGCGGACACGGCGCGGACGAGTGGATGAGGTGCGTCAGGCTGGACACGTCGTAGCGCCCGCGCACCTCCTCGGGTAGCGAGAGCAGCCGCGACAACATGGTCGGCACCACCTTGGCCTGGGTGATCCTGCGCTCGTGCACGTGCTGCAGGAATCGTTCGGCGTCCCAGCGCGGCATGATCGTGATGTTGGTGCCGACCCGGAGGGCGAGCACGGCCACCGCGTTCGGGCTCGCGTGATACAGCGGCCCGGCCAGCACCGTCTGGCCGCCGGGCGTGAGCCCCATCCGCCGCGCGGTGCCGCCCGCGATCGATAGGAGCTGGTGCGGCGTAATGCGTTCACGCAGCACACCTCTCGGCCGTCCAGTGGTGCCTGAGGTGTAGATCAACCCCATCGAATCGGAGATCGCGCCCTCGACGTAGCCCAGCGGTTCGGTCTGCGTCGCGATCCACTGCTCGAGCGTGGCGTGCCGTCCGGTCGGCACCGCCAAGCCTGCGTCGAGCCTCGCCTCTGCCAAGGTTTCCGCGGGCATCCCGACCTCGAGGACCGCGATCTCGCGCTCGGCCGCGGCCAGCTCGACGGTCTCGATGAACTCGGTGTGCGCGATGACCAGCCTGGCGCCGCTGTCGGTGAGCACATGCGCCACCTCCGGCGCCCGCCAGCGCGTATTGATCGGCACCGGATTCGCCCCGCATGCCGCGATCGCCAGCGACACCTCGAGAAACTCGATGTCATTGCGCAGCATCACCGCCACGCGATGCCCACGTCCCACCCCGGCCGCGAACAGGGCCGCCGACAGCCGCCCCGCCCGCTGATGCGCCTCAGGATGCGTCCTTACCCGGCCCGCGCACGTAATGGTCGGCGCCGACATGCCACCCGAAGCATCGTCCATGATCGCAGTCTGCCATGTGGCTGGAAAAGCCACCGTCAGGTGGTTGATGTATCAGGTCATCGGCGTATTCGACGCCAAGGTGTTCGGTCGCGGCACTCGATCAGGTCAGGACGTTCGGGTCAAGGTCCCGGTCATCTCGCCGATGATGCTGGGGGTGGTGTAGGTCAGGGTTCCGTCGGGTTGCAGTTCCAGATGCGTCGTCTGGCCCTCGTCGTTGCATCCGCCTGCGTTCTGTGTGAGGCGTGCGGTGAGGGTCAGCGTGGTCGCGGAGGCGTCGGTGAGGGTTTCTGCTCGCCCGCATGTCCGGCGCATTGTTTTGCCCGTGTTGGTCGAAGCGCCGACTTCCTCACCGACAGATCCGGCGTTGAGCGTCAACACGATGTCGAAGGAAGCGAGCGCGTCTTTGGCGACGCCGCGCCACTCGCCGACGAAAGCGTCCGGCAGTTGGGCGGCGCTCTCGCTGGTCGACTCGCCGGGCGTTGTTGCCGATTTCTCTGAGTTGTCGGAGTTGCCTGCGATCAGCCGGGTGATCATGAAGGCTGAGATTGCGACGAGGACGCAGACGGCGACTGCCCCAGCGATCAAGAGGGTGCGGGGGCGCCGGGGTGGCGTGGGTGGAAGTGTGCTCGTTGGCTGGTGCGAAACAGCTTGCGGGACAACGGGCCGGGGCGGTGGTTGTCCGGGGTCGGGGTCGCCCTGCCACCAGGATCGCGGAGTCGCGTCGCCCTGGACGTGCTGCGGGTCCGCTGGCCTTGGCAGGCTCGGCGGGGTGAGGACTGTCGAGGGTTCCGGTGGGCGGGCGACCGTATCGGCGGTCCTGGCCGGATTGTGAAGGGGCGCACCGGGTGTCAGGGATGCAGGGCGATCGATGGGGCCGGAATCGAGGTCGAGCAGGGCGACGGCGCGCCTGCTGACTTCTTCCAAGGCGGGACCGGGGAGCCAGCCGCCGCGGGCGGGAATGCCGAGGGCGGTGAGGTCGGCGATGAGGCGTTCCGGGGTGGGGCGGGCTGCGGGGTCTTTGTTCAGGCAGGCGGCGACGAGCGGACGCAGTTGCGCCGGAACGCCGTCGAGGTCGGGTTCCTCGTAGACCACCCGCCAGAGCATCGAGACCATTTCGGCGACGCCGAAGGGGCCGTGGCCGGTCGCGGCGAAGCAGAGGACCCCGCCGAGGGCGAAGACGTCGGCGCCAGGGCCGACGGGATTGCCGGTCACCTGTTCGGGGCACATGAATCCCGGTGAGCCGATGACCTTTCCGGTGGTGGTGAGCCTGCTGTCCTCGACAGCGCGGGCGATGCCGAAGTCGATCACCTTGGGACCATCGAGGGCGAGCAGCACGTTGGAGGGTTTCAAATCGCGGTGCACCAGACCTGCGGCGTGCACGGCGACCAACGCCTCGGCCAGCCCGTGCGCGAGCACCAGCAGCGAGTTCTCGGTGAACGGCCCGTACTCTTCGACCGCCTCGGCCAGGGAGAACCCAGCCACGTACCCGGTCGCCAGCCATGGCGGATTCGCATCGACGTCGGCATCGAGCACCGGCGCGGTGAACTGCCCGCCGACCCGCTGCGCCGCCGAGACTTCGCGCCGGAACCTGGCTCGGAATTCGGTGTCGTCGAGGAAGTCGGGCCGGATCACCTTGACCGCGACGGTCCGTCCACCGGCGTTGCGTCCTAGGTACACCCGCCCCATGCCGCCGGAACCGAGCAGGCCGAGTAGCCGATAGTCGCCGATCCAACTGGGATCGTCCGCGCCGAGCGGTCGCATTGCGCTGTTGCTTCCCTTCGAAAGTCGAACATCGAAAGGCTACCTATCGCGCGACCCTGTGTCTGTCTCAGGCGGATACCGATACCGGACGTTCCTGCCGGACGTACCGCGCGAGCAGATACGCGGCGATCGCGGCGGGGATGTTCATGAGTACCCCGTATACCGCGCCAGGCACTGCCATCGCGTCGCTGTGCAGCACCGATCCCGCGACGGCGATGGCGATCGCACCGTTGTGGATGCCGATCTCCATGGCCGAGGCGATCGCCTGATCGGCGTCGACGCCGAACAGCCGTGGCAAGAAATAGCCGACCGCCAGGCTGATCACCGCGAACAGCAGGCTGAGCGAGGCGAGCTTGCCGATGTTCTCGGTGAGCGTCTCGAAGTTCTTCGCCACCGCGGCGAGCACCACCAGCGCCAGCACCACGATCGAGAGGATCTTGACGTTGCCGCGCATCCGTTCGGACCACCCGGTGAACCGGTGGTGCACCCACATGCCGATCGCGACCGGAATGAGCACGATCGCGAACACCTGCGCGAACTTGTCCGGCCGCAGTCCGAACGATCCGTCGCCGTCCATGAACTGGTTGAACGCCAGCGCGACGAGCAGCGGCATGGTGAACACGGCGAGCACCGAATTGATGGCGGTGAGGCTGATGTTGAGCGCCACGTTGCCGCCCGCGATGTGGCTGAACAGGTTGGCCGACGGCCCACCGGGCGACGCGGCGAGCAGCACCATGCCGACGGCGAGCGCCCCGCTCAGCTGGAACAGGTAGATCAGCCCGAAGCAGACCGCGGGCAGCAGCACCATCTGGCACACCAGTGCGATCACCGCCGCCTTCGGGTACCGCAGCACCCTGGCGAAATCGTCGACGGTCAAGGTCAATCCGAGCCCGAACATCACCAGGGCCAGGGCGAGCGGCAGGAACACCGCGAAAATCGTTGAACCCATTCGGATCTCCTCTCAGCCGAACGGCCGGCCCGCACGCGGCCGACACCGAGTGTCGACGTTATCGATCGACGGCGTCCGAGACCAGTGGGGTTGCCGAGGTTTGATCGGGTCTTAAGGTTGCCGTCGCCTCAGCGGACGACCACGGTGCCGTCGGCGGCCGATCGGCGCGCGGCCTCGAGCAGGCGCAGGGTCTCCAGGGCATCGTGCGGGTCGACCGGGACCTTGCCGCCGTCGAGCAGTGCCGCGGCCAGCGCCGTATAGAAGGCGGGGTAGTCGCCGGCGATGGTCGGCACCGGTTCGACGGCAGGCTCGGCGCCGAAGGTGCCCCAGTGCTCGGATTCGACGGTGCCCCAAGGTATTCCGTCGTCGGGGCGGCGGCCGTCACGCAATGCGGCCTCCTGTGGGTCGAGGCCGTACACAGTGTAGCCCGCCTGCGAGCCGAGTACCCGGAAGCGCGGACCTAGTTGGGGCGCAACGGCACTCATCCAGAGGTGGGACCGGACGCCGGAGGCGTGGGTGAGCGCGACGAAGGCGTCGTCGTCGGTCTTGATGTCCGCGCGTCGCCGATCCAGTTCGCAATAGACGGAAGTCACCGGGCCGAACAGCGTGAGCGCCTGATCGATGAGATGACTGCCGAGGTCGAACAGCAGGCCCGCGCCGTCGGCCGCGTCGCCCATCTCGCGCCACCCGCCCTTCGGCACCGGGCGCCAGCGTTCGAACCGGGACTCGAAGCGGCGCACCTGCCCGAGGCGGCCCGCGTCGGCGAGTGCGCGCAGGGTCAGGAAGTCGCCGTCCCAGCGGCGGTTCTGGAAGACGGTCAGTGCGAGCCCGGTGTGCTCGGCGTGGTCGATCAGCTGCTCGGCTTCGGCGACCGAGATCGCGAACGGCTTGTCGACCACCACGGGGAGACCCGCGTCCAGCGCCTGCCTCGCCAGTGGTGCGTGCGTGCGATTGGGGGTCGCGACGACAACGAGGTCGAGTCCGGCGGGGTCGGCGAACAGTTCGTCGGCGGTGGCGACGACGCGCACGCCGGGGTGTTCGCGCTCGGCCTGCGCCGCCCGCTCGGCGGACGAGGTGACCACCGCCGCGACCCGCATCCGTGGGTTTGCGGCGATCAACGGTGCGTGGAAGACCGAGCCGGCCAGCCCATATCCGACAATTGCGACCTCGAGGACCATGCCTCGACGCTAGCGGATCTGGTCGAGTGCACGGTCCGCGAGCCGCTCGGCAGGCACGATGCCAACCGGAACGCACAGCTCGCCGGTGGCAACAGTGAGGCAAACTTAGGCTGGCTAACTATGTGTCGCCGCGTGGCCCTCGTGATGTGATCGTGTTGTGTTGCCCGGCTCACGCGGAATGATCGCTGCCGCTGCGCTTCTCGTCGCCCACACGGCCTGCTGGACGCGTTATTGCCGCCTATTTCCCTCGAATAATTCGGCAATTAGCCAGCAAATCTTAAACTAAACTTAAAGGTGCCTCGTATCGGACAAAGCGGAATTGTGGCACGTGACAGAAGTCACCGAAATGTATTCTGTGGGCGAGCTCGGCCGAAATTTGCTGGCGATTAATCCGTGCTGAAGTGGGGCTTTACGGAATATTTGCAAGACGACAAGTGACCTGGAGTTACGTGCCTTCAGTTGCTTCTGACGAGCGTATTTGTCGAAATATAGCCAGATCCGACCTACGGTAGTGAAACAGCGCTTAGTCAATGCTGATATGGCGTTCTATATCGATCTCTCGCATACCCAACGGAGGCCGCACATGCGTGTGCCGCTGATTACGGCGAAGAAATCCAGATCCGAAATGACGCACCGGATGCCCGGCGAGGTGGTGCCTCGACTGTCCACGGACATGCTCACCAGACTGCCCGCCTCGGTCGCTCGCCCACGGTTCGCCCCGCGGAGCCTGACCACCGGAATCCTGCACCTCGGGTGCGGCTCGTTCCACCGGGCGCACCAGGCACTGGCCACCCAGCATGCGATGAACGAGACCGGCGATCAGCGCTGGGGCATCGCCGCCGTCGCGATGAACCGGCCGACGATCGTCGACGCGCTGCGTGCGCAGGACAACCTGTACACCACGTTGCTGCACGAAGACGGGCAGGCGCGGGTGGAGGTGGTCGGTTCGATCACCGAGACCGTGCACGCGCCGTCGGACCTGATCGGCGTGCCGAGCCGGATCGCCGATCCGCGGGTCAAGATCGTCACGCTGACCGTCACGGCCAGCGGCTACTGCGTCTCGCCGGTTACCGGACGGCTGGAAGTGGACTGCCCAGGCGTCCGTCACGACATCCAGCACCCCACCCGGCCGATCACCCCGATCGGCATGCTCGCCCAGGGCCTCGAGCTGGTCCGGCGGCGGGGCAGCACCCCGCCGGTGGTCATCAGCTGCGACAACCTCTGTGCGAACGGCAGCACGCTGCGTCGTGCCGTCATCGATTTCGCGCTGCTGCGCGACGATCACCTCGCCGAGTGGATCGCGCGCAACGTGCAGTTCCCGAACAGCGTGGTCGACCGCATCGTGCAGCCGACCGCGCCCACCGATGCCGCGGTGGCCCGCAACTGGCTCGGCGGCGTCGAGGACCTCGCACCGGTGTCGGCCGAGCCGTTCATGACCTGGACCATCGAGGATTTCGATGGCGAACGGCCGCAGTGGGAGCTCGGCGGCGCCCAATTCGTCGCCAACGTCAAGGATTACGAGCTGGCCAAGCTGCGACTGCTCAACGGCACGCACATGCTGCTCGCCTACCTGGGCGGCGTCGCAGGCTTCAGCACCATCGCCGGTGCCACCGCCAATCCGGCGCTCGCCGCGCTGGCCAGGCAGTTCATGCTGGACGAGCAGGGGCCGACGCTGGCACTCCCGACGCCAGAATTGCACAGGACCGTCGACGATTTGATGCGACGCTTCCGCAATCCCGCGATCGCACAGGACATGACGCGGGTCGGGCGCAACGGGTCCGACAAGATGATTCCGCGGGTGGTCGACGCCCTGCGCGACAACATCGAGGCAGGCAGGCCGACGCCGGGCGCGACCATGCTGATCGCGGCGTGGATCCAGTGGTTCACCGCGAGCCACGCCCCCGGCGCGGTGATGGAGCTCATCGATCCGCGCGAGGAGTCGCTGACCGCGCTGGTCGACCCCGATCCGCATCGCTGTGCGCAGGCGTTCTTGCAGCGAGAGGATATTTTCGGCACGCTGCCTCAACGGGAGTGCGTGCAGCGCGAGGTCGGCGACGCCCTCGCCGAGCTGAATCGGGATGGTGTCGAGGCCGCGATCCGGCGCCGGTTGGCGTCGAACGGGGAAGGGAGCAACACATGACCGACGTAAGTCCGGTGCGCGCAGTCGTTTTCGACATGGACGGGCTGCTGATCGACTCGGAGAGCCTGGCGATGGAATCGCTGGTGAGCGCGGGCGCCGAGCTCGGCTACGAGATGCCGCTCGAGTTCTGCCGCACCATGATCGGCGTGCCTGCCGACCGGTGTCGCACCCTCGCTGCGGCGGCCTATGGCCGTGGTTTCCCGCTGGAGGAGTACTTCGACCTGCACGAGGTGCACCTGCGTCAGCTGGTCGACGGCGGCAGGCTGACCACCAAGCCCGGTGCGGTCGAGTTGCTCGACGCGCTGGAAGCCAACAATGTGCCGAAGGCGATCGCGACCTCGTCCTCGCGCGACCGCGCTGACCACCACCTGCAGCTGGCAGGCATCGCGGATCGGTTCGACGTGGTGGTGACCAGGCAGGACGTGTCCAAGGGCAAGCCGAACCCCGAGCCGTACTTGAAGGCCATGGGTGCGCTCGGCGGCGACGTGGAAACGACACTCGCGCTGGAGGATTCGACGAACGGCCTGCGCGCGGCGGTTGCCGCCGGCCTGCGCTGCATCCTGATTCCCGACCTCGTGCAGCCGACGGAGGAGTCGCGGCGGCTCGCGCACCGGTTGTATCCGGACCTGCATCAGGTCATCGAGTACATCGACACGGCGAACGCCAAGTCGACAGCGGCATCCGCCTAGGTGGCAGACTGACGGGGTTCGATCTCATCTGTCGGCAGACCCGAAGAGGATGTCCCGTGGTGCGATTGGCTCGACCCGTGTTCGTTGTGCTCGCCGGAGTTGTCGTCGGTACCGCCGGGTGTGGATCCGGCGGTGACGACAGCGCGCACCATGTCCATGCCGGGGCGTCGACGACGTCGGCCGTGCCCGTGTCGTGCGGTATCGACCTGACGGCGCCGGTGATCCAGTCCGCCGTCAAGGCGCTGCCCACCGAGCCGGCGACGCACGTGCCGTGGTCGACGGATTCGCGCGGCTTCGAAGGCAACTTCGACCCGTGTGCCACGCTGTCGACGGTCATCGTGACCGTCGAGGGCGCGACCGGCAGCTCGCCGAACCAAGCGCTGCTGTTCCACAAGGGTGCGTACCTGGGGACCGCGACGCCGGAAGCACACGGGTTCACCTCGTTGGATGTCGATCGCACCACCGACGACACGGTCGGCTTGACCTACCGGACGCCGGGCAGCTGCAACGCGTGTCCGGACGGCACCCAGACGCAGGTCCAATTCCATTGGAATGGCAGCAAAGTCGAGATGGTGGGGACTCCGCCGAAGTAGCGGAAAGCGGCGCACCGCTTCCGACGTGCCTCGCTCGGCGGACTCGGTCCCGGCGCCGGTCAGATCAGCGGTTGCACCTTGTCGACAGTGAAGCGGAGGAAGCCCTCCGGGTCCGGCTCGTCGGCGGTGGGCACGAGGATGACGGTGTCGGCTCCTGCCTCGCCGAACCGGGCGACCGCGTCGGCGATCGCCTGCGCGTCACCGGCGACCTCGGCCATCGTGCCGAAGCCGGACTCCGCGGCCAGGCGCGCCTCGGCGTCGGGTCCGGTGGCGGCCCGGAGGCTCACCACCACCCGATGCGGCTCCGTACGGTTGCCCGCTTGCCGTCCCTTATCGATCATCGCGCGGGCTTCGCGCAGCGCGTCGGGCGATTCGACGGCGTCGAGCAGCGTGCCGTCGCCGTGCTGCCCGGCCAGCCGCAACGAACGCGGGCGCCGCGCACCGACATACACCGATTGCGGTGCGAGCGGCGGCCAGCTGAGTGCCACGTCGTCGAGGTGGACGTAGCGCCCGGAACTCGTGACGCGTTGTCCCGCAAGCAGTGCCCGCAGCGCGATCACGTATTCCTCGAGCAACGTCATCGGCGACTCGGCCCGCGCCCCGACCTGCCCCATCCACGATTGCGCGCCGTGCCCGACGCCGAGTACAAGCCGCTCGGGGAAGAGCCTGGCCAGCGTCGCGGCCTCCATCGCCGTGACCGCCACGTTGCGCAGCGGCACCGGAAGCAGTCCGATCCCGACGCGGACCCGCTCGGTCCATGCCAACGCCGCAGCGGCACTGGCGATCCCGCTCGCGTCGAAACAGTCCTCCCACAGCCACAACTCGGCGAGCCCCGCCTCGTCGGCGATCCGCGCCATGGCGCGCAACCGCTCCGGTGGGAACTGCGGACGGAATACGGCACCCAGCGTAGTCATCCCACCATTCCTACCGGTGGAAGCCGCTGCGCGCAAAGGAATTCGGACCCGGTCAACGGGTGTGGTCGGAAGTGCTGGTCGCGGTCGAATACTCCTGCTCGGGACGTCCGGTGCTGCCGTAGCGCAGCCGCATGCGCAAGGTGCCGGTCGCGACGAGGGTGGCCAGATAGCGCTGGGCGGTGGCGCGCGAAATGCCGATGGCGGTCGCCACCTCGCCCGCGGACAGTGGTGTCCCTGCCTCGGCGATCGATTGCAGGACCAGATCTTTGGTCGGCGAAGCGACCGCCGTAGGCGCGGCCGAGGTGGCGCCGGGACGCAGCGCGTGCAGCGCCGCGTCGACGCGGGCGTTGTCGACCTGGGGCGCCTCCAGAATGCGACGGAAGCGCGCGTACGCCGCGAGGCGGGCGGCGAGCTCGGTGTGCGGGAAGGGCTTGACGAGGAAGCTCAACGCGCCTGCGGACAGTGCGGCGCGCACCGCGGTGCTGTCCGTGGATGCGGTCAGAACCATGGCGTCGCAGCGCAATTCGCGGACGAAGTCGATACCCGAACCGTCGGGCAGGTAGACGTCGACGAGGGCGAGGTCGACCGCCGACTCGGCAAGCACGGCTCGGGCCGCCGCCAGTGTGTTGGCGGTGCCTGCGACGGTGAAACCCGCGATCGAGTCGACGATGCCTGCATGAAGATTGGCGACGCGAAAATCATCATCGACGACGAGAACGGTCAAATCTGTGGCGACCATGAAACCTTACTGTCTACGAGCACTCCGGGCATACGGGCAATGAATTCGGCACCGGTCAGCGGCGGTGTGTCGCCGCGCGGGCTGGCGAGTTTGACCTCGCCGCCTCGGCTGCGGGCGATCTGTCGGATCAACGCGAGGCCGACGCCGCGGCCGCCCGGCACCGCACGGCCGTCGCGGGTCGAGGTGCCCTCGGTGAAGAGCACGTCGATCAGTTCGGGCGCGACACCGTCGCCGCTGTCCGCGACGACGATGTGCAGCGTCGAATCCTCTTGCACGAGTTCTACTTCTACCTGCTTGATCGGATTGCTCGACACCAGGACGGCTTCGATCGCGTTGTCGAGCAGGTTGCCGAGCACGGTGGTGACGTCGACGGGATCGGTGAGACTGCCCTCGACCCAGGTGTTCGGGCCGAGTACCAGCTCGACACCGCCCTCGCGCCCATGCGCCGCCTTCGCGGCGAGGAACGCCTGCAGATAAGCGTCGTGGATGGCGTCGATGCCTGGCGCGGCGGGACCGAGCGGGCCTGCGCCGATCATCTCGTCGATCGAGCGCGACGCCTCCTCGGTGCGCCCACCGTGCAGCAGGCCGCTGATCAGGTGCATCTTGTTGGAGAATTCGTGGCGCTGCGCGCGCAGCACGGTGCTCATGGATTGCACGGCGTCGAGCTGACGGGTCAGCGCCTCCACGTCGGTCCGGTCGCGCACGGTGAGCACCGCGCCGAGGTTGCGACCGTCGCGCTGCACCGGCCGCGCCGCGACGACGACGATGTGCGAACCGACTGTCGCGGAGGCGGGTTGCTCGTCGAGCCCGCGGAATACCTCCAGTACCCGTGGGGTCAGGCCGATCTCGTCGACCGGTGTGCCGATGTCCGCGCCGATCCCGAGTAGTCGGCGCGCTTCGTCGTTGACAAACGTGGTGCGCCAAGCGGAGTCGACGGCGAGCACGCCACGGCCGATGCCGTGCAACACCGCGGCCTGCCCGCGCACGAGCTCGGCGAGTTCGGCGGGTTCCAAACCGAGGGTGAGGCCGCGCCACCGGCGGGCGAGCAGCATGGATCCGGCGATTCCGACGAGCAGTGCGGCGCCGACGAGTAGACCTGCGGTGCGCAGGTCGTCGAGCAGCTGATCGCGCACCGCGTCGGTCGCGATGCCGACGCTGACCGCGCCGACGACCCGGTCCGAATCCGGCTCGAGCACTGGCACTTTCGCGCGCACCGAGTCGCCGAGCGTGCCGTGTTCCTCGGCGATCACCTCGCGCCCGGCCAGCGCGCCGGAGGGATCGGTGCTCACGTGCTCGGTGAGTCGCTCGGCGTCCGGATGCGCCAGCCGGATGCCTGCGTCGTCGGTGATCACCACGAACAGGGCGTCGGTGCGCCGGGTGGTGTCGACCGCGATCTTCTCCAGCGGGCCCGCGGCGAGCTGCCTGCGCAGCTGCGGGTCGGCACTGATCGCGCCAGGCGCATACCGGGTCACTTCGCTGCGCACCACGGGGTCGGCCGCGACCGTGCGGGCGATCGCGAGGGCCCGCTGGCCGTAGCCGTCGCGCAACCGCTGATCGCTCAGATAGCCGAAAACCGCGAAGGCGACGCCGAGGGTGAGGGTGACGACCACGATCTGCAGCAGCAGAACTTGAGTCCTCAATCGCACGGCCCGCGCGCCCTCAGTGGCCATTGCCGCAGCATAGACCACCTCACGGTGCATGAGCACAATGCGCAGAATTTGCCGAATGTCCTTTTAGCATGCCTTGTGCGCACAAGCGTCGCGCTGTGACCGGGAACACGTACTTTCGCCGTATCTCGATCTGCAGGAAGTAGAACCATGACCAACCCACTTATCGAGCTGCGGAGCGCGACCAAGCGTTTCCCCGGCACCGGGGGCGGTATCCACACCGCTGTCAAGAACCTCGACATGGAGGTTCGCCCTGGCGAATTCGTCGCCGTGGTCGGCCCGACCGGCTGCGGTAAGTCCACCACCCTGTCCCTGGTTTCCGGGCTGGAACCCGCGTCGGCCGGGCGAACGCTGGTGCGCGGCAAGGATGTCGACGGTATTCCGGACGGCATCGGCTACATGTTCCAGCAGGACGCGGTGCTGCCGTGGAAGAGCGTGCTCGACAACGTCGCCCTCGGTCCGCGCCTGCGTGGCGCGTCGAAAGCCGAAGCGCGGGAGAAGGCTTCGGTCTGGGTGCGCAAGGTCGGGCTCGCCGGGTTCGAGGGGTACTACACCCACCAGCTCTCCGGCGGCATGCGCAAGCGCGTCGCGTTGGCGCAGACGCTGGTGAACGATCCGGAAATCCTGTTGATGGACGAGCCGTTCAGCGCGCTCGACGTGCAGACCCGTCAGCTCATGCAGGACGAGCTGTTGCGCGTGTGGGCAGGCACCGGCGCCGCAGTCATTTTCGTGACGCACGACCTGGAAGAGGCGATCGTGCTCGCCGACCGCGTCATCGTGATGACGGCGAGCCCGGCGACGGTGTGCGGCAACTTCACTGTCGCGCTCGACCGGCCGCGGCAGGTCGAGGAGGTGCGGCTCACCACCGAATTCCGCGACATCTACAAGGAAATCTGGGAAACGCTGCGCGATCAGGTCGAGGCCGCGCGCGCGAAGGGAGCCTCTCGTGTCGCATAACACGCTCGAAAAGTCTACGGCCGCAGCGCCGGTCGTCGAGAACGAGACCGAGGAGCAGATCCTCGCCAGGGTGCGCACCAACGACCGGCGCAGGCGCATCCAGACCTGGGGACTGCGCGCTGTGCTGGTGGCGCTGTGGCTCGGATCGTGGGAGCTGACCGCCACGCTGTGGATCGACCCGTTCTTCTATTCGAAGCCCTCGCTCATCTGGGATCGACTCGTCGAATGGTTCACCGACGGAACCCAGTTCGGCTCCATCTGGCTGCAGATCTTCACCACCGTCCAGGAAGCCGTGCTCGGCTTCGTGATCGGCGCCGTCGCCGGTGTCGTGCTCGGTGTGCTGCTCGGCCGTAGTCGGTACTGGGCCGATGTGTTGGCGCCGTTCATCAAGGCGCTCAACGCGGTTCCGCGTATCGTGCTCGCCGCGCTGTTCATCATCTGGTTCGGCCTCGGGCTGAGCTCGAAGGTCGCGACCGTGGTCGTGCTGGTGTTCTTCGCGGTCTTCTTCAACGCCTTCACCGGTGCCCGCGAGGTGGACGGCAACGTCATCAACAACGCCCGCATTCTCGGCGCAGGCCGTCGGCAGGTGCTCACCGCGATCGTGCTGCCCAGCGCGACCACCTGGATCCTGTCCAGCCTGCACACCGCCTTCGGTTTCGCGCTCATCGGCGCGGTGGTCGGCGAATATGCCGGTGCCAGTAAGGGTTTGGGTCTGCTGATCAGCAACGCGCAGGGCACCTTCGATTCCGCGGGCATCTATGCGGGCATGATCATCATCACCGTGATCGCGCTCATCGCCGAGTGGGGGATCGGGCTGGCGGAGAACCGGCTGCTGAAATGGCGTCCGTCGCAGGCGACCTCGGGCCACGGGATCTGATCATGACATATCGCAGGCATATGGCCGTCGTCGTGGTTGCCGTCGCGGCGTTGCTGCTGGCCACGGGATGCCGGGATTCCCGGCACATTCCGATGGCGAACGGGCGTCCGCAGATCACCATCATGGTCGGCGGGCTGGAGAAGGTGATCTACCTGCCCGCCATGCTCACCAAGCAACTCGGCTTCTTCGAACGCAACGACATCGACGTCAAGCTGCTCGGCGAGCAGTCGGGAGCCAACGCCGAGAACGCGCTGCTCACCGGCGATGTGCAGGGTGTGGTCGGCTTCTACGATCACGCCATCGACCTACAGGCCAAGGATCAGTGCATCACCTCGGTGGTGCAGCTGGCCGACGTGCCTGGCGAAGTCGAGCTGGTGTCGAAGCAGGATGCGCCGAAGGTGCGGTCGCTGGCCGACTTACGTGGCAAGAAGCTCGGCGTCACCTCGTTCGGCTCGTCGACCGACTTCCTCACCCAGGCGCTCACCGGCCAGGAGGGCATGACCACCGCGGACTACACCCGGGTGAAAGCCGGTGCGGGACAGACCTTCATCGCAGGCATGAACCACAACGGCATCGACGCGGGCATGACCACCGATCCGACCGTCGCGCAGATGCTGAACTCGGGCGAGGCCGAGATTCTTGTCGATATGCGCACCGAGGCGGGCACCCGTGCCGCGCTCGGCGGGCTGTACCCGGCGTCGTCGCTGTACATGAGCTGCGCCACTGTCGAGGCGCATCCGGAGATCGTGCGCAAGCTCGCGGCGTCGTTCGTGCAGACCTTGCAGTGGATCAAGAAACACACTCCCGAGGAGATCGCGGCGAAGATGCCGCCGCAGTATGCGAGTGCGGGCAAGGACCTGTACGTCCAGTCCATCCGCGACTCGATCGGCATGTTCAACGGTGACGGTCTGATGAAACCCGAAGGGGCACAGAATGTCCTGAAGATTCTCAGCAAGTACTCGACCAATGTGCGGCCGGTGCACGACCGCATCGATCTGTCGAAGACCTACACCACCCGGTTCGTAGAGGAGGCTTTGCGCTCGACTCAGCAGTAGCGAGCGCGGCGTCGAACCGCCCAGGTCCGCACCTGGGCGGTTTTTCGTGCTTGACGAATGGTTATCAAACGATAACCTAGTGATGGGTTATCGAGCGATAACCGCGATTGGGAGGTTCATTATGTCCGTGCTCACCAAGCCGGGGCTCCAGGAATTGCTCGCGGACCTGCGCGGCTACCTCGGCACCGAGCCGCCCGCGTTGAGCCTGCCGCCCGCCGCGTACACCGCGCCGGAACTGTGGGAGCTCGAGCGGGAGCGGATCTTCAGCCGATCCTGGCTGCTGATCGCGCACGTCGATCAGCTCGCCGCGCCCGGTGACTACGTCGCCGTGCAGATCGCGGGCGAGTCCGTGGTCGTCGCCAGGGCGAATGACGGTGCGCTGCACGCGATGTCGCCGATCTGCCGGCATCGGCTGATGCCGCTCGTCGAACCGGGCGCCGGCCACACCGACGCCTTCACCTGCGGATACCACCTGTGGAAATACGGGCTCGACGGGCGGCTGCGCGGCGCGCCGTTCATGGGCGGGAACAAGGCGTTCACGCCGAAGGACTGCAGGCTGCCGCAATTCGCGGTGGCGGAGTGGAAGGGTTTCGTCTTCGTCAACTTCGACGCGGCCGCCGAACCCATCGGCGACCACCTCGAGCTGGCGGCGCCGCAGTTCGCCAACTTCCGGATCGAGGAGATGGTGCTCGTCGACTCGTGGTCGCTGGAGTGGCGCGCCAATTGGAAGGTGGTGATGGAGAACGCGCACGAGAACTACCACGTGCTCGGGCTGCACCGGGAGACGCTGGAGCCGTTCATGCCCGGCGGCAGTGACATTCACGTCGAGCACTACTCGCCGTGGGTGCTGCACGCCAGAATCCCGTTGGCCATGCCCGTGGATTCGGAGACGCTGGAGCTCAACGAGATTCAGCGCACCAACGGGATGGTTCTGCTGACCTTCCCGTCGAGCGCGTTCATCGCGTTCGCCGACCAGGTGGTGTGGCTCAGCTTCCTGCCGACCGCCATCGATCGGGTGCAGGTGATCGGCGGTGTGTTCACGCTGCCCGCGTTGGCAGGCACCTCCGAGGCTGTGGCGCAGACCCAGGCGGCGGTCACGGCGATGATCAACGAGGAAGACCAGCAGGGGCTGGAGGCGGTGCAGCGCGGCGTCTCCTCGCGGTTCGCCGAACGCGGTCACCTCAGCCCGAAGGAACAGCCGGGCGTGCTCGCCTTCTATCGGAACCTGGCACAGGCCTTGCTGGGCGACGAAACGGCAGGCCGTTAGCCTTACCGCATGTCCACGCACCTGACCCGATCGAGCCCGGCGGCCGAACGCATCCTGCGTACCGCCGCCGAGCTCATCGCCGTGCGCGGCTATTCCGCCACCTCGACCCGCGATATCGCGGCCGCCGTCGGCGTGCGTCAGCCCGCCATCTACAAGCACTTCTCCTCGAAAGACGACATCCTCGCCGCCCTCGTCCGCCTCGGCCTGCAGCGCCCGCTTGCCCTGGCCGACGAGCTGGCGGTGCTGGCGGCCCCCGCCGTCGCCAAACTGCATCGCTGGCTGCGTGAATCGCTGAACCACCTGCACGATTCCCCGTACGTCCTGGTGTCCATCCTCAGCACCCCCGAACTCCAGCGGGAACGGTTCGCTGCCGAACTGGACCTCGTCGCGCAGTTCGATCGCGCGGTCATCGCGATGGTCGAGGCAGGACAAGAGGAAGGGGACATCCGCGGCATGAACCCGGTTTCCGGCGCCCGCCTCGTCCAAGCACTGTTCGACGCGCTCGCCCTCCCGGAAATAGCCGTCAGCCCCGCCGAGATCGTCGAATTCGCCATGACCGGGCTGCTCGCCGACCCGGCTCGACTACCCGAGATCCACCTGGCCGCCGACGCCCTGGTGCTCACCCCGCCCGAACCGGCCTGACCGGCGTCGCGCGTGACGTCACATCGGTCGGCTATTGTCCATCGGGTGACGCGCGGGCTGCCCCGGTTCACTGCTAGGCGACCAGCCGCTGAAGCTGTCGCCCCGATCGAGCTGCCGCCACGCTACCCGGTAGTGCTCGCCGACGGCGCCATCGTCGACGTTCGTTATGTTCGCGGCCCGAATCCGATTCTGCTGCTGCACGGTTGGGCGCTGACCGCCGACGTGAACTTTCTGCATCTGCTGAATCCCCTTGCGGAGACCAACGGTGTGGTCGCCATGGACATGCGCGGACACGGGCGCGGATTGCCGTTGGGCGCGGGGGAGCGGTTCGACATCGCGCAGTGCGCGGACGACGCGGCCGCGGTGTTGAATGCGCTCGGCATCGCTCGAGTTGTGGTGTGCGGGTATTCGCTCGGCGGACCTGTCGGCTTGGAATTCGCACTGCGGCACCGAGATCGAGTGCGTGGGCTGGTATTCGAGGCGACCGCAATGGCATTCGACAGTGCCACCGACAAGATCGGTCGATGCTTCTTCCGGTGCCTGCGCCCGTTCGCGCACCGGAGCGGAGGCATCGGACGGTCGATACCGCTGCAGTACTTCCGCAAGACGCGTCGCAAGAACCCGCAGGTGGCGGCGATGTGGGCGTGGCTGAAAACAGAACTGCGCCGCTGCCACCCACGGGTGATCGTCGACGTGATCCTCGCCGAATACGCCCTCGACTTCCGCCCACACGCACCCGCTCTCACAGGTCTACCCGCCGCCGTCGTGGTCACCACGCGCGACGGCGCGGTCCCACCCCACGACCAGCGCACACTGGCGACGTTGTTGCACGCAACGGTGTTCGAGCTCGACGCACCCCACGACGTCTTCCTCGCCGACCCGGCGAAATACCTTGCCGCAACACGCAATGCGATCGACCATGTCCTCGCCGAACCCGGCACACCGCACGCCGGGTGATTTGTCTTCCAGTCATTCAGATTCACCCTGCGTCACAGCGTATGGACTGGACACCCGCGACCGCGAACAAGCACTGCGGCTACACCGTGAACTGGCCTACCACCCGAGCCTTGGAAACCGCAGGCCTGCGCGACTCCTATCGGGTGATCAACCCCAACCCCGCCACCAGCCCGGGTGACACCTGGTCACCGGTCTACCCCAAACACGACGGGTCCACCGGTGCAGACGAACCCCAAGACCGCATCGACTTCCTCACGTACCTCGGACCCGCCACCCCCACCAGCTCCCGCACCGAAGTCCGCGGCACACCCCAACCCGTCCCCAACCAGTGGCCCACAGACCACCGCGCGGTGGTCACCGTATTCAACCTCAACTGAAACCAGCGGATCCCAGCTCGCCAGCCATGCGGCAACACCACGCATCTGGCCGACGCTGGGAATCTGGTCACCGAGCCGATGGTGCGTCGCCATCGTCGTCAGGTCGGTGGAATTCGGCTGTGACTGTGTTGCCTTCGTAGAGCTCACCGCCGGAGTTCCAGCCCGGTTGTGTCATCAGGTCGACGAGAACGGTCCACCGTTCGGGATCGATCTTTCCGGCGAGGCGGATGTGTCCGTAGCTGGACAGCGTTTCGAGGGTTCCCCATTCGATGCTGAGGTCGAGTTCGCCGAGCCGGCCACGACGGACTTCCCAACCGGCCTGGCGAAACGCGGCGGCGACCTCGCCCAGATGCGGGCCGATCTCGTCCTCGTACTGGTCGCCTGGTTCGGCGCGGATTGCCAGGTAGACGTTGGGAACCCGCTCGAGGACCGCACTCAGCCAGTCGGGAGTATGCGCAGCGTCACGGGGAAACCATTCCATCTCCCTGGCGTAGTGCTCCGGTATCGCCCCCAATGAAGGCTGTTCGTCGTAGTCGAAATCAGCACGGAATGAACCGCTTTCGTCGACCTCGCATCGTACGGTGAACCACGTCCCGATCTCGGGCCGGTTCATGCCTTTCTTCAACTGCCAGCACAGGTCGGCCAGCCCCTCGGGATGACGATGCGCTATGGGTTTTCCTTCGCCATCGACGACCGCGTAGCCGGCCTGAGAGCCTCCGTCGCCCACCGAAGACCAGGTGAAGACCCCGCGCGCGCCCTCGGGTAATCCACCGCGCAACACCCGCTCGATCTCGTCGAGTAGTTCTTCCTGTTGCTGGCTGCTGAGAGTCACCGCATCCCCGAATCCGACGTAAGCCTCTGTGAACGACAGACTCTAGCGTGGCAATGAAACGGGGTGCGACATCACCTCAGATGGCTTGCGGCATCAACGGTCCGGGCAGGAGCCGGCCGCTGAGGACGGGACGGTTGGTGAGGTCATCCTCAGGGATGCCGACGCCGAGATTCTCTGCAAGCCTGTAGAACATTCCGAGGGACCCCCAGGGGCCGTATTCGTATTCTTCGGGCCGGGCGCCGAGTGCCTGGATCTCGGTGTCGAAGCGGCGCGGGTCGCTGCCTGTCCGTGCGAGGCTGCTGTCCGTGGTGTCGAGTCCGGTGATGAGGCGGCCGTTCTCGGCGTATCGGAACACTGCTCCCGGTTTCATAGTGGCGTGCAGCTCCAGTGCCGCTGTTCCGATCGAGGCGCGCAACACCAGTCCTCGGTCATAGATGGATTTCCAACTGCCGTGCTCCCACGCCCAGGCCCAGCTTCGGTAATGCCCTGCGCTGACCACATATCCGTCGGATGTGTAGAGATGGCTGCCCAGCTCGTAGTGGAAGTCATTCGGCTCGCGCACTGCCACGGTGTTTTGGTCGACGCCCATCCGCTCCAATAGCTCCCGGGCATTGATCTGACGCGCGAAGGTGAGGCCGACCACCGGCAGATCCGTGTCGTACATCCACCCAAGGCCACCGGTCGTGGTGCTCACGCTGCCCCCGGTTCGTTGATCGCGATCAAGGTCGGGAAACACAGTCCACGATCATGAAACCAGGCGTCGTCATCAGCTGAAGCAGTCACGCCGGCTGACATTGCCATGAGCCACCGACATCCATGGCCGGGCCCGCTCGGGACCGTCGTCTAGAAGCGACGGCCACTCCGGCGGACAACGGCCGAGAACGGCACCAGGAGAACGGGGTTCAGTTCCTGAGTGAGTTCGGGCTGCCGAGAAGCGCGCACCCATGGCGGGTACGCGCTTCTGCCGACAAACCTCCACATGATTCGCTATCAGCTCATACCGCTGTCGCTCTCCCATCCGGGGAGGGGATCGAACGCTGCATTGCGGTCTTGTCGCCGAATCGGCCCTATGCCGCCGCTCGGCGCGCGGAGCGAGTGCGCGGCTTGGCGCGCGACTGCCCTTGCGCCACACCGCCGTTGCGACGGCCGCCGCCTTGGCGCGGTCCGCCACTGCTCCGGTGTGGTCCGCCACTGTTTTGGCGCGGTCCGCCGCTGCCTTGGCGCGGTCCGCCACTGCTGCGGCGGTCGTCTTCACGTGCTGCCCGCTCACTGTATGAGGGGGCGACGAATGGGGCAATCGTGCCGACGAGCTCGGCTACCGCGGGCGAATTGGCGGTGACTCGTTGCGGGGTGACAGTGATCTTGGCCTTGCGCATGAGGTCGGCCAGGTCACGTCGTTCGCCGGGCAGCACCAGGGTGATCACGTCACCTGAGTTGCCTGCCCGTGCGGTACGGCCCGAACGGTGCAGGTACGCCTTGTGTTCGGCGGGCGGATCCACGTGTACGACCAGCTCGACATCGTCGACGTGCACGCCGCGTGCGGCCACATCGGTCGCCACCAGCACCCGGGCGTCACCGGCGGCGAAGATCGCGAGGTTGCGGTCGCGGGCGCCTTGCGAGAGGTTGCCGTGCAGGTCGACAGCCGGAATTCCGGCGAGCGTCAGCTGCTTGGCGAGTTTGCGAGCCTGATGTTTGGTGCGCATGAACAGGATTCGCCGACCGGAGCCCGAAGCAAGCCGGTGTATGACCTCGCGCTTGGCTTCGACGCTCGCGGTTTCGAAAACGTGATGGGTCATGGCGGCGACCGGGGAGTTCGCCTCATCGACGGAATGCAGCTTGGCATCCGGCAAGAAGCGGCTGACCAGCTTGTTGACGCCATTGTCCAGGGTGGCCGAGAACAGCAGGCGCTGACCATCATTCGGGGTGGCCGCGAGAATACGGGTCACGCCGGGCAGGAAGCCGAGGTCGGCCATGTGGTCGGCCTCGTCGATAACGGTGACCTCGACGGCATCCAGCGAGATCAGGCGCTGGTTCATCAGATCCTCGAGCCGGCCGGGGCAGGCGACGACAATGTCGACGCCGGCGCGCAGCGCGCGGACCTGCCGGTTCTGCGGGACGCCACCGAAAATCGTGGTGACGGTCATCCGATAGGCCGCGGCGAGGGGTTCCAGCGCGGCCGCGATCTGGGTGGCCAGTTCCCGAGTCGGCGCCAGTACGAGGCCGGTGGGGCGGCTGGGTGCGCGTCTACCGGCGAGGCCGCCGCCGAGACGGTTGACCATCGGAATGGCGAACGCGAGCGTCTTGCCGCTGCCGGTTCGGCCGCGGCCGAGTACGTCGCGTCCGGCCAGCGAATCGGGCAGGGTATCGGTCTGGATCGGAAAAGGTTCGGTGATTCCGGCGCGTTTCAGCGCCTTCACCAGGGGTGCGCTCACGCCGAGCGCGGCAAAAGAGATGTCAGCAGAAGTCATAGGTATTGCGGTGCCTTTCGGGCATCAGGTGGTGCCCGAGCCGTCTGCGGACCTGCGGGTCCGCGCCGGGGGCACGAATGGCGAGATTGCCGATGGGCAAAATCGATCGCCGTAAGAAGAGCGGATGCGGCAAGCGCTGGTTGCGAAGCGAATGCGATCTACGACGCTTGGCGTGACTTGTCACGCACATGATCAACAATAGCCTGTCGTGAGCGGTTCATAGTCATCGGGTGAGGTTTCTCGCTTCTCGCCAGGCCGACCGCCGGGCTCATTTCCCGTGGTCACTTCCCGTCGAGCCAGGAGCGGCCCGCTTCGAGGATGGTGCGTTCCCTGTCGCTGAAGCGAGTCGGGTATGTGCCGGTCACCGGGACTCCGCTGCGTTCGAGCAGGTACGCCAGTGCCGCGTATTCGCGAGGGTGGCGACGGCGAAGGGCCTCGGCGTCGATGTGTTCGGCGCCGTCGACGCCGTAGGGGTAGGTGAATCCGCCGAGGTCGTAGACGGAGTCGCGATGCGCGATGCGCCAGACGCCGTCGTCACGGCGCACGCGATCGAGGAAGCGGTTGTGGATCGTTGCGCCGAGACCGGAGTCGAGGTGGTCGGCGAGCAGGATCGCGTTGGTCTCGACGAACGCGCGATCGCCCGCGAATTCGATGGCAGGGGAGCCGATGAAGTGCTTGTTGCGTAACGGGCCGCCGCTGAGGCGACGGGAGCCGTCGATGAAGTCGCTGGCGCTGCCGGAGAACCACAGGATCGTCAGTGTCGCGTCCTCGTGGAACAGCCGGGCCAGTTCCGCCCACTGTTGCCGGTCGCGATGGATCCAGCCTGACATCAGCTCGCCGATCGCCAGACGGTCGGCGATTCGATCATCGGCCATGTCCGAAACCTCCTTGTTCGCATCGAGTTCTGGTTCGTTACCCGCGCCGGCGGATGCCAACGGCGATGGCGGCGAGCGCGGCCACGACCATGAACGTGGCCAGCGTGAGATAGGAGGCGGTGAAGCCCGCATGGGTGGGTAGTCCGTCGCGCTGATGGCCCGCGATCATGGCCGCGGTGACCTGGGTGCCGATCGCGCCGCCGAGCATGCGGACGACGGTGTTCATGCCGGTCGTCTCCGCGACGTTCGCGACGGGAACCGAATGCACGATCACGGTCATGAGGGTGGGGAAGGCGATGCCGAAGCCGAGCCCCATGAGTCCGAGGCTGATCATCATGTCGTAGGGGTGTGCGCTCCACACCGCCATGTAGCCGAATCCCGTTGCGGTGATCAGGGTTCCGAGGGTGAGGGCGGTCGTCGCGCCGATCCTGGCGGCCAGCCGCCCGGCGTACGGGCTGACGATGATCGTCGGGATCGACATCGGCAGGCAGTACAGCCCGCACGCCAGAATGCTTGCGTGGTAACCGAATCCGGCCACCTGCGGGAGTTGGGCGAAGATCGGGTAGACGGCGAAGGCGCCGTACATGCCCGCGCCGAACAGTAGGGCGACGACATTGGTGGTCCACACCGCGCGCAGCCGCATCAAACTCATGTTGATCAGTGGCCTGCTGCCGAACGTCTCGGCGGCGATCCAGACACCGCACACTGCCACACCGCCGATAATTACCCCGAGGGTGCGGCTGGTCGCCCAACCCCATTGCCCCCCTTGGCTGATCCCCAGCACCACGGCCGTGACGCCGACGACCATCAACGCCGCGTTGAGCCAGTTGACCCGACCGCCCGGGCACACCGGGGACTCGCGCACCAGCATCCAGGTCCCGGCCAAGGCGATCAGCGTGACGACCATCGGAATCCAGAACAGCCAGTGCCAGTTCAGGTTCGGCAGGATGAGGCCGGGCAGGATGATCCCGATCGCGCCGACGCCGATCATCGCGGTCACCGCGCCGATGCCCGCCGCGACGCGCTCGTGCGGGAACTCGTCGCGAATGATGCCGAACGCCAACGGGAACAACCCGCCCGCGAGGCCTTGCATCGCACGTCCGGCGATTTCCGGTGCGAGCGAATTCGACACGGCGCAGACGAGTCCGCCCGCGGCCATGACGGCCAGGACGAGTAGCAGCATCCGCCGCTTGCCGAACATGTCGCCGAGTCGGCCGATCACCGCGGTCGCCGCGGCGGCGGCGAGGAAGTAGGCCGTCAGTAACCAGGTGACGCCGTTCTCGCTGGTGTGCAGGTCTTGCTGCAGCAGGGGGAGCGCCGGGACGACGACCGACCCTAGGACGCCGTATGCCAACGCGCCCAACATCAGTGGTGCCAGGACCAGGCCCACGTTCACTTCGGTCGCGGGTGGCCTCGCCCGCGTTCCGGTTTGCCACAATCGACATCTAGATCTCCTTGATCAGGTTTGCCTAACCAATGTCGTCCTCGGTAGATGTTGCCTGCTACCGCCATCCGGACAGCGGATTCCGGATTCCCGCCAAGATCGGTGTCACCATGGGTTATGCCCCAACACCGCCAGATCCCGTGGTTCGGCTATGACGACATTCAGGGCCGGTGGGCGCTGGTGCACGGCGAGGGCATCGCACCGCATTCGCATGAGCAGGGTCAGCTGCTGTACGCGGCCAGCGGGGTGCTCGCCACCACCACCGCGGGTGGCACCTGGGTATCGCCCGCGAACCGAATCTCGTGGACCCCACCACATTTCGAGCACTATCACCGCGCCTACGGCGACACCGAGATCAGCATCCTCGAGGTGCCAGAAGCATTGTGTGCCGCGCTCCCCGCGCAGCCGAGCGTGTTCGCGGTGTCCGGGCTGCTGCGCGAGGCGGTGTTGAAACTCACCGGCGGCAGCACGCTGCGGCCGACGGTCGCGGACCGGCTGCTGCGGGTGATCGTCGACGAGTTGACCGAACTGCCCGAGCAGTCGCTGCATTTGCCCGAACCCGTCGACGACCGATTGCGTGCGGTGACCGACCGGCTGCACGCCGATCCGGCCGAGTCGGCCACGCTCGAGGAACTGGGGCGGGCCGTCGGCGCGAGCGAGCGCACCCTCAGCCGCCTGTTCCGTACCGAGCTCGGCATGAGCTTCAACCAATGGCGCACGTTGCTGCGCGTGCAACACGCCCTGGTGCATCTCGTGCACGGCCACTCGGTCACCGAGATCGCGGTCCGCTGCGGCTGGTCCAATCCCACCAGCTTCATCGAGGCCTTCACCGCAATCATCGGCCAGACCCCCGGCCGGTACCAGGCCGATCTGCGGCACCAACGGGATATCAGCACCCCGCCGCGGTGAGTCGACAGTCGGTCTCGCACTGCCCACAGCAACGCCGGCGCATGAAGGTGCGTTGCGAGAGGCCCGGCGACAAGTTGTTGGCCAAAAGTCCCGAGCATGCCAAACATGTTGTCCGGCAGGATCGTCCGCCGCGATCCTGGTCGTGCTCGATGGAGTACCGTCGATCTTGACGCGCGGATCCGCCGGTATTGCGGGGGTGGCGCGCCGCGACAGCAGACGACCTCGTCCTGATGGATCGTGATGAGAGGGCCCAACCACATGGCCGATCCGAATGACCTTGACCTGCCCGACAACTGGGGCCGGTGGGGATCCGACGACGAACTCGGCACACTCAACCTCATCACCGACGACGTGCGCGCGAAGGCCGCCGCCGAGGTGCGGACCGGTCGATGGGCGTCGCTGGCCCAGCCGATCACGCCCAATCCGATGATCAGCAGTCCGTTCGCGCCCACGACGGTGGAAATCTCTCCCGTGCAGCAGATGATGTCCCACACGGGGATAGGCGTGGCGGCCGATCTGGTGGTGGTCACGAACCATCACGCGAAGTCGACGCACATCGACGCGCTGGCGCACTGGTCGACCGGCAACGAGGTCTACCCCGGTCGTCCGAGGGACCAGATCGTGACGGCCGCAGGCGTTACCTTCGCCTCCACGACGGCCTTCGCCGCCGGAATCGTGACGCGGGGGGTTTTGCTCGATCTGGCTGTCGAAGGGCCGCTCCCGGCTGGGTACGCGGTGACATCGCGCGACTTCGAAGACGCCGAGCAGCGGCAAGGCGTCGAGGTAGGGTCGGGTGATGCGTTGGCGGTGCGGTTCGCCTGGCCGGCCGACCCGCTGATTGCAGATAGGCCGACTCCGGGAATCAGCCTCGACGCGGTGCGCTGGATGCACCGTCGCGGGGTCGCCCTCTACACGGGCGACAGGGGCGACGCCTACCCGGCACTCGACCCTGACGGGCCGTCCCCGCTGCACGGCGTCGCACTGGGCCGAATGGCGATGCCGCTGATCGACGGGTCACAGCTCGACGACCTTGCGGCGCTGTGCGCGGAGCTGAAGCGCTACAGCTTTCTGCTCACCGTCGGCCCGCCGCGCATCCATGGCTTGACCGGCGTCATGGTCAATCCCATCGCCGTGTTCTGATCGCGCAACCGCGTCCGAGCTGGCATTTTCGTTGTCCCGCATCGACATCCGAATCAACGATCGGAAGGGAATGTTCGAGTACAACCCTGAAGTCATCGCCGAGTTCCGTGCCAACAGCGGCCGGGTCGGCGGCCGATTCGCCACGCTCGATCTGGCATTGATTACCACTGTCGGCGCCCGAACCGGCCTGTCGCGCATCAGCCCCGTCGTATATTTCACCGACGGCGGCGACATTTTCGTCATCGCCTCTGCCGCCGGTTCCGACCGGAATCCGGCCTGGTATTACAACCTCGTCGCCAACCCGGAACTCGCCGTTGAGGTCGGTGCCGACAGGTACCGGGCCAAAGCGACGCCCACCGAGGGCGAGGAACGCACCCGGTTGTTCGCAAAGGCCGTAACCGTCCAACCAGGTTTCGCCGAGTTCGAGGCCAAGACCCGGCGGCGGATCCCGGTGCTGCGGATCACCCGAATCAGTTGATTTGTGGCCTGACCGCGGAACTTCCGAGAAACGTCCTAGCCGCTGAGCGAGTGATTATGGGGTGCTGCCGTGACAGGTTCGGTCCAGAGCGCTCAGTTGCCGGTGGCGGTTCCGGCGAACCCGGCTAGGGTCAGTGCATGAGGGAAAGGGGGCGTATTCATCGTTCGGTCTCGACCTGGCAACAACCTGTTCCCCCGCCTGCCTCACCCGAGCGCGCCGCGTTCGTTGCTCGAGTCGCCGAACGTGTTTTGGCACTGGGTCACCATCGGCTGACGGTAGGTATCGACGGATTAACCGCCTCGGGTAAGACCAGTTTCGGCCACGAACTTGCCGAACGAATCGCCCGAGCCGGGCGGCCGGTGCTGCGGGCAAGTCTGGATGATTTCAAGAACCCCTGGCGTGACCGGCACCTCTACGATCGTGAGTCTGGAGAGGGCTACTATCGCAACGCTTTCGACTATCCGCGCATTCGGGCACTGCTGCTCGAACCGTTCGGCCCCAACGGTTCCGGCGAATGCGCGCTGTGCGCGATCGACCCTCTGACCCAGATCGACTACGCCTCGATACTGACCGTGGCCGACGACGACGCGGTGCTGATCGTGGACGGCGTCTTCGCGTTCCGCCCGGAGATCAACGAATACTGGGACTTCCGCATCTGGCTGGAGGTATCCCCCGAGATTTCGGTCAGCCGCGGCACCGAGCGGGACAACGACGAGACGATCCACCGCGACCGGTACCTACCGGCCGAACAGATCTACCTCGCCGAGGTCGAACCATTGCCTTTTATGGACGTCATCATCGACAACTCGACCTTCGCCAATCCTCTGCTCTTGTAGCGGATGCTCGTGCCGATCGGCTCACCTCCACGCTCATCAACTCAGCTGCCGAACATCCTCAATTGCCGCGACCCGCGCGGACCGAAGACACGAGCGCGGGTTTGCGGAAGACCAACAGGCAGAGATCATCTCAGTGTCAGCAACCCACCATGTTGCCGATGTGCGGACGTCCGGAGACGAACGTCGATTCCACCGCGAGGAGAGCTGGGCAGACCGGCGGCCACCTCATGCCCGAATCCGCACCTCAGCCCCAACACGGCCTGCACGACCCCGAAACGATCAACCGGGGATCAAGCGGGTGGATCCGGGCTGGAGTCAGCGCACCAGGCAAGAGAGGGTCTCACAGTACCTGTATCACCAGGGTCTCCCAGACGTCCAAAACGCGTGTCGACCTGGTTGAGGCGAAAGCGCCGACAACACTCCATGGACACGCCCTTCAGCTTTACCCCCATCAGCTCGATTCAGCTGTCCGTATGCGCGACCGTGTCGGCGCATTCTTCCACGGCAGAAGGGACGGAGACCAATGATGGACAACCAATTTGCCACTCACACAGAACGTTTCGATCTGAGTGGGAAGTACGCCTATGTCACTGGCGGCACCAGGGCATTGGGATGACGATAGCGCGATTCGGTCGCGGATCGTGGCCTGTGCAGATGCTTGATCCAACAGCCAGGTTGCCAGGTAGGTTGGGGGGTGACACGAGAAACGGAGCAGCACATGGAGTTTGGTGTGGCCGGCGGTGGTCCACCTCCCGTCAAGGACGACGGTGAACGCCCGGTTGCCGACGTCTGGCGACCAGTGTTCCGATCGATCGTTCGAGCGCTCGTGTGTCAGGACTATCGGCTCATCGGCGAGATCGACTCCGTCGATCCGGTGTCAGAGGAGACCGCAGCACACATTCGAGGCAACGTCGCGGCATACGGGGCAACCCTTGTCGAGTTGCCTGACGACACATGGAACAGTTCGGTCGCCATGTGGACAGGCAGCGACTGGGATGTCCTCGTTGATCTGTGGACGGCCGAGGAGGGCCGGAGCGACCTGTGTCTGAGCACCCGTGTACACGAGACATACTCGGGCTTCAGATTCGCGATATACATGGTCTACGTGCCTTAAACGGTTTCATAGGACAAGGTGTCAGCCACCTTCTCTGTGCCCCCGACCCAGGGCACATGATGACCGACGGGATCCTCAGCGACGTTCGGCCGGCCATTGGTTACGCTTCGCGCGCACCGTGAGGGGCGACACTGTGCATCAAATCTCCGACGGCAGTCGTTCACGATCCTGACGCCACCGTTATTCGGGCAGGCGGCACTGTTCACGAACTCTGGCAACGCCCAGCCTGCCCCGACGACCGCCCAGCGGCATCATCGGCTATCTGGTTCTGCGCCGCAGCGGTGATGGTCGGGCGTGCGACGCGCTTCGGCCCATGGATCCGCGCTGGGTGTATGTTCCTGGCACATGGGTGGTGAGAGGCTTGCGCTGATCATCGCGTCCGAGTGCGCTGCGTTGGCGGCTCTGGAGTTCCCGGGGCCGTTAGCGACCGAATTGCATGCGCGCCTCTGTGATTCGGGTGGCTGGCAGGACGCGATCGGACATTTGGGCCCGGTACTGGACCCAACTGTCGACGAGCTTTGGGCCGTGATCGACGAGGCGTTCGCCGTCGCGTCGCGGCAGCGGGCGACGCTGCTGATCAGTTTCATCGGGCACGGCATTATGACCAACCCTGAGGATTTCTACCTCCTCGCCCGTGATTCACCGGTGCCGCCGACGTCGCGTACTGCATTTCACCTGACTCAGGAGATCCGGGAACGGCTGGACACGGCAACGATTGACGGGCTGATAGTGCTGGTCGACGCATGCGACACCGGTCAAGGGGTGCAGGGAGCCGCCCGCCGGTGGAGCGATCTTCTGGCCCGCTCGCAAGGTCGTATGGAGTTGCTGGTCGCCGCCGGCGACGGGCCTGCCTTCTCAGGCTGTTTCACCCGCACTATGGTCTCCACGTTCGATGCCGGGCTGAGGTTGCGGGGAGAGAACTTGTTGCCCTCGGATCTGGTCGATCCGATCGCGGGGGCTTGTACGCGCCAGCAGCCTCAGCACTTGTCGTTCACCAGTGGCGCGGAAACGTCAGCTCCCGGCGGTGACCCAGGTTTGTGGTTGGTGCCCAATCTCGCGCGTCGCCGCGACGCGGTCACAGGTCGTCCGGGAGCCGGTTTCGTCGATCAACTCACCCGCATGTTGCTGTTGACTGGCACTGTCGGAGATCGACTCACCGAGATTGTCGAGACCAGCGGTCGTCGGCTGCGAGCGTTGGTCGGTCCACCAGGGTGCGGCAAGTCCACGCTCATGGCGATGCTTGTCCGGCCCGGTCTTGTCGAGGGGTTGCCGATCGCGCCGGAATATGTGACTGCGGCGATCTTTCTCACGGTTGCCAGCTCGCTCGAGTCCGTCGCGGTCGAGCTATCGACTCAGCTGTGTGAGAGAGTGCCCGGTTTCGCGGACGCCCTCCAGGCGGCCCGCGAACTCGCAGAGCGAAGCGAAACTGCTCTCGATGTGTTCGATATCGAGGTTCGTCAGCCGCTGATGCGGATCGTCAGGCCCGGAGGTCGAGTCACGATCGTGTTCGATGGACTCGACCAGCCTGAGCAGGGCAGCCGAGAGTTACTCGTGCGCGCGGTATCCGGTCTCACGTGTGAGGACGTGTTCACCCATGTGCGTGTCATCGCTGGGATCCGTGCAGGTAGTGGCATCGAGGACCTGCCTGCCCTCGCCCACATGTACCGCATCGACGTGCCCGAGCCCACCCCCGCCGAAATCGCCGAGACGGTGTGCGCTTCTATGCGGAGAGAACACGATCGCGTCGGAACGGCGGAGTGGACCACTTGGATCGACGTGCTGTTGGCGCAAACCTCAACGACGATCGGGGAGGCTCAGGGGGTTGCGGGGGGCTGGTTGGTCGCTCGGCTGCTGATCGAGCTCGGCGACACCATCACCGGTGAGCACGTCGCCGACGGTATCGACTTGTCCACCCTGGTCACGAGTCGTATCCGCAGGGAGGTCGACGCGACGCGCGCGGGCTACGGAGCGGCGATGGGGTCGCTGCTAGGCATCCTTGTCGCGGCCGGCGCCGGACCGGTATTGCCGCTGGAACTGCTCGCTTTTGCCTTGTCGGTCTGCGGTGTGTCATGGACGATCGCTCGTATCCGCGACGTGGCCGTCGGTCTGGGTGTGCTCCTGAGCCGCAGCCACCCCGGCACGCCCCGCGAATCACTCGGCATCACCCACAATGCCCTTATACCGGCGTTGCATGCCGAATGCCGGTTGCTCGGTACGGACATCGAGCAAGCACACCGAGCGATCACCGCCGCGATCGAGAACGTCACCACCGAGCAAGCTCGCGAATATGCCCGCGGATCAGCTGTGCGTCACTACCTTTCTTACGGCGACTCGACTGCAGCCGTGTCGTCGCTCCGAAGCTTCGATACACCTCGCGCTGCGGACAACCGCGATCGTTGGGCGGCATGGCTGCCACTCTTCGTCGCCACTGCCGGACCCGATCATCCTGACACCCTCACCACTCGTAACAATCTCGCCCACTGGCGGACAGAAAGCGGCGACCTGGCCGGGGCCGCCGCCGAATTCGAGGCGCTGCTCACCGACGATTCACGGGTGCTGGGGCCTGATCATCCCGACACCCTCACCACCCGTAGCCACCTCGCACATTTACGCGGAGAACGCGATGATCCGGCCAGGGCCGTCAGCGAACTCGAGGCAGTAGTCGCTGACCGGCTGCGGGTGCTGGGCCCCGACCACCCACATACCCTCAACACCCGAAACGACCTCGCCAATCAGCGTGGGGAAAGCGGCGACCTGGTCGGGGCTGTCACAGAATTCGAGGCGATAGTCGCCGACCATATACGGCTTCTGGGACCAGACCACCCCAGGACCCTCAACACCCGTGCCAACCTTACCTTTTGGCGTGCTGAAAGCGGGGACCTGGCCAGGGCCGTCAGCGAACTCGAAGCGCTGCTCGCCGAGCAGCTGCGGGTGCTGGGGCGTGACCATCCAAAGACTCTCAACACTCGCGGAAATCTCGCCTACTGGCGTGGAGTGAGCGGCGATCGAGCTGGGGCTGTCACTGAATTCGAAGCGCTGCTCGCTGACTATCTGCGGGTGCTTGGGTCTGATCATCCTAGGACTCTCCAGATTCGTGGAAGCCTCGCCGACTGGCGTGGAGGCAGCGGAGATCCGTCCGGGGCCGTCACCGAACTCGAGACGCTGCTGTCCGAGCAGTTGCGGGTACTCGGACCTGACCACCCAGACATCCTGACGACCCAAGCAGATCTCGCCCACTGGCGTGGAGCGAGCAGTCCCCCGGCCGCAACCACCAGCGATGAATAAACCAGATCGCCACGCGACAAAGGCCCTAGCCGCGCGGTCGAACCCGTTCAAGAGCTGCTCGCGGTCCATCGGCACCTGTGGATCCGAATGTGAGCTGCTCGGTAACCGGCTATCCGAGACAGTCGGCGGGGCTCTGCGGAAGATCAACGGGGAGAGATCATCTCAGCATCAGCGCTTACCAGGCATGGTCGTCAGGCCGTTGTCGCGGAACCAGCCGTCCAGCCCGGCGGAAACTCGTTCCGACGTGGGATCGCCCTTGATCATCGCGCTGACGCGCTGACGCGCTGACGCGCTGTGCGATGGCGGGCAGGAATCCGACCAGCAGGGCGGGTAGCAGGAGTCTTCGAGCCAGAAGCTCCCGAGCCGATGTCACCTGTGGCCGACGCACAACCGAGATGTTGACGCGGACAGCATGTTCGTTACCGCGCGGGACACCCGGTCGATCGGTTTCGATAGCGGCGTAGCGGAATCCGTGTGCGAGGTTGCATGCAGAACAGTCCATCGGACCGCGCCCGAGACGGCTTTCGCGCTCGTCGCACACGATCCGATCGAGGGCGGCGTCGACAATCCGCCAGTCGTGTCGGTCAGGTTCGGCGACAACGAGTTCGGCGAGGTCGAGTTCACTTTCAGTCCGCCAGTCGGTGACGCTCACACCGGGATGGCGTGCTGGGTGACGTAATGCAGGATCAGCGTTTCGATCGATCGACGGAAGGAGCTCTGCTGCCGTTCGCTCAAAGTGCTTGCCAGATCGCCGATCTCGGCTCGGACCGCGTCGCGTACCAGATGCACGACGGCTCGGCCTGCGGCGGTGACGGTGACATGGACGGCGCGCCGGTTTCCGGGGACGGCGATTCGTTGCACCAGGCCGCGCCGCTCGGCTCGGTCGACCAAGCCGCTGACGCTGGACTTCTCCAG
>NZ_BDAY01000111.1 GCF_001612685.1 Nocardia altamirensis NBRC 108246
CTGCTCCGCCGCCGGTGCTTGCCGCACCCGCCGCGCCGAACCCGGCCGTGCGTCCGACGAGCGCGAGCGATCTGCTCCCCGAACCGAAACTGCTGTCCGTCATCGGCGGCCTGCTCGCGCTCGGACTTGCCGGAATCGGTTCCGGCGTAGTCAGTTTCCAGGGCGCCGCGGCCGCACAGGCCAGAGTCGACGCCGCCCGTGCCATGTTCTTCCCGAGGCCGTGAGGGGCAGGTCATGACTGAGCGACGGATGCCGAAACCGAGCGTCAGCGAGGTGCAGGCCATGAGGGAGCGCAGCGAGCGAATCATGACGCAGCGTGCATCGCGCATGCCGAAACCGAGCGCCAGCGAGGTGCAGGCATGAGTGAGAGCAAGACGCAGAGTACGTCACGGTCCTACCGCCGGGTCGCGGCGGCGGTCGACGCCGTGTGCGCGGTCGCCGCCGACTCCGACGCCACCACCCTGGACGAGGTGGTGCTGGCGATCGCGAGCGAGCGGCACCGCGAAATCGAAATCGCCAGTGCGCAATTGGGGCCAGGCGTGTGCGGACAGCGCAGGCTCTACCCGGATCGCGACGTGATCGTGCTCGCGCAGCGGCTGCCGAGCCGGGAGCACACGCTGGCACATGAGTTGGGGCACATCGTGTTCGACCACGAGGGCGCGCCTGCGCCCGAGGTGACGCTCGAGGCCAGCGACGATCTGATCGCCTACATGCTGAGTCAGCGGGCGCACCAGCAGATCCTCGACGATGGCGCGGACGAGCTCGCCGAATGGGAGGCCGAGACCTTCGCCGCCATGCTGATGACCCGACTCCGCGTGTTCAACAGCCGAGGCGCAGGCGTCTCGGTCCTTCGATTCGATGAGGCGCTGGGATGACCTTGTGGTTGACCGCTCTTCTGGTGTGGATGGCTGCCGGGGCGCGGGTGGGACGCGTGTTGGTGAAACCGGCGACGACGGCCCGGGTGGCCATTGTCGTAGCGGTCGCCGCCGTTGCACTCGCCGCGACCGTCGCGGTCCCCGAGATCGCGGTGGCGGTCGACAACCTGCTGCCGCACGGCGTGCACGCGGGCTGGCTCTCCGACGGCGTGGTGGTCTCGGCCTGGATCACGTTCGTCACCGCCACCTCGGTGGTGGCGTCGGCGGCCTGGCCGGTGGTCTCCCGGCGGAACCTGCGCCAGGTGGCGCTGGTGATCTACAGCGTCGGTCTGGCGGCGGTCGCCGCGACCATCGCATGGTCGTTCACCTTCGGCTGGGAAGTTGTCACCGTCGGTGCGGTGTTCGTCGTGATCACCGGCCTGCGCAACCTCGACTGGACCACGCTCGGCCGCGGCATCGCGATCTACACCGCGGGCACCGCGGTCGTCGCGGTTCTCGCGTTCCTCCAGGTGCGGCGCGAGTTCACCGACGCGACCAGGGTGCCGCCGGGCAATCCGACGTGGGCGTGGCCGGTCTGGGAGGTGGCGAGCCTGCTCATCGCGTTCGGTGCGGTGTGGATCGTGGTGGAGCTGTGGGTGCGGGCCCGGGTGCTGCTGCGCCAGATTCGGCCGTTGCACCGCATGATGGTCGGTCGCTTCCCCGAGGTGGTCGCGCACGATCAGACCGGCAGCTCGACGCAGCTGAAGGCGTCCGACCAGGTGGCGCAAATCATGGACGCGCTCTATCTGCAGTCCGGTGGTGGCGTGGTGCTCGCCGCGGTCGGGCCGCCGCCGCGGTCGATCACCGACCGCGCGGATACGGTGGCGCAGTGGGCGAGAAACCCGTTGGGTGACGTGGCGCTCGATGCTCGGTGGATTGCTCCGCCGGAGGGGATTAGTCCGCGCGGTTGGGTTCAGGCCATCGCTCGGGCCTATGACACGACAACCGCAGAGCCGGTCCGGAATTGATCAACGGGCCGGTCGGTGATCAACAACACCGGGCTGTGATCAACTCGACGGAAAACTCGTAGGGCGCTTCAGTATTCAATCAGTTCGACGCAGCACGGAAATCCGGCTCGGCGCGAAGGCCGGACTCCGTGCTGCGTCGAATACGCTTATCCTGGTGGATGATCCACTAGTCGTCGCAACCCGCTCGGTGCGAGCCCCCTTTTTCTTGGGCACGGCTGCAGAGCCGCCGTGCCGATCTCCCCGCCTGGCGTGCGCATAACACAGCACAGTGCGACCCTGACGGGCCGCACTGTGCTTCCGTGCACCTGAGCCTATTCGGTGCCATCCGGAGGAATTTCGGGCAAGCCTTCACTTGCCCGCAACTTCTCCGCCATGGAGGTGAGTAGGTTCTGAGATTCTTCGGACAGGTCGAACGCTCTACTCGACAGCCGTCGCAGTCCGTAGCCCTGCAGCTGGGACAGCAACTCCAGATCGTGGTCGATCTTGGCGGCATAGATGTCGTTGAAGAAGTAGTCCGGCTTGACCTTGAAGAACTTCGCCAGGGCGGCCACCGTCTCATCGGACGGGTTCGTCCGTTGTCCCGACCGCAACTGCGACAGGTACGGTTTCGAGATCGGATGTCCGGAGGCCGTCAACGCAGCCGCAACCTCCGCGTTGGTGTGCGGCTTACGCCCCGGGGGATGCACGGTTTCGAACAGCTTGTTCAGCCGCGCCGCGAAATCAGCCATTGTGAGCCGCCCAATTCCCTTCGCTGTACTAACAGTCGTTATCTCGGATACGTATCATTGATATTAGCGGCTCAGTAACTGAAAACCTACGCCTGATTCCGGATTTCCTTGAAGCTTCTAGGTGCCGGTCGGGCGAAGGTACTGGGACCGTCGCGTTTGCGGGTCACCCCAACGGCTCTCGAGAAGCCGAGGTACGGGCCAGTTCTGGCCCGTCCTGGAGGTCTTGCCCACGCCATCCATGATAGCGGAAAGATAGCTGACAAGTCATCTAGTTCTTCGACCTCGTCAATGTGTGGCGTACGACACGTTTTTGGGCCTGGGGGATGAACGTTCAACAAGCCGGTTTCGGGCGGTTGAACGCCCTATAGCCGTTCGATGATGGTCCCTGTCGCCATTGCGCCACCGGCACACATCAGCACCATCGCGGTGCTGCGGCCCGTTCGCTCCAGTTCGTGCAAAGCCGTTGTGATGAGCCGGGATCCAGTCGAGCCCACTGGATGGCCGAGCGCGATCGCGCCGCCGTTCACGTTCACCCGATCCATGTCCGGTTGATGCACCGAGGCCCACGACAGTGCCACCGACGCGAACGCCTCGTTGATCTCGAACAGGTCGATGTCTCCGATGGCCATCCCCGACCGCTCCAACAGGCGGCTGCAGGCCTGCACCGGGCCGTCGAGATGGAACTCCGGCTCACCGCCGACCAAGACCTGGGTCACGATCCGTGCCCTCGGCCGCAGGCCTGCGCGCTGCGCGGCGGCCTCGTCCATCAGCAGCACGGCCGCGGCGCCGTCGGAAATCTGCGAGGAGCTGCCCGCGGTGTGGATGCCGCCGTCGAGCACCGGCTTCAGCTTGGCGAGACCTTCGAGGGTGGTCTCCCGCAGGCCCTGATCCCGTGATACATCAAGCTTTTCGCCGGTCAACGCGCCTGCTTTGTCGACGGCGGGCGCGGTGACCGTGAGCACCTCGCGATCGAAGCGCCCCTCGGCCCATGCCTGCCCGGCCAGGCGCTGCGAGCGCGCGCCGAACTCGTCGACGTCGGCGCGAGTGATACCGCGCCGCTTGGCAATCCGCTCGGCCGCCTCGAATTGATTCGGCAGGTCGATGCTCCAGGACGCGGGCCTGCGTGGCCCGGCATTCTCGCCGACGTTGGCGCCGAGGGGAACCCGGCTCATCGCCTCGATGCCGCAGGCCATGCCGATGTCGATGGCGCCGGTCGCGATCAGTCCGGCGATGAGATGGTTCGCCTGCTGCGCGGAGCCGCACTGCGCATCGATGGTGGTCGCGCCGACCTGCCACGGCAGTCCGGCGTGCAGCCACGCGACGCGGGTCACGTTGTTGGACTGCTCACCCGCCTGGGTGACGCAGCCGCCGATGACCTGTTCGACCAGTGCCGGATCCAGGTGGGCCCGTTCGAGCAGTCCGCGCTGGGCCACGCCGAGCAGCTCGGCGGCGTGCAGGCCGGCGAGCCAGCCGCCGCGTTTGCCGATGGGGGTGCGCGCGGCCTCGACGATGACGGGTGTGCCCATGTCCAACCTTTCGTGTGGGACAGAAAACTGGAACGAGTTCATGAGGGTGATCGAAGGCGGTTCTGTCCGGTTTCTTTCCTCATACTGCCGCCTATGCTTCAATGATTATAGAACGTGTTTCAGTTTGTCGAAGGAGGCATCTGGTGGTAGATCCTCGGAATATCCGGCCGAATCTGCCGGACGGATTCGACGTCACGGACCCGGACATCTATGCCGAGCGTGTTCCGGTCGAAGAGTTCGCCGAGCTACGTCGCACCGCCCCGATCTGGTGGAACCCGCAGCCGCCCGAGGTCAGTGGCTTCCATGACGAAGGCTTCTGGGTCGTCAGCAAGCACGCCGATGTCAAAGAGGTGTCCCGGCGCAGCGAGGTGTTCTCCACCTACGAGAACACCGCCATCCCGCGCTTCAACGACGACATCACCCGCGAGCAGATCGAACTGCAGCGGTTCGTCCTGATCAACAAGGACGCCCCCGAGCACACAAAACTGCGGAAGATCATTTCCCGCGGCTTCACCCCGCGCGCGATCAACGGTCTGCGCGCCGAACTTTCGGCACGCGCCGAGCAGATCGTCAAGGCCGCCGCCGAATCGGGGACCGGCGACTTCGTCGCGCAGATCGCCTGTGAACTGCCGCTGCAGGCCATCGCCGAGCTGATCGGTGTCCCGCAGGAAGATCGGATGAAGGTCTTCACCTGGTCCAACGACATGACCGGCTACGACGACCCAGACAACGACGCCGATCCGGTCATGGCCTCGGCCGAAATCCTCGGTTACGCATACCAAATGGCCGCCGCGCGCAAGGAGTGTCCGGCCAACGACCTCGTCACCACGCTGATCGAAGCCGACGTCGACGGTGACAAGCTCAGCGAGGAAGAGTTCGGCTTCTTCGTGATCATGCTGGCCGTCGCGGGCAACGAGACGACCCGCAACGCCATCACGCACGGCATGAACGCCTTCATGGAACACCCGGAGCAGTGGGAGCTCTTCAAGAAGGAGCGCCCGGCCACCGCCGCCGACGAGATCATCCGCTGGGCCACCCCGGTCACCTCGTTCCAGCGGACCGCGCTGGAGGACACCGAGCTCGGCGGCGTGCAGATCAAGAAGGGCGAGCGGCTGGTCATGCTGTACCGGTCGGCCAACTTCGACGAGGACGTGTTCGAGCACCCGGAGCAGTTCGACATCATGCGAAAGGACAACCAGCACTTGTCCTTCGGCGGCACCGGCGCGCACTTCTGTGTCGGCGCGAACCTGGCCAGGCTCGAGGTCGACCTGATCTTCAACGCGATTGCCGATCACCTGCCCGACATCACCAAGGTCGGCGACCCGAAGCGGCTGCGTTCCGGCTGGCTCAACGGCATCAAGGAATTCCCGGTCGACTACAAAACCGTCGCGCGCTGAGCACACGACAAGGGCCCTCGCTCCGGTAGTCCCAGCCGGATCGAGGGCCCTTCGCCTGCAGGTCTGCTCAGCTGATCTTCTTCGCGGTGGCCATCGCGCGGTCCACTTCCCAGAAGGCGCGCAGCGCGGCGATCTTGCCGGAATCGTCGACCCGGTAGGTGAATACGCCGTCGGCGTCGATCTGATGACCGCCGAGCGTGCTGCGGATGGTGCCGGTGAAGGCGATCTCGTTGCCGCACGCGAACGAGTCGGTGAAAAGGAATTCGATCAACTCGGTCTGCGCGATCGCCTTGTCCCAGAACGCGGCGATCGCCTCCTTGCCGCGATGGCCCTTACCCTCCGGGTCGAAACCCGAAGGGCCGATGGGATCTTCGACGATCCCGTCCTCGGCGAACAACGCGACCCACGCGTCCTTGTCCCTGGCCCGGACCGCGGCCTGCGACGCGAGCCCTGCCGTCCTGGCCGGATGATCGGTGGTGGTGGTCACTTTGCTACCTCCGCGACAATGGGATCTTCGATGTGCGCCGCGGCGAATCGGCGCAGCGAGTCCTGTTTGGCGGCAAGCTCGCCGTCGAAGCCGATGCCTTCGGCGAGCCAAGGAATGACGATCGCGTCCGTCACGCCCGCGTCGGCCAGGTCCTGGTAGCCCGCGCGCCCGAACCGGTCGACGCACACGGCCTGGATCTCGAACGGGTCGGTGCCACGGCCGAATTCAGCGCGCAGTGCGTCGAGCTTGCCGATGGTGCGGCACAGCTCGTCATAGGTCATCATCGCTGAGGCCCAGCCGTCGCCGACCCGGGCGGCCCGGCGCAGCGCCACCTCGGTGTGGCCGCCGATGTAGAACGGCACCGGCTCGGTCGGCGCCGGGCTGACCTGCAACGGATCGAAGTCGAAGAACTCGCCGTGGTATTCGACCATGCCGCCGCCGAGCACCAGCTTGATGACCTCGATCATCTCGTCGACCCGGGCGCCGCGCCGAGCGTAAGGCACCCCGCACCACTCGAATTCCTCCGGCGCCCAGCCGATTCCGACGCCGAACCCGAAGCGGTTCCCCGACATCGCGGCGACCGACCCGACCTGCCTGGCCAGCAGCAACGGATTGCGCGACCCGAGCTTGAGCACGTTGGTGTAGAACCGAATCCGACTGGTCGCCACCGCCATCGCCGTCGCCCCGATCAGCGGATCGACCCACGGCGTCTCCGGGCCCCAAAACCGGCTGCCGTCAGCGGTGTACGGATACTTCGCCGCCGCGGACTGCATGTAGAACAACGAATCGGGGAGTGCGATCGACGAGAACCCGCACTCTTCTGCGGTCTTCGCCAACTCCGTCAGCTGATCCAGCGGGCTGAGCGCGATCCCCAGCGTGAACTTCAGTGGACTCATGTCAGCTCGGCTTCGTCGAGCCGACGACCCACATGGAGAAGTACTGGGAGCCGCCACCATAGGCGTGTCCGAGTGCCTTCTGCGCGCCGTCGACCTGATACGCGCCCGCCCGGCCCATCACCTGCTTTGCCGCCTCGGCGAAACGAATGAGCCCGGACGCTCCGATCGGATTCGAGGACAACACCCCGCCGGACGGGTTGACCGGCAGAATGCCGCCGATCTCGGTCTCACCCTTGTCGGTCAGCTTCCAACCGTCGCCCTGCGGCACGAAGCCGAGGTTCTCCAGCCACATCGGCTCGAACCAGGAGAACGGCACGTAGATCTCGGCGACGTCGATCTCGGTGAGCGGGTCGGAGATTCCGGCCGCCTGCCACAGCGCGGTGGCCGCGTCGCGCCCGGCCTGCGGATTGACCTGGTCGCGTCCGGCGTAGGTGGTCGGCTCGGTCCGCATCGCGGTGCCGTGCACCCACGCGACCTTCTTGCCGGTCGCCTCGACCGCGGCGGCCGCGTCTTCGTCGCCGATCACGATGGCGCACGCGCCGTCGGAGGAGGGGCAGGTTTCGTCGAAACGGATAGGGTCCCAGAGCATCTGGGAGGCCAGCACCGATTCCAGCGTGATGTCGGGCTGCTTCAGGTGCGCGTGCGGGTTCTTCGCGCCGTTGCGGCGATCCTTGACCGCGACCATCGCGCCGATGTGGCTCGGGGCATTCGAGCGTCGGATGTAGGAGCGCACGTGCGGTGCGAAGTAGCCGCCGGCGCCCGCGCCGACCGGCATGGTGAAGGGAACCGGAATCGACAACGCCCACATGGCATTCGACTCCGACTGCTTTTCCCAGGCGATCGCGAGCACGCGCTTGTGCACCCCGGCCTGCACCAGGTTGGCCGCGACCACGCCGGTCGAGCCGCCGACGGAACCGGCGGTGTGCACGCGCAACAGCGGTTTTCCGCTGGCGCCCAACGCATCTGCCATATACAGCTCGGGCATCATGACGCCCTCGAACAGGTCGGGCGCCTTGCCGACCACGACCGCGTCGATATCGGCGATGGTGAGGCCTGCGTCATCGAGCGCGCGATCGATCGCCTCGCGACACATGCCCGCCATCGATACGTCGGTACGTTTCGTCACGTGATGGGTCTGTCCGGTGCCGAGCACCGCAGCCGGGACACTCATCGGGTCGCCTCCGATTCCAAGACAGTCACAAGGTTCTGCTGCAGCGCGGGCCCGCTGGTGGCATGGGCCAGTGCACGATTCGCGTCGCCGGCCATGATCGCCTTTGCCGCGAACCCGATGCGCTCGAGACCAGCGGCGAACATCGGATTGGCCGCGAGCGCGCCGCCCGACGGATTGACCTTGGTGCCGTTCGCCAGGCCGATCGCCTCCGCGAGGATCAGCTGCTGGTGGCTGAACGGCGCGTGCAGTTCAGCGATGTCGAAGCCGCTCGCGTCGCCGCCGGTAACCGCCTGTGCGGCAGCGGAAGTGGAGGGGGAGATGGTGAGATCGCGGGCGCCGAGCACCGGGGTGTCCACCCGATGGGCCATGCCGGTGATCCACGCGGGACGCTCGCAGAGTTCGCGGGCGCGATCACCCATCGCGAGCACCACCGCGGCGGCGCCGTCGGTGATCGGTGCGACATCGTGCGCGCGCAGCGGATCAGCGACATAGGGTGTGCCGAGCAGACTTTCGATGTCACCATCGGCGCCTGCGGCCACCGCCGCCATATCGCGCTCGGTCCAGCGGCCCGCGTCGAGCCCGGCCCTGGCCTGCAGACCGGCGATGGACCACGCGTCCGGCCACAGCGGGGTCACCAGGTACGGATCGAGCTGCATGGTGAGGACCTGACGCAGCGTGCCCGCCGACGATTTACCGAAGCCGTACACCAGCGCGGTCTTCGCCTGTCCCGAGCGGAGTTTCACCCACGCCTCGTATAGCGCCCACGCGGCGTCCATTTCCACGTGCGATTCGTTGATCGGCGGCACCGCGCCGATCGCATCGATCGCGCTGATGAACGAAAAGGCGCGTCCGGCAAGATAATCCGAGGATCCGGAGCACCAGAAGTCGATATCGGACTTGGTGATGCCCAACTGGCTGTACAGCTGCTGGAAACAGGGCACCAGCATCTCCACACCGTTGGTGGTGCCGAAGGTTTCCGGCACGTGCGGTGCGTGGGCGAATCCCACGACCGCGATGTCGGTGGCGTTGTCAGTCAACGGTCGCCTCTCTCAGAGGTGGTGCTTGTAGGTCTCGTAGTCGGCATCCGGTTCGCCGGACGGGCGGAAGTGGTCGACGTTCTCCAGGCCGAAGCCCCACTCCTCGCGCGGCTTCCACACGGCTTCCACCCGCATGCCCATCCGGACTTCGCTTGCCTCGCAACCGAGTACGAGATGCAGCACCGGAATGTCCGCACCGTCGAGCAGCACGTAGGCGGCCACGTACGGCGGCTTGATCCGCTGGCCGAGGAACGGCACGTTCACGATGCAGAACGTGGTGACCGTGCCGCGGTCGGGCAGTTCGACGACCTCGTCGGTCGGCCTGCCGTCGGTCGGGTTGGCGCCGCGCGGCGGGAAGTAGACCTTGCCTGCGGCGTCGGTGCGGCCGCCGAGCAGCTTGCCCTCGGCCAGTCCGCGCAGGTAAACGGTCTCCTGCGGGGACGCGGTGTGCTTGTACGCGAGGTCGACCGGCGTGATGATAATGGTGATCGGTTCATCGGTGCTCGCAGCGGATGTCACTGGCGTGGAAGACTTTTCGCCCGGCTCGAAGCAGGCGATGTCGTGGATGCTTCCGGTGGTCTCCGCGGCCCACCGGACGACCACCCGCATGCCGGTCTGGATGTCCTCGGGCTCAGCGACGTCGACGGCATGCAGCAATGCGGTGTCCGCGCCGTCCAGTTTGATCAGCGCCCAGGCGAACGGTCGATCGAAAGGCTGGCCGGGCAGCGGCTCGCGCACCCAGGTCCACGATTCGACGGTGCCGGTCTCGGCGACATCGACGAACTCGGTCAGCGCCGCGGACGTCACCGGGTCGTACTCCGGCGGCGGCACCAGCACTCGTCCGTCCGACCCGCGTATGCCGACGAGCTTCCTGGCGCGCAGGTTGGTGAGAAACGTACCGATCGTCGGCCCGACGGACCGTGTGTAGTCGAATCGCACCCGCAGGGGCGCGCTGAGTACATCAGGTGCGGTGTTCAAATCCGACCCTCTCTCATCCGCGATTACGCCGGATGCGGTATTCCCCTGAGTCACAATGTCGAGTAGAACAGGTTCTTATTCTGCTGGCAAGGTGCGGTGCCGGTGACAGGCTTGGGAGAGCGCCGCAAATCGGGCTCGGATGGTTGGAAAGAGGTCACGCATGAAGTTCGGATTGCAACTCGGGTACTGGATGGCGCAGCCGCCGCACAATGCGGGCGAGTTGGTGGTCGCGGCCGAGGAGGCCGGGTTCGACGCCGTGTTCGCCGCGGAGTCGTGGGGCTCGGACGCATTCGGCCCGCTGACCTGGTGGGGGTCGTCGACAGAGCGGGTGCGCCTCGGTACCTCCGTCGTGCAGATGTCGGCCCGCACGCCCGCCGCGACCGCCATGCACGCGCTCACGCTGGATCACCTCAGCGGCGGCCGGGCCATCCTCGGCCTGGGCGTTTCCGGGCCGCAAGTGGTCGAAGGCTGGTACGGCCAGCCGTTCGCCAAGCCGTTGCAGCGGACCCGCGAATACGTCGGGATCATCCGCCGCATCCTCGAACGCGAGGCGCCGGTCACCAATGACGGACCGAGCTACCCGCTGCCCTATCGGGGTCCGGGCTCGACCGGACTCGGCAAGCCGCTCAAGCCGATCGTGCACCCACTACGTGCGGATTTGCCGATCTGGCTCGGCGCGGAAGGCCCGAAGAACGTGGCGCTCACCGCGGAGATCGCCGACGGCTGGCTCGCGATCTACTACGCGCCACGCCTGGCGAACATGTACAACGATTGGCTCGACGAGGGCTTCGCCAGAGCAGGTGCACGCCGGTCGCGCGCGGACTTCGAGATTGCCGCGAGTTGTCAGGTGGTGATCACCGACGATCCGAAGAGTGAGCTCGAGAAGATGCGCTGGATCATGTCGCTCTACATCGGCGGCATGGGCGCACCGGAGCAGAACTTCCACGCCCAGGTCTACCGGCGCATGGGTTACGAGCGTGAGGTCGACGAGATCAGCAGGCTGTTCCTGTCCGGCAAGAAGGCCGAAGCCGCCGCGGTGGTGCCGGATGAGCTGATTTTGGATACGGCGATCATCGGCGACGAGGAACATGTCCGTAAGCAACTCGGCGTCTGGTCGGCGGCAGGCGTCACCATGTTGCTCGTGTCGGTTCCCGACGTTGCGCAATTACATCGCCTCGCGCCCCTTGTCGATATGTAGAACACGTTCTAGATTCAAAGCTATGACGGCGCAGGAGTCAGTGCAAATTCTCGGTCTGTGGAACATCGCCGAAGCCGAACCCGATCGGATCGCCATGGTCGATCCGGCGGGCCGGGAGGTGTCGTATCGCGAATTGGCCACGTTGGCCGACCGCTACGCCACCGGCCTGCGCGGTCTCGGCCTGGAAACCGGCGACGTGCTGGTCAGCATGGTGCACAACTGCGTAGAGGCGATCGCCGCCTACTTCGCGGCGTACCAGGCCGGGCTCTACATCGTCGCGGTCAACTGGCATCTCACCGGCCCCGAGGTCGCCTACATCCTGCAGGACAGCGAGGCGAAGGCATTCCTGGCCAGCGACCGCTTCGCCGCCACCGCGACCGCCGCCGCCGATGAGGCGAAACTGCCTGCAGCAGCACGCTTTTCAGTCGGCGAGATCGACGGCTTCAAATCCGTCGCCTGGCTCGGCGCCGCCGACACCGGACGCCCGTCCGACCGCAGCACCGGCGCCCCGATGCTCTACACCTCCGGAACCACCGGTCGCCCCAAGGGTGTTCGCCGCCCGCTCACCGGCGCCAACCCGGATGTTGTTCCGCCGCACACGATGGCGTTCTTCGGCCTGTTCGAGCTGGCGCCGTACGACAATCACGTGCACATCTGCGGCTCACCGCTGTATCACACCGCGGTGCTGAACTACGCCACCATCTCGATTCAGCTGGCGCACAAGCTCATTCTGATGGACCGCTGGGACGCCGAGGACATGCTCCGGTTGATCGACAAGTACCGCGTGACACACAGCCACATGGTCCCCACCCAGTTCCATCGTCTGCTCGCGCTGCCCGAGGAGGTGCGTGCCAAATACGACATGTCCTCCCTGCGCAGCATGATTCACGGCGCCGCGCCATGCCCGCCGGAAACCAAGCGCAAAATGCTCGAATGGTGGGGACCGACCGTCACCGAGTACTACGCCGCCACCGAGGGCGGCGGCACCGTCATCAACGGCACCGAATGGCTGCAGAAGCCCGGCTCCGTCGGTAAGGCCTGGCCGTGGTCGGTCATCAAGGTGCTCAGCGAGGAAGACGGCTCCGAACTGCCCGCAGGCGAGCCCGGCCTGGTCTACATGCAAATGGGTGGTTCCACTTTCGAATACCACCACGACAAGGCCAAAACCGAGGACGCTCGAGTCGGCAACCTCTTCACCGTCGGCGACATCGGCCATCTGGACGAGGACGGCTACCTCTACCTGCACGACCGCCGCTCCGACCTGATCCTCTCCGGCGGCGTCAACATCTACCCCGCCGAGATCGAAAACGTTCTGGTCACCCACCCGAAGGTGGCCGACGTCGCCGTCTTCGGCATCCCACACCCGGATTGGGGCGCCGAAGTGAAGGCTGTAGTCCAGCCGGCCCCCGGCATCGAAGGCACCGACGCCCTCACCACCGAGCTCCTGGCCTTCGCCGCAACCCAATTGGCGAAATACAAGATGCCCAAATCGGTCGACTACCTCCCCGAACTCCCGCGCGACCCCAACGGCAAGCTCTACAAGCGCAAACTCCGCGACCGCTACGTCCCCTCCCAATAGCTCCAAGATCAACGGAACAAGATCATGGGGCACTGGTGGCGGCATTTCGCGAGTAACCCCCGCCACCAGTGCCCACTCGACCGCGAACACGCGACCCCGCGAGCAACTTCAAGATCAAATACCCAAATCCGCACCCCTTCTGCGGATCCGCACCGCTTCTAGAGCCCAGAACGAGTCCGGATCCGCAGAAGGGGTGCGGACTCAGAGGTTCAAGGTCGAGGAGTGGACCCTTTCCTCGGCGGTGTCCCATTGGCGCTGGCCTTGATTCGCGAACGGGACATGGTGGAGGCGACACGCCGGTCTCGCCTCCACCATGTCCCGCTCGCAGCGGGCGTAGCCACTGAGCGGGACATGGTTGCGGCTAGTGGCTTGCCCATCGGCCATCGCGCCCGTGCGTCCGCACCCGCCACCCTCAGCCGTGCCTCGACAGAGGCGCGGCTGTTCGTTCGTTTGGTTGATTGAGGGCCCTTCAGGGCCGGAAAGTGATCTCGAGAATGTTGACGGGAGTCAAATGGCGCGGGCCGTGACGCCTGTTGCAACCATTTGACTACCGCCAACCAGACGCGACAACCATTTGACTCCCGTCAATGGAGGTCGACCAACCATGAGACCCCCGCCGAATGCAGTGCTCAGCACCCATGTCGTGCGAAGCCGCAGCCCAATGAACTGCCGGCGTCCGGACCAGCTCAGAGCAGCTACGCCCCGCCCTGAGCCGGTCCGTAGCAATCAGACTCAGCGCGAATCCCGAAGCGGCTGCGGATACTCGGGCTTGCCGCCAGGCAAGCCCGAGTGGCGCTGGCCCCGAGTGGCGCTGGCCCCGAGTGGCGCTGGCCCCGAGTGGCGCTGGCCCCGAGTGGCGCTGGCCCCGAGTGGCGCTGGCCCCGAGTGGCGCTGGCCCCGAGTGGCGCTGGCCCCGAGTGGCGCTGGCCCCGAGTGGCGCTGGCCCCGAGTGGCGCTGGCCCCGAGTGGCGCTGGCCCGATCTGCATCCACGCCCGACATCCGCAGCACTCGGAACCAGCACGATTCCCGAAAACGGCTGCGGTTCCTCGGGCTTGCCGCCAGGCAAGCCCTCCCGGCCACCCACGCCCCACATCTGTGCCTCGATAGAGGCACGACGTCCCTTCCGGACCCCTACCCAACCTCCCGGACCCAGCCCGCCGGCACTTGTCCGCCCTTCTCTACCCAACCTCCCGGACCCCGTACTTCCTCCTCCACCAAACCTCCCGGCGGAACCCCTAAACCGCCTCCCGATACTCCGAAGCCAACCCGAACAACGGAAACAACTTCTCCGTATCCAGGAAAAAACTCATCCCAGCAATCGCATCCCCGTCCAACTCCAACACCGTGATCGACCACGGAACCCACACCCCAGGCTCCCCACTCGGCTTGTAATGCCCAAACGCCGCATGCCCATTCGCCCCTTCGAGCCGAACCATCCGCGAATCCCGGCACCCACTCCCATGCCCAAGCATGAACGCAGCCACATTCTCCGGCCCCGAGAACCAGAACTCGATCGGCGGCATAGACAGCGCCACATCCGTTTTCAGCAGCGCAGTCAACGCATCCATGTCATACGCCTCGAACGCCTTGACGAAGTTGTCGACCAGCTTGCGCTGGTCTTCATTGGATTCGTCGTAGTCGTCGGTAGCGGTCGGCTGCACCTTCGACATGGTGGCCCTGGCCCGCTGCAGCGCGCTGTTCACCGACGCGGGCGACATGGTGAGCGCCTCCGCGGTCTCGTTGGCGGAGAACCGCAGCACTTCGCGCATGATCAGGATCGCGCGCTGGGTGGCGGGTAGGTGTTGGCAGGCGGCGACGAACGCCAACCGCAGCGTGTCCTTCGCCGACGCGTGTTCGGCCGGGTCGGCGCCGAACGCCAGTGCATTCGGGATCGGTTCGATCCACACGTAGTCCGGCTGGGGCGGGGGTAGTGGGGAGTCCGGTCGCGCAGGCCCGGACAGGTCCATCGGCCTGGCTCGCCGCTGCGGGCCGTCGAGCATGTCCAGGCAGACGTTGGTGGTGATTCGGTAGAGCCACGAGCGCAGGCTGGCGCGGCCTTCGAACGAGTCGTAGGACTTCCACGCGCGGGTGAAGGTTTCCTGGACCGCGTCTTCCGCTTCGAAGGACGAGCCGAGCATGCGGTAGGCGTAGGCGCACAATTCCCGGCGGTGTTTCTCGAAGGATTCGAGCACGTCGGGAGCGAGGCCGGCGGATTGGCCGGACAAGTCGTTCATGGTTGTCACCCTGCCACAGGGCACCGACACATCCCAGACCCAAATGCCGACTACCAGCGGAATCAAGATCATCAGCCCGGGTCACGCCGTGCGTCCGGTCACAGCCCCGGGTCAGCCGATGAATTCAGCCCCCGCGATCCGTCTCTATTTGTGCGCAACTAAACAGGCGGACTACGAAAAAGGGACCGACACATGAGCAGCCGGATGATATTTCTCAACCTCCCCGTCGCCGACCTGAATCGGTCGAAGAAGTTCTACGAGGCGGTCGGCTGGAAGGTCAACCAGGAGTTCTCCGACGACAACGCTGCCTGCATCGTGATCGACGACAACATCTGCGTGATGCTGCTGACCAGACAGTTCTTCACCACCTTCAGTCAGCGGCCGGTCGCCGATACCACCGAGAAGACCGGCGCCTCTTACGGTTTGGCGCTGACGAGCGTCGCCGAGGTGGACGCACTCGCCGACGCGGCGCTGTCCGGCGGCGCCACCGAAGAGGTCAACGCAGACAAGCGCGCACAGGAGGAGCAGGTCGGCATGTACAGCCGCACCTTCCTCGATCCGGACGGCCACCAGTGGGAGCCGTTCTGGATGGATTACTCGGGCAGTCGGTGACGCCCGCCGAGGGGTCGCCCCCGGTGCCGAAAGGTGCCGGGGGCGTTCAGCTTTCCGGGGTCAGCTGCCGGTGAAGGTCGGCTTCCGCTTCTCCGCGAAGGCCTTCGGGCCCTCCTTGGCGTCGGTGGAACGGAACACCGCCATGCCGAGCTTCGCGTCGATCTGGAACGCCTCTTCCTCGTGCATGCCCTCGGTGTCCCTGATGGTCCGCAGGATGGCCTGGACCGCGAGCGGGCCGTTGGCGGCGATCTGCGCGGCCAGTTCCAGTGCCTTGTCGAGGGCGCTGCCGTCCGGCACCACGTGCCCGATCAGCCCGATCTCTTTGGCCTCGGCGGCGGTGACGTGCCTGCCGGTCAGCAGGATGTCCGCGGCAACGGTGTAGGGAATCTGCCGCACCAGGCGCACCGCGGACCCGCCGAGTGGGAACAGGCCCCAGCGTGCTTCGGAGACACCGAATTTCGCGCTTTCGCCGGCCACCCGGATGTCGGTGCCCTGCAGGATCTCGGTGCCGCCCGCGATGGCGGGTCCCTCGACCGCGGCGATCAACGGTTTGGTCAGCCTGCGGCCCTTGAGCAATGCCTCGATCTTGGACAGGTCCCAGCCGCCGCCCGCGAACGAGTCGCCGGGATGCTGTGCGGTCATCGCCTTCAGGTCGGCGCCCGCGCAGAACGCGCCGCCCGCGCCGGTCAGGATCGCCACCCGGATGTCCGGATCGCTGTCCACCTGATCCCAGGCATCGCGCATGATCGCCATCATTTCCGCCGAGAGCGCGTTGCGCGCCTCCGGTCGATTCATCGTGACGATCAGGACCTGGTCGCGTTTCTCGACGAGGCAGTGTGGCATTGACGAATCTCCTGACTGTTCGACCCTTGCCAGGAACAGTAACACGTTCTATTTTTAGCCTGTGAGCTACAACATAGCGGACCTTGTCGAACACGCCATCGACCTGATGCCCGACCGCGTCGCGCTCGTGGGCGACGGTCGTGAGGTGACCTACGCCCAGCTGGAGGAGCGCGCCAATAAATTGGCTCACTACCTGCTCGAACACGGCGTGCAGCCGGGCGACAAGGTCGGCATCTACTCGCGCAACACCGTCGAGGCGGTCGAGGCGATGGTCGCGGTGTTCAAGGCCAGGGCCGTGATGATCAACGTGAACTTCCGGTACGTCGAGAACGAGTTGCAATATATTTTCGAAAATTCGGACATGGTCGCGTTGATCCACGAGCGCCGCTACAGCGAAAGGGTGGCCGCTGTTCGGCCGAAAACCCCGCAGCTGAAGACGGTGATCGTTGTCGATGACGATACGACCGGCACCATCGCCACCGCAGCGGATTCTGTCGAATACGAGGCGGCGCTTGCGGCCTCGGCCGGCGAACGCGACTTCGGCGAGCGCTCGCCCGACGACGTCTTCATGCTCTACACCGGCGGCACCACCGGCCTGCCGAAGGGCGTGATGTGGCGGCAGGAGGACTGGTGGCGGGTGCTCGGTGGCGGCATCAACTTCATCACCGGGGAACCCATCGACGACGAATGGACCCAGTCCAAGACCGGTCACGGCAGCGGAGCGCAGATGGTGCGGTTCCCGATCCCGCCGATGATCCACGGTGGCTCGCAGACCGCGGTGTTCCACAGCCTGTTCGACGGCGGAAAGGCCGTGATGGTGCCCGAGTTCAGCGGGCACGGTGTGTGGCAGGCGATCGACCGCCACAAGATCAACCTCATCTTCATCACCGGCGACGCGATGGCGCGGCCGATGCTGGACGCGCTGATCGAAGGCAACCCGGAAACCAATGCGCCCTATGACCTTTCGAGCCTCTACGTAATGGCCAGCAGTGCCGCGCTGTTCTCGCCTGCCCTCAAGGACCAGTTCGTCGAGCTGCTGCCGAACCGGCTGATCTCCGACTCCATCGGCTCCTCGGAGACCGGCTTCGGCGGCCTGTCGATCGTCGCCAAGGGCGTCAACCACACCGGCGGGCCGCGCGTGAAGATCGACGCCTCCACCTCGGTGCTCGACGAGGCGGGCAACCCGGTGCAGCCCGGCTCCGGCGTGGTCGGCCTCCTCGCCCGCAGCGGGCACATTCCGCTCGGCTACTACAAGGACGAGGCGAAGACCGCGGCAACCTTCAAGGAGTTCAACGGGATTCGCTACGCCATCCCCGGGGACTTCGCCAGGGTCGAGGAGGACGGCGCCGTCACCATGCTCGGCCGCGGTTCGGTCAGCATCAACAGCGGTGGCGAGAAGATCTACCCGGAGGAGGTCGAAGGCGCGCTCAAGACCCACCCGGAGATCTTCGACGCGCTTGTGGTCGGTGTCGAGGACGAGCGCTGGGGTCAGCGGGTGGTCGCCGTGGTGCAGTGCCGCGGGGGAAATCGGCCGACGCTGGCGGAATTGCGCCCGATTCTCATCAAAGAGATTGCCCCGTACAAGCTTCCGCGCAGCCTGTGGTTCGTGGACGAGATCAAGCGTTCCCCTGCGGGTAAGCCCGACTACCGTTGGGCCAAGGCGCACACCGACTCCTGTGCCGCCGACGAGCATGCCGAAGCGAGCAGTAAGTAGGAACCGGTCGTACCGAAGGGCCGTCACGGATTCCGTGGCGGCCCTTGCCTGTGCCTTGGTCAGCGATTGCCCAGCTCGGCGAGCCGGTAGGTGAGCGACCTGCGGACGGCGGGGACGCGGGTGAGTGTCGCGATGACGAGGTTGCGCAGCGACCGGGCGGGGCGCGAGGTCAGCGTGGCCATGCGGGTCATGCGGTCGGTGAAGGCGACGACATCGAGCGCTATCGGGCGGCGGATGGTTTCGTAGCTGTCCAGCAGGGATTCCGGCTCGCCTGCCACGACCATGGCGAGCAGGGGGCCGAGGGTTGCGGCGTCTTGGATGCCGGTGTTCATGCCCTGGCCGCCCGCGGGGCTGTGCACGTGTGCCGCGTCGCCTGCGAGCAGGACGCGGCCCGCGCGGTAGCGGTCGGCGACGCGATGATGCACCCGGAAGCGTGAACTCCACAGCACTGCACTGACTTCGACGTCGCCACCGGGCCCGCGGGCGTCGAGAATGGTTTGGATGTCGGCGCGGGTGGGGTGCTCCGGTGCCGTGTCGACGGTGGCGACCACGCGGTACCGGTTCGGTTCGGCGGGGTCGGGCAGCGGTGCGATCACGGTGATGCCCTCCGGCGACAGATACAGCGAGACTTCCTCGCGCGGGATTGGCCAGTTCATCCTGACGTCGGCGAGCACGAACGACGCGGGATAGGCCGCGCCGGTGAATCCGATGCCCGCCTGCTCGCGCACCACGCTGTGCATGCCGTCGGTGCCGATCACGTAGTCGGCGCGGAGGGTGCCTGCGTCGCCCGCGGCATCGGTGTATTCGACTGTCACGCCGTCGTTTTCCTCGACAACGCGCGTCACCAGGTAAGGCCGGTGCACGTCGCCGCCCGCCTTGCGCAGCGCGGCGAGCAGCACCGCCTCGGTGGTGTCCTGCGGGACCATCAGGGTGTAGGGGTACCGCGTCGGGAGGCCGTCGAACCGGAGCGTGGCCAGGGTGCGGCCGCCGTCGTGCAGCGTGAAGGTCGGCACCACAAGGCCTTCGGCGATGAGCTCCTCGGCGATGCCGAGCTCGTGCAGCACCTCCAGCGTCCTGGCGTGCACGACCGCGGCGCGAGAGGTGTTGGCGCCCTCGGCAAGTCGATCGAGCAGGACGAAGTCGACGTCTGCCGCGGCCAGGGTGACGGCCGCGGTCAGCCCGGCGGGCCCCGCGCCGACGATGACGACGGAGGTGGTCTCTGGCAGCGGGTTCGGGGTGGTGTTCATCAGAACTCCTGAAGTCAACATCTGTGGGCCAACGCTTGTTGGCATAACGGTAGCCCGCCCGGCGTGGCTAAGTCAACGGTTGTTGGCCTACACTTGTTGGCATGACGATCGAGCCTGATCAGCCGCCTGCCCGGCGCTCCGACGCCACCCGTGCGGCCATCCTGGAGGCAGCGCGCGCCCGCTTCGCCGCCGAGGGATTCCGCAAGGCGACCATCCGTGCCATCGCCACCGACGCCGCGATCGACCCGTCGATGGTCATGCGCTACTTCGGCAGCAAGGACGGCCTGTTCGCCGCCGCCGTCGACATCGATCTGGCGCTGCCCGACCTGGCCGCCGCCGATCCCGATCAGCTCGGCGAGCTACTCGTCCGCCGCTTCCTCGCGCTGTGGGAGGAGCCGCCGGGCAACGAGGTGCTGCGCACGCTGCTGCGCTCCGCGGTGACCGACGACGCCGTCACCGAACGCTTCCGCACCGTCTTCGCCGAGCAGGTGCTCCCCGCCGTCCTTCGCTTCGGTGACGCCGCCGACGCCCCGCGCCGCGGCGGCCTGGTGGTCACCCAGCTCCTCGGAATTGCGCTGTGCCGCTACATTCTTCGGATCCCGCCGGTGGTCGGCCTGACCCGCGAGGCGTTGATCGCCGATGTGGCGCCGACGATCCAGCGCTATTTGGTATCGGCGCCCACTCAATAGCGGCGAGATGCGTTGGTGCACACACAGATTCGGCCCGCCGAGTTTCCTCGACGGGCCGAAGGGGAGTGCGTGACGGTCAGGCCGGAGCGGCCAGCAGAGCGCCGAGGGCGCGCAGGTGGTCTGTTCCGCCGCCGAGGGCGAACTCGTGGTGTTTGGCGGCGGTGAAGTAGTTGTGCACGATGTGGTCGCGGTCGATGCCGACGCCGCCGTGCACGTGCACGACGGTGTGCGCCACCCGGTGGCCCGCGTCGGCGGCCCAGAACTTGGCGGTGTGTACGGCTTCGGCGCTCGGCAGGTCCTCGGACAGCAGCCAGGCCGCCTGCGTGACCGCCAGACGCAGGCCCTGAACGTCGATGTAGGCATCGGCGAGGCGCTGGGCAACGGCCTGGAAGCTGCCGACCGCCTTGCCGAATTGTTCCCGCTCGCGCGTGTATTCGGCGACCAGCTCGAGCGCGCGCTCGATGGTTCCGAGTTGGGCGGCGCTCAGGCCGAGCCAGGCGCGGGTGAGCACCCAGTCGAGGATCTCGGCGCCACGCTCGACGGTGCCGACCAATTCGGCGGGGGTGTCGGCGAGATCGACGGCGTACTCGGGGGTTCGGTCGACCACCTGCTGCGCGGTGACGGTCACAACGGAGGGATCGACCAGGAACACGGCGACCGCGCCGAACACGGTGGCGGGAACCAGGATTCGGTCTGCCCGATTGGCGAACGGCACCGTGGTCTTGGCGCCGGTGAGCCGCCAGCCGTTGTCCGTCTCGATGGCGGTGGTGATCGGCTTCGTCGGCTCCCAGTTGTGTTCCTCCGCCAGCGCGGCCGTCAGAATGATGCGCCCCGCACCCGCCTGCGTTGCCCGATCCTGTTGCGCCGCATCGCCGAATCGAGCCAGCGCGCCTGCGCCGAGCGCGATCGACCACAGGTAGGGCACCGCGGCGACGTATTTACCGAGTTCGCGCAGCACGGCGGTCTGCTCGAGCACGCCCAAGTCACTGCCGCCCACCGCCTCCGGCAACGCCGCCGCGAGCACACCGGTCTCGGCGAGCGAGTGCCACAGCGTCTCGTCGAATCGTTCGTCGGCGGTGTCGAGTTCGCGCAGGCGGTCGGCGGTGACCAGCTTGGCGCACACCTCGCCGGTCAGCCTGGCCAGATCGAGCTGCGCCTCGGTGGGAGTGAAATCCATGTCAGCTACCTGCTTTCCGTCAGCGTGCCGAGGCGGGCTGCTTGAGGGCGGTCATCGCGATGATGTCGCGCTGCACCTCGTTGGTGCCGCCGCCGAAGGTGAGAATCAGTGCGGCGCGGTGCATCCGCTCCAGCCTGCCGCGCAGTTCGGCGCCGGGGGAGTCCTGCCGAACGTAGGCCTGCGGGCCGAGCACCTCCATCAGCAACCGGTACGCCTCGGTGGCCAGCTCGGTGCCGTACACCTTGCAGGTCGAGGCGTCCCAGGGCCGAGGCGCCGCCGAGCCGCCCGCGTCGGCGCGGCTGGCGATCTCCCAGTTCAGCAGCTTCAGGTACTCGACCTTGGCGTGCACCCGAGCGAGATTGAGCCGCACCCATTCCTGGTCGATCACCCGCGAGCCGTCGCCCGCCTTGGTGTCGCGTGCCCATTCGACGGTCTGGCTCAGCGCGAGGCTGAGCGGTCCGGCCGAGGTCAGCGCGACGCGTTCGTGGTTGAGCTGGTTGGTGATCAGCGCCCAGCCGCCGTTCTCCTGGCCGACGAGCGCGCTCGCAGGCACCCGGACGTCCTGGTAGTAGGTCGCGCTGGTGTCCGGCCCCGACATGGTGTGCACGGGTGTCCAGGAGAAGCCCTCCGCCGTGGTCGGCACGATCAGCATGCTGATGCCCTTGTGCTTCTTGGCATTCGGATCGGTGCGCACCGCGAGCCACACGTAGTCCGCGTAGGCGATCAGGCTTGTCCACATCTTCTGGCCGTTGATCACGTAGTCGTCGCCGTCGCGCACCGCGGTGGTGCGCAGGCTGGCCAGGTCGGTGCCCGCGCTCGGCTCGGAGTAGCCGATGGAGAAGTGCAGTTCGCCCGCCGCGATCTTCGGCAGGAAGAAGCGCTTCTGCTCTTCGCTGCCGTAGTGCATGATCGTCGGCGCGACCGAGTTGATGGTCAGGAACGGCACCGGCGCCCCGGCGATCGCGGCCTCGTCGGTGAAGATCAGCTGATCCATCACCGTACGGTCCTGCCCGCCGTACTCCTTCGGCCAGGCCAGCGTGAGCCAGCCGTCGCGGCCCATATCCTGCGCGACCTCGCGGTAGACGTTGCCCTCGCCGTACTCGCCCGTCTGCGCGCTGAGCGCGGCTCTACGCTCGGGAGTGATGAGTCGCGCGAAGTAGTCGCGCAGCTCAGCGCGTAGCTCCTCCTGCTGCGGCGTGTACGCAATGCGCATGGCAAATACCTCATGCCTTCGTCGATGTGGGTTCAACCGATCATTGCATATCGACTGAAACATGTTCCAGTATTGAGGCCGAATCCGGTCGATGACGCCCCGCGCGGAGTCGTCGGGTTGTTAGGCTTCGGCTAGGAACGCGGTAAAGGAGTTCTCATGAAGGTCAGCGTCGATCTGGACCAGTGTGAAGCGAACGGAATCTGTGTCGGAATCGCCCCCGACGTGTTCGAACTCGATGACGAGGACCAGCTGCACATCCTCGAGGCCGATGTGCCCGACGACCGTCTCGCCGATGTCGAGGACGCCGTCGCGCAGTGCCCGAAAGCGGCGCTGCGACTCCAGTGACGCCGGGCCTTGCCATAGAATGGAACACGTTCTAGGGTCGGCTCCGTGGGTGAGCGAAGCGAACGAACCAGCGACACAGCGGCCGTGAGTGACGATGAGGTGAGTCTCGCGGGCCGGGTGGCGATTGTGACAGGCGCGGGCGCTGGGCTTGGACGGGCAGAGGCGCTCGCACTGGCCGGGGCCGGGGCGTCGGTCGTGGTCAACGACCTGGCGGAATCGGACGCCGTCGCCGCCACCATGGCCGATATCCGTGCACTCGGCGCCAAGGCCGAGTTCGTCGCGGGCAGCATCGCCGAACGCGCGACCGCGGACGCGCTGATGCGCACCGCCGACGAGGCCTTCGGCAGCGTCGACATCGTGGTGAACAACGCGGGGATCACCAGGGACCGGATGCTGTTCAACATGTCCGACGAGGACTTCGACGCGGTGCTCGCGGTGCACCTGCGCGGCCATTTCCTGTTGTCCCGCAACGCCGCAACCTATTGGCGCGGCAAGTCCAAGGAGGCGGGCGCCCCGGTATACGGCAGGCTGATCAATACCTCCTCCGAGGCGGGCCTGCTCGGTCCGGAGGGGCAGGCCAACTACGGCGCCGCCAAGGCGGGTATCACCGCGCTGACGCTGTCGGCGGCGCGAGCGCTGTCCCGATACGGCGTGCGCGCCAACGCGATCGCGCCCCGCGCGCGGACCGCGATGACGGAGGCCGTGTTCAGCGCGGCACCCGAGGGGCAGGTCGACCCGCTCTCGCCCGATCATGTCGCCCGGCTCGTCGCGTATCTCGCTTCGCCCGCCGCCGACGCGGTCAGCGGGCAGCTGTTCGTGGTCTACGGGGGCATGGTGGCGTTGATGGCCGCGCCCGTGGTCGAGCAGCGCTTCGACGCCGCCGATGGCCAGTGGTCGGCCGGTGATCTCGCTGCCACGCTCGGCGGCTACTTCGCCGAACGCCCTGCCGGGCAGACGTTCTCGGCGTCGTCGCTGTTGGATCTCGGCTGACCGCAGGCGCGTGCTTGTCCCACTGGGTGGGTGAAACAAGCGCACTGAGGGTCGATATCTGCAAGGCTCACCGTCAGGGAATCGCTGATCAACTGTCCAACTGTTGATCAAGGGTCCAGTAGTTGGTAGACATTGGAGGTCGAGATGTGTGCCGCCTCACAAAGGTGGGATCATAGTCTCTGACACTTGTTCCAATTTATATGCCGATGCAGAGAAAAAGTGCAGTTCAAAAGTGGCAAACATCTTCCGGCGACGCAATGAACGTGTTCTAATTGTTGAGGCGGTGCGGCCTCGGTGAAGAATCGTGCCGTGCGAACGTACGCGGGTTTGAGCAAGGAGGTTCATCGATGAACGAGGTCCTTGCCGTGCCATTGCGTGCGGTAGGCGGGTTCTTCGAACTGACCGCGGAAGTCGCACGTTCGAGCGTGCGCAGGCCTTTTCAATGGCGCGAGTTCATCGATCAGTCCTGGTTCATCGCGCGCGTCTCGATCGTGCCGACACTGTTGGTCGCGATTCCATTCACCGTTTTGGTGAGCTTCACCCTCAACATCTTGTTGCGGGAGATCGGCGCGGCCGACCTCAGCGGGGCAGGCGCGGCATTCGGCGCGGTCACCCAGGTCGGTCCGATCGTCACCGTGCTCATCGTCGCGGGCGCAGGCGCCACCGCCATCTGCGCTGACCTGGGCGCACGCACCATTCGCGAGGAAATCGACGCGATGCGGGTGCTCGGCATCAACCCGGTGCAACGGCTGGTGGTGCCGCGCGTGCTCGCCTCGACGTTCGTCGCGCTGATGCTCAACAGCCTGGTGTGCACGATCGGTATCGTCGGCGGATTTCTGTTCTCGGTGTTTCTGCAGGACGTGAATCCCGGCGCCTTCGTCAACGGCATCACGCTGTTGACGCATTTGCCCGAATTGGTCATCTCGGAGGTGAAGGCCGGATTGTTCGGCATGATCGCCGGACTGGTGGCCTGTTATCTGGGGCTGAATGTCAAAGGCGGTCCGAAGAGTGTCGGCGATGCGGTGAATCAGACCGTCGTCTTCGCCTTTATGGCGCTGTTCGTGGTGAACGTGGTGGTCACCGCGGTCGGCATCAAGTTCACGGCGCGGTGAACCCATGGCCTTCGTGATCGAATCCCGCTTTCCGCGTACCGTGCGACGAGTGCGTCGGATGTCGGACTCGCTCGATTCGGTAGGTAAACATGCTGTGTTCTACGCACAGGCGCTGGGGGCAATTCCGCGTGCGCTGACCCACTATCGCACCGAGACTATTCGGCTGATCGCCGAAATCAGCATGGGCAGTGGCGCTTTGGCGGTGATCGGCGGCACCGTGGTGATCGTCGGATTTCTCACCCTGTTCGCGGGCGGCACCATCGCCGTGCAGGGCTACAGCTCGCTCGGCAATATCGGCGTCGAGGCGCTCACCGGATTCTTCGCCGCCTTCATCAACGTCCGCATCGCCGCGCCGGTGATCTCCGGTATCGGCCTGGCCGCCACCATCGGGGCGGGCTCGACCGCGCAGCTCGGCGCCATGCGGGTGGCCGAGGAGATCGACGCGCTGGAATCGATGGCGATCCGACCGGTGCCCTACCTGGTCGGCACCAGGGTGCTCGCCGGGATGATCGCGATCGTGCCGCTCTACGCGCTCGCGGTGATCGCCTCGTTCCTCGCGAGCCGGTTCGCGACGGTCGTCATCTACGGACAGTCGGCGGGCGTATACGACCACTACTTCTCCACCTTCCTCATCCCGAGCGACATCCTGTGGTCGTTCGCGCAGGCGATCTTCATGGCGCTCGCGGTGATGCTGATCCACACCTACTACGGCTTCAATGCCGCGGGCGGCCCGGTCGGGGTCGGCGTCGCGGTCGGCAACGCGGTGCGCGCCTCGCTGGTCGCGGTGGTCACGGTGACCCTGCTGATCTCCCTGGCCATCTACGGCACCTCCGGCAACTTCCATCTCTCCGGGTAAGCGATATGGCGGATTCGAAGCAATTGCGCAATGCCGTCGGCCTCAAACTGGCCGGCGCCGGAATGGTGCTCGCACTGGTGGCTGTCATCGCCATCGCCCTTGTCATGTTCGTCGGCGGGTTCACGCCGACGGCGACCGTCACGGTCGACGCGCCGCGCAGCGGTCTCGTCCTCGATCCGGACGCCAAGGTGAAAGTGCGCGGTGTCGAGATCGGGCGGGTCGTCTCGGTCAGCCAGCACGCCGACGGCGCCAGCCTGAAATTGGCGCTGAATCCCGATCAGCTGAAACTGATTCCGGCCAACGCGGGCGTAGATATTCGCTCCACCACCGTCTTCGGCGCGAAGTACGTGAATTTCACGGTGCCGCCGCAGCCTTCGGCGACGTCGCTGCAGCCGGGCGCGCGGGTGACGGCGCAGCACGTCACCGTCGAGTTCAACACGCTGTTCCAGCATCTGTCCGATGTGTTGGCCAAGGTCGAGCCGGAGAAGCTGAACGCGACCCTGTCGGCGCTCGGCACCGCGCTGCAGGGACGCGGCGAGAAGCTGGGCGACCTGCTCGCCCGCAGCGACGCCTACCTGCGCGACATCAACCCGTATCTGCCGACGCTGCAACAGGATCTGGTGCGCACCGGCCAGGTCACCGACCTGTACGCCGACACGGCCCCCGACCTGCTCCGCACGGTCGACAACCTCACCGTCACCAGCGACACGCTCGCCGCCGAACAGCAGAGCCTGGACAACGTGCTCGCCAACGTGATCGGGCTGGCCGACACCACCGGCTCGGTGCTGCGGGAGAACACGGACAACCTCAGCACGGCGTTGGATCTGCTGCGGCCGACGACCGGCCTGCTGTTCGAATACGCGCCTGCGCTCAGCTGTTTGATCAACGGGCTCGGCCCGATGATGCCGCTGGCCGAGGACGTGTTCGGCGGCATGCTGCCCGGCATCGGCATGAACACCAACTTCATGTTCGGCGCCAAGCCCTACACCTATCCGGACGATCTGCCGAAGGTGAACGCGACCGGCGGCCCGCACTGCGCGGGCGTGGTGGATCGGGTGCCGGACAGTCACTCCAATTACGTTGTCACCGATACGAATCAGGGAGCCCCGTACGTGCCGAACACGGGTTTCGTCAAGCCCAACGAGGCGCCGAAGGTGTTCCAGCTGCTGTTCGCCGGCCTGCCGGGGGTGGCCAACCTGTGAAGAACACCGCGACGACCATCAAACTGGCCATCTTCACGCTGGTGATGGCACTGGTCTTCGCCGGGCTGACCGTCGTGTTCAGCCAGATGCGATTCGCCAAGGAGAACGGCTATCACGCCGTGTTCACCAGCTCGTCCGGGATGCTGCCCGGCTCGAAGGTGCGCATCGCCGGGGTGCCAGTGGGTTCGGTGTCCTCGGTGGAGGTCGGCAAGGACCATCTCGCGCATGTCGAGTTCGACGTCGACCACAAGTACCGATTGCTCGCTAGCACCCGCGCCACCATCAGGTACGAAAACCTGGTCGGGGACCGGTATCTGGAGCTGTTGGAGGGGCCTGGCTCGATGGACGTGCTGCCCGAGGGCGGCACCATCGGCAAGGACAAGACCGCGCCTGCACTCGACCTGGACATGCTGCTCGGCGGCTTCCGGCCGCTGCTGCGCGGCCTGGATCCGGCGCAGGTGAACGACCTGACCAGCGCGCTGCTGCAGATCTTCCAGGGCCAGGGCGGCACGCTGGTTTCGCTGCTCAACAGTGGCGGCTCCTTCGCGAAGACGCTGGCCGACCGGGACGAGTTGATCGGCACCGTGATCAACAACCTGAACACGGTGTTGCAGACCATCGATCAGCGCGGCGACCAGTTCGCCACCACGCTCGACGAATTGCAGCGTCTGGTCAGCGGTTTGGCCGCGGATCGGGATCCGATCGGCGACGCGCTGCCGCGCATCGCGGGCGCCACCCGTGACCTGACCGATCTGCTCGCCCAGGCGCGGCCGGATCTGCGCTCGACCATCGAGCAGACGGGGCGGCTGTCCACCAACATCGACAACGGCTCCGGCACCTTGCAGTGGGTGCTCGACCGGTTGCCGGAGACCTACAAGAAGTTGATTCGGATCGGCGCCTACGGCTCGTTCCTGCAGCTCTACGTCTGCGGCACGAATATGCTCGTCGACGGCCCGAACGGGCAACCTCTGCAAGTGAACCTGCCCGGTAAGCAGACGACCGGAAGGTGTGCGCCCGAATGAACCAGGAGCGCTCGCGCGTCGTCACCATCGGCATCGTCGGCCTCGTGCTCGCGGTGTGTGTGGCATTGTCGGCGTTGCAGTTCGACCGGCTGCCGTTCATTCGCGGCGGCGCGACCTACACGGCGTACTTCGCCGACGCGGGCGGGCTGGTGCCCGGCGACCCGGTCCAGGTGGCCGGTGTGCGCACGGGCCGGGTGGACGACGTCGAGCTGGACGGCGCCAAGGTGCTCGTCCGGTTCACGCTCGAAGAGTCGATCGTGTTGGGCCAGAAGACCTCCGCCGCGATCAAGACCAATACCGTGCTCGGCCGCAAGTCGCTCGAGGTGACGCCGACCGGCTCCGGTGCGCTGCGCCGTGACGACACGATTCCGTTGGACCGCACCACGTCTCCGTATTCGCTCAACGACGCGCTCGGCGATCTCGGACGCACGGTGCAGGGACTGGACATGGCGCAGGTGGACAAGACGCTCGACACGTTGTCGGCGACCTTCGCCGACACCCCTGCCCCGCTGCGCGCGGCGCTGGACGGCGTAACCGCCTTGTCGCGCAGCATCAATGCCCGCGATCAAGCGTTATCCGACCTGTTGCAGCGCGCACAGAGCGTCACCAAGATCCTGGCCGACCGGAGCAACCAGATCAACGCGCTGCTTCTGGACGGCAACGACCTGCTCGGCGAACTCGATCGGCGTCGCAGTGCGATCGGGCAGCTGATCGTCTACGTGAACGAGGTGGCCAAGCAGTTGTCCGGCCTGGTCGCCGACAACGAGCCGCTGCTGAAACCCGCACTGGACAAGCTGAATTCGGTGCTTGCCCTGCTGCAGCGCAACCGGCAGAACCTGAACGACGCGCTCGACAACCTCGGCCCCTACGCCGCGGCGCTCGGCGAACAGGTCGGCAACGGGCCGTGGTTCAACGCCTACGTGGTGAACGCGACAAGTACCCAGTTGCAGCTGCTGGTCGACGCACTGGTGTGGCCGGAGCATCTGCCCGACACCCTGCGCAACATCTTCACCAAACCGGCGCCGCCGTCGATCGGGCCCTCGATCCAGGAGCCACCGCGATGACCGTGCTGGGAAGAGTTCGGCAGCTACCGCGGTGGGCGGTGCTGATTGCGGGGGGATTGGTCGCCGCGCTGGTGCTTTTCGGCGCGTACGCCGGTGTCAGCCGGATCGGCAAGACCGCGATCACGGCGTACTTTCCGTCGACCTCCGGCCTCTACCAGGGTGACGAGGTTCGGGTGCTCGGCGTGAAGGTCGGCCGCATCGACTCGATCGAGCCGGGTAAGGATCGGGTGCGGGTCGAGATGACCGTCGATCGCGGCATCGATCTGCCCGCCGACGCACGCGCGGTGATCATTTCGCCGTCGCTGGTGTCGGCCAGGTTCATCCAGCTGGCGCCCGCATACACCGGCGGTCCGAAAATGCGTGACGGCGCGGAGATTCCGCTCGAGCACACGGCGGTCCCCGTGGAGTGGGACGACATCAAGGCCGAACTGTCCAAGCTGGCAACAACTCTGGGCCCGGTCGGGGACGACACGCAGGGCTCCTTCGGCCGCTTCGTCAACACCGCCGCCGACAACATGGACGGCAACGGGCAAAAACTGCGCGACACCCTGCGCGAACTGTCCGCCACCTTGAACACGCTCTCGGACGGCCGGACCGACCTTTTCGGCACCGTGCGGAACCTGCAGAAGTTCGTCGAGGTGCTCTCGGCGAGCAACGAGCAGATCGTGCAGTTCGGCGGCAGGCTCGCCTCGGTGTCCTCGGTGCTGGCCGGCACCTCCGCCGAACTCGGTGCGGGACTGGACAATCTGGATACCGCGCTCGGCGATGTGAAGCGCTTCCTCGACGGCAGCGGTGCCGAGCTCACCGAAGGCGTGCAGCGGCTCGCCGACGTCACGCAGATCCTGGTGGACAAGCGGCCCGAGCTGGAGCGGGTGCTGCACTCGGGTCCGACGGCGCTGGTGAACTTCTATCAGATCTACAAACCGGCCCAGGGCACGCTTTCCGGCTCGGTCGCGCTCAGCAACACGGCGGATCCGCTCGGCTTCCTCTGCGGGTCGGTGCGGGCATTGGAGACCAATGATTCCGATCGCTCGGCCGATCTGTGCGCGCAGTACCTGGCGCCGGTGATCAGCTCGCTTGCCATGAATTACGCGCCGCTCATGCTGAATCCGGCGACCGGGGTGCACGCGTTCCCGAGCCAGATCGAGTACAGCCCGCCGAGCCTGGCCGGGCGGGCGCCGCAACCGGGCCCGGCACCGGGACCCGCGCCGGTGGTGATACCGGACGGCATTGCCGGACTGGCTATTCCGGGAGGAGGCCGATGAGGCGACCGCGCCGGATGGCCACGCTCGTCATGGGACTCGCGCTCGCGCTCGGTGTTTCGGGTTGTGAGTGGGACGGATTGAACTCGCTGCCGATGCCAGGCACCGAGGGCACCATGGACGGCGCGTATCAGGTGCGCATCCAAATGCCGAATGTCACAACGCTGACCAGGAATTCGCCGGTGCGCGTCGACGACGTCACGGTGGGCACGGTGTCGAACATCGAGGTGGAAGGCTGGCACGCGCTCGTCACGGTCACGCTGAATCCCACCGTGCAGCTGCCTGCGAACGCCGTCGCCAAGATCGGGCAGACCAGCTTGCTCGGCAGCAACCACGTCGAGCTGGCCGCGCCGACCGATGCCACGCCGCAGGGGCAGCTGAAGGCGGGCGACACCATTCCGCTGGCGCGGGCAGGCGCGTTCCCGACCACCGAGCAGGTCCTCTCTTCGCTGTCGGTGGTGCTCAACGGCGGCGGTATCTCGCAGCTGGAAACGATTACCCGCGAACTGAACTCGGCGCTGGTCGGGCGCGAGAACGACATTCGCGACCTGTTGCCGCAACTCAACGAGCTCACCGTCAACCTGGACAAGCAGCGCAACGACATCATCGCGGCGATGAGCGGGCTCGATCGGCTCGGCGGTCAACTCGCCCAGCAGCGTGACGTGGTCGCCAAGGCGATCGAGCGGATCCATCCCGCGCTCACCGTGCTCGCCGATCGCACCAAGAACATCACCGCGGCGCTCACCGCGCTCGGCGACCTCAGCGATGTCACCGATCGGCTCATCGCGTCCAGCGGCGAGAACCTGAAGGCGAACCTGCGCAGTCTCGCGCCGGTGCTGCAGACGCTCGCCGACACCGGCGTGAATCTGATCGAGGCGATGAAGATCATCCCGACCTTCCCGTTCCCGATGAAGAACCTGGACAAGGCGATCAAGGGCGACTACTTGAACCTGTTCATCACCGTCGACCTCACCGGCAAGCGGTTGGACAACAACTGGTTGATCGGCACCCCGCTCGGTGGGCGGTTCGGCGGCGTCGAGGGCGTGGTCGGCAGCTTCGCGCCCGATACCGCGACGCAGGGCGGCAATCCGGCGACCGGTCCGCTGCAACCCGAGGGGGCACAGCCGACACCGACCATTCCCGGTCTGCCGCCCATTCCCGGGTTGCCCGCCATTCCCGGGTTGACGGTGCCGGGAAACACTGCGCCACAAGGGGGTCCCGGCCGATGACGCTCACCCGATTCGTCCGCGCCCAGCTGACGATCTTCGCCATCCTCACGGTCATCGGACTCGCGGTGATGGGCGGGGTGTATGTGAAGGTGCCCGCGATGTTCGGCATCGGGCGCTACGACGTCACGGTGCAGCTGGAGGCGACCGGCGGGCTCTACCCGACCGCCAACGTCGCCTATCGCGGCACGAATGTCGGTACGGTGCGCGAAGTTCGGCTCACTCCCGGTGGCGTCGAGGCGCAGTTGTCCATCGACAGCGACTACAAGGTGCCCAAGGATGTCACCGCCTGGGTGCGCAGCGTTTCCGCGGTCGGCGAGCAGTACGTCGACCTGATTCCGGCCGACCGGCCCGCGGGCGGCAACCTCGCCGACGGCGCGGTGATTCCGGTGCAGCGCACCAAGTTGCCGCAGGATGTCGGCTCGCTGCTCGATCAGTCGGATCGGCTGCTGTCCAGCGTCGCCGACACCAGGCTGCGGCAGGTGATCGACGAGGCGTTCCGTGCGTTCAACGGGGCTGGTCCGGACCTGCAGCGGTTCATCGACTCGGCGTCGCTGCTGGTCCAGGAGGCGCAGCAGAGCGCGGAGCCGACGAAGAAGCTGCTCGATCAGATCGGGCCGTTGCTGGACACCCAGATTCAGTCCGACGCGGCCATCCGGTCGTGGACCAGCGATCTCGCGACGGTGACCGATCAGCTGCGGGCGCACGATCCGTCGCTGCGGAATGTGTTGCGCGACGCGCCTGCTGCCATGCAGCGGGTCAACTCGCAGTTCGAATCCCTGCGCCCGACGTTGCCGCTGCTCTTGAACAACCTGGTGAGTGTCGGACAGGTCGGCGTCACGTATCACGCTGGGCTGGAACAACTTCTGGTGGTGTTCCCGCCGTTGATCGCGGCGCTGAAGACGATCATCCGCGGTCCGCGTGAATACGGCGCGATGGTCGACTTCATGGTCGTCGTCAACGATCCGCCCGCGTGCACCACCGGATTCCTGCCCGCGAACGAACGGCGCTCGCCGAGCGAATTGGATTCCGTCCCTTCGCCGCCGGGGCTGTACTGCAAGGTGCCGCAGGATTCGCCGATCGCGGTGCGCGGCATCCGCAATACGCCGTGCGCGGAGTTCCCCGGCGTGCGGGCGCCGACGCCAGAGCTGTGCCGCTCCGGCTTCGTTCCGGAGGGCAACAACCCGCCGTTCGGG
>NZ_BDAY01000112.1 GCF_001612685.1 Nocardia altamirensis NBRC 108246
GGCGCAGGCGGGTGCGGTACCCCATGCCGATGCCGTCCCGCAGGCGGAGGCGCCGCAGCCGCCGCCCGAGGACATCGCCAGGCCGCATTCGGAAACCCCGCAGCCGCAACAACTTCCCGACAACGGAGGCCAGCGGTGACACAGACCAGGCCCGCGCCGCGCCAGCGACGTGGGCCTGGGCCCACCAAGGCGGCAAGACCACGTTCGGCGCCGCCCAAGAAGGACACGCCGCTGCGCAGGCGGCTCGGCGCAGGCCGGATCCTGATGCTGATCGCGCTCGGCGTCGTCGCGCTGCAACTGCTCTGGATTCAGACGATCAACGCGCCGAGCTTGTCCGCGCAGGCGGCAGATCAGCGCACCTATCAGGAACCCGACTACGCCACCCGCGGCCCGATCACCGACCGCAACGGCAAATTGCTCGCCTTCACCGTCGCCGCGAAAAAGCTGAGCTTCCAACCGGTTCCGGTGCGCAAGCAGCTCGCCGACGCGCGGGCGAAGAGCGAAAAGGCGCCCGATCCGGACAAGCGGCTCGAGGACATCGCCAAGATGATCGCCGAGAAGCTCGGCAAGTCGGGCCCATCGGAGTCGGAACTGCTCGCCAAGCTGCGCAGCAATGAGAAGTTCGTCTACCTGGCCAGCAATGTCGACCCGCGGATCGCCGCGGATATCAGGGCCAAGTACCCGGAGGTCGGCGCGGAGGTGCAGCACCCGCGCGAGTATCCCGGTGGCTCGTTGGCGGCCAACGTGATCGGCGCGACCGGCTGGGACGGCCACGGTCAGATCGGGCTCGAGTCCTCGCTGGACTCGGTGCTCGCAGGCACCGACGGTTCGCGCACCTACGACCGCGGCTCCGACGGCGCCGTCATCCCCGGCAGTTCGCGCGACAAGCAGGACGCCGTGAACGGCTACGGCGTCGAGCTGACCCTCGACTCGGATCTGCAGTACTTCGTGCAACAGCAGGTGCAGCAGGCCAAGGAGATGTCCGGCGCCAATGCGGCCTCGGCGGTGGTGCTCGACGCCAAGACCGGCCAGGTGCTGTCGATGGCCAGCGACAACACCTTCAATCCGCAACTGGGACCGGAACATTGGGACAACGCGGGGATGAACAACCCCTCGGTGTCCAACGTCTTCGAGCCGGGATCGGTGAACAAGATCATCACGGCCTCGGCCGCCATCGAGTACGGCCTGACGACTCCCGACGAGGTGCACCAGGTGCCCGGCAATATCCGGATGGCCGGGGTGACCGTCAACGACGCGTGGCCGCACGGTGTTTCGCCGTTCACCACCACCGGCATCTTCGGCAGGTCGTCCAACGTCGGCACCCTGATCCTGGCCCAGCGGGTCGGCGAGGACCGCTTCGCCGACATGGTGAATCGCTTCGGTCTCGGCCAGCGCACCGGCGTCGGCCTGCCCGGCGAGAGCTCGGGCCAGGTGCCTGCCAGGGACCAGTGGTCCGGCGGCACCTTCGCGAACCTGCCGATCGGCCAGGGCCTTTCGATGACCACCCTGCAGATGACGGGGATGTACCAGGCCATCGCCAACGACGGCGTGCGCATTCCGCCGCGCATCATCAAGTCGAAGATCGGCCCGGACGGTCACCGCGCCGAAGAGGAACAGCCCGAGGGCGTGCGGGTGGTGAGCCCGCAGACCGCGGCGACGCTGCGCACCATGTTCCAATCGGTGGTGCAGCGGGATCCGATGAACGCCAACCAGAACGGCACCGGCGGCCCCGCCGCCATCGACGGGTATCAGGTCGCGGGCAAGACCGGCACCGCGCAGAAGGTCGACCCGGCCTGCCGGTGTTACTCGACGTCCTCGTTCTGGATCACCTTTGCGGGCATGGTCCCTGCCGACAACCCGCGCTACGTGATCGGCCTCATGCTCGACAACCCGATCCGCAGCTCCGACGGCAGCGGCGGCCAGTCGGCCGCGCCCCTGTTCCACAGCATCGCCTCGTGGGCACTCCAGCGCGACCGCATCCCGCCGTCGCCGGAGCCGTCCAGGCGATTCGTGCTGCAGGCCGACTAGGGCGTGTCTCCCGGGCATGCGGTGCGGAAAAACGCAGGCGCGTGGTGAAGGCGCTATCCGTCGCCGGTAACCTGACACGTCGATCACCGCCCGCCGAGAGGAGCCTGGTTTCTGTGCAGTCCGGCCAAGCGCATGCGTTGCGACCAGCGCACGTGCCAACCACATCGTTGACGGTGCTCGCGGCCGCGATCGAGGCGGAACCGGCTGTACCGGCATCCCTCGACGGGGTCGTGGTCACCGGCATCGAGCAGCGGTCCAAGGCCGTGCTGCCTGGAGATCTCTTCGCGGCGCTGCCAGGTGCCCGATCGCACGGCGCGCGCTTTGCCGCCGACGCGGTCGCCCGCGGCGCCGTTGCGGTGCTCACCGATGCGGCGGGCGCCGAACTGGCCGGAGCACTGGACGTGCCGGTGCTGGTGCGGGAGAACCCGCGCGGGGTGCTCGGCGAATTGTCCGCATCGATCTACGGCAACCCCTGTGCGCAGCTGCGGATCGTCGGCATCACCGGCACCTCGGGCAAGACGACGACCTCCTATCTGGTGGAGGCGGGGCTGGCCGCAGGCGGCCTGTCGACCGCGCTGATCGGCACCATCGAGACCAGGATCGGCGGGCGCCGGGTGCCGAGCGCGTTGACCACGCCCGAGGCGCCGCAGCTGCACGCGATGTTCGCGCTGATGGTCGAGCAGGGCGTTGACGCGGTGGTGATGGAGGTGTCCAGCCACGCGCTGGCGCTCGGCCGCGTCGACGGCGTGCGTTTCGCGGTCGGTGGGTTCACCAACCTGTCACAGGACCACCTGGACTTCCACGCCGACTTCGAGGACTACTTCGGCGCCAAGCGCAGGCTGTTCGAGGCAGGTTCGCCGATTGCCGCACGGACCGCGGTGATCTGCGTCGACGACGAATGGGGCCAACGCCTCGCTGCGGACCTCGACGCCCCGATCACGGTGTCCACCACCGGATCCGGAGACTGGGCCGTGCGCGACGGCATCCGGGCGCACGGCGGCGCGCAGGAGTTCACCGCGGCCGGTCCGGACGGCGATGTCGCTGTGCGGCTGCGTCTTCCCGGCCGCTACAACGTGGCCAACGGGCTGCTCGCGATCGCACTGTGCGCGGCGGCCGGTGTCGAGGCAGCGGTCGCTGCGCCCGCGCTGGCCACCGTCGACGTGCCAGGCCGGATGCAGCGGGTGGAGCGGGGCCAGGACTTCCTCGCCATCGTCGACTACGCACACAAGCCGGCCGCGCTGGAATCGGTGATCGCTACGCTGCGTGGACATCTCGCCGCCGACGCACCGGAAGCGCCTGGGCGCCTTGCCGTGGTGATCGGCGCCGGTGGCGACCGCGACGCAGGCAAGCGTCCACTCATGGGCGAGGTGGCGGCGCGCGGCGCCGACCTGGTGATCATCACCGACGACAACCCGCGCAGCGAAGACCCGGAACGGATCAGGGCGGCGATGAGTTCGGGTGCGCTCGCAGTGCCCGAGGCCGAACGCGGTACGGTGCGCGAGGTCGGCGATCGCGCCGAAGCCATTGCGGCAGCGGTGAATTGGGCACAACCCGGCGACGTGGTACTGGTTGCTGGCAAGGGCCACGAGGCAGGGCAGGAAATCCAGGGCGTGAAGCATCCCTTCGACGACCGCGACGTGCTCGCGGCGGCACTGGACAAGCGAAGTCCGCACAGCGCGGATGCGGAGGACTTGACGGTTTCATGATCGAGATGACACTGCGGGAGATCGCGGACGTCGTCGGCGGCACGCTGCACGACGTCCCCGACCCGGAGGTGCGAGTCACCGGTTCGGTCGAATTCGATTCGCGCCGAATCGGTCCCGGTGATCTGTTCCTTGCGCTGCCCGGCGAACGCTCGGACGGGCACGACTTCGCGACGGCGGCGATCGCCGCCGGTGCGGTCGCGGTGCTCGCGGCACGCCCGGTCGGGGTGCCTGCCATCGTGGTCGCGCCGAACCCCGGCTCGTTGCCTGCGAGTTCGGTTGCGCTGGCCGGTGATTCGGACGGCTCCGGCGCGGCCGCGCTGGTCGCGCTCGCCGATCTGGCCCGCGTCAGTGTCGAACGTCTCAGCGCGGCAGGCACTCTCACCGTGATCGGGGTAACCGGCTCGTCCGGCAAGACCTCGACCAAAGACTTGCTCGCGGCCGTACTCGCGCCGCTCGGCACCGTGGTCGCGCCGCCGGGTTCGTTCAACAGCGAGCTCGGCCACCCGTGGACCGCGTTGCGCGCCAACGCCGACACCCGTTTCCTGGTGCTCGAGATGTCGGCGCGCGGCACCGGTCATATCGCTGCCGCGGCCGAGGTGACACCGCCGCGCATCGGCGTCGTGCTCAACGTCGGCACCGCCCACCTCGGTGAGTTCGGCAGCCGCGAGGCGATCGCGAAGGCCAAAGGCGAACTGGTGGAAGCGCTTCCGTCGTCCGGGCTGGCGGTGCTCAACGCCGACGATCAGCAGGTCGCCGCGATGGCGGCGCGGACGTCGGCCCGCGTGGTGACGGTCGGGCACTCGGACAGCGCGACAGTGCGCGCCACCGACATCCGCCTCGACGAACAGGCGCGTGCCGGTTTCACCATGCACACCCCGGCGGGCAGTGTGCCGATCCAGCTGGCCGTGCACGGTGAGCACCAGGTCGGCAACGCGCTGGCCGCCGCCGCCGTCGCCATGGAATGCGGTGCCGACCTCGCCACCGTCGCGCAGGCGCTGTCCGGCGCGCGCGCCGTTTCGGCCCGCCGCATGGACGTGCGCACCACCGACCGTGGCGTGACCGTCGTCAACGACGCGTACAACGCCAACCCGGATTCCGTTCGCGCAGCACTGAAAGCGCTGGTCACCATGGCGCGCGCGGGCGAAACTCCGCGCCGCAGCTGGGCCGTGCTCGGCGAGATGGGCGAACTAGGGGAAGAATCCGTGATCGAACACGATCGGATCGGGCGGCTCGCGGTCCGGCTCGACGTGCACCGGCTGATCGTCGTCGGCACCGGAAGGCCGTCCCGGGCGATGCATCAGGGAGCGGTGATGGAAGGCTCATGGGGCGAGGAATCGATCCTTGTGCCCGACATCGCCGCGGCCATCGCGCTGCTCGACGACGAAGTCGAGCCGGGTGACGTGGTGCTGGTGAAGGCGTCGAAGTCGGAGGGCCTCTGGGAGGTCGCCGAACACCTGACCGGTAGTGAGCCATCGAGCGGACGCAAGGAAAGCACGGAGGCAGCAGGGTGAGTGAAGGAGCCGTGGTCATCGCCAACCACCGGTCGGACGACGACGTCCGCTGCCGAACGACTGAGCTGAGCGCAAGCGAGGCGCAGTCGTGAGACAGATTCTGTTCGCGGCCGCGATCGCGCTTGCCGTGTCCATCCTGCTGACCCCGCTGCTGATCAAGATGTTCGCCAAGCAGGGCTTCGGCCAGGAGATCCGGGTCGACGGCCCGGCCAGTCACCAGGCCAAGCGCGGCACCCCGACCATGGGTGGTGTCGCCATCATCGTCGGCATGTGGGCCGGCTACCTCGGCTCGCATCTGATCGGCATCGGCTATAACGCCGACGGTCCTTCGGCCTCCGGGCTGCTCGTCCTCGGCCTGGCGACCGCGCTCGGCGGTGTCGGCTTCGTCGACGACTTCATCAAGATCCGCAAGCAGCGCAACCTCGGCCTGACGGCCGCGGGCAAGTACCTCGGTCAGCTGACCGCCGCCGTCGTGTTCGGCGTGCTCGCCTTGCAGTTCCGCGGCGCCAGCGGGCTGACCCCGGCCAGCAGGCACCTGTCGTATGTGCGCGACATCAGCACGGTCACCATGGGCGTCGTCGTGTTCCTCGTCTTCGTCTGCCTGGTGGTCGTCGCCTGGTCCAACGCGGTGAACCTCACCGATGGACTGGACGGTCTGGCGGCAGGATCGATGAGCCTGGTGCTCGGCGGCTACGTGGTCATCACGTTCTGGCAGTACTACCACGCCTGCGAGACCAAGCCCGAGCTCGGTTGCTACAACGTGCGCGACCCGCTCGACCTGGCATTGGTCTGTGCCGCAGGCGCGGCGGCGTGCGTCGGGTTCCTGTGGTGGAATGCCGCGCCCGCCAAGATCTTCATGGGTGATACCGGCTCGCTCGCGCTCGGCGGCATGCTCGCAGGCTTGTCCATCACCACACGTACTGAGCTGCTGATGATCGTCATCGGCGCGCTCTTCGTTGCCGAGACCCTGTCGGTCGTGCTCCAGGTCGCGGTCTACCGCACCACGCGCAACCGGCTGTTCAAGATGGCGCCGTTCCATCATCACTTCGAGCTCAGCAAGTGGGCCGAGACTACGGTGATCATCAGGTTCTGGCTATTGGCCGCGATGGCGTCGGCCGTCGGGCTCGGTTTGTTCTACAGCGAATATCTCTCTGCGGTCGGGTGAACTAGCGATGGTCGAACATTCTCCTCGGGCCCTGCGATCACCAGGGCCCATGCTCGAATTCCTGCGTGGCCGTGACGTTCTCGTCGCGGGCTGGGGTGTCTCGGGGCGCTCGCTCGTCGAGCCGCTCCGCGATATCGGCGCACGCCCGGTGGTGACCGACGGCGGCGCCGCGGCGCTGGCCGAAGCGTCGGCGCTCGGCCTGGACATCGCCACCTGCGCGGAACTGGAATCCGCGGACTGGAGCCGGTTCGCGCTGGTGATCACCAGCCCGGGTTGGCGGCCGGACTCACCGGTGCTCGCCGCGGCGGTCGCCGAGGGCACTCCGGTGTGGGGCGACGTCGAATTCGCCTGGTGGGTCGATCAAGCCAGGATCTACGGTCCGGTGCGCAAATGGCTGGTGATCACCGGAACCAACGGCAAGACCACCACGACGCAGATGACGCATGCCATCCTGCGCGCCGCGGGCATCCCCAGCGTCGCGTGCGGCAACATCGGCCTGCCGATCCTGGATGCGTTGCGGCGCAACCCCGGTCCCCAGGTGCTCGCGGTCGAGCTGTCCTCGTTCCAGCTGCACTGGGCGCCGTCGGTGCGCCCGGAGGCGGGCGTGGTGCTCAATGTGGCCGAGGATCACCTGGATTGGCATGGCGGCCTCGACGCGTACGCCGCGGCCAAGGCGCGGGCGCTGGTCGGCAGGGTCGGCGTGGTCGGGCTGGACGATCCGGTGGCCGCCTCGCTGGCGCGTCGTTCGAAAGCCCGTCGCACCGTTGGCTTCCGGATCGGCGTGCCCGCCGACGGTGAGCTGGGCGTCGTCGACGGCAAGCTGCTCGATCGCGCGTTCACCAAGGCCGCGATCCTGGCCGAGGTCGGCGACATCAGCCCGCCGGGACCGGCAGGCGTCGCCGATGCGCTCGCCGCGGCCGCACTGACCAGGGCCATCGACGTGGCGCCGCAGTTCATTCGGGAAGGCCTGATCGAGCACAAGGTCGGCCCGCACCGCTCCGCGTTCGTGCGCGAGGTGGCAGGCGTCGACTTCATCGACGACTCCAAGGCGACCAACCCGCACGCCGCACGCACCGCGATCCTGGCGCATCCGCAGGTGGTCTGGGTGGCAGGCGGCCAGCTCAAGGGCGCGCAGATCGAGGACCTGGTCGAAGAGGTCGCCGACCGGCTCGTCGCGGTGGTGCTGATCGGTGCCGACGCGCCGGTGTTCGCGGCCGCATTGGCGCGACACGCGCCCGATGTCCCGGTCATCGAGCTGATCGCGGGAGACGATGCTGGGATGGGTGACGCGTCGATAACCGATAAGGCCGACGCTGTCATGGCGCGTGCGGTCCGCGCCGCGGCCGGGTTCGCCAGTCGTGGCGACACCGTATTGCTCGCTCCGGCAGCGGCATCCCTGGACATGTTCGCCGACTACACGCATCGGGGCCGCAGTTTCGCGGCCGCGGTGCACGCACTGGAAGACGGTGACGTCGGGCGGCAGCTATGAGTGAAACGGCGCGGCGGACGGACCCGCGAGCCGGAGCCCGCTTCGTGGCCTGGCTGGCGCGGCCGCTCGCGTCGTTCCATCTCGTCGTCACCATCGCCACGCTGCTCACCGTGCTCGGCCTGGTGATGGTGCTTTCCGCGTCGAGCGTCGAGGCGTATGCCGATGGGGGATCGGCGTATTCGCTGTTCATCCAGCAGGCACTGTTCGCCGCGATCGGCTGCGTGCTGTTCTATCTTGCGCTGCGCATTCCGTTGAAGCGGCTGCGGCAATGGTCGTTCCCGCTGTTCGCGCTGTCGGTGGTCGCGCTGGTGCTGGTGCTGATTCCCGGCATCGGCTCCGAGGTGCAGGGCGCGCGGCGCTGGTTGTTCATCGGGCCGATCTCGGTGCAGCCGTCGGAGATCGTCAAGGTGACGCTGGTGGTGTGGGGTGCCCACCTGCTGGCGTCGCGGCGTTCGGAACACGCGAGCCTCAAAGACATTCTGGTGCCGCTGGTGCCTGCGGGCCTGATCGTGTGTCTGCTCGTGGTGTTGCAGCCCAACCTGTCCACCACCATCGCGCTCGGTGTCGTGCTCGCGGCGCTGCTCTGGTTCGGCGGACTGCCGCTGCGGCTGTTCATCACCATCGCGGTGTCCGGCATGATCGCGGCGGGCGTGCTCGCCTTGTCCGCCGGGTACCGGTCCGACCGGATGCGCGCGTTCTTCAATCCAGGCGAAGACCCGCAGGGCAAGAATTACCAAGCGCGCCAAGCGCTGTACTCGCTGGCCGACGGCGGCATCTGGGGTCGTGGCCTCGGGCAGAGCCGCGCCAAGTGGAGTTATCTGCCCAACTCACACAACGACTTCATCTTCGCCATCATCGGCGAGGAACTCGGCTTCCTCGGCTGCGCACTGGTGCTCGGGCTGTTCGCGTTGTTCGTCTACACCGGCCTTCGCATCGCCAGCCGCTCGGTCGATCCGTTCCTTCGCCTGCTCACCGCGACCGCGACCACCTGGATCACCGTGCAGGCGTTGATCAATATCGGCTACGTGGTCGGTCTGCTTCCGGTCACCGGCCTGCAGCTGCCGCTGGTGTCCGCGGGCGGTTCGTCGCTGGCGATCACCCTGTTCATGTTCGGCATCATCGCGAACGCCGCGCGCCATGAGCCCGAAGCGGTTTCGGCACTACACTCCGGACAGGACGGCAGGGTCAGCAGATTGCTGCGGCTGCCGAAGCCGGAAATCTACTCGCCTGCCAGAGCCAGTGCCGCCCGCGCGAAGTCCGCGCAGCGCGCCAAGAAGCCGCCGCCGCAGCGCAGACAGGCCTTGCCTCCGGCGCGGCGCCCGAAGGAGGAGCCGGGCCGACGGCGTTCGCCCGAGAGCCGCGGCACCAGTTCGCTGCGCGCCACCAGGGCATGGGAGCCAAGCTATCCGGTCAACCACGCAAGAGAACGGGGACGATCTAGGTGATCTCGGTAATCGTCGCAGGCGGCGGCACGGCGGGCCATATCGAGCCCGCCCTGGCAGTAGCGGATGCGCTGCGGCGACTCGACGATTCGATCCGGGTGACCGCGCTCGGCACCGAACGTGGCTTGGAGACTCGCCTGATCCCCGAACGTGGCTATCCCCTCGAACTGATCCCGCCGGTGCCGTTGCCGCGCAAGCCGTCCGCCGATCTGCTGCGGCTGCCCGGCCGTGTCCGTGCCTCGGTGGCGCGGACCAGGGCCGTCATCGACAAGGTCGAGGCCGATGTGATCGTCGGCTTCGGCGGTTACGTGGCGCTGCCCGCCTACCTGGCCGCCGGGCCTGGCCTGCTGCGGCGGCGGCGCGCGGTGCCGGTGGTGGTGCACGAGGCGAACGCCAAGGCGGGGATTGCGAACAAGGTCGGCGCGCGCCGAGCCGCACGGGTGCTCGCTGCCGTTCCGGATTCGGGGCTGGCCGGGGCGCAGGTCGTCGGCATTCCGGTGCGGGCGGCGATCACCACGCTGGACCGCGCCGCGTTGCGTGCCGAGGCGCGCGCCCATTTCGGGCTGCCTGCCGAGGGACCGGTACTGCTGGTGTTCGGCGGCTCGCAGGGCGCGCGATCGCTGAACGAGGCGGTGTCGGGTGCGGCGGCGCAGCTGGCCGCGGCAGGCATTTCGGTGCTGCACGCGCACGGCCCGAAGAACACCCTGGACCTCGCCGCGCCCGCCGGGGGCGCGCCATACGTGGCGGTGCCGTATCTTTCCCGGATGGATCTCGCCTACGCCGCCGCCGACGCGGTGGTCTGCCGGTCGGGTGCGATGACCGTCGCCGAGGTGTCGGCGGTCGGGCTGCCCGCCTTCTATGTGCCGCTTGCACACGGCAACGGCGAGCAGGAACTCAACGCAAGACCGGTCGTCGCGCAGGGCGGTGGCAGAATCGTGCCCGATTCGGAACTGACCCCGAAGTACGTGATCGATGAGGTGATTCCGCTGCTCATGGACTCCGCACGGCTGATCGAGATGGGCAGCGCCGCAGGCGGTGCCGGGCACCGTGACGCCGCCGACGCGGTGGCGCGCATCGTCCTGGAGGTAGCTCAGTGAGCGACGAGCTCTCGTCACTGCCGCCCTCGCTGGCGCGGGTGCACATGGTCGGCATCGGCGGTGCCGGCATGTCCGGCATCGCCCGCATCCTGCTGTCCCGCGGCGGCGCCGTCTCCGGTTCGGATGCCAAGGAGAGTCGCGGCGTGCTCGCGCTGCGGGCAAGGGGCGCGCAGGTGCGCATCGGCCACGACGCCAGCGCGCTCGACCTGCTGCCCGGCGGCCCGACCGTGGTGGTCACCACCTACGCGGCCATCCCGAAGACCAATCCCGAACTGGTGGAAGCGAAGCGGCGCGACATTCCGGTGCTGCTGCGCCCCGCCGTGCTCGCGTCGCTGATGCAGGGGCATCGGACGCTGCTCGTCTCGGGCACGCACGGCAAGACCTCGACCACCTCGATGCTCATCGTGTCGTTGCAGCACTGCGGGCTCGACCCGTCCTTCGCGGTCGGCGGCGAGCTGAACGAGGCGGGCACCAACGCCCACCACGGCACCGGGGACATCTTCGTCGCCGAGGCCGACGAGAGCGACGGGTCGCTGCTGCAGTACGAGCCGGACGTCGCGGTGGTCACCAACATCGAATCCGATCACCTCGACTATTTCGGTACCGACGAGGCCTATGTCCAGGTCTTCGATGATTTCGCGGACCGGCTCGTCGAGGGCGGCCTGCTGGTTGTCTGCCTTGACGATCCTGGTTCCTTCGCGCTGGCCGAGCGGGTCGGTGCGCGGTTGGCCGAGAAGAACATTCGGGTCCTCGGCTACGGCTCCGGCGAGCTCGCCGACGCGCCGGTTCCGGTCGGCGTTCGCCTGCACAGCTGGGAACCGCGCGATGTCGGCGGCATCGTAGGGTTCCAGCTCGCCGACGAATCGGCGCCGCGCACGCTGCGGCTCGCGGTGCCGGGCAGGCATATGGCGTTGAACGCCATGGCTGCGCTGCTCGCCGCCCGCGCAACGGGTGCCGACGTGGACGAAATCGTCCAGGGCCTGGAAGGTTTCGGCGGCGTGCACCGCCGATTCCAGTTCAACGGCAGGGAGAACGGCGTTCGGGTCTTCGACGACTACGCCCACCATCCGACCGAGGTGCGCGCCGTGCTCGGCGCCGCCGCCGAGCTGGTGCAGCAGGAGGCCCGCGATGGTGCGCGGTCGCGGCAAGGCCGGGTGATCGTGGTCTTCCAGCCGCACCTGTACAGCCGCACCGCGACCTTCGCCAAGGATTTCGGCGCCGCGCTCAGCCTGGCCGACGAGGTCGTCGTGCTCGATGTGTACGGGGCGCGGGAGAAGCCGCTGCCAGGGGTGAACGGTGCGCTGGTGGCGCAGTCGGTCACCAAACCCGTGCATTACCAGCCGGATATGTCCCGGGTCGGTCGCCAGGTCGCGCGGCTCGCGCTGCCCGGCGACGTGGTGATCACCATGGGTGCAGGCGACGTGACGATGCTCGGCAGCCAGATCCTCGACGGCCTGCGGGCGCGGCCCCAGTACGGGCGCTGACGGTGACACGCCGGGGACGGCAGTCGGTGGAGTCGGCGGGACGGGCGAACACCAGCGGCGGATCGGGGCGGGTCCGCGCGGAGCGGCGGGACGGACCCGGGTTCGTCCGGTCGGCGATGGAACGGCTGAGTCCGGCGCGGTGGCGGCGAATCTGGTTGTGGGGATTGCTGAGTGTGTGCGTCCTTGCCGTTGTCGCGGCCGTCGCGTTGTTCACCCCGGTGCTTTCCGTGCGCACCGTCAAGATCGACGGCGCGATCGCGGTGCCCGAGCAGCAGGTGCGGGCGCTGCTCGAAATCCCTTCGGGCCGCTCGATGCTGCGCATCGATACCACCGAGATCGCCCGGCGCGTCGCGAATATTCCGAAGGTGCGCACCGTGCGGGTGCAGCGGGTGTTCCCGTCGACGGTGAAGGTGACTGTGGTCGAGCGGGTTCCGGTGCTGTTCTTCGACAGCCCGCAGGGCGCGCATCTGCTCGACGCGGAGAGCGTGGAGTTCGCGATCGAGGCCGCGCCGATCGGCGTGCCCCGGTTGGTCACCGACCATCCGGCCAGCGCCGACCCGGTCACCAAGGCCGCCGTCGGTGTGCTCGCTGCGCTGCCGCCCGCGCTGGGCATTCAGGTGGACGAGGTTGTGGCACGGTCCATTTCGGATATTTCGCTGAATCTGAAGGACGGCCGCACGGTACTGTGGGGAGGGACGAACGACGCCACGCGCAAGTCGGCAGTCGTGCTCCCGCTGTTGACCCGCCCTGGAACGGTGTTCGATGTATCGAGTCCCAATCTGGTCACGGTAAAGTGAGCGATACCCATTGCGCCCGCGTCGAATTGCACACTTCGATGGGCGGAGTTCGCAGACCCCGCGTGGTCCCGCGAACCACCGTCTCCGGGCCTGACGCTCATGCCACCGGTCTTCGCGCCGGGAACGGAGCGCCGGGGGGCAACCGTTCACCATACGTCGTGTGGGTCGGCGAAACGAGAGGGATCACACAAGATTCTGTCTCCCGTTTCGGCGCGCCTGCGCGCGGATTGCGGCGGCTGCGAATAGCGTTCCGCAGCAGTCGGATACTTGACATAACGCTAACCCTATGGTTGAGGTTGAGGGTTTGCCCGGGCGGCGGATCGCTGAGTGAAGCCGCTCAGGCGAACTCCGCCCAGCTGAACAGGCGAAATGTCTCGAATCCGAAAACGACAGGCTTTAGATCGAAGGAAGGCGAGAGCCCATGACGCCCCCGCACAACTACCTTGCAGTGATCAAGGTCGTCGGTATCGGCGGCGGCGGTGTGAATGCCGTCAACCGGATGATCGAACAGGGCCTCAAAGGTGTCGAGTTCATCGCTGTCAACACCGACGCGCAAGCCCTGCTGATGAGCGATGCCGACGTCAAGCTCGACGTCGGCCGCGAACTCACCCGTGGTCTCGGTGCAGGCGCTGACCCCGAGGTCGGCCGCAGGGCCGCCGAGGACCACAAGGACGAGATCGAAGAGGTGCTCAAGGGCGCCGACATGGTCTTCGTCACCGCGGGCGAGGGTGGTGGCACCGGTACCGGTGGTGCTCCCGTCGTCGCCCAGATCGCGCGCAAGCTCGGCGCTTTGACCATCGGTGTCGTCACGCGACCGTTCTCCTTCGAGGGCAAGCGGCGCGGCGGCCAGGCCGAAACTGGCATCACCCAGCTGCGCGAATCCTGCGACACGCTCATCGTCATCCCGAACGACCGGCTGCTCCAGCTCGGCGACGCGGCGGTCAGCCTGATGGACGCGTTCCGCTCGGCCGACGAGGTGCTCCTCAACGGTGTGCAGGGCATCACCGATCTGATCACCACCCCCGGCCTGATCAACGTCGACTTCGCCGACGTCAAGAGCGTGATGTCCGGCGCGGGCAGCGCGCTGATGGGCATCGGCTCCGCGCGCGGCGAGGGCCGTTCGGTGAAAGCGGCCGAGTCGGCGATCAATTCGCCGCTGCTCGAGGCGTCGATGGACGGCGCGCACGGCGTGCTGCTGTCGATCGCGGGCGGCTCCGACCTCGGGCTGTTCGAGATCAACGAGGCCGCGTCGCTGGTCCAGGAGGCCGCGCACATCGAGGCCAACATCATCTTCGGCACGGTGATCGACGACTCGCTCGGCGACGAAGTGCGAGTCACCGTGATTGCCGCGGGTTTTGACGGTGGAGGACCCGCCCGGCGTACCTTCGACACCGCCAGCCGGGTCAACATCGGCTCGGCGCGGGCAGGGGAGATCGCCAAGAGCCGCGGCACCGAGGTCGCAGCCCACAGCAGCGATGCGACGGCCACCCCGATCGGCTCGGGCTCGAGCAGGAGCAACGTGCCGAGCTATTCCGACCGCCCCCGCCTAGCCGACCCGACCGTCGCGAACAACCCGCGCGCCCACATCGAGCCGCCGGACGACGATGACGACGACGTCGACGTGCCCTCGTTCATGCGCCGGTAAAACTCGAAGAACTTCGAGGGGAGTCACCTGGTTGCTGGTTGATCGTCAACCGCCACCGGGTGACTCCCCTCGATGCATTCATGGGCATGATCACTGGGGGCGGGGGTGACAGGTCGGCCTTCACTACGCTCGGGGGTATGACTGCGCCGACTTTGACTGTTCGACGGGTGACCACGACGCGGGCGGGTGGCTTTTCGGCGCCGCCGTACGAGTCGTTCAACCTTGGGGACCATGTGGGGGACGACCCCGGCGCGGTGCGGCGCAATCGGGATCGGCTGGCCGAGGGGATCGGGCTGACGCCGGATCGGCTGGTGTGGATGGAGCAGATTCACGGCCGCAATGTCGAAATCGTCGACGGCCCACGGGCGGAGCCGGTGCCTGCGACCGATGCGGTGGTGACCACGGTGCCCGGACTCGCGCTCGTCGTGCTCACCGCCGACTGCGTGCCGATCCTGTTGTCCGACGACGAGGCGGGCGTGATCGCCGCGGTGCACGCGGGTCGCATCGGCGCCAGGATCGGCATCGTGCCCGCTGTACTCGACGCGATGGTGTCGGCAGGCGCCAAGCTCGAGCGGATCGGGGCGTTCCTCGGCCCTGCCGCGTCCGGTCGACAGTACGAGGTGCCCGCCGCGATGCGTGCCGATGTCGAGGCGCACCTGCCAGGCAGCGCCGCGACGACGGTGCGTGGCACGCCCTCGCTCGACCTGCGCGCCGGAATTCGCAGGCAGCTCACCGAAGCCGGGGTGAGCGGGGTCGCCGTCGACCCGCGCTGCACCATCGAGGACCGCACCCTGTTCAGTCATCGCCGCGGCGCGCCGACCGGTCGCATCGCCGGGGTGATCTGGATGCAAGCATGAGCGAGCGCAGCGAGCGAATCATGTGCCAGCGTGCCCCGCACATGCCGGAGCCGAGCGTCAGCGAGGCGCAGGCATGAGCGGGGCGCTGAATCTGACGGAGACCGTCGACGCCAGGACGGCCGAGTTGGCCACCAACCTGTCCGGTCTGCTGCAGCGGATCGACGCGGCCTGCCTTGCGTCGGGCCGTGATTCGGACACGGTGCGTCTACTCCCCGTGACGAAATTCTTTCCGGCTGCCGATGTCGCGATTCTGTACCGTCTCGGCCGCCGCGAGTTCGGCGAGTCACGGGAGCAGGAGGCGACTGCCAAGGTGGCTGGACTGCCAACTTTGGTTCGGCAGGGCGTCGATGCGGCTCGATCGGGCGCCGAGAGTGACGAAGGCCTCTCAGATGTCCACTGGCACATGATCGGACGGCTCCAGCGGAACAAGGCTAAGGTCGTCGCCCGCTGGGCGCACACCGTCCACTCGGTCGACAGCGAACGACTGGCAACGGCCCTTGACGCTGGTGCGCGCGCCGCGCTCGACGCAGGCGACCGGACCGACCCGCTTCATGTCCTCCTGCAGGTGAGCCTGGACGACGACCCTTCGCGCGGCGGTGTCGCACCGGAGGATTTGGCAGCGCTCGCGGAACACGTTGCGGCGTCGCCAGGATTGCGATTGTCGGGGCTGATGGCCATTCCGCCGCTGGGGGCTGAGTCTGATGCATCTTTCGCGCGGCTTGCGATATTGCACACGAGGATGCTCGCCGAGCATCCCGGTGCCACAGAGCTTTCCGCCGGAATGTCAGGGGATCTGGAATCTGCCATCCAACACGGCTCGACGGTTGTGCGTGTCGGTACCGCCTTGATGGGCGCTCGACCGATAACCTCGGCGTAGCAAAGAAACCTCATCAGTCACATTCGACACATATGCTTGGGACAGACGAGGGGCTGAGCAAGACTTCAACACCCGGCCGCCACCGGGGCCGAAGGAAGGTCGACCAATGAGCGAGCGCAGCGAGCGAGTAATCAGCGCAGCCACTTGCGTGGTCATGACCGTGCCACGCGACTGCGGGGTGCGGTGATGAGTACGCTTCACAAGTTCAAGGCGTACTTCGGCATGGTTCCGCTCGAGGATTACGAAGACGACTACGTGGATGATCGCGCCCCGCGGGGCAGCGACGAGCGTGGTTCCCGTCGGCCCCGGCCCCGTGACTATGCCGACCGTGGCGCCTACGGCGCCGATCGCTATGCCGAAGATCGTTACGGCGCAGACCATTACGGCGCCGACGGCTTCGACCGCGAGGATCCGGATTACCCGGAGCCTGCCTACAAGTCGCCGTACAAGGCCGGATACCCCGTGTCCCGCCGCGACGACTACGCCGACGAACCCTACGGCGAGGACCGTTACGAGGCGCCGCGGCGTCCCACCCGGATCGAGGCCGCACCGTCGGGCCGATTCCGGGCGGGCGGTAGCGCGCCGACGATGCGCGGAGCCACCCGAGGTGCGCTCGCCGTCGATCCCGAGGCCGAGGAGCGGCGGCTGGAGGAGCGCGTGCGCCCCGAGCCGGCACCCGCGCGCAGGCCGGGGATCTTCGAGGACGGAGGCCCCTTGTCCAAGATCACGACGTTGCGTCCACGTGACTACAGTGAGGCCCGCATCATCGGTGAGCGCTTCCGTGAGGGCAACCCGGTGATCATGGATCTGGTCGATCTCAGCAACGCCGATGCCAAGCGGCTGGTCGACTTCGCCGCAGGTCTCGCGTTCGCGCTGCGTGGCTCGTTCGACAAGGTTGCTACCAAGGTGTTCCTCCTCTCACCCGCGGATGTGGACGTATCGGCCGAAGAACGCCGACGCATCGCCGAAACCGGCTTCTACAACCAGAAATAAGGTCGTGATCTGGGGGGTGTTGCCGACCGGTCGCGCGTGGGGCGGCGCGGTCATTTTGCGCAAAGCCGATTTTGCGGCAGAGTGAACTCGTGGCCTTGTTCGCGGTGCTGTACTTCGTACTGTTCATCTTCTGGCTGTTGCTGATCAGCCGGGTGATCGTGGAGTTCATCCGAAGCTTCGCTCGTGACTGGCGTCCGACCGGTGTGGTGGTCATCATCCTGGAGGTGATCTTCACGATCACCGACCCGCCGGTGAAACTACTGAGACGGTTGATACCACCGGTGTCACTGGGGGGAATTCGCCTGGACTTGTCGATTATGGTCCTGCTTTTCATCGTCTTCATCTTGATGTCGATCGTGGGCAGGCTCGGGCAACCAGTAGCTCCGGTGTGACAGAATGGGCCGTGAAGTAGCTTGCTAGATCTGCTAGATCTCCAAAAGACGCGTGAAGGGATCCTTCCATGCCGCTGACTCCAGCCGATGTGCACAACGTCGCGTTCAGCAAACCGCCGATCGGGAAGCGCGGCTACAACGAGGATGAAGTCGACGCCTTCCTGGATCTCGTTGAGCAGGAGCTCTCGCGTCTGATCGAGGAAAACGCCGACCTGCGCCAGCGGGTCGCCGAACTCGATGCAGAACTGGCTGATGCCAAGAAGAATCGCGGCCCTGTCGTCCAGAACAACGTGAAACCGCCTGTGCAGCAGGCGCCGCCACCACCGCCGGAGCCCATCAAGCCGCCGGTGCAGCAGGCGCCGCCCGCCCCGATGCCCGCCGCGCCCGTCCAGAAGGACGCCCCTGGTGCGGACGCGAACCTGCAGGCCGCCAAGGTGCTCAGCCTCGCCCAGGAGATGGCGGACCGGCTGACCAGTGACGCCAAGGTGGAGGCGGAGAATCTGCTGTCCAACGCGCGGGCAAATTCTGAGCGTCTGGTCGGCGATGCCAGGACCCGTTCCGAGGGCATGATCGCGGACGCACGCCAGAAGGCCGACGCCATGCTGTCGGACGCGCAGAACCGTTCGGACAACCAGCTGCGCCAGGCCAAGGAGAAGGCCGACGCACTGCAGGCCGACGCCGAGCGCAAGCACACCGAGATCATGGCGACCATCACCCAGCAGCGCAGCGTGCTGGAGAGCCGGATCGAGCAGCTCAAGACCTTCGAGCGGGAGTACCGGGTGCGGCTGAAGTCCTACCTGGAATCGCAGCTCGAGGAACTGGAGAACCGTGGCTCTGCGGTGCCGGTCGATGGTGGCGAGGCGTTTGCCGATGCCAACACGGCCAACAACCTGCAGCCTGCCTCGTTCGGCAAGGGTGGCAAGTAGCCGCTCATCTCGAGCTGCACCGTCCGGATAATTAGAGGAACAGTCGAGCCGCCTGGCATGCCTTGGGGGTCACCATGCTCGTCTTGACACTTGTCCTTGCTGCCGTCGGATTCGCCCTCCTGGTCGCCGCATTGACCACCGGGTCGGTGATCTGGGCGTGGGGCTGCATCCTGGTATGTGTGCTCGGCGCGGTCCTGTTGCTGGTGAGTGCCCTGTCTATGCGTCGGCCGGATAGTGAGTCGCCGCCACCACCTGGGCGTCATGCCAAGCGCTAGGCGGGCCGTAAACAGGTTTGACCGCACTGGCTAGAATCAAACATGAACACTGGTGTTGATCCGGCTATCACCGGGGAGCCTTCGGAAGAACAGCACGTGCTGCCGGGCGGCGGCCGTGCCCAGTAGAACCGAACGGGTGAGCCCGTCACAGCTCGCAACGAGAGGTTCGGCTGTTCAGGCCGGACAAGCGGGGTGGTACCGCGGTAGCGACGCACCGGCGTCGGCATCGTCCCCGTGCCAACGGACACGGCACGAGGAGACGCATCCGCGATGGCGGACCAAACTTCCAGCAACAGCGTCTACCCGCGCGTCGACCTCGGGGTCGGCAGTGCAGCGGGGTTCCCTGAGATGGAGCGGCGCGTGCTCGACGCATGGGCGGCCGCCGACACCTTCCGCGCGAGCATTGAAAACCGTTCCGGCGCAGCAGAATTCGTCTTCTACGACGGACCGCCCTTTGCCAATGGACTGCCGCATTACGGACATTTGCTGACCGGATATGTCAAGGATCTGGTCCCGCGTTTTCAGACGATGCGCGGTAAGCGTGTCGACCGGCGTTTCGGCTGGGACTGTCATGGATTGCCCGCGGAAATCGAAGCGGAAAAGCAGCTCGGTATCACGGACAAATCACAGATCGACGAGATGGGCCTCGCCGAATTCAACGCGGCGTGTAAATCTTCCGTCCTCCGATACACCGGGGAATGGCGCGACTACGTGACGCGTCAGGCGCGCTGGGTCGACTTCGACAACGACTACAAGACGCTCGATCTCGACTTCATGGAGTCGGTGATGTGGGCGTTCAAGTCGCTGCACGAGAAAGGGTTGATCTACCAAGGCTTCCGGGTGCTGCCCTACAGCTGGTACGAGCAGACCCCGCTGTCGAACCAGGAGACCCGCCTCGACGACGCGTACAAGATGCGCCAGGATCCGGCGGTCACCGTCGACATGGTGCTGCGCGTGCCCGCTGAGCATCCGCTGCATGCGCTCGACGGCGCCAACGCGCTGATCTGGACCACCACACCGTGGACGCTGCCGTCGAACCTCGCGATCGCGGTGCACCCCGATGTCCGGTACGTCCACCTCCGCGCCGCGGACGGCAAGCAGTATCTGCTGGCCGCCGAGCGCGTGTCGCACTACACCCGCGAGTTCGGTGACGAGCCGGAGGTGCTGGCCGAGTACGACGGCGCCGCGCTGGTCGGGCTGTCCTACGCGCCGCCGTTCGACTTCTTCCTCGGTCACCCCAACGCGCACCGGGTCCTGGCCGCCGACTACGTCACCACCGACTCCGGCACCGGGATCGTGCACCTCGCACCGGCGTTCGGTGAGGAGGACATGGATGTCGCCACTGCGAACGACATCGAGATCGTGCAGCCGCTGGACCCGGGCGGCAAGTTCACCTCGATGGTGCCGCCGTACGAGGGCCTGATGGTCTTCGACGCCAACCCGGTGATCATCAAGGACCTCAAGGCCGCAGGAAAGCTGTTGCGGCACGAGACGATCGAACACTCCTACCCGCACAGCTGGCGCTCGGGCCAGCCGCTGATCTACATGGCGGTGCCGTCCTGGTTCGTCGCGGTGACCAAGTTCCGCGACCGGATGGTCGAGCTGAACAAGCAGATCTCCTGGGTGCCAGAGCACATCAGGGACGGCCAGTTCGGCAAGTGGCTCGAGGGTGCGCGCGACTGGAACATCAGCCGCAACCGTTACTGGGGCAGCCCGATCCCGGTGTGGATGTCCGACGACCCCGAGTACCCGCGGATGGACGTGTACGGCTCGCTCGACGAGCTGGCGCGTGATTTCGGCGTGCGCCCGGACGACCTGCATCGGCCGATGATCGACGACCTCACCCGGCCGAATCCGGATGACCCGACCGGCAAGTCGACCATGCGCCGGGTGCCCGAGGTGCTCGACTGCTGGTTCGAGTCGGGCTCGATGCCGTTCGCCCAGGTGCACTACCCGTTCGAGAACAAGGAGTGGTTCGACAACCACTTCCCCGGCGATTTCATCGTCGAGTACAACGGGCAGACCAGGGGCTGGTTCTACACCCTGCACGTGCTCTCGACCGCGCTCTTCGACAGCCCCGCCTTCAAAACCGTTGCGGCGCACGGCATCGTGCTCGGCGACGACGGGCTGAAGATGAGCAAGTCCAAGGGCAACTACCCGAACGTGAACGAGGTGTTCGATCGGGACGGTTCCGACGCGATGCGCTGGTTCCTGATGAGCTCGCCGATCCTGCGCGGCGGCAACCTCATCGTCACCGAGCGCGGCATCCGCGAAGGCGTCAGCCACGCGCTGCGTCCGCTGTGGAACGCGTGGACCTTCTTGCAGCTCTACGCCTCGAAGTCCGGTGTGTGGCGTACGGATTCGACCAACGTGCTCGACCGTTACATCCTGGCCAAGCTCGCCGTGACCAGGGACGTGATGACCGAGGCGCTGGAGACCTACGACATCGCCGGCGCCTGCGACGAGCTGCGCTCGTTCGCCGACGCGCTGACCAATTGGTATGTGCGCCGGTCGCGTTCGCGGTTCTGGGAAGAGGATCGCGACGCGGTCGACACGCTGCACACGGTGCTCGAGGTGGTCACCAGGCTCGCGGCGCCGCTGCTGCCGCTGATCAGCGAGGTGATCTGGCGCGGGCTCACCGGCGGGGACTCGGTGCACCTCGCCGACTGGCCGAAAGAAGGGGAGCTGCCGCATGATTCGGAGCTCGTCGCGGCCATGGACGAGGTCAGGGTGGTCTGCTCGACGGTGCTGAGCCTGCGCAAGGCGCAGAACCTGCGGGTGCGCCTGCCACTGGCCGAGGTGACCATCGCGGCGGGCGACGCCGATCGGATGGCGCCCTACGCCGACATCATCGCCGACGAGGTGAACGTCAAGAAGGTCGACCTGACCACCGATGTCGCCGTGCACGGCCGGTTCGAACTGGTCGTCAACGCCCGTGCCGCGGGTCCGCGCCTCGGCAAGGACGTGCAGACGGTGATCAAGGCGGTCAAGGCGGGGGAGTGGTCCGAGGATGCCGACGGTGTGGTCACCGCCGCCGGAATCACCTTGCTCCCTGAGGAATACACGCAGCGCCTGGTCGCCGCCGAGCCCGAGTCCACCGCTGCCCTGCCGGGCAACGCGGGGCTGGTGGTGCTGAACTCGGTGGTCACCGAGGAACTGGAGGCCGAGGGCTGGGCCCGCGACCTCATCCGTGATCTCCAGGAGACCAGGAAGTCCCTGGGGCTGGACGTGTCCGACCGGATCACGGTGGTGCTGGAGGTGCCCGCCGACCGCACCGCGTGGGCCGAGACGCACCGTGCGCTGATCGCCGGCGAGATCCTGGCGACCACCCTCACCCTCGGTGCCGCGGGCGCCGAGGCGGCCGACCTCGTCGGTGGCGTGCGGGCGCAGGTCACCAAGGCCTGATTCGAACAGTCGGGGCGGGACCTGGAAGGGTTCCGCCCCTGCTGTTTTCGGACCGTCGGCCGGGGCTGTCGGCTGCCGGTGCTACCGGCTCGCGTGGTCCTGTCCGGACGGGGTCGGTCCACCGCGTGCTGCCGGTGTGCCTGCCCCGACCAGCGGCGACACTTGCTGCGTCGCTGCGCTGGTCCGCTCATCGCGCCGTTCGTGGCGGTGCGCGGCGACCGTCCACTTGGCCGACTTGTAGGCGCCCATCAGGCCGGCGCCATCAGTTGTTGCATGATCGCGGCGGTGTCCAGCCAGACGTTCTCGCGGCTGATCTTGTTGTCGCGGATCTCGCAGACGTGCAGTATCCGGAAGTTCAGCGGCCGGTTGTTGCCGGGGATGCCCATGATCATGCCGGTTGCCGTTCCGTACCAATGGGATTCGTCGACGAAGAAGTCTTCGCCGTAGTACCGGTGCACGCTCTCCATCTTGTCCTCGCGGATGCCTGCGAACAGTTCCCGGTAGCGCTGGGCGATGGCGGCGTGGTCGTACAGGACGCCCTGTGGATCGCCGACGGCATCGTGCTCGATGTCCGCGGCGAGGGTGTCCATGATCGCGTCGACGTCGTTGGCGGCCTCCGCCGCGCAGTGCCGTGCGAACAGCTCATCCATTTCTTCGTGTGTCATCGCCACGCCCTCCTCGGTGGTGAGAATCTGCTATCTTGGTGAGATGACTTTCTCACGGCGAGATGAGATTCTCAATAGCGGCCGAGCCAAGAATCAGAAGATGCGCACGAGGGAAGCGCTCATCACGGCCGCGCTCGAACTCGCTCGCAACGGTCAGTCACCGTCGATCGCCGAGGTTGCGGAGGCCGCGAAGGTCTCGACCGCCACCGCGTATCGGTACTTTCCGAATCCGCAATCGCTGTGGGCGGACATGGCGACCCGTCAGGCCGGATTCGTCGGCGGCTACCCGGACTTCCTCGACCGGTTGTCCGGCGATGTCGAGGAGCGCATCGTTCAGGTGGTGCGGGAGGTGTGCGCGTTCCAGTTCGCCGATGAGGTGGTGTGGCGCGGGGTGCTCAGAGCCACCCTTGATCGCTGGTTCAATCAGGTGGATGTCGTTGAGGCGGAAAAGGTTCCGGTACGCGGGGTGACCCGGCTCGAGATGGCGAGGCACGCCTTGGCGCCGCTGCGCGACACTCTCTCGGACGAGCGGTGGGAACAGTTGGTGCATGCGGTGACCATGGTGTTCGGCGTCGAGGCCATCGTCTCCATGCGCGATACCTGCGGCCTCGACCCCGAGGCGGCCACCGAGACGATGTGCTGGGCGGCCCGAGCTCTCGTTCGGGCCGCCGTAGCCGAGGCGGGCTGACCTCGGGCGCTGCCGTCAGGCGGGCGCCATCAGCTGCTGCATGATCGCGGCGGTGTCCAGCCAGACGTTCTCCCGGCTGATCTTGTTGTCGCGGATCTCGCAGACGTGCAGTATCCGGAAGTTCAGTGGCCGGTTGTTGCCGGGAATGCCGAGCAGCATGCCGGTTGCCCTTCCGTACCAATGGGATTCGTCGACGAAGAAGTCCGCGCCGTAGTATCGGTGCACACTCTCCATCTTGTCCTCGTCGAGACCGGCGAACAGTTCCCGGTAGCGCTGGGCGATGGCGGCGTGGTCGTACAGGACGCCCTGCGGATCGCCGACAGCGTCATGCTCTACCTCGTCGGCGAGGGTGTCCATGATCGCGTCGACGTCGTTGGCGGCCTCCGCCGCACAGTGCCTCGCGAACAGCTCGTCCATTTCCGCAGGTGTCATCGATGCCTCTTCCTGATAATGAGAATCTGATCTCGTGATGAGGGGACTGTCCTACGACGAGCCAAGATTCTCAATACTTCGGTCCGCTCACTTGAACGCGTTCTCCCTGAGCTGGATCAAATAGGCGCGGCGCTCGGCGATCAGGCCGTCGCGCAGCACGAAGACCTCGCCCGCCACCATGCGGACCGGTTCGCCGTCGGCTCGCGTCGCCTCGATGGCCAGCTCGGCCATGACGACGTCATCCTCCTCGACCATGCGCTGGATGGTGATCCGCGGGCTTCCGGCGAAGCCCTCGTTCTCGATCTCCTTGTCGTAGGCGTCTTTTCCGGTCAGCTGGAACCAGCCGAAGACGGTCCATTCGATGTCGTCGGTCAGACAGGACAGAATCTGGTCGTGGTCGGTCTTGTTGAAGCCATCGATGTAGCGCTGGACGGTGCGCTTGTTCGCCGAAGTCACGGTTCTCCCCGGGTGCTGGTGGTGGGCTGGCTCTTGGACCGTAGCGGGATCCGATTGCATAACGCAATCACTTGGGTGTAATTCGCAGCGTCAAACGAGTGTGATGCAGATCACATATTCTTGATTTGCTGAAGTGTCGCCGCTGGTCGGAGCGGCGCGGCAGAATCGGCACTGGTGCTGTTGTTGCGGAGATCGACTCCTGTGGCAGCAGTGAGTTCGTGAGTTGTCCTAACTGCGTTGAGCTGCGCGAGACGTGCCTACGCCGGGCGCAGCGACTGCGGTTCCTGCTGGACGACGGTGCGCTAGCCGGGCGTCGGCCGGGGCCGCCGGATGGTTGCCCGGTGGCCGGGTGACCGGAAGGGACGAGCACGTGAACAGGAAACCATTGCGCCGTATCGCCCTCGGACTACTGATTTCGACGGCGGCCACGCTGATCATGGCGGGCCCGGGGTGGTCGGACACCGGCATCGGCAGCATCGACAGCCTCTCCGCGTCCGGCTCCGCCGCGATTCCGCTGCCGAGCTCGCATGGCGTCGGCGCCCTCGCCGCTGCCGTCACGCAGACCGGAAAGCCGTACCAGTGGGGCGGAACCGGCCCTATTGCCTGGGACTGCTCGGGTCTCGTGCAGTGGGCGTTCCGGCAGGTCGGCGTCCGCATTCCGCGCACGACCTGGGAGCAGGCCAGGGCAGGCGCGCCCGTCCCGTTCTTCGCCTTGTCGCCCGGCGACGTGGTGGTGCTGAACCGCGACGGCTCCCATGTCGGCATCTACGCGGGGCTCGGCCAGATCTTCAACGCCTACGACTGGGGCGTCCCGGTCGGACTGAGCCCGCTGCGCCAGTTCGATATCTACGCCATCCGGCGGTTCTGACGGCCGAGCCGCACACCGGCGATCAGCGGTGTGCGGCTCGCGCAGTTCAGTGGCCGGTGTCCTCGGCGAGGGTGCGCAGCAGCGGACCGTACTGCGGGTTCGCCAGCGCCGAGGCGAACTGGGCGACCAGATAGTCGGCCGGGTTGCCGGTGTCGTACCAGCGGCCCTGGATCACCTGGCCGAACACCGGGTTGTTCGCCGCGTGCACGTTGATCGCGTCGGTCAGGTAGACCTCGCCGGAGCGGTGCTCGTACCAGGCATTGGTCTGCCTGCGCAGTTCCTCGATGATGCCGGGGGTGACCACGTAACCGCCGATCGCGGCGAAATCGGAAGGGGCGTCCTCGGGCTTGGGCTTCTCGCGCAGGCCGGTGATCCGCAGCAGGCCGTTGCCCTGGTCGTCGGCGACGACCGGCACGCCGTACCGCTGCGACTCGGACGGGTCCATCGGCATCAGCGCGAGCACAGGGGCGCCGGTGGCCTCGTAGGCGTCGATCAGCTGCTGGGCGCGCGGCACCTCGGCGACGAACACGTCGTCGGGCCACAGCACCAGCATCGACTCGTCGCCCAGGTTGCGGGCCGCGTTCAGCACCGGCGTGCCGTTGCCGTAGGGGCCGTGCTGATCCAGGTAGGTGATGTGACCGAGCCTGGACAACTCGCCGACCTCTTCGACCGCGTCGGCGTATGCGGTTTTTCCGTCCGCGCGTAGCTGCGCCACCAGGGCCGGATTCGGCCGAAAGTGGTCCTGGATCAACGACTTTCCGCCGCTGACCACGATGGTGATGTCGGTGATGCCCGACGCGACCAGCTCGCGGACCGTATGTTCGATCACCGGCTTGTCGCCGACCGGCAGCATCTCCTTCGGGATGGCCTTGGTCAGCGGCAGGAGTCGGGAACCGATACCGGCGGCCGGGATAACGGCCTTGCGGATCTTCATAGGTCCGATCATCACATACGCCGCCGCACGGCAAGGGCGCTCCCCGTGCTTCGCCGACTGTTCACCGAAGCCGTGTATTGCGCAGACTTCTGTGATATCAGCCCAGGTCAAGGGTGGTTGCATGGTGTGAGGACGTGTTGAGGGGACGCGGCAGCGCGGGCGTGTCTCGCACAGGCAACTCGCAGTTAGCGCGGAGCCATCGCCGAGCTTCGCTGCCTGCCAGGATCTGTCGGTGGGCGGGCGTAGATTTCCGGTTGTGAGCGAGCGAACCGTTACCGGCGTGCGTGCGCGGGCCGCGGCGGCGTGCGCGCACCACAGAGCCTGCGCCATGGGGCATGGCGGAGCCGAGCGTCGGGGAGGACGTAGCTGTGAGTACTGACAAGGCGACCGTGGCGGAGTTCCTGGAACAGCTGGAGCCGCTGGATGTCCGGGCCAGGGCCATGTTCGGCGAATACGGCCTGTACTGCGACGACAAGCTGGTCGCGTTGATCGCCGACGATCAGTTGCTCGTCAAACCCAGCGCGGCCGCCGCGGATTATGCCGAGGAATCCTGGCTGGTCCCGCCGTATCCCGGTGCCAAGCCGTACTTCCGGATCCCGGAGTCGAAGCTCGCCGAGTCGGCCTGGTTGCGTGAGTTCGTGCAGCGCACCGCCGACGTGCTGCCCGCGCGCGTGCCCAAGCCCAGGAAATCCTCGGCGAAACCGCAGTGAGCGCGCAGCAGCGAGCGAAGCGACAACTTTCGCGCACGACGGAGCGGAGCGTCCGCGAGGCGAAGCCGTGAGTGGTCGGCATCCTTTCGACCGTGCCGATGCACTCGACGCCGGGCCGCCGGCGGGGCGGGTGGATACGGCGCGCAGGTGGGTGCTGCACATCGATATGGATGCCTTCTTCGCTTCCGTCGAACAGCTGACCCGACCAACGTTGCGCGGGCGGCCGGTGCTGGTCGGTGGAACCGGCGGGCGCGGTGTCGTCGCAGGCGCGAGTTATGAAGCCAGGGTGTACGGCGCGCGGTCGGCGATGCCGATGCATCAGGCGCGCAGGCTGGTCGGGGTCACTGCGGTGGTGGTGCCGCCGCGCGGCGCCGTGTACGGCGTGCTGAGCGGGCAGGTGTTCGAGGTGCTGCGCAGCCGGATCCCGGTGCTGGAAACGCTGTCGTTCGACGAGGCGTTCGGTGAGCCCACCGAACTCGTCGGCGCGACCGTGGCGCAGGTGCACGAGTTCTGCGAGGAACTGCGCACCGCGGTGCGCGAACGCACCGGGCTCACCGCCTCGGTCGGCGCAGGCACCGGCAAGCAACTCGCCAAGATCGCCTCCGGTCTCGCCAAACCCGATGGGATACGGGTGGTTTCGCCCGCCGAGCAGCAGCGGATGCTTGCGGCGCTTCCGGTGCGCAAGCTGTGGGGGATCGGCCCGGTGGCCGAGCACAAGCTGCGCTCGCTCGGCATCGAGACCGTCGGCGCCTTCGCCGATCTGCCGGAATCCGAGGCGGTTTCGATCCTTGGCGGCAGCGTCGGCGCCGCACTGCATCGGCTGGCGCGCGGCATCGATGATCGCCCGGTCGCCGAACGGGCCGAGGCCAAACAGATCAGCGCCGAAACTACCTACGAGACCGACATTGTCACGCTCGCGCAGCTGCGGCCCGCCATCGAGGCGATGGCCGCGGCCGCGCATCGCCGCCTCACCAACGACGGGCGCGCCGCCCGCACCGTGGTGCTCAAGTTGAAGAAGTCCGATATGAGCATCGTGACCCGCTCGTTCACTCTGCCCTACGCGACCGAGGACCTCACCACGTTGGCCACCGCCGCGCAGCGCTCCGCGATCGACCCGGCCGAGCTCGGCCCGATCCGGCTGGTCGGCGTCGGCTACGGCGGGCTGTCCACGGTCCGGCAGGAGTCGCTGTTTCCCGAGCTCGATCAGGCGCCCGTCCTCGAGGACACCGGCTGGGAGCAGACGGCCGAGCCGCCGGAAACGGTGGTGCCCGCGCAGCCGGTCGCCGAGGCGTCGGTTCCGCTCTGGCGTTCCGGCATGGATGTCGAACATCCGGAGTACGGCCACGGCTGGGTGCAGGGCGGCGGATACGGCGTCGTGACGGTGCGTTTCGAGACCCGCTCGACCGGTCCAGGGCCTGCCCATACCTTCGCGGCCGACGATCCGGCGCTGACCAGAGCCGATCCGATGCACAGTCTGCGGTGATCTGACTCGCCGTACACCTCGACATCGCCGGGCGTGGCGCGTACGTTCGCTGCCGACGACATCAGTCAGTCCCGTGCGGTCCACGTGGTGGTCATGCGTGCCGGTAGCCTGGGTGCTCGTGCAGCGCTGCCGGTCGGGTTGCGGCTGCCGTGGTGGACATGACATGGACCTACTCGAACGCAAAGGACGAGCAGTTGAAGCTTCGTAAGACTGGACGCATCGCGATCGCCGGCCTGGCCATCGTTGCCGCACTGGGCATGACCGCGTGCAGCGACGACAAGGACAGCAAGCCCGCCGCCAAGACGTCGACCAGCGCCAAGGCGTCGGCGACCAACAACGCGAACCTGCCGCCGGTCCCGACGGTGGCGCAGCTGAACGAGGCGCTGACCAAGGCGCTCGACCCGTCGATTCCCGCCGCCGAGAAGCTCGACAACGTCCAAGGCGCCGAGGCCGACCCCACGCTGCCTTCCCGCCTGGCCGACGCCGCCAAGGGCGCCGACGTCAAGATCACCGTCACCGACGTGACCCAGTTCGGTGACAGCGTCAACGCCAAGGCCAAGTTCACCGTCAACGGCCAGGAGAACCCGGTCGACGTGCCGTTCGTCGTGGACAACGGCAAGTGGAAGATTCAGAAGTCCTGGGCCTGCGCGATGCTGACCAACCTCGGCCAGCAGTCGACCGCCTGCAGCTGATCCACCCCGAACGGCCCGGCCCGCGGTGACTGCCGCAGGCCGGGCCGTTCGACGTTTCCGCGTGTCCGAAAAGCGGTACCGTGCCGGAAATAGGAAGTTACCAACGACTTCCGCGCCAGTGACGTTGCCCACCCTCGGTACGCTCGCCGAGGTCGACCGCGCGGTGGCGGTAGCTGCGACACTGGGTCGTCCGACCATTTCGCGCTAGCATCCACCGTCGTGACTCTGAGTGACGCTGTGCGCGAATCCGCCCAACCGTCGGCACAGCGGGGGAATCTGCCGGAGCGCCTGCCCGGAGCCGCCGCTCCTCGACTCAAGGCGCTGGCCATCGTCAGCGGCCTGATCGCCGTCATTGCGGCGATCTCGATTCCCTTCCTTCCGGTCCGGCAGGACCAGTCCAGCGTGGCGTGGCCGCAGACGGCTGCGGTGACCTCGGTGACCTCGCCGCTGATCACCTACGCCCCGATGAACCTTTCCGCGCAGATCCCCTGCGCCGCCTTCACCGCGCTCGCGGATTCGGGTGGCGTTGTGGTGTCGACGATTCCGCGTCAGTCACCGGATCTGGAGCACTACGGGTTCGTCGCCAAGGTGGTCGCCGACACGGCGGAGCGGCCGGGCCGGGTGGACGTGGTGTCGCGCAACACGCTGCTGTGGTCGTCGCCGCTGAGCGCGTTGCGCAATCAGTCCTGTTCGGTGGACATCGAGATGGCCACGCAGCGCAGCACGGTGTCGGCCTCCGGCCTCGCTGACTCGGGCAAGACGTTCACGACCGACATCCGCCCGCAGGTGGTCGGTGTCTTCAGCGAGCTATCCGGTGCAGCACCGTCCGGGTTGCACGTGAATATTGCTGTCGACTCCCGGTTTTCGTCGTCGCCGACGCCGTTGAAGCTCATCGTGATCGTGCTGGCCGCGTTGGCCACGCTTGTCGCGTTGGTTGCGCTGTACCGGTTGGACAGCCTCGACGGCCGGAAGTCGAGACGGTTCCTGCCCACCCGATGGTGGCGATTGCAGCCTGCGGACTATCTGGTGTTCGCCACACTGCTGGTGTGGCATTTCATCGGCGCCAACACCTCCGATGACGGCTACATCCTCGGGATGGCGCGCGCCGCGCGCAGTTCGGGCTTCATGTCGAACTACTACCGCTGGTTCAGCGTCGACGAAGGCCCGTTCTACACGCCGTACACCGACATGATCGGGTTGCTGACCCACGTGTCGTCGGTGAGTCCCTGGGTTCGGTTGCCCACCTTGCTCGTCAGCGTCATCGCCTGGTGGGCGATCAGCCGGGAGCTGCTGCCTCGGCTCGGTGTCGCCTTGCGGCGCAATGCGGTGGTCGGGTGGACCAGTGCGCTGATGTTCCTCGCGTTCTGGCTGCCCTACAACAACGGTCTGCGCGCGGAACCCTTTGTGGCGGTTGGCGTGATCCTCACCTGGGCGTCGGTCGAACGGGCCATCGCGACCCGGCGGGCGCTGCCCTACGCACTGGCGATCGTCATCGCGGCGTTCACCTTGACCGCGGCACCGTCCGGCCTGATCTGTCTCGGCGCGTTGGCGGCCGGGGCACGCACCATGATCTCGGTGCTCGTGCAGCGCGCCAAGAACTCCGGCTACCTGACGCTGCTGCTGCCAGTGCTCGCGTCCGGGCTGGTGGTGCTGACCGTGGTCTTCGCGGATCGGACCTTTGCCGGAGTGCGCGAGATGTTCTTCGTGCACGACAAGATCGGACCCGGCGACGGCGCCGCATGGTTCCTGGAGTTCCTGCGCTATCAGTATCTGCTGCAGCCGAGCGGTGACGGCTGGCTGACTCGGCGGTTCGGCATGTTCATGATGCTGCTCGGCCTCGTGGTCTGCGCGGTGACCATGCTGCGCCGCGGTGGCCACATTCCGGGGACCGCTGTCGGGCCGTCGCGGCGGCTCATCGGGATCACCGTCACCGCGATGGTGGTGATGATGTTCTCGCCGACGAAGTGGATTCATCAGTTCGGCGTCTTCGCCGGCTTGGCCGCGTGCATTGCAGCGCTCACCGCCGTCGCGGTCGGCTCGCGCGTCACGCGGCCGGTGCGCAACCGGGCACTGTTCGCCGCGGCCGTATTCTTCGGACTGGCACTGACTTTCGTCGGCGCCAACGGTTACTGGTGGGTGTCGGCCTGGCACGTCCCCTGGTGGGACAAGGCGCCGACGGTGGCCGGTTTCGGCCTGTCGACCTTCGCGGCGGGACTCTCGGTGCTCGCGCTGGTCGTTGCGGCATGGTTCCACGTTCTCCCACAGACCCAGCCGCGTCCCGACTCGGTACCGGGGCGGGTTGCGCGGGTCCCTGTCCTCGCGGTGGTCGCCGCCGTCATGGTGTTGTTCGAGGTGCTGTCGATGGCGAAAGCCGCAGTGGCACAGTATCCGGCGTATTCGAATGCCCAATCAAACCTGGCTGCAACGGTTTCCGGTGGTTGCGGGCTCGCGGACGAGGTGCTGGTCGAGACCGATCCCAATGCCGCCGTGCTGCGCCCGCTGACCGGCGATGCCGCCACGGCGCTGGCCGGGAGCGATTCGACCGGGTTCACCCCGAACGGAGTGGCGACCGACCTCACCTCCGACGAGATCGAGTCCACAACGGGTAAGGCGAATTCCGTCACCAGCGCCGACTCCGGTGAGGTCACCGACCCGAAGGCGGGCTCGAAGTCGCCGGGCTCGGAGACCGGCACGTCGACGGGCGCCGGGATCAACGGCAGCAGCGTTCCGCTGCCCTTCGGTTTGGATCCGGCGACCGTCCCGGTGCTCGGTAGCTATCGGGAAGGCACCCAACAGCCAGCTGAGCTCACCACCGGGTGGTATCTACTTCCCAAGGACGACAAGGGAAGCCGGGGCCCGATCATCTCGATCGCGGCCGCCGGGCGGATCCGGCATGTCGACAGCGACGGCATCGTGCACCCCGGTCAAGAGCTGCGCGTCGAGTACGGCCGCGCGGGAGCTGACGGCACGGCCGTCGCACTCGGCCAGGTGGACCCGATCGACATCGGGCCGTCGCCGACGTGGCGCAACATGCGGGTGCCGCTCGACTGGCTGCCCGGTGACGCGAACGTCGTGCGAATCGTCGCCAGCGACAAGGATCTCGGCAAGGATCAGTGGCTCGCGGTGACCCCGCCGCGGGTGCCGCAGCTGAAAACCCTGACCGCCGTTGTCGGTTCGAAGACGCCGGTCCTGCTCGACTGGGAGGTCGCCATGACCTACCCATGCCAGAACCTGGTGCCGACCTACGCGGGCGTCAGCGACCTGCCCGGCTACCGGATCCTGCCGGATCGCAACGGCGCGACCATCACCAACCTCTGGCAGGCCCACGACGGCGGCGGCCCCCTCGGCTGGACCCAGCTCTTGTTCACCGCCAGGGCCCTACCCGCCTACCTGAACAACGACTGGTCCCGAGACTGGGGCTCGATCGAGCAGTACCTCCCCCTCGACCCCAACGCCCAACCCGCCAAGGTCTCCATCGCCGAAACCCAACGCTGGGGCACCTGGACCCCCGGCCACATCAACACCACCTGGTGACCTAGCCGACCCCGAATCGCACCGTTTCTGTAGATCCACAAAGGCTCCATACGGTTCACAGAGCCCAGAGCCTTTGTGAGCCCAGAGCCTTTGTGAACCGCATGAAG
>NZ_BDAY01000113.1 GCF_001612685.1 Nocardia altamirensis NBRC 108246
CTAGGTGAGCCGCGGGTTCGTCGACTCGTTGGGTTGTGGGGAAATTCGTTGGCTTGCTATGTCTTCGGGGCTTGCCGGGCCTTCGAGGCCGGCTAGATCTTGCGGAGCAGCGGCAGCGCAACGATCGCGCCGACGACCAAGACGAGGCCGGACCAACCGAACGCACCGCCGATGCCGGTGAGCTGGATGAGCGGCTGGACGACCAGCGGAGAAAGGAACTGGCCGAGGAAGATTCCGGTGACCAGGCCGCTGAGGATCCGGCCACGGAGGGCTGCGGGGGCGAGGTCGCTCAATCGCAGGTTCAGGTTGGGCACGGCGAGGCCGACGCCGAAGCCGCCGACGAGCAGTCCGGCCACCACTTGCGCCACCGTGCTCGCGGTGCCGACCAGGATCCACCCGCTGCCGAGCAGTGCGATGCTGGCTGCGGTGAGGACGGCAGGGGCCCACCTGGCCCGCAGCGACGGGAAGGCAAGTGCGCCACCGACACTGCTCAGCGTTGTCGCGGCGATCACCGCGCCGACCACGGCCGGGCCGGTGCCCAATTGCGCAAGCAGGAACGGCAATTGCGTAGGCGCCATGTAGAACGCAAGTGTCACAAGGAAAGCGAGCAGGTAGAGCCCGGCGATCGGCCCGAAGATCGCAGGCCGCGCCCTGCCGTCGTCGACGACAACCGGTCCTGATGCGGTGCCTCGCGGTCGCTCCCGCAGGGCGAGCAGCGCGAACGGCACGATAACGGCCGAGGCGGCGTAGATCCAGAACGGCGACTTCCAGTTCGAGGCGGCAAGCAAGCCGGCCAGCGGCAGGAACACGACACCGCCGATGCTGGCGAAAGCCTGTTGCAGCCCGAGGAACGACGCCCGTTTCGGTCCGTCGAACCAGTCGGTGATGGTAGCGCTGACCGCCGTCATGATGCCGCCGACCGCGACGCCGAGCAGTGCTCTGGTCACCAGCAAGACGCTGAGGGCGTCGACGAAGTACCCGGCAACTCCGGCCAGGGCGTACAGCACCAGACTGCCGGTCAGCAGCGGTTTGCGGCCGATCCGGTCGGCGATCATCCCGGCGAACGGTGCGCTGATGCCGATGGCCAGCGAGGTGATGGTCAACACCAAGCGGACCAGCACATCGGCCCCCGCCACGTCCGAGAACACCTCGCGCATGGCGGGCAGGCTCGGTGCGATGACGGCGGGGGCCATGATGGTCAGCATCGCGGCCGCCAGCACTGTGCCGCGGGCAATGCGTGTCGGCGTCGCCGACTCCTGCTCCACCGCCTTCTCTAGTGCCGCGCTCATGGTGTTCCTCCTCGTGTCCTGCGACCCGTGGTCGCTTGCTGACATCGAGATTTCCATCAACGCACCGGCATTCGCGTCGGCGATTTTCACCTATATGACGCCTCGTCGACGGGTAGGTACGTACCCCGCCGGCGACGGACGTGGCCCGCGGCTATCGGACCGCTGCGCCTCGGCCGATCGGCTTGCAGCACCTCGGCCGATCAGCTCGCGGCGGCTCGGCCGATCGGCTTGTCCGTCAACCGATCGGCGCGCTCACGCCTCTTCCGCACCGATCGCATCCAAGGCGGTCGACAGGCGGGTGAGCAGGTCGACGGTTGCCGCGAGCTGGTCGTAGCCGAGTTCGGCGACCAGGCGCTTGGCGACTACCGCATGCTGCGGGTTGATGCGGCGCACCGCTTCGATGCCCGCGTCGGTGGCGGCGACGAGCTTGGCTCTGCGGTGCGCGGGGTTGGGACGGTATTCGGCAAGTCCCTTGTCCACCAGCAGATCCGCGATGCGTTGCACGCTTTGCCTGGTGATGCCCATCTCCCTGGCGATGCCTGCGACCGGGAGCGGTGCGCGCAACACCGCGCCGAGCACCTGCCACCAGGCGGCGGTGAGGCCTGCCGGGCGCGCCAGTTCCTCGGCGATGGCGAGGAACTGGCCGTTCAAGCGGAACGATGTGATCGCGGCCGTGGCGAAAAGCTCCTGTTCAGTCCTGTCCACACGTCACCTCCTGGCGATCCGGCCGCACGAGCCGGATCGCCACCTCGTTGTTCGTCATCCGACCTGAGCCGAGCGCTGCTCCTCGTACGCTTCGAGCACCATCCAGCCTGCCGGATCGGACTGCCCGTACAGCTGGTACCACCCGTCGAGCACGTGCGGCTCGTAGACGCCGAGTCGCCCGAGTGCCTCACGCGCGAACTCGAACGGCGACGTGCCGCCCGCGGTGACCAGATCACCGTCGGTCACCGCGGCTTCCTCCACATAGTTGTCGACGCCTGCATATCCGCTGTACAGCAAGAACTCTCGGACGTTGCTGGTGTGCTTGCGGGTGTCGAGCAGGCCCTCCTTGGCCAGTCCGAGCGTCGCGCCGCAGATCGCCGCGACCGGAACACCTGCGGCGAGGAATTCGCGCGCCTTCCGCGCGAACGGCACGAGTTCGTCGGTGTCCCACGTGTCCGCGCCTGCCAGGATCAGCATCGCGCTGTCGGCCGGATCGAGATCGGCCACCGCCAGTTCCGGCGTGACCCGCATACCGCCGAGCGTGGTGATCGGATCCGTGCTCAGCCCAACCGTTTTCGTCTGCCACGTGCCCGGTTCCCGCTGCCAGGTCGTCCGGTTGATGTGCGCCGTGGTGGCGCCGATCTCCCAGTCGGAGAAGGTGTTGTAGACGGCCACGTGAACTGTTTTCTTGGTCATGACAGTATTCTGTCATAGTTGACAGCATGCTGTCAATCATTCGGACGGCATCGATCTCCGCACCGGACATGCAGGGACTACGCGGCCGTGATCGGGCAGCGGTTCAGGTCAACGGCCAGCGTTCGATCGCCGTGAGATGTTCGATGTTGGCGCGATCGTCGGCATCCGCGCTCGGCGCACCGGCGAACCAGGCGTCGAGAATCTCCCGAAGCTCGGCCTGCGAGGTCGAACGCAGGCTCAGCGCAAGCACATTCGCGTCGTTCCAGGTACGGGCACCCGCCGCGGTCGAGGCATCCGCGCACAGCGCGGCTCGCACACCGTGCACCTTGTTCGCGGCGATCGACGCGCCGGTCCCGGTCCAGCAGCACACGATCGCCTGCTCAGCCCGCCCCTCGGCGACATCTCGGGCCGCCGCCTCGCTCGCCCAGGCCCAATCGTCGCGCTCGGCCTCCGACAGCGCCCCGTGCAGTACCGTGTCGTGCCCGCGCCGACCGAGCTCGGCGACCAGCTCGCCTGCCACCCCGACGTATTCGTCCGCCGCCACCGAAATCCGCATACGCCCAGCGTAATGCGGCTTCGATCGAGTGGTGGCCACTTCGCGCGCCCGACCCGGTCCCGCACAGCGCGGTGACCGAGTCGGCACGAACGTCAGCTCAGGGCGTGCTCTAGGTCGGCAAGGAGGTCTTCGACATCCTCCAGACCGACGGAAATGCGCACGACACCGTCGGTCAGCCCGATGGTGGCGCGACCCTCGGGGCCCATGGCCCGGTGCGTGGTGGTGGCCGGGTGGGTGATCAACGACTTCGCGTCACCGAGGTTGTTGGAGATGTCGATGACACGCAGCCGGTTGAGCACCTCGAAGGCCCGCTTCTTCGCCTCGTGCGCAGTCGCATTCAGCTCGAAGGTGACCACGGTGCCGCCGGCACTCATCTGGCTGTTGGCCAGTGCATGCTGCGGATGTGATTCCAGGAAGGGATATCTCACCCAGCTGACGGCCTTGTTGCTCTCCAGGAACCGAGCGATGCGCAAGGCGGACTCGGTCGAATGACGCACCCGCAGCGGCATGGTCTCCAAGCCCTTGAGCAAGGTCCACGCGTTGAACGGGCTCAGCGCCGGACCGGTATGGCGCATCAGCGTTTTCACCGGTCCGTCGATGTAGTCCTGCGCGCCGAGGATGGCGCCGCCGAGCACCCGGCCCTGACCGTCGATGTGCTTGGTGCCGGAATAGACGACCACGTCGGCACCGAGCTCGAAGCCGCGTTGCAGCAGCGGGGTGGCAAAGACGTTGTCCAGCACCACCTTCGCGCCCGCCGCATGCGCGAGCTCGGTGACCCGGCGCACATCGACGAGCGTCTGCATCGGGTTGGCAGGCGTCTCGAAGAACACCGCCTGGGTCGGCACCGACAGCGCCTGCTCCCACTGGTCGAGGTCCTCGCCGTCGACGAAGACGGTCTCGATGCCCCAGCGCGGCAGGATCTCGTTGCACACCACGAAGCAGGACCCGAACAGGCTGCGCGCGGCCACCAGTCGGTCGCCGGCGCCGAGCAGCGCGCCCAAAGCGGTGAATACCGCGGACATTCCGCTCGCGGTGGCGAAACACGCCTCGGCGCCGTCGAGCAGCCGCATCCGCTCCTCGAACATGGCGACCGTCGGATTGCCGTACCTGGAGTAGACGAAATGCTCGACGTCGCCGGTGAATGCCGCCTCGGCGGCCTCCGCGCTCTCGTAGACGAAGCCGGAGGTCAGATACAGCGCCTCGGAGGTTTCCTCGAAACCGGAGCGCCGCAACCCGCCGCGCACGCCGAGCGTGCCGGGGCCGACGCCCTCGGGCAGCGGCTTGTCGAACGCACCACCGGTGATCATGACCGCCTCCCGGCAGCGCTACAGCACCCACTCATGACTGCCGCCACGGCAATCCGAGGGCGCGCCAGCCGGAGCCGCCGCGATGCCCGTGCTCGTCGAGCGGACCTTCGAAGCCCTCGAGCACGTTGTAGGACGTGCCGAAGCCCGCGTTGGTCGAGGCGATGGCCGCGCCGATGGAGCGCTGGCCGGACCGACAGAGGAAGATCACCGGCGCCTCGGGGTTGTGCCCCTCCAGCTCCTTGACCAGCTCGTCGGTGAACTCGCTGTTGCGGGTGCCGGTGGCGTCGACCCACTCGATCAGCACGGTCTCCCGCTCGATCGAACTGGTGTCGGGCACGCCGACGAACTTCCACTCGGCGGCAGTACGCACGTCGACCAGAATGGCTTCCGGATTGTCCCGCAACAGGTCCCATGCCTGCTGTGGGGTGATGTCACCGGCATAACTCATGTGGACCTCCTAGAATCCGCACTTGCCGCGCTCAGGTTTGACGCACGGCCAGGTCGTCACCCGGAGCACCCCACCGCGGAGGAGGGTTGCCGACCAGTATTGCCGGGGCTTGTCACTGGTTCTCATGACCTTCGATTGAGATTGCCTGGACAGGGGTCAACCTGTCAAACGGCTGTTCAAGAGGTGAGAAGCGCTTATGTGCAGACCAGCCATTTGTTGCCGGATCGGGTCAGATTCCACGTCGCGGTCTGCTCGACACCGTCGACCTTGGTCGTCACCGTCGCCTTCGCCCGGTCGCCATCGACCATCGGATCGACGAGTTTCGTGATTTCCACGGTCTTTCCGCGCCCGGATCGTCCGGCCAGCGGCGATCGCTCCGGCACGAAGCCTTGGCATCCCGTGCCTGGTGGGGGCACTGCCTCGGTTTGGTTGGCGCCCTCGACGAAGCCGCGCACCGCCGCCGCGATCCGGTCGGATTCTGTGACATTTTTCTCAGCGGGCGACAGCACCCCGCCGAGAATGATCGCGCCGAGCACGAGCACCGCGACAACGGCCGCCGCGACGAACGGCGCGACCGACCGTTTGTCGGTCTGATCGACCACGATGACCTCGTCGTCCTCGGGCGGTTGCTGATCGCTCATAACGACGATGATCCCTGGTCGGCCCGGTTATCCGGCGACCGCCCCCGCAGGACGCGGCGGCCTGCGCGGATACGGGCGACACCGCGAGGTGATCTGCGCACGCGCAGTGGGTAACCGGGATGGAACGGGCAGTGCGGCATCCACTCAGTTCACGCACCGCCCGGGGCCGCGCTCGCCATCACCGATAGAATCGCGGGACTGCGGCCTGCTGTCATAGCCGCGGCAGGAGTGGCCACGAGCCGACGACTCCGGTGTCCGCATCGACAGGTGCAACCAGCCAGCGCGTAACTTAGCCTAGGCTAAGGAAGACGCCGTAATTGTTCTCGACCAATAAAGGGTGCGCGTAAAAGATGACCGAACAGAGTGCAGGTTCCCGCCCGCTCCGCATCGCCATCGTTGGCGCCGGACCGGCCGGTATCTACGCCGCAGACGCCCTGATGAAGTCCGATGCCGAAGTGAGCATCGACCTCTTCGAGCGGATGCCCGCGCCGTTCGGGCTGATTCGCTACGGCGTCGCACCGGACCATCCGCGCATCAAGGGCATCATCACCGCCCTGCACAAGGTCCTCGACAAGCCGCAGGTCCGCCTGCTCGGCAACATCGACTACGGCACCGACATCACCCTCGACGACCTGCGCAGCTTCTACGACGCGGTCATCTTCTCCACCGGAGCCAACGCGGACCGCGCACTGGACATCCCCGGCATCGGGCTCGACGGTTCCTACGGCGCCGCCGATTTCGTGTCCTGGTACGACGGGCACCCGGACGTGCCGCGCACCTGGCCGCTGGACGCGGAGAAGGTCGCCGTGCTCGGCGTCGGCAACGTCGCCCTCGATGTGGCGCGCGTGCTGGCCAAGACCGGTGACGAGCTGCTGCCCACCGAGATCCCGCCGAACGTCTACTCCGGCCTCAAAGCCAACAAGGCGGTCGAGGTGCACGTGTTCGGCCGCCGCGGACCGGCGCAAGCCAAGTTCACGCCGCTGGAGCTGCGCGAACTGGACCACTCGCCGACCATCGAGGTCATCGTCGATCCCGAGGACATCGACTACGACGAAGGCTCCGAGGCGGCGCGGCGCCACTCCAAGCAGGTCGACATGATCGCGAACACCCTGGAGCAGTGGGCGATTCGCGACGTCGGCAACCGCCCGCACAAGCTGTTCCTGCACTTCTTCGAGTCGCCCTCGGAAATCCTCGGCGAAGACGGCAAGGTCGTCGGCCTGCGCACCGAGCGCACCCAGCTCGACGGCACCGGCAACGTCAAGGGCACCGGCACCTTCAAGGAATGGGACGTGCAGGCGATCTACCGTGCCGTCGGTTACCTGTCGCAGAACCTGACCAACCTGCCGTTCGACGATCAGGCGGGCACCGTGCCGAACGAGGCGGGGCGCGTCATCGCCGACGAGAACGCCGACGGCGCCGACCGCTACATCCCGGCCACCTACGTCACCGGCTGGATCAAGCGCGGCCCGGTCGGCCTCATCGGCCACACCAAGGGCGACGCCAACGAGACGGTGGCCTGCCTGCTCGACGACAGCGCGAACTTCACCCCGGCCGAACGGCCCGAGCTCGACGCCGTCACCGAGTTCCTGGAGAGCAAGGGCATTCCGTTCACTACCTGGCAGGGGTGGTACCGCCTCGACGCGCACGAGCGTTCCCTCGGCGAGCCCGAAGGGCGTGAACGCGTCAAGGTGGTCGAGCGCGAAGACATGCTCAGGGCCAGCGAACCGCACAAGGTCTAGTCCTGCGGCTGTTAGCTCTGCGGCAGCAAAAAAAGCTTTACTGAGGCATTCTGTACAGGTGTTCGACGCCCATGTCCACATCTTCGACCCGAGGTTTCCTCTGGTCGAGAACGAGGGCTACCTGCCCGACCTGTTCACCATCGCCGACTATCGAAAGCGCATGTCGCGCTTCGACGTCGGCGGTGGTGCCGTGGTCAGCGGGTCTTTTCAGGGCACCGATCAAACGTATCTGAAGGCGGCACTCGCCGAGCTCGGCGCGGGGTGGGTCGGGGTGACCAGGCTCGATCTCGATGCCACCGATGCGGAGATCATCGAGCTCGACCGCATCGGCGTGCGCGGCCTGCGCTTCAACCTCAAGCGGGCCGCCGCCGACATCACCGGGATGACCTTGCAGGCGTTGCGTGCCCATGAGCTCGTCGGCTGGCATGTCGAGGTGTACATCGACGGCCAGATGCTCGCGTCGTTGCAGCCGGTGATCTCCAAGCTGCCTGCCTTCTCCATCGATCACCTCGGCATGTCCGATGAGGGCCTGCCCTATCTGCTGGATCTGGTCGACCGCGGCGCCAAGGTCAAGGCGACAGGTTTCGGCAGGGTTGCCCTCGATGTCGCCGAGACGCTGCGCCGCATCCACACCGTCAACCCCGAGGCCCTCATGTTCGGCACCGACCTGCCGGGCACCCGCGCAGGCCGCCCCTTCGAGGACGCCGACGTCAACCTGATCTGCGACGTCGTCGGCACCGACATGTTCGCCGTCCTGGAAGACAACGCCCGCGCCTTCTACCGACTCCCGGCCCGGGTCCGCGAAGCCCCCACCGACCCCATCCCAACCCTCCCCCTACACCGCACCGAACAACCAACCCTCCCCATCCGCCGCGACGACCTCCCCGGCCCCGCCGCCGCAGTCACCCTCCCCCTACCGATCATCGAGCAAGACCGCCGACCAACGTAATCGACCAGCGCCGAACAAGTTTCGCAGCGAGCGGGGAAGCCACGGTGTCGGACATGCCCGACAGAAACGATGTCGATCAGCAGGATATCTGGGACCAGTTGCACAGGGAACGCGCAATAGATGAGCGGAGCTCGTCCCAAGTCGAACTGAGCACCATGCTGTTGGACAGCCTGCATCCGCATGCCGGGAAGTCCTTGCTGGAACTCGGCTGCGGCCAGGGAGCCGACTCGGTCTGGTTCGCCGAGCGCGGTGTTCGGGTGTGTGCAGCAGACTTTTCCGGGACGGCCATCCACAAGGCCGAGCGGACAGCGAAATCTGCTGGCGTGGATATCGAATTCCGTGCACACGACCTGAGCAGCGGACAGCTGCCGGTCTTCGGCACGGATCTGTTCGATGCCGTGTACGGCCATTTGTCGTTGCACTACTTCACAACTGCCGCCACTACCCGCCTTGTTGCCGCGATAGCTCGAGCACTGCAGCCGGAGGGATTCCTCGCCTTCGCGGTGAAGTCCGTCAACGACCGGCTCTATGGAGAGGGAGAAGAGCTCGGCGAGAATACCTTTCGACGACACGGTCACCTACGGCACTTCTTCTCGACCACCTATGTCGAACAGCTGTTGGCTGACTGGGAGATCCGCTGTCTCGATGAGCGATCCGCGTTCTATCAGAGTGCGCAGCCGAGTTCCATCATTCACGTGCTCGCCAAGAAGCGCTGTGCGGCATAGGGTTTCAGATATCGGGGGTCAGGTGGCGATGGCGCCGATCAGCCAGACGCCGGTGGCGAGGAGGGCGCCGAAGAGTTCGATGAGCATGGAGAGGCCGACGCCTTTGAGGGCGTGCATTGTTGCCTGCCAGGCTTGTTGGCCGGTGCGGAGGCGGTGCAGTTCCGAAAGGAACACGCCGAGCACGAATCCGACGAAGAGGCCGACGACCGGGATCACGAAGAAACCGATGATGCCGAGGATCGCACCGAGCGCCAGTGCACGGTTGGAGACGCCCGCGTCCTTCATCTTTCGGCCGGGCCAGGTGTACTTGATGACGCCGGACAACACGAGCAGGACCGTGCTGATGGCGAAGACGGTCCACGCCGTCGCCCCGCCGGTCATGAAGGCCCACACGGCGATTGCGCCGAAGATCAGGATGACGCCGGGCAGGATCGGGACGATGACGCCGAGCAGGCCGACCAGGATGACCAGGCCGACGACGATCTCCCCAGCAACACTCATGACTCCACCTCACTGCGCCCGCGCACCGGTCGCTTCTGCGATTGTCGCGCTGCTGGGATTGTGTCCTACCTGCCGCCGCCACGCACCGCGAAGGCGCTCGAACGCGCCGAAGGTCCTCGCCGAGCGGATGGCCGGTGGCAGGCTTCGCTGCCGGTGCCGGTGCCCAGGGGCGGGCGTTATTGTCATACTGTCAATACACCCTCCGGGCCTGCCGGAGGAAGCGCCGGGGCGCCGGTGCTGGATCAACGACGAACCGAGGTAGGGCGTGAGCACTCCATCCACCGCCGTCAAAGGCCCGCTCGCGGGCATCAAGGTCATCGAGCTCGCCGGGATCGGGCCTGGTCCACACGCCGCATTGCTGCTGGCCGATCTGGGCGCCGACGTGGTGCGGGTGCAGCGGGCCGGGCAATTGCCCGGCGGATTCGACCGACCGCAGCTGCGCGGGCGGACCATCGTCGAGGCCAATCTGAAGGATCCTGCCGATATCGAGAAGGTGCTCGGCCTCATCGAGAAGGCGGATGTGCTCATCGAGGGCTTCCGACCCGGCGTCACCGAACGGATGGGGCTCGGCCCGGATGACGCGCTCGCCCGCAACCCCCGGCTGGTCTACGGGCGGATGACCGGCTGGGGCCAAGAGGGTCCGCTGGCCGATCGCGCGGGCCACGACATCAACTACATCTCGATCACCGGCGTGCTGCACGCCATCGGCCGCAAGGGCGAACGCCCGGTGCCCCCGCTGAACATGGTCGGCGACTTCGGTGGCGGCTCGATGTTCCTGGTGTTCGGCCTGCTCGCCGCGCTGGTCGAGCGGCAGACGTCCGGCAAGGGCCAGGTCGTCGACGCGGCGATGGTCGATGGCGCGCTTGCCCTTTCGCACATGATCTGGGGCATGCGCGGGCACGGCGCCTGGTCCGACGAGCGCGGCGTGAACCTGCTCGACACCGGAATGTCGTTCTACGACACCTACGAAACCGCCGACGGCAAGTACATGGCGGTCGGCGCGATCGAGCCGCAGTTCTATGCACAGCTGCTCGCGGGATTGGAGATCGATCCGGAGGGTTTGCCGTACCAGATCGACCCCGCCGGTCAGGAAACGCTGAAAAAGCTGTTCACTGAACGCTTCCGGTCCAAGACCAGGGACGAGTGGGCCGCGATCTTCGTCGGCACCGATGCCTGCGTCTCCCCCGTCCTCACCTTCGAGGAAGCCACGAAGAACGAACACCTCACGGCCCGTGGCTCGTTGATCGACGTCGACAACATCACCCAGCACGCGCCGGCGCCACGCTTCTCGCGCACGCCGAACGGCACGCCGACCCCGCCGCCGACCGTGGCGACGCCGATCGAATCCGTCTGGGCGAGCTGACTTCTCGCCTCGATCGCAGGCCCCCGGCAGCTGCCGGGGGCCTGCGTCGTTTCGGGTGGATCACGCGGGGACACGGTCCGTGGTGATCGGCCGACCACCGTCGGCCACTCCGCGGGTGACCAGCTTGGCGATCCTGGCGACCAGCGTGCGCGGGCGGCGCGGCATCAGATGTGCGGCAGCGAAGTTCGCCCGTCCCGGCACGATGTAACCCTTGTTGCGCTCCAGTGCGCGCAGCGCAGCGTTGACGACGTCCGCAGCGGTGCCCAACCGGCCGCCGATGGCGGCATCACGGGTACCGACGACATCGAAGAACGCGGTCTCGGTCGGGCCTGGGCAGACGGCGAGGACTTTGATGCCACGTCCGTGGTACTCACTCCACAGCGCGAGACTGAAGTTCAGCACGAACGCCTTTCCGGACGCGTAGGTCGCGAAGTACGGCGCGGGCTGCAGCGCGGCGGTCGAGGCGACGTTGACGATCTCGCCGCTGCCGCGCGCGAGCATCCCGGGAATCAGGCGACGGGTGAGCCCGGACAGCGCAACGACATTGACCATCAGTTGCTCCTGTTCGCGATCGGCGTCCAGGTCTTCGAAGCGGCCCGCGCTGCCGAAGCCGGCGTTGTTGATCAGGATGTCGACCGAAAGCTCCCGCGCAGCAAGTTCGTTCGCGACCCGAGCGGCAGCGTCGGGCGCGGTGAGGTCTTGGCCGATCACCTCGACTCGGCCGCCGTGGCGCTGGCGAAGTTGCGCCGCAAGAGCTTCCAGTCGCGGTAGCGAGCGGGCGACGAGGACGAGGTCGTGGCCACGGGCGGCGAGCGCGGCGGCGAACTCTGCGCCGATGCCCGACGATGCGCCGGTGACGAGGGCGGTCTTGCCTGAGCGGGTCATGTCTAACTCCTCGAGTATGTGTGCAACATTAGAGTAGCCCTTTATTCATTAATTGCAACATCGATGTTGCAGTTAATATAGAAACCGCAGCTCACATGTACTATCTCGAAGAGAAACCAGCGAACAGGAGTCCCATGCCGCCCACGTCCGCACGACCGCTGCGCGCCGACGCCGAACGCACCGTGCGCGTCATCCTGGACGCGGCCGAGCGCGTATTGAGCGAAAACCCGCACGCCACACTGGAACAGATCGCCGAGGCCGCCGGGGTCGCCCGCACGACGGTGCACCGCCGCTTCGCCAACCGCGAGGATCTGTTGCGCACCATGGCCGTTGCGGCATGGCGGCGGATCGCCGCGGCAGTGGACGCCGCCCGACCGCAGACGGCGCCGCCACTGGTTGCGCTGCACCAGGCCACCGCCAATGTCATCGAGATCAAGTACGGTGCCGCCTACGCGCTCGAACGCGTGGACAGCACCGATCCCGAAGTCGCGGCCCTACAGTCGGACGTCTACGCCAAGTGCGACGCGGTGTTCGCCAGAGCCCAAGCCGATGCACTCATCGCCGCCGACACCGATCTGGCCTGGGCCCGGCGGGTCTACCTCGCGCTGATCGCCGAAACCGTGCACGGCAACACAACATTGGACGGCAACGCCGACCCGGACACCCTCGCGCGTCGCGTCATCGACACGCTCATGAACGGCATCGGCCACCGCCGGTAGCCACAGCTCAGTAGCAGGTGAGCGGCTGCAGCGGATCGGCAGCGCGCGGCGTCAACGCCTCGTAGGCGGCCGCCATCGCCTTGACCGCCAGCCGCAGTTCGGGCTCCTGGTGGGTGAAGGGCAGTCGAATGAACCGCTCGAAAGCGCCTTGCACCCCGAACCGTGGTCCGGCAGCCAGCAATACGCCGTGGTTCGGCGCGGTTGCGGCCAGCGCCGTCGACACCGGAGCAGGCAGCTGAGCCCACACCGACATGCCACCGGCACCGAAGGTCGGCCGCCAGTCCGGCAGTTCCTCGGCGAGAGCCTCGATCAGCGTGGCACGCTGCGCACGCAACTGGCTGCGGCGACGCTCGAGGATGGCGCCCGCATTGGCGAGCAGGTGCACGGTGGCCAACTGGTCCATCACCGGCGTACCCAGGTCGACCGTGGACCGGATGCCGAGCAGCTTGGTGATCAGCGGCTGATTCGTGCGGATCCAGCCGACCCGCAGGCCGCCCCAGAACGACTTCGACGCCGAGCCGATGGTGACGATCTCGTTGCCCTTGGCGAAGGCGGCGACCGGCGGCTGCAACTCGTCGCTGGAGAGGTCGAGGTCACCCATCGACTCGTCGACCACGATGGTCATCCGGGTTTCCCTGGCGATGGCGGCCAGTTCCGCGCGACCCTCCGCATCGAGCAGCAGCCCGGTCGGATTGTTGAAGTCGGGCACCAGATACGCCAGGGTCGCCGCGGTTTGTCGTGCGGCACTGCGGATTCCGTCGAGATCCCAGCCCTTGTCCGGATGCTCGGGGCGCAGCGGCACCGGCACAGGGCGGGCGCCGACATCGCGGATCGCCTCGATGGCGTTCGGGTAGGTGGGGTGGTCGATGAGCACCCTGGCCGCGGGTGCGGTCAGGACGTTCAACAGCAGCCGCAGACCGTGCTGGGCGCCGAGGGTGACCAGGATCTGGTCCGGATCGGTGGCAAGGCCGCGCGCGGTGAAGCGGCGGGCGATCGCCTCGCGCAACGCGAGCACACCGACCGGGTCCATACCGTGCGTCCCCAGGTAGGCCGGAATGCCTTCCAGCGCAACCGAGTACGCTTCCTGCATCTCCATCGGGGCGGCCATCGCGGCGTAGGTCATGTCGATGGTCGGCAGCTCGGAGGCCCCCATCATCGCCAGGATGCTCCTGGCCGGCTTGCTGCCGTCGTGCTGCACGTCCCGCGGCAGCGCGACCGTGCTGCGCGACCCTTGTCTGCTGATCAGGTAGCCGTTTTCCCGGAGCAGCGAATACGTCGAGGTGATCGTCGTGCGGCTGACCCCGAGGGTGGCGGCGAGGTCACGCTCGCTCGGCAACGCCACGCCGAGCGGCGCCCGCCCGTCGTGGATCAGCAGCCGAATGCCTTCGGCGAGTGCGAGATACGCCGGGCGCGCGGACCGCCGCGCCGACGCCACGCTCTCGCCGTCCGCATCGATACTCCGCCACCGGCCAAGGTCGCGGGCCAGGGTGCCCGCGCCGATCACTCTCGTCGCCATACAGTCCAGTATTGAGGGATTGGATATTTAAAGCAAGGCCAGTCGCGCGCAAGCTGGGTACATGAGCACCTTTGCCGCCTTGCTGATCGTCGCCGTCTTCGGCTACGCCATCTATCACTACCTGCCCAGGGGCGCCGAACGGGCGTTCCGGCTCGAGCGTTTTCATCCGCGCACCCCGATGTCCGACTGGAGTACCTCGTACTACGAGGACCAACGCCGCTACTCGGATCTGGCCGCGATCTACGGGCGCAGCGACCTGCCCGACACCAGGCCTGCGCTCGACCCGACCACCGATGAGCTCGCACAATCGGCGCAGGCTTCAGGCGAAGACGCCGCGGCGCAGCCAACGAAATCGCAAGTAGTCCAGAGCATTTGCGACGCCAGGTCGGCCGAAGGCACGGGCAGCGGTGCGGCGCGAAAAGCCGCGACCCGCGACGGCGTCCGACAGCTCGGTCCCCTCGCTGACCGAAGCACACTTGGAATCAAGGCCAGTTGAGTAAAACTGGACTGGTATCTGTGTACTTGTCGGTGCCCCGGTGCACACTGGCAGCATGAGTGACCCGCGTTGCCTGTCCGCCGAGGCAACACTCTTCGACTCCGCGATCGGCCGCTGTGCGATCGCCTGGAGCGGTGCGACCGTGATCCGGTTCCAGCTCCCCGAAGCAAGCCCCGCCGCGACCCGTGCGCGCATCACGCGCCGTCGCGCAGGCCTGCCGGACGACGAGGTCCGCGAAGAGCCCCCCACCGGTGCGATCGCCGAGGCCATCGAGGCCATCCGCGCCCATCTCGCAGGCGAACTCGACGACCTGCGCTGGATCCCCCTGGACACCAGCGGAATTCCGGAGTTCCACCGTGCGGTCTACGACGTGACCCGCGCCATCGACCCCGGTCACACCCTTACCTACGGCCAGGTGGCCGACCGCATCGGCGCGCCGGGCGCCGCCCAGGCCGTCGGCCAGGCCCTCGGCCGCAACCCGATCCCGCTGATCATCCCCTGCCATCGCGTGCTCGCCGCCGACAACGCCCTGACCGGCTTCTCCGCGCCCGGCGGCATCACCACCAAGCAACACCTGCTCGAGATCGAGCGCACGCCCGGCTTCGGCGAGCCGACACTGTTCTGAGCCGACACCGATTAGTCCTGTCGTCACGCACCGTCTGAACAGGCACAAGCACCGACGAACAGTGGCCGGACGGCCCGAGGAAAGTGAGACAGCCGTGCACACAGTGACTTCCGCGGACGGCACCGTGATCGCGTACGACCGCCGCGACGGCACCGCAGGGACCGTGATCCTGGTCGACGGCGCCTTCGGCTACCGGAACTTCCCCAAGACGGTGGCGCTCGCGGATGCGCTGCACCGCGAGTACGACCTCACTGTCCTCACCTATGACCGCCGCGGACGTGGTGACAGCACGGACACACCGGGCGACTACGACGTCGAGCACGAAATCGACGACATCACCGCGCTGGTCGAGTCGGTGGGCGGATCTGCGGCGCTGTACGGCATTTCGTCCGGTGCGGGTCTCGTGCTGCGCGCGGCAGGTTCGGGCCGCGTGCCAGGCATCACCAAGGTGGTCGCCTTCGAGCCGCCGTTCGTGGTGAACCGTGAACACTTCGTCCCCGATCCCGGCCTGCACACGACCCTGCACGAACTGGTCGCCGCCGACCGCCGCGCCGACACCGTGCGCTTCTATATGACCAACGCCATGGGCATGCCGCGCGCGATGGTCGCCGTCATCCGGTTCACCCCGTTCTGGAAGAACCTGCTCGCCACCGCCAACTCGACGCCGCACGACTGGGCCGTGATGCACGAGTTCATGCGCGGCGAACCGCTGCGCACCGAGGACTGGGCCGGGGTCAAGGCCGAGACCTTGGTCATTGCGGGCGCCAAGAGCATTCCCTTGCTTCGGACCGGCGCCAGGGCGATCGCGGCCGTTCTCACCGATGCCGAATTCCAGGAAATCCCGAAACTCAGCCATAACCCGAAGGTGGAGCTTCTCGCTCCTGTCGTCGGTGAATTCCTCACCAGGACATAAGAAGAAGCTCCACCGGCGCTGGCGTCAGTAAACCGTGACCCTGGTAACGCTCGGTGAGTGCGGGTAATTGGTGGTGATGGAAATCTCGACGTCACCCGCTCCCGTGTAGAGGTGGTCGATGTTCCCGACTTTCGGCGCCACCCAGAAGAACGGCTGCCAATTACCCAAACGGACGGGCACCGCGCCCGATTCGCCGGTGGTGAAGTTTCGCCAGTGCACCGTCGGCGTCAACTCGCACCACGGTGCAGGCACGCCGAATACTTTCAGCCAGCCCTTCAACTGCAGGCTGACCTGGCCTGGCACATCGCCCTGGGGATAACTCTGACCAATTCCCCAGACGTCGCCTGCACAACCGAGCCCGTCGGCGCCCGTGGTCAGCAGCGGTAGGTCGAAACTCCGGTACTCACTGGCCGAGGCGGGTGCGCTGAGGCCGATCATGGCGGCAAGCACGCCTGCGCCGACGAGTACGCTGCTCAACTTCTTTCTGGACAATTATCGACCTTCCGCAGTAACTGCACACACGCGCTCCCCACTCGCTCAATTCACCGTGTCGAGTCGCGGTGTGCACAGGATTCGGGCTGGATCATGGACGGTAACAGGCGGTCTCGCCCGTCAGGTATCCTCCGATATCGGGGGCAGCTCCGCGCCGTCCGAATCGCAAACCTACCCATTCCAGATGGCGGCAACGGCGGTTTCGAACGAACGTCGCGATGGCATATCGAATTTCCGATTCGGCGTGTTACTCGACAAAGGTGTGCCGAGGCGTGGTCCCGCTGAGCAGTCCGGGTAGTCCTTCGTCGCTACTCCGGGCAATACCTGCGGCGGATTCGGCAGGACGGGGGCCGGCCGCACAATCGGTAGGCGCGCGCTCAGGTCGGCTTCGTAGACAACGACGGAGGGTGGGACATGCCCACTCCGTGCACTCCGCCGAAGTCCGCACCCTTTCTGCGAATCCGCACCCACTGCGGGGCGCCAGAAGCAGTGCGGATGCACGGAAAGGGTGCGGATCTGGGTCCGCACGGCATAGCGAGGTCAGCCGGGCGCGGATTCACCACGCATCAAGGCGCCCAACGACTCTCGGTCGGTGACGTCCATCTTGATGCAGGCGCGGTAGAGGTGGCCCTCGACGGTGCGCACCGAGACGGTGAGACGGTCGGCGATCTGGCGGTTGGACAGGCCCGCGGCAACGAGATTGGCGATCTCGCGTTCCCTTGCGGTCAACGGCAGCGGCTGGGCGGCCTGCCGTAGTGCGGGTGTGCTCGCACCGCCGCACGCGGCGGCGAGCCGGTTGGCCGAGGCGGCCGATTCGAGCAGGCGGCGGCGATCGCCCGCCCGCTCGTGCGCGGACGCCGCCTGGGCGGCCGCATCCGCGGCCGAAAGCAGCGCGCCGATCCGCTCGAATTCGGCTGCGGCGGCATCGAGTCCAGGTCCGTCGTGCGCCGCGACCGCGACCGCGTGCCTAGCCTGGGCCTGCACCAGCCTGCCGTCCACCCTGGCCGCGAGATCGGCGAGCCTGCCTGCTGCGGAATGGTCGCCGAAGCGGGCGGCGGCATGCAGCGCCATGGCCTCGATCGCGTGCTGGTTCGAGCGGGCCGCCGCGTCGGCCGCGCTCATCGCAAGGCGGATGGCCGGGGTGACCGTGCCCTCGGCGGCGGCATGCCAGGCGCGGGCGATCTCGAGTTGCGGCACGTAGACCGCGCTGTGCCTGCCGCCGCGCGCGGTAGCCTCTCCGATGGCCTCGGCCGCCTCGGTCGCGCGACCGAGTGCCGAATAGGCCTCGGCCAATCGGATTCGCGCAGGGAACATCCACGCCGCCGCGCCTTCGGTGGCCAGCGCAGCCAGCGCCTGCTCCAGATTCTCGATACCGTCCAGGAAGTGCCCCTGCGCCACATCGACGGTGCCCTGCAGGATCTTCGACATCCCCCACGCCAGATACTGACCGGGCGCGGAATAGCCGAAATATGCTGCGGCACAGCGCCTTGCCGCCTCGAGATCGCCGGTGAAGATCAGCGCGAGCACCTCGGCATGCGTCGACATGAACCGGTTGAGCCCGTCGATCTCGCTCTCGATCTCGTGCCCGCGTGCCGCGTACTCCAACGCCGCCGTACCCTTGCCCATCAACGTCAACGCGAGTCCACCGCCGAACGACGCCCACCAGATCGCCCACGGCGGTGCGTCTTTCACCGCCATCGCCTTCTCGGCCTCGGCGATCGCCGCATCGATCCGATTCTCGTTGACCGCGGTCGCGGAGGCGAGCCCGTCGAGGATCGCCACGATCTTCGGATGCCGCACCTTGCCGCGGACCAGCGTGAGCACTTCGTCGGCGCGATCGGCATCACCCATGGCCCACAACAGGTTTGCCACCCTGGTGCTGCCCCAGCGGGCCACCTGCACCTCGTTGAGCTTGTCGGGGTCGAAGCTGGCCAGCGTGCGCTCGGCCTCGATCCGATGCCCTTGCCACAGCAGTGCCCGCGCCAGCAGATCGGCGGATTCCACGCCGCCGCGGCGTTCCACCGCTGCCCTGGCGAAGCGCTCACCGAGCGGCAGGTTCGCCAGCCCGATGGCGTCTTCCGCGGCCGCCTCGAACAGCTCGAGATCGGCGGATTTGTCACTGTCCAAAGCTAATTCGGCCAGCCGGATCCGATCCGGCGCTGAGTTGATCGGCCGCTCCTTGAGCGAGGAGTACAACCTGCCGCGCAGCCGACGAGCCGAGGCGATGCCGAGCCTGCGCCGGATCACCTCGCCGAAGAGCGGATGGTTGTAGCGCACGATCAGCTGGTGCGAATTCTCGACAACCCGGATGAGGCCACGGGTTTCGGCGGCCTCCACCGCCTCCTCGCCCGCCAGTTCGGACAGCACGTCCAGGTCGATCGGCTCGCAGAAGGTGAGCAGCTCCAGCACCCGCAGCACCTCGTCCGGCAGCTGCTCGACCCGATCTTCCAGCAGCGCAGCCAGTTCCGAGGTCACCGCGGCCCGCCCGCGCAGCTGCCACACGCCGTTGACCTGGCGCAGCGAGCCCGCCTCCAGCGCGCCCTCCACCAAATGCCGCAGGAACAGCGCGTTTCCGCCGGAGGACTCCCACATCAGATTGGCAGTGAAGCCCTCGAGCTGGCCGCCGAGCATCGACTCGACCAGGTCGACGCTTTGCCGCTGACTGAACGGATTGAGGTCGATGCGCAGCAGGTGGCCGTCTTTCCACAGCGAGGTGACCGCGTCGGGCACCTGGACGCCGCTGCGCACGGTGGCCACGATGTGCGCCGCCTTGTCGATGGCCAGCTGCAGCAGCAGCGTCGCCGACAACTGGTCGAGCAGATGCGCGTCGTCGACACCGATGATGGTGTGTCCCTCCGCGAGCAGCGCTTCGCGCGCCGCGGACATGAACGTCACCGGATCGTGCGCCGTATAGACGCCGACCATGTGCGCGAAGACGCCGAGCGGGATGCTGCGCGCCGACTCGGTGCCAGCCACCCAGCGGATATTGCCGCCGACGGCGGCGGTTGCCTGTCTAGCCAGCGTCGTTTTCCCGACACCGGCATCGCCGGTCAGTACCGCGCCGACATGTTCCTTGCCGGTGAGGGCCGCGCGGATCGCCTCGAACTCGGTCTCACGCTCGATCATCGGCCAGTTCCGAGCCATAACTCTTACTGTAGTTCGTCCTCGATCATGATCGAAGGTCTCGAACGATGAACGGCGACAATCATTCAGCCCCCGGATAACTTTCCGGCCACACGCGAGATCGGGACGGCCGCTCCTGCCGGGGACGGCTCCCCGTCAGGCCCTACAGCGCCTCCCCGTCAGCCCTACAGCGCGAGGACGTCGTGCCGCACGATGGTCTGATCGCGGCCAGGCCCGACGCCGATGCAGGAGATGCGGGCGCCGGAGAGCTCTTCCAGGCGCAACACGTACGCCTGGGCGTTCGCGGGCAGCTCCTCGAAGGTGCGGGCACCGGAGATGTCCTCCCACCAGCCAGGCATCTCTTCGTAGATCGGCTTCGCGTGATGGAACTCGGTCTGCGTGGTCGGCATCTGCTCGACCCGCTCGCCGTCGACGTCGTAGGCCACGCAGATCGGCACCGTCTCCAGGCTGGACAGCACGTCGAGCTTGGTGAGGAAGTAGTCGGTGATGCCGTTGACCCTGGTCGCGTAGCGGGCGATGACCGCGTCGAACCAGCCGCAGCGCCGCGCCCTTCCGGTGGTGACGCCGACCTCGCCGCCGGTCTTGGCCAGGTAGCTGCCGAATTCGTCGAACAGCTCGGTCGGGAACGGGCCCGAGCCGACGCGAGTGGTGTAGCACTTGAGGATGCCGAGCACCGCGTTGATCTTGTTGGGTCCGACGCCTGCGCCGACCGCCGCGCCACCCGAGGTCGGGTTGGACGACGTAACGTACGGGTAGGTGCCGTGGTCCACGTCGAGCAGCGTGCCCTGCGAACCCTCGAGCAGCACCGTCTCGCCGTTCTCCAGCGCAACGTTCAGCTTCAGCCTGGTGTCGGCGATGCGGTGCTTGAAGCCCTCCGCCTGCGCGAGCACCTCGTCGACCACCTGCTGCGGGTCGAGCGCGCGGCGGTTGTAGATCTTGACGAGCACCTGGTTCTTGAACTCCAGCGCGGCCTCGACCTTCTGGGTGAGGATCTTCTCGTCGAGCACGTCGGCGACGCGCACCCCGACCCGGGCGACCTTGTCCTGGTAGCAGGGGCCGATGCCGCGGCCGGTGGTGCCGATCTTGTTGTTGCCGAGGAAGCGTTCGGTGACCTTATCGATGGCGACGTGGTACGGCATGATCAGGTGCGCGTCGGCGGAGAGCAGCAGGCCGGAGGTGTCGACACCGCGTTGCTCCAATCCGGCCAGCTCGTCGAGCAGCACACCGGGATCGATCACGACACCGTTGCCGATGACGTTCGTCACGCCAGGGGTGAGGATGCCGGAGGGGATCAGGTGCAGCGCGAAATTGTCGCCGTTGGGCAGCACCACGGTGTGGCCCGCGTTGTTGCCACCCTGGTATCGGACCACCCATTGCACCCGGCCACCGAGTAGATCGGTTGCTTTGCCCTTACCCTCGTCGCCCCACTGGGCGCCGATCAGGACGATTGCCGGCATGGTCGTATCTCCTACGGTTCGACGTGCAACACCCTGGAGATGGCAGCCGGGCGGAGCCGGCGGGGCGGTAAACACCAGTGTTGCAGCTACCTGCCGTATCGAGGCGGTGGCCGGGAGCACAGTCTAGTAGACGCGTCGACACCGGCGGCGGACCGGATCTCTGCGTAGGCTAATTAGCGGCGTTCCCCAGCCCTGCGTGGTTACGCTGCGCTGCCGCCTCCGGGCTTGACGCTCACGCCGCAGGGCTCGACAACCATGTGACCTTCGGCCGGGCAGGGCTAAGGTTGCAGCCGGTGAGCCGGGCAGGGCTCGCCGGGAGTTACGGCAGGGACCGACGGATGTCGGCTCGGACCTAGGAGGGTGTACGGCAGTTTGAGTACCCATGTTCTCCGTTGCGACGGCGCACCGGTACCGATCGCCCTCGCCGCGCTGCCGACCAGCTCAACGACCGCCATCCCCGACACCACCCTGATCGACGAGCTGCTTCCGGTGCTCGCCGCCGACAGCCTGCCCCGGCTGATCGTGCTCGGCGAGGACGCCGCGCTCGCCGCGGTGCTGACGCACCTGATGCGCACCGAACGGCTGCATGTGGAGATCGGTTACGTGCCGGTCGACAAGACCTATGCCTCCCGCGCGTATCAGATCGCGACCGGCAACGCCGCCGCCAAGCGGGCCATCGACGGCCGGGCGACCGAGGTGCCGCTCATCCGCGACGACACTGGGCACGTGCTGGTCGGGCGTGCCAGGATCACCGGGAAAGATGCGGAAAAGCTGGAGGGGGAGGCCTACGTGGACGACGTGCAACTGTTCTCGGGGAAGGTGACCGCGATGCTGGTGTCGCCGACCCTGCACCAACCCGGAGTGCGGGCGACCATTCAGAAGGGCATGCGCAAGCGCCGCTGGGTCGAAGGGCGCGCCGCGCAGCTCGGCACGCCGGGCGCGGTGGTGACGCGCGACGGCATCAGCAGCGACCGGACGGTGCCACGCTCGAGCTTCTACCGGCATCACGAACCATGGCTGCTGGTCCGATGACGACACCGTTTTCCGCGGACCGCCGCGCACGGGCGGTGCGGCCGAGCCCGGTCTTCCTGCTCGTCGTCCTCATCACGATCGTCGGCGGTGCACTGGCCTGGGACGCCGATCTCGACTCGACCCGCGCGAAGGTCGGCGTGTTCGTGCTCGTGGTGTTCGGCTGGATCATCACGCTGTGCCTGCACGAATTCGCGCACGCGTACGCCGCGTGGCGAGCCGGTGATCGCGAAGTCGAGCTGCGCGGATACCTCACGCTGAACCCGTTGAAGTACAGCCATCCGCTGCTGTCGATCGTGCTGCCGATGGTGTTCATCGCGCTGGGCGGGATCGGCCTGCCCGGTGGTGCGGTGTACGTGCACACGCACAATGTGTCGCCGCGCATGCAGCGGATCATCAGTGGCGCCGGGCCTGCGGTGAACGCGGTCTGTGCGGTGCTGCTGCTGGTGATCGTCGGGGTATTCGGTAGTGCGAGTTCGCATCCCGCGCTGTGGTTCGGGTTGAGTTTCCTGGCGTTCCTGCAGATCACCGCGACGCTGCTGAACCTGATTCCGCTGCCAGGGTTGGACGGATACGGCATCCTCGAGCCGTCGCTGAGCTGTCAGACCCGGCGTTCGCTCGATCAGTTCAAGCCGTTCGGCATGCTGCTGGTGTTCGCTTTGCTGTTCACGCCCGCGATCAATCAGGTGTTCTTCGACGCGGTGTATTCGTTGTACGAGCTGTCCGGGGTCGACGCGGACTGGTCGCGCTACGGCAGCTATCTGACCCGGTTCTGGACCTAGCCAGGCGACAGCGTTCGGACCTACCCAGGCAACAGCACAGTGGCCGCCCGATCGGGACCTCGTTGACCGGGCGGCCCTGCTCTCCGCAGCGGCAACCTGCCCCAACCCGACCGGCCACCACACCCATGGCCGGCGGGGCAGTTCGCGTGTATGCGAAGTGATCGACCGCGACACCCCTCGTCATCGCGGTCACTGCTACAAGTTATGGCGTCGGGCCGACCGGGACACGAGTAGCCGACTACCCCAAAAGATCATCACCGGGCTCCGCACCGCGCGGCGCGAGCACTCGCACGCAGCGCGGAAGTCCGTGATCCGCTGAGTAGTCCTCAATGAAGGCCGTCGCTACCCGTGGTGACGCTCAGTCCTCGGGGGTGACAAACGGTTTGGGTACCGTCGGCGGGAGCAGCGCGATGGCAGAGATGCGTTTCATGCCACACACCTGCATCAAATCGACCACGATCGAGCGCACCTGCGCGAACACCACGTGCGCCGAAAGTCCGGAACCCTCAACCAATTCCGGCCTGGCGCCCTTGGCGACCGTGCGCAACACCCTGGCCGCTTCGGCCTGGTCGGGCTGCTCGTCGGGATCGGCGAGCATCATCCTGCGCAGGACTTCGACGGACTGGCCTAGTCTTTCGACCTCGTCGATCAGGCGCGGGTCGAGAATCTCGTCGTCCTGGACCAGCGTGAGCGAGCGACGCAACAGCACCCGCACGTTGCGGACCGCGTTGTCGAGCGGGTCGGCGGTGGCCTTGATGCGTTCGAGCCTGGCGCGAGAATTCCAGTACAGCGGGGAGATTCGGCTGATCTCCCTGCCGCCCTCCAGCGTGGCGCGCAGCGTATCGATCTGCGGTTGCGTCGCCCGCACCGCCGCCAGCGCGGCCCGCACCTTGTCCGGGTCCTGTTCGAGCAGGCCGTCGGCGCATTCGGTGAGCGATTTGCTCATCACCGCAAGGATTTCCGCGGCCTGCTCCCTGGCTCTGCGCACCGGGTGCAGTGGAATCGCCGCCACCACAACGACTCCCACCAGCCCGCCGACCAGGGCATCGATCATGCGGGAGAAACCGCCGCCCGCCGACGGCGGCAGCAAGGTCGCGACGAGCACGGCGGAACCGGCCGCCTGCATGGTGATGATCGACCCGCCGTCCAGGAAGACCGCCGCCGCCATGGCGACCGCGACCACCAGCGCGATCTGCCAGACACCGGTGCCGGCCCTGGTGATGAACAGGTCGCCGATGCCGATGCCGACGGCGACACCGACCACCAGCTCCACCGAACGGCGCAGCCGCGCGCCGAACGAGATGCCGATCGATACCACCGCAGCGGTCGGCGCAAAGAACGGCTGCGGGTGGCCGACGATATCGCGCGCGATGAACCAGGCTAGCGCCGCGCCGACCGCACATTGCACGATCGGCAACGCGGAAAGGCGCAGCCGCGACCACGCGGAGCGCAGCTGATCCATGCTGCTCGCCTTGGCGACATCAACACGGGGCTTGAGATCAATCAATGACGACGGCTCAGTCGAGGCCGAGCTCGGTGGCGGCCCGCGGATCGCAGTCCTCCAGCAAGTCGAGGCAGCGCGCGTACTCCTCGGTCTCGCCGATGATCTTCGCCGCGCGGGCCAGCGCGCCGACGCTGCGCAGGAAACCACGATTGGGTTCGTGGCTCCACGGCACCGGGCCGAAGCCCTTCCAGCCGTTGCGGCGCAGCAGGTCGAGGCCACGGTGGTAGCCGGTGCGGGCGAACGCATAGGCCGCGACGACATCGTGATTGATCGGCTCATCCTGGGCTTCGGCCCTGGTCAGCGCGTCTTCGGCCAGCTGGGCCCATGCGATCGACGCGGCAGGATGGTCGGCCGCGACCCGCACCGGGTCGGCCTTGTCGAGCAACGCGTCTTCCGCGTCGGAGATTTCGGGGAGGAGTACCGGTTGCGGGCCGAGCAGATCACCGAACGAGGTCATGGGCTTCATTGTGCACCGATGCCCGAATTGCCGGTCGGTCGTGCCTCCAGATTCACGCCATTCGTGCGCCGACGGCACACAATCCGCGAACCTTCGTATTCGATTCCCGCTATGGGTGCCCTGAAGTCGGCCTTCGTGCACGCGTGCCCGTTAGGCTGGCCGTCGAGTTCAAATGTTCCGCCCGAGCGAGGGGTAGTGCGTGTCCGACCCGAAAGACGACAAGAACCCGGCGCGGGAGAGCGCCACCCCGGCGTCCCCGGCGGGAACCGACGCACGCCAAGACACCGCCTCCGGCTCGGCCGCAACCCCCTCGGCCGCGCCGACCCGCCCGATCTCCGCCTCGGCGTCGAGCCCGTCCGCGCCCACCGACGGCGCGAAGACGTCCGCTCCGGGTTCTTCGGCCCCTACCACGCCAGGTGGCCCGGCCGCGTCGACCTCTGCGACAACACCTGCCCCTCATGGCACATCGGCCGACCAACGAGATCGCGCCGCCGGACAGCAGGATTCGGCCGCTGCCACCAACGGCCCGGCCAGCTCCGGCGCCGCTGAGACGGCCGCTGCCGCGCCGTCCGGCACCACCTCCGGCCAGCAGACACCGAGCAGCGCGACCCCGACCGGTGCACCGAATGCCGGTGGAACCGACGCCACTGCGGCATCGTCGGCAGCCACGTCTCGGCCGAGCAGCCCGGGCACAGCGTCCGGCCAACAGGCGCCGAGCGGCACACCGCCGACCGGTGCACCGAATGCGGGTGGAGCCAGCGCAGCCGCGTCGCACTCCGCGCCGAATCGAAACCCAGGAACCACTGCGGGCTCGACAGCCGCAACTGCGGACCAAAGCCGTCCTGGCCCGAGCTCGGCCCAGGCACCGTCACAGGGTGCGGAAACCGCAGCGGCGCAACAAGGTAAGCCTTCCGGCGGAGTCGCCGCCGACATCGCCGAGGGCGGGGCGGCAAACAAGGCCGCAGCATCCGAGACCGCTGGACTCCAGCACAAGGATCGGAGCACGCCGGGATCGGTCGCGGAAACCGCGGGCCAGACAACGCAGTCCAGTGCGGCCGCAGCGAGCAGCGCGGCATCCAGCGGCACCGCCGGCGAAGCAGCCGAAGCCGAAGCCTCCACCGAGGCGATCAAACGAAGCGATGAAGTCCGGCCCGGATCCGCCGCAGGTGGCAGCGCTCCGGGAACTGCCGACCATGCGGCACCGGGCGCGAAAGCCACAGCGGCGCAACAGAGCAACCCCACTCAGGCCGGTACCACCGCTGCTGCTGCCGCCGGTACGGCCGCGGCACGACCGGACACCCCGACGAAGTCGAGCCCGGAAGGTGCTGGCGCCCAGCCGAACAGCCCGGCCAAGGGCGCTACCGCAACAACCGAGGCCTCGGCAGGCGGAACCCGCAGCGGGGCAGCCGGATCCGAAGCGGCGACCGAGGCGATCAAGCGAGGCGATCAAGGTCAGTCCGAGGCGGCCAGCGCAAGCACTGCATCCGGCCAAGCAGCATCATCGACGCCCGGCGCGAAAGCGGCTGACACCCAGCTGAACAGCCCGGCCCAAGGCGGCGCCGCAGCAGCCAGCTCGGCGAGCCCGGCAGTCCAGCCGGGCGACCCAACTCGCGGCGATGGCGCGCCAGGGTCCGCGTCACCAGGCGGATCGAGCCCGGTAACCAAGGGTGACGAAACACCAAGCGGAACAGGGCCTGCGGCTCAACCGGGCGGCTCGGCGCAAGGCGACGCGGCGGGCTCGACAACCAAGCCCGACAGTCCCGTTCGCGGCGCGGCAGCCCCCGGAACGCAGCCGAGCAGTCCTGCGCAAGGCGGCACAACGACATCCGGCGGCACCAGCACGACGACGCCGAGCAGCCCCACGCAGGGCGATGCCACACCATCCGCCGGCACGGGGTCGGCGACTACGGCAAGCAGCCCCACGCAGGGCGATGCCACGACATCCGGTGGCACCGGGTCGGCTACTCAGCCGGGCAGTGCACCGTCGAAGCGCAGTCCTTGGTTCGGTGGCGCTGCCGCCAACGCGGCGCAGGGTGGTGCGCCGAGTGACGCTCCGGCGGCACCGGCACCGAAAGATGCTGTCGCGGACGGGGATGCGCCGACGACGGTGATTCGGGTGCAGCGGCCGGAGCCGCCAGTGGCCGATGCCACCCCGGAGGCGGACACGGTCAAGATGCAGACCGGTGCGCCTGCGGGGCAGGCCCCGGCGGGGGCCGAGGATGTGACCGTCGCGATGCCGGTCATCAAGCCGGACGAGGCCAAGACGGTGGCGCTGCCGGTGCAGCGGCCAGCGGGGGCGCCGAAGGCGCCGGGTACCGATCGGGTCGCGCCGGGGGCGGGGCGGGTGCCGATCACGAAGCCGCCGAGCACGCCGCGACCTGCGCCGGGACCGAAACAGCCTGGTGCGCATGGACCTTCGGCACCGGCACCGGGTGGGCCGGTCGAGCAGCCGATGCCGCCGCAGCAGGCGCGACCCGGCTCGGCGCATTCGCCTGCCGATGTGCAGCCGACGACGCCGGTGCAGCCGTTGCAGCCGCGCCCGCCGCAACCTCGGACGATCGCGCCGCCGCAACGGATCGAGCCTGCCGCGCAGGCGCCGGTCGACGCGGTCAGCAGGTCTGCGGACGGCGGACGGTCCAAGCGGGTGCTGCTCATGGTGGCCGGCGCCGCGGTGCTGGTGGTCGTGTTGATCGGCGTGATCGTGGCCTTCGTCACGAACGCGAAGGACAGTTCGCCGGAGGCGAAGGTCCGCGCCGCGATCACCGATTACACACAGGCGCTCAAGACCGGTGATCTGAACACGTTGCGCTCGACGACCTGTGGCCCATTGCACGATTTCTATCAGGGCATTCCGGCGGATCAGTTCGCCGGCGTGCACCAGCTGTCGATGGATCGCCGGTCCGTTCCGGTGGTGGACGGCGTCGACGCCATCCGCATCACCGACAACACCGCGATCGCGCAGGCGACCGTCTACACCGAGGCCGATCCGGCGAAACGCTCGGCGCGGACGTTCGATCTGCAGAACACCGACAAGGGCTGGAAAGTCTGCGATCCGCCGACGAGCACACCGTAGCGATACATGGTTCGATAATCGCTGATGGTTCGAGCGGGGTCCGCGCGCATGGAATTCGCGCGCGGGCAACCGCCGGGCTTCATCTCATTTAAGGGTAGCTAAACCCGATCGTCGCATTTCGGACGTGGTGCCGCGGCGCATGAGATTTCAAGTGACGAAAAGGCAAATTCGACAGCAATTCCGCATCGATAAACGGTAGCGCTGCTCACAGTCTCCTGGTCATCGGTCCTATTAGTTGTTAGCGTGGCCCGCATCATGGGCACGGAACAGACGATGACGCTCGAAACCGATGGCGTAACGCAGACAGAATCACTGGCTGGACAGCGGTACCGCGTTCGGGACCACTATGAGGTCGGTCGCGAGAAGATCCGCGAGTTCGCGCGCGCGGTGCAGAACCACCACCTTGCGCACCAGCAGGAAGTCGACGCGGGCAAGCTCGGTCACGACGGTGTCATCGCGCCGCCCACGTTCGCGTCGGTGATCGGCTCGGCAGGCACTCGATCGCTGCTCGAATCGGTGCTCACCCAGTACGACCTCTCCCAGCTCCTGCAGACCGACCAGGTGTTCCAGGCCTATCGGCCGATCCTCGCCGGCGACAAACTGACCAGCGAGATCCTGATCGAGTCGATCCGTCAGTTCGGCGACAACGATTTCGTGGTGGTGCGCTCCGCCCTGGTCAACCAGCACGGCGAGCTGACGCTGATCGGCTCGACCACCATCGTTGCCCGCCGCGGCGCCGACGTGGACCCGAACCTCGCCGCCGTGGTGGACAACATCATGATGCACGGCGAGGTGGTCGAATTCCCCACGGAAGCCGACGGACTCGACGACAACTCCGCGCTGATTCCGCTCGGCATCGGCGAGCTACCCGCGCCGGCGGCGGGCTACGAGAGCGCACCGGTGCACACCCTGCCCGCGTTCGACCAGCTGTCCGTCGGCGACCAGCTCCCGCCCGCTGCCTTCCGGCTGGCCCGCGGCGATCTCGCCAATTACGCGGGCGTGTCCGGCGATGCCAACCCGATCCACTTCAGCGAGCACGCCGCGCAGCTGGTCGGTCTGCCGACGGTGGTGGCGCACGGCATGCTGACCATGGGCCTGGCCGGCGGCTATCTCACCTCGTGGCTCGGCGATCCGACCGCCATCGCGAAGTTCAGCGTGCGCTTTGCAGGCTTCGTCCCGGTCGCCGCGACCGAGGCGAGCTCGGTCGACTTCACCGGCAAGATCAAGTCGCTCGATCCGAGCACCCGCACCGCGACCGTGGTGCTCAGCGGTACCTCGGAGGGCCGCAAGCTCTTCGGCCGCGCCATCGCCGAGGTCCGCCTGACCTAGGAGCTAGGACCTTACTCGAGCACGGCGTGCATCAAGTAAACGTTGTAGTCGCTCCATGTCGAGATCGTGTAGTAGAGGTCGTTGCCGGACGACCACGGATGAATGAATCCTCCGTACAGTTCCGGATAGTCGCGCACTGTCGTCGTCGGGGTACTCGCCGACCACGCCCCCTGCGGTGAATCCGCCTCGCGGACAACGATGGCCGCCTTGGCCGTGTCGAGATAGCTCATCTGCCAGACATTTCTGGCCGCGTCGTAGCGCACGGACAACTCACCGGCCGGGCCGTCGACCACGGGGGTCGCGGCGCTGAATCCGCCGACCGGCGTCCAACTTCCGTCGCGCCAGTACTGATAGGCGGTGGTGTTGAGCACCTCGTCCTTCGGCACCCGCGCCAGCCCGACCGCGCCGAGCCTGGTGTTGGGTGTGCCGAACATGTAGACGTAGTCGCCCTGCGGAACCATCGCGCTCACCTGAAAATTCGCGAGCCCGAAGATGTTGTCCCAGCGCGCATACGGATCCTTGGTCCAGGTCTGCCCGTGATCGTCGGAGTAGGCGATGCCGCCGTAGTTGGTGAAGAACGTGCCGGGCAGGCTGTGCCAGGTGCGCACCGAGGTGTAGCTCAGATACTGCCGATCGCCGAGCGCGAACCCGGAGGTCGGGATCGTGGTGAGCTCCACATTGTCGAGCTTGCGGCTGGACAGCACCTCCGCGGCATGACACCGGTCGTCGGTGACCATCCGGTCGTAGGTGACGCCGTCGGCGAGCTCCCGATCGGTGCTGAACGCCAAAACATTGCTGCGCCAATCCATCCCCATGCCACCAGGCGGATGAAATCCGCGGCCGACGGTGTCGCCGAAGACGGTCGCGATCTCACCGGGCGCGCTCTCCCACATGATGCCGAGGTCGGTGCCGTCCACCTGCCAGCGCTTGTCGGTGCGGTTCAGCGAATGCGCGCCGGTCAACTTGGCCACCTCGCGCACGGCGCCGACCCGCGGCGCGGGCGGCGCC
>NZ_BDAY01000114.1 GCF_001612685.1 Nocardia altamirensis NBRC 108246
GAGTCCGCCGTTGCCGCCGAGTCCGCCGCTACCCATCACGCCGAGCCCGCCGCTGCCGCCGTTGCCGCCCGCACCACCGGCTCCGCCGCCGAAGCCGATACCGCCGTTGCCGCCGCTGCCCCCTGGACAGTTCGCGGTGCCCGGGCTGCCGTTGCCGCCGCTGCCACCGGCAGGCTGGGAGGCCGTGCCAGGGGCGCCGTTGGCACCGTTGATTGCGGTACAGGCGGCGAACGCGGGTGGCGCCGCGGCGATCATGGCACTGGTAGTCAGGACGAGACCGCCGAATAATGCTGCGATGCGGGTCCGTGTGCTGAGAGTTCTGGTCATGATAATGCTCCTATATTGCTGTGCGCTGCGGCCGACATGATGGAATCGGCTATGGTGGCGCGCTCTATCGATCGTCCGCTTCGGTATGAAGTAAAACGAATGCCCAGCGCGTCGCGGCGCATTCACCGGCTCGTCTATTGATCGACAAGTCAATTACTTCGCCGTCTTGGTCAGCGGAGGTGAAGAGTGGAACTCTGCAGTGGACGTAGTGGTCGCCGTGTTCGGGCTGTCATGTATAATCCGTTGCTGCCGAGGCGGTTACGGACGACCGCATCGGGCGGTCATCATCTCGTGAAAACGTCTCAGCGGCCGGTAATGAAGCACTGACATCTGCGAATATTCATCCATGCTTTGACTCATCTGCCAGCAGTGGTGGCGAATTATGATGTCGCCGAGGCTGGAGCAGCAAATTCAGCCTACGCCTCTTCGGTGTCGATTACTACGGGAGTGCGTGCCGCAATACATGTATTGCCGATTTTCGCATTACATTTTCTGAAATAGGTAGGATATTGCTTCCGGCGTCGGCAATTTTCGGCAGAGACGGCGATGGTCCGAAGCCACTCCTGGCTCGCAGTGGGCGCCCTGCGCCCAGCGGTGACTCCACGTGACCGCCGCTGAACGCTCAGCTTGGCATTCAGGGAAATGAGCACGTTGCCAGGGCTTACGTCTGGGCGGCGAGTGTGCGGCGGGAGCTGATGCGGCCACAGGACTAACCCGCACAAGCGGGGCGTGACTGACCACCGCGGCTGTCGCTGACCGCATCGGTTGAGCTCGCCGAGCCGAGGTTCTGATCACGGCATCTGTCACCGTTTTTCATCGTATGTGTCACCGATCTGCTCGTTTGCGGCGCGGTAGGACGCGGCAAATGCCCTCGATGACCTGCAGCACCTCGCCCGGATGGGGGATGGTGGACGCCGTCCGCTGAGGGCAGTCCTCGACGATACGAAAGCTCGGTTCTTCGGCGGCCAGAGTGCCGCGCAACGCTGTGCGGCTGAAGGTGCTTGCTGGTGTCTGCCGGAAGCAGAGCGCGAAAGGGTTTGTGACATGAGCGCATTGGATGAGCCTCTGCCGGGGAGGCGGTCAACCCCCACTACGGGCACGTGGGCAGCATCAGCGACGTCGCGCGGCGGCTAGGCATGATCGGATACAGCGTCACTACTACTGACCGCCGTCTGGCGCGCCGCCGAATCGACATCTCGGCGCAAACCTCGAGGGCTTCCGGATCGTCGGAGCCGCCCTCGTCACTGTGATCGTCTCGGTGGTGTTCATCGCGGTCACCCGCAAACTGTCGTGGCGGGCTTCACAAACGATGCTGCCTACATAGGTGAATGTCGGTGATTGTCAGCTGATGTGGGCCGATAGGGCTTGGGTTTCGACGTCGAGGTCGCCGCTCTTGGTGAGGGAAGCGCCGTAGGTGATCCGCTGATCACCAGTGCTGTTACGGACGTCGGTGTTGTGCAGGGTCAGGCAGGAGACTGCGCCGAAATTCATCAGCAGATAACGGTTTTCGGTGGTATCGGAGCCGTCGGTGAGGGTGACTGTGAAGATCTGACCGCGGGAGATCCAGTCTCGGGCGGCTGCGGCCACGGCGGGCGATTCGGCGGTGGCGAAGTGCAGGCTGAAGGGAAGGTTGGGGGAGTCCAGATAGGTACCCATGCGGTTCACATCCGTTCGTGTCGATGCTGCTGCGTCGGAGTAGCACTGCGTTTTCTGGTGTAGACCTACACTGTAGACAGTACGCTCTCTGTGGGGACTACTGGAAGATGAAATGCAACGGGCCTGGACCGATTTCGCGACCGAAGGTGATCTCGCCACGATGGGCATCCGGCTGATGTGCGCGCTTTGGGCAGGACCGCTCGGGTTGATCCGCGCGATCACTGTTGCGTGGTAGAGCCCAGGTGTCAGTGCGGGCTAGGCTGCCGGTTTTCGCCAGTTGGATGAGGTGCACTTTGGATGTCATGCGTTGGCCTCCACGCACGGAGTTGGTCGGCGAAGTTTGTGGAGAGATGATCGAGAAAGCCATCGGGTTTGGTGGCCGCGCTGTCGGCGGCTTCACGTACGTGCTGGAGGGTGACTTGTCGGTTGCCCTGCGTGAAGACGCTGTATCCGAGGGTCTCCAGCCGTGGAATGAGCGCTTTGAGTAGCTTGCCGATGCATCCCCGTACGCGCGGATCGTCCTTCTCCGTCTCCCATATGCCGAAAAGCCGCACCGCCACAGCGCGAAACGCGCATTCGTTTGCCGGGCCGCCCAAGGTCATTCGGATCAGGGCGTCGACGATCAGCAGTTTGGTTCGGGCGCTGAACTCTGTATTCCATGTTCCTTCAACCGAACTCGGCCAATGCAGCGACTGACAAGGGTTGAGCCGGGTCGAGTTCCGGCACAGGATCTCCGCGGCAACAAGCTGCACCGTCGGCTTGTCTGTCCCCAGTGCCACATCGATCACCAGGATCGCGGTTTCTGACGACACCTGACTGTCCTCGGGAGTCCACAGGTCCACGCCGAAACTCCCTGCAGTGCTACGCGAAACCTCGGCGGGTCAATGACGACTCCGAGGGCCGACCTATGAAACCGGTGCGCGAGCAATGCGGTGACCAGGTACGCTCGCGAAAACCGGTGGGCCAAAAGGAGAATCGTGCGCGAGTCCGATATCCAACAGTTGCGAGCGGATACACCTGGGTGTGCGCACCGGATCCACCTGAACAATGCGGGCGCGGGGTTGCTGTCGCGCGCGACGTTGGCGGCGATGACTGAGTACCTCCACTTGGAGGCGTCTATCGGTGGCTACGAGGCGGCTGAGGAATCGGCCGAGCAGATCGCAGGTACCTATCGAGCGCTCGCGCGCCTGCTCAACGCCGACAGTTCAGAGATTGCGCTGTTCGATAACTCCACACATGCGTGGAACGCCGCGTTCTACTCGATCCCGCTGCGCGCTGGTGATCGGATTCTCACCGGCCGCAATGAGTACGGCAGCAACGTGCTCGCGTACTTGCAGGCAGCCCAGCGTCAGGGAGCGGAAGTCGTGGTCGTTCCCGACGACGACTCCGGGCAGATCGATACGGCGGCATTAGCCGATTTGATCGACGAGCGCGTCAAACTGATTGGACTGACCTGGGTTCCGACGAGTGGAGGTCTGGTCAATCCCGCAGTTGAGGTCGGTCGAATCGCCAGCGCCGCCGACGTGCTCTACCTACTCGATGCGACACAGGCGGTCGGTCAGTTCTCCGCCGATGTCGTCGAACTCGGTTGCGATTTCCTGACCGGCACCGGACGTAAATACCTGCGTGGCCCCCGTGGCACCGGTTTTCTCTACGCTCGCACTGCGGCGCTGTCGCGCATCGATCCTCATGTTGCCGAAATTCGTTCTGCCACTTGGGATGGCGGCCGCTCCTTCACCTGGGCTGAGGGGGCGCGGCGATTCGAGACTTGGGAGAACAGCTACATGAACGTGGTCGGGCTGGGTGCGGCGGTCGCCCAAGCGCTCGATCTGGGTCTGGAGGTGATCGGGCAACGTACTCAGCAACTCGGTGCCCGTCTGCGTAATGGCCTGCGCGAGTTGGACACCATCAGCGTGCACGACCTCGGCGCGGTGCAGTGTGCCTTGGTTACCGCGACGGTCACCGGCCGCAGCGCCGCCCAAGTCGCCGCTGAGCTTGCCCGACACTCGATCAACGTCAGTACAACCGTCGCAGAACACAACCAATTCGACACCGAACAACGCGGCATCCACCCGGCCGTGCGCTTGTCGCCGCACTACTACAACACTGAGGAAGAGATCGACCGTGCTGTAGCCATCGTCGCCTCGCTCTAGGATCTGCCCCGATCCGAGCTCGACAACTACCGCCCCTCTGCCCGAAGGAACCAGGGTCGCAGGTTCGATTTCCTGGAGCCCACCACATCCTATGGCTGGCAACAGTGTTCATCGAAGCGGTGACAGCATTTTCGGCTGTGCCAGGCTGGCCGAGAAGTTCGCGATGGCGGCCTTGGTCGCCGCGTAGGGGGCCAGGGTCGGCGAGGGCATATCGGAGTTGACCGAAGAGCTGCCGATGATCGACCCGCCTGCGGGCATGTGCGGCAATGCGGCCTTGACCAGGCGAAAGTAGGCGCTGACGTTGACGTGGAGGGTGTAGTCGAATTCCTCGTCGCTGATCTCTTCCAGCGTCTCGTGCGTCATCTGATAGGCCGCATTGCGCTTTGCGGCCGGCCTGGGTCACGAGATCGGCGACCTCCTTGGCGCGTCGTCGTCCTCGTTCAGGTAAGAAATGAGCACGTCGGCGCCTTCGCGGGCGAAGGTCCTTCGTCGACGGTTTCGCCATTTCTTCGGCCGACTACCTCAGGACGGGAGAGGTAAACCCGTCGATCGGGCAGGCCCGAGTGCCGTGTCAGGAGATCACCGCGTCAACGGTCTTCTTCAGTGCCGACGGCTGCGCCGGGGAGGTCGGCGCCTTCTTGCGCAGCTCGATCATCTGTTCTCCGATCTCTTGGAGTTCCTTGCGCCCCAACCGTTCTCGCACCTTGGGGAACCATTCGTCTTCTTCTTCATCGATGTGATGGTCGACGTTCTCGATCAGCACCGTCGCTTTGGCGGTGAACCGTTCGTCGTCGGGACTCATGCCGAGCAGTTTCCATCACCAGCACGTCGGCAACATGGTGTTCTTCGTAGGATTCGAGGATGTCGTCACTCAGGTCGGGCAGCAGTTTGCGGACCTGCGGGTACATGCATTCGTTCTCGAGGTAGGTGTGCACGGTCAGCTTTTCGATGATCTTGTCGACCAGTTTGCCTTTGGTCACATGAGCAGTGGGACCGGCGTTCTTGAAGTCGCGGAAAAGCTTGCGGATGGCCTTGTGGTCGTCGCGTAACAGCACTATTGCGTCGGTAGACATCGGAACTCCTAGCTAGGGCAACGGTTTCGAGCTGGGTTCATGCCCGGCTTTCCCGCGTTTGAACCGGCGAAACCTTCGATACAAACCTTGGTTCACGCGAAGATACGGATTCACCCCGCCGGGTCATCGGCAGGGGCACGGCACGACTGCGCACGATCCGCGCTACCACGCAATGATTTCGGCGCGATCTCACCCTGGTCGATACGCGGTGTTCGCGGTTTCCGGTCCTGATGTCGAAATCGCGGGTTAGCCAGTGCTGCTTGGGGTTTCACCAAAGGTCAGCGCGGCGTGCAATGTTTCGAACAGCCCGAGTGTCGCGTCGAGCCCGGTCACCTCGATGGGGCGCCGTACCTGCGGAGACGCGACCACTCGCAGTCTGTCTTCTGACACCGTCTCCAGCGCGAGAAGCAGCACGCTGAGCCCCGCAGATCCGAAGAACCCCACCTGGGACAGATCCACCACAAGCGACGATGGTTCATAACCGAGTACATTCTCGATCTCTGATTGCAGCTGTGGTGCCGACACTGCGTCGACCTCGCCGGATACGGTGAGCACCGCAGCCGAGTGAACCCAGCTCAGGCGCATTTTCACTGCGCGGGACTCGGCGTTCATCGCGTCACTGCCGCTGTGGTGTCGGGATCATGGGCGACGCTGCGCTGCCCGACGTAGTCGGTGGTGGTCATAGCCTGCCTCTTGGCCGCCGTTGTCGAATGATGGCTGGGCGGCCCAGCTGTCGGGGCCGCCCAGCGCGGGCCGGTCAGGCGTTGATCGCCTGACGCCGATCGCTGTGTTCGATCTGAATCTTGCGGGGCTTGGCCTTCTCCGCGACCGGAATCGCCAGGCGCAGCACACCATCGGTGTAGTCGGCGCGGATGTGGTCGGTATCGAGGCCCTCACCGAGGAACAACTGGCGGCTGAACACGCCACGGGAGCGTTCCGCGGCGATCATCGACCGCCCCGAATCCAGTTCAGGGCGCGCCGCTTTCACGGTCACCACATTGCGTTCGATGTCCAGGTCAAGCGATTTCGGGTCGATTCCCGGCAGGTCGAACTCGACCAGGAACTCGTCGCCCTCACGCCAGGCGTCCATCGGCATCACCGCGGGCCGCGCCGCTGTGCCGAACACCTGCTGCGTGAAACGGTCCAGATCACGGAAAGGATCGGTACGCATCAGCATGGTCGCCACCTCCAACACACTCCATTCTTCATCGTCGGGCCAGATAACCTCTTTCATCTGGCATAGATTTGTTTTAGCACTCCCAATAGATGAATGCAAGTGGCTACAATAGAAAACCTGACCAAGGCCGATAGATGAGGAGAGCGATGCCCGAGGAGCCCCAGCTGGAATCACATCTGCCCAACCCTGATCAGGCGGTGTACGGGATCTCCGTGGCTGCCGATCTGGCGGGGATCGGCGTGCAGACGCTGCGGCTCTACGAACGCCACGGCCTGCTCACCCCGGCTCGAAGCGAGGGCGGCACCCGCCGCTACAGCAGCAACGACATCGCACGCCTACGGCGAATCACCACCTTGGCGGCCGCTGGAGTGAATCTCGCAGGCATCGGCCGCATCCTCGACCTCGAGGACGCCAACGCTGACCTCCATACCGACAACGCTCGCCTGCGCGACGACAACACCACTCTGCGTGAGAACAGTCAAAGCCCCAGCAAGACAATCAGATAACGGATCGCCGATGGAGGTATCGCCCAACTCGCGAGAGGTTTTCCGTCTACGAAGAGGCAATCGGTGATTGGACAGGGAGACCCCGGGTATGCGGCAGAGGAGAGTCGTCGTCGTACCGGAAGGTGAATTACTGTGTCGGAGCATGGAAGTGGACCCCGCGAAGGTGTCGAGGGTGTCGTCGAAGGCGTGAAGGGCAAGGTCAAGGAAGCTGCTGGCGCCGTCACCGGTGATGAGAACCTCAAAGGCGAGGGGCAAGCACAGCAAGATAAGGCCGAGTCCGAGCTCGAGGCGGCAAAGAAGGAAGCTGCCGCGGAGAAGGCGCGGGCGGAGGCCGATGTCAACGAGGCCCGCCAAGCCGGCCATCAACACGGCAAGTAGCTGCGGCTAGAACGGTTGTGGGCCGGGCAGATTCGCCCGGCCCACAACATTGTGCGCGTGTTGCGGTTCAGCTGAGGTGGGCAATGGCCTCGTCGAGGGTGCCCACCCGAGTGGCGAGCGCAGGCAAGATGAGGTTGTCCCAACCGGGACCGCCGACGAACACCATGGCGCCCGCGTCGCCGTAGCTGCGAATATGGGCTGTCAACAACGCGATGACCGATCTGGTCTCGAGCGCGAACGCGACACTGAGCAACGCGGACCGGTCCCCGGGCGACAACGCCGCCCCGCCGGCGGTCGCCGCCGCACTCGCTGGTGTCGCACCGGCCTTGATGAGGTCGAGCATTCGTCCGAGCAGCACCACGTCGGCCTCGGTGTACAGCCGATGCAGGTGTCGGACAGGAGAGGCTCGAAGCTCAACGTGTCGCGACTCGAGATCGGGCGAAGGCTCGTAGCACTCGTCAGCTTGTCAATCGTCGTCGACAACAATGTTGTCGTCCTACGATGCCAACCGGTTTCGGCCCCACATCCGCGGGTAGGCCGCAAGCACCATTGCCGCGAGAGGCGGCGATCCATAGGGAGCGTGGCCATGAACGACCCAGACCAGCAACGGCAGGAAGAGCCGCAGTCCGAGCGCGGGGCGCCGGGATCGCGGGACACCGGATCGAACGAGCCGGGTGGTGGGCCAGCCGAACGCCCTTCCGGGGCCATCGACGACAAGTCGGTCCCTTCGCACGGGAACGCAGGTGACTCCGGTGGTTACGGCACGGCGGCTCCTCGAGCAGGATCTGATTGAGGTTCCTCATTTGCCGTGTGTCGGATTCGGTTGCGCGGCATGATGTCCGGCCGTGAGCGACGAGCTGCCGCGTCGGCTGGCGCCGGACGAGTTGTGTGCGCTGGTCGAGCCGTTGCTGCCCGAGTTCAGTAGTCTGTCGGGTCGTCGCGTAGTGGCAGGAAAGGCGTCTTGTCGGGGGAGTGGCCTTGCTCGATCCCGCGCCCGCGCAGCAGTTCGGCATCGAATGCCGCACCGAGCAGCACCGCTAAGTTGGTGAGCCACAACCAGATCAGGAAGACCACTGCGCCGCCGAGGGATCCGTAGACCTTGTTGAAGGAGCCGAAGTTGGCGGCGTAGAAGGCGAATCCGGCTGAGGCCGCGATCCAGAGGAGGACCGCGAGCGCGCTACCTGGTGTCAGCCAACGGAATCCGGGTTGTTCGGCATTGGGTGCCACCCAGTACAGCAGTGCGATCACCAGTCCGATCACCAGTGCGAGGACCGGCCATTTCAAGACTTCCCATGCGATGATTCCGGCCTCGCCGATGCCGAGCCATTGTCCGAGATGGTCGGCGAGGCTACCTGTGGTTACGATCCCGAATGCGCACAGTGTCACCAAAAGTACTATCCCCAAGGTCAACCCGATCCGCAGGGGGATCGTCTTCCACATCGGGCGGCCTTCGCCGACCTCGTAGATCGAGTTCGCGGCGCGGATGAACGCTCCTACGTATCCTGACGCCGTCCACAACGCCACCAGAAGTCCGAGAATTGCCACGGGACCTGCTATCGAGCGGCTGGCTTGCAGCTCTTTGATCGAGTCCACCACCACGCCGGTCTCACTTCCGAATCCGACGTCTTGGATGGCGGCGATCAACGACTGGGTCGCGGCGGGGCTCAGCAACCCGAGCATCGCGGTCAGCACAATGATGCCGGGAAAGAGCGAAAGCACACCGTAATAGGTAAGCGCCGCAGCCCAATCGGTAAGTTTGTCGTTCCAGAACTGCAGCACCGTGCGCCACAACGCGTCCCGCCAGGTTCGCCACCGCAGATCCAGCGGTCCGGTCGACTTCGCTTCTGCCACAACGTCTTGAATCGGCATCGCGCAACCTCTCCTTCTGCGGCCGAATACCCGGGCTCGACCAGCGCAAACGCGGGTTGGGGCAGTCGAAACAGCGAGATTCTCGACCGTTCGGTGGAAGTCGGGCGCTGCAGTACGAACTCAACCCTCGCCCCGCCAAAGTCGGCGCACCAGACTCGCTGCGCATCAAGTCCTGAGAGACATTGCGCCAGTGTCACGTTGGCCGGTGCCCTCCAGCTGGATGCACAATCAGTGGAACAGGCGTGGCATATAACGCAGCATCAGGGCCGACCAGGTCATGTGGGTTAGTAGGGGTGCTCGGATGCCGCCGGTGGCTCGGCGTTGCAGACCGAACAGGGCACCCATGAATATCGAGGCCAGCACCAGTGCGGGGTTGCGTGTTGCGGCGGTGACGCAGGCGTAGATACCGGTCGAGACGACGACGGGTTTACTACCTGCGACCGAGTAGACCGCGCCACGGAAGAAGATCTCCTCAGCGGCACCGTTGGCCAGGGTGATCAGCAGTACCCGCGGGGTCGGTCCTTGTTCGGCGTACCGGAGGACGCTGGCGATTTCCTTGCGCAGGAAGGGGATTCGGCGGGCGATGAGGGCGCATCCGTAGAAGACGGCGAATGCTCCAGCGCCGATCAGGATAGGCGAGGTAATGGGCCGTTCCGGTTGGTCGTCGCCGATGTCGGGGAGAAGACCGCCGAGCGCCCAGGAGGCGGCGGTGGTGAGGGTGAGACCGTAGAACTCGGGCGAATCCGGTTCGGCGGCAAACGAGGCGCCCAGCAGTCCGGTACCGGCGACCGCGGCGGCGGCGACCCGGAGTCGCCGTGCGGCAAGGCCGAGTTCACGAGTCATGTGGTTCGCCCGGCTTTGGCGCGTTCGCCGAGTGCCCGCAGCACCGCGTCGTCGTAGCCCAGCGGCTCGAAGGGCACCAGACCTCGAATGCTGTTGTCCCGCACCACCACTTCGTTGCTCATCGAATCGACGAGCGCGCGCCCTGTGGTGGTGTCCACGTCGGTGACCAGCGATAGCCACAGCGAGGACAGTCGTGGCGAGAGCAGCGGGACAGGCACCACCAGCAAGGGGCGGCCCTCGATCCGGGCGACCCGGCGCAGCATGTCGATGTATTCGAGCACGTCCGGGCCGCCGATGTCGAAAGTGCCGCCGATGGTTTCGGGTTTATCCAGTACCCCGACCAGGTAGCGGACCACGTCGTCGACCGCGATCGGCTGAGTCCGGGTGCGGACCCAGCGTGGCGTGATCATCGCGGGCAGATGCTCCACGAGTTGGCGGGTGATCTCCCAGGAGATACCACCGTGGCCGACGATGATTCCCGCACGCAGCGTGGTGACCGGCACGCCCGCCGCGGCAAGCAGCCCCTCGACCTCGCGTCGGCTGCGCAGATGCGCGGACAGGTCGTCGGTGTCCTCGCCGAGCCCGCCCAGATAGATGATCCGGCGCACGCCCGCATCGGCGGCGGCACGGCCGAAGTTGCGGGCTGCTTCGGCGTCCCGGCGCTCGAAATCTGTTTCCGCCAATGAGTGGACGAGGTAGTACGCGGCGGTGCAGTCGGCGAGGGCGGAACGCAGCGAGCCGATCTCGGCAACGTCGCCGGCAACGGGGTCACCACTGCCTCGATACGACTCCGGATGCCTGGTCATGGCACGAACGGCATGGCCAGCGGCGGCCAGTTCCTGGCACAATCGCCTGCCGACGAAGCCGGTCGAGCCCGCTACGAGCACTGTCATTGGCGCATCCTGTCCGTAGCGGGTGGAGTGAAGCCCCGGAGCTGTCAGGCCGTGCTTCGCCAGGCTACTCAGACCAGTCGTCGCCGTGCCACCCAGTGTGCGTCCTCGGCCGTCCCGGCTGATCAACCACATTCGGTAGGCCGGTGGGTGCGGTGGGCACGGCTTCGAAAGCGACTGTGGCTGTGGCGAGTTCGCGGGACGTACGGACGGTCATGGTGCCTCCGCCTGCGACGGCGACGGTATCGGAGCTGAATCCGGTTACTGCGAACCTGTGGGATCTGCCAAATGCGCTCGCAGCGCGGCGATCACGGAGGACAGCACGCGGTGAGTGGCGCGCAGGTCGGCATCGGGGAACTCCACCATGGCGGCACGGGTCCGCGTGCCCACTGGGATGAAGAACTCATGCGCTGCCGTCGACCCGCGTTCGTCGTGGTACAGGATGACCCGTCGACGGTCGTTGGTATCGATGACTCGGCGTAGATGGCCGGATTCGATCATGCGTTCTACCAGGTAGGTCACCGCGGCGGAGGTCATGCCCATGAGCTTGCCCAGCTGGCCGGGGGTGATCGGCGAGCCGGCGAACTCGGCGGTCGCGATGTGCAGGAGTGCCCGGAAATCATTGGGGCGCAGGTCGTTCGATCGTGCGAACAGGTGCCCGAGCTGATCGGAGACGGCGGTGAGAGCGCGGATGTCGGTCGCTATCTCGGTTTCGAGTGCCGTGCGTTCGTTCGAGGTCACCCCGGTTGGGGCCGGCGGTACATCCTGTTCCGTCATGAGCGTCAGCCTAACGCTCGCGATCACCTTGGTTGCTTAATAGTTAAGAATCTGAAATGTGTGTGGAATGAGTGTTTGGGATCGCTACGCCTCGTCGATAACCTCACTCCAGGAATTCAACGCTACCTGTCGAGTGCATCGTTTCTGCATCATATCTGGGATAGGCTGGGTATTCGTTATCACGCAACAACGGCGCGAGGATGAATGCACGGCAGCAAGCAGAGCACCGCCGCCCCGCGCAATACGCAGGGGGCCGGTCGTCGCGGCTCGCCCCACGATCGACAACGGGATGTCATCGCGGGGTGGCCGATCGGTGCGTTCCTGGTGCACTGGTGACGAGCTCGCGGCAGCAGCCGGAGTCCGGCGGTGAATTCACCGTCGGTGTCGTGGCGCGAACGCTCGGTATTCCGGTGGCGACGTTGCGGAGTTGGAATCAGCGTTACGGGCTTCCGCCTGGCTGGCACCGGCCAGGCAAGCACCGCCTCTACACCCGGACCGACGTCGCGATTGTCGGTCAGATGGTGGCATTGGTGCGGGCCGGTATGAGCCCGGCCAGCGCCGCGCGGGTGGCCGGCGCAGTGCCCGTACTCGGCGATGTCGCTCCCGTGCTCGACGCGGCGCAACAGCTCGACTCGGCGGCGTTGCTGGCCGTGCTGACCGCCCACATGATCCATCACGGGGTGATTGATACCTGGAATCGACTGTGTCGCCCTGCTTTTGCCGAGATCGTCGGCCGTCAAGAGCGCGGCGGCGGGTTCATCGACGTCGAACATCACCTGTCCTGGGCGGTTGCGACAAGCCTGCACCGGGTGATTCCGCCACCGCAGTACGGTGCCGGGCAGGTGCCGGTCCTGCTGGCGTGTACGACGCGGGAGAATCACGCGCTGCCACTCGAGGTGCTGCGCGCAGCGCTCGCCGAACGGGGGATCCTCGCTGTGTTTCTCGGCCAGTCGATGCCGGAATCGGCTCTCGCCGACGCAGTCTCGCGTCCTGGTCGGGCACCGGTGGTTGTGCTGTGGTCGCAATCGAACGCCACCGCGGACCTGGGATCGGTCGGCGTCGCGCAGGCCGGTGCCTCCGGCGTGGTCGCGGCTGGGCCCGGATGGTACGGCGGTGATCTGCCTACGGGAATACAGCATGTGAACTCGTTGGAGGACGCTGTCGAGCGGGTGGCTCGGCTCGCTTGTCCTGTCTGATCGGCGGGTCGAACGGTCGCACGGTTCGATGTCGCCCTTGCCCCGCGAGGTTGTCAGATAGTTAAATTTCTGAAATAGTTGTCAGCAATGTGTGCATCACTTATGCATCGTTTTGGCGTACGATGGTTCTGTGACCGCACTCGAAAGGAGTCGATGTGGGTCCATCGTGCGGAGGCGTTCCCCATCTGGCCGGACCTACTCGCTCGCCGTTCTCGATCCGCGGCGGGTCGCGGGAGTGCTCGATGCGGCACGGAAGTGCGGTACCGGTCGGTGCCGGCGTGGTGCGGCCGCACAGCGTCGTGTGGCCGCACGATGTGGCGATCCGCGGCCGTGCGCGGACACATCGACATCGTCGTCGGATGACAGATCAGCGAAGGAATGTCTGGATGGGTCGATATCTGGTTGCCGCGAGCCCGATTCCGGGACACGTGCTGCCCATGATCACCGTCGCCGGTGCCTTGCGGCAGCGTGGGCATCGAGTCCGGATGCTCAGCGGTGCGGCGTTTCGGGACACCGCCACCGACCAGAATCTGCTGTTGTCGGCGCTGCCCGCGGAGCCCGCGATCAGGCCGACCACATCGAGGCACGGCCCAAGAGTGGTACGACGGTGGCGAACCGGCCGCGCTGAACTCCGCTCGGCATTCCTCGCACCGCTGGCCGCGCAGTACGCGGCGCTGGTCACCGAGCTCGGCCGCGCGGATTACGATGCCGTGCTGGTCGATTCGATGTTCACCGGCGCGATTCCGCTATTGGTTTCGGGCGGCGCGCGCCCGCCGGTGCTGGTGTGCGGGGTCGGCCCGTTGACGCTGTGCAGCACCGACTGCCCACCGTTCGGTGTCGGCTGGCAACCGGTGGCGGGACGCGACTACTCGGCGATGAATACGTTTGTGCGGCAAGTGCTTTTCCGCGCCGACCAGGCTCGGCTCGACGCCGCCATCCGTCAACTCGGCGCCGGATCCGCGTCGGTCTTCCTGCTCGACTGGCCCGTGCTAGCCGATCGCCTGCTGCAGTTCAGCGTGCCCGGCTTCGAATACCCACGACGGGACCTACCACACTCGGTGGTGTTCACCGGGCCGATACCTGGTCCGGCTGTTGCTGAGACCGCACTGCCGCCATGGTGGGACGCGCTGATGACCGGCAAGCGAATCATCCATGTGACGCAAGGAACCTGGGACAACGGCGATCTCGGCCACTTGCTCCGGCCGACGCTGGCCGCGCTGGGTCGGCGATCCGATCTGGTGGTCGTGGCGAGCACCGGCGGCTCACGCGATCGGCTCGGGCCGCTGCCCGCGAATGCCTATGTCCGCAAATATGTTTCGTATCCACAGTTGTTGCCACACGTCGATGTGATGATCACCAACGGTGGTTACGGTGGCGTACAGCAGGCATTGAGCTATGGCGTCCCCCTCATCGTCGCGGGGGAGAACGCCGACAAGCCAGAAATCGCGGCACGAGTCGCGTACACCGGCTCGGGCATCGACCTGCGGCGCGCGCGCCCTAGTTCCGCAGTCATCGCCTCGGCGGTGGATCAGGTACTGGGGGACAAGCGGTTTCGCATCGCGGCACAGCGCATCGCCGCCGAAATCTCCCGATCATCGCCGTTCGACACCATCGCCGCAGTGCTCGAGGAGTTCGGCGCCACACCCGCTGTGCGACACCGGGACTGCCCGCCCGTGAGTGACATCGCTGCCGGTCGACAGAGGAACAGCCCATGAGCACACTGTCTTTCGATCGAGGCCGCCCGTTCTCGGTCAGCGCGCTGAGCCCGGCCGACGACACGGATATCGGCACAGACTTCCAGCGCTGGCGAGTGGTCGTCCGTCAGCGGGTGCTGAGCGAGTTGGATTCCTTCCTGTCCTCGGTCCGCGTCGAGGAACTGCAGGGCGCAGGCGTGGACGACGTGTTGCGCCAGTACGCAATCGGCGGCAAATGCTTGCGTTCGACCTTCATGTATCTGGGCTGGCTGTGCGGCGCCGAACCGGACCCGGCGGCCTTACGCGCGGCGGCCGCACTGGAACTGCTGCACGCGTTCGCGTTGCTGCAAGACGACGTGATGGACGACGGCGCGTTGCGGCGCGGCGGTGCTACGGCCCATCTGCGCCTGGCCGACCGCCATCGCGACCAGGGAATGCCCGGCTCGTCCGCCCGCTTCGGTGCCTCGGCCGCCACCTTGCTCGGCGATATGTGTCTGGTCTGGGCAGAGCAGATGCTGCGCGCCAGTGGTGTGGAATCGTCTGCGCTGCACCGAATATGGCCACGCTACGACGCCATGCGGATCGAGCTCGCGGTCGGCCAGTTCGCCGACCTCGCCAACGACGTGCGCGCGGTGCCGACCCTGGATGCGGTGCTTGCCATCGCGCGCGCCAAGTCGGGGAACTACACCGTGTTGCGCCCGCTGGAACTGGGTGCGGACCTGGCCGGGTGCTCGGATCGAACACTGCGGATGCTCGGCCGGTACGGAGCACGGATCGGGGAGGCGTTCCAGTTGCGCGATGATCTGCTCGGCATCTTCGGCTCGGCCGCGACCACCGGCAAGCCGGAGGACAGCGACTTGGGACAGCGCAAGGCGACCAGCGTTGTGGTGACCGCGCTGAGTCTCGCGGACGCTGCGGATCGGCACGAGCTGACCGCCCTGCTCGACCTACCTGAACTCGATGCCAACGCAATAGCACGGTGCCGTGACTTGATCGCGACGTCGGGTGCCCCGGAACGGATCGAATCCATGATCGCCGAGCGGGTGGAGGACGCACAGCGGGCAGTGGACACCGCCCGACTGGATCCCGCTCAGCGTTCGGCACTGCACGAGATGGCGCTGCTGTGCACCGCGCGGCAGCTGTGATGAGGAGAAGACGATGCGCACCGTGACCGGACGAAGTGATCACGTCGTAGTGGTAGGCGCCGGACTGGCCGGACTGTCCACCGCGATCCATCTGGCCGGGCGAGGTCGCGAGGTGACCGTGGTCGAGCGAGAAGCGGTGCCTGGTGGGCGAATGGGCAGACTGGACTTGGGCGGCTACCGTATCGACACCGGCCCGACCGTGCTCACGATGCCTGATCTGCTCGACGAGGTTTTCGACGCGGTGGGTGAGCGCACCAAGGATCGCTTGGACCTGCACCCGGTGGCACCTGCCTACCATGCGGTCTACGCGGACGGACGCACCCTCGACGTGCACAGCGACGAGGAAACAATGGTGCACGCGATCACCGAATTCGCCGGTCCTGAGCAGGCCGCCGGGTATCGGCGGCTGCGCGAATGGCTGGACAAGCTGTATCGAGCCGAGTTCGATCGGTTCATCGGGGCGAATTTCGATTCGCCGCTGTCGATGGTGACGCCCGCGCTGGCACGCTTGACGGCGCTCGGCGGCTTCCGCACTTGGAATAGCAAAGTGGCCGAGTACATTTCCGATCCCGACCTGCGCCGAGTCTTCACCTTCCAATCGCTGTATGCCGGCGTCGCACCTGACCAGGCTCTGGCTGCCTACGCGGTCATCGCCCACATGGACACGATGTCGGGAGTGTTCTTTCCGCGCGGCGGCATGCGCGCGGTACCTGACGCACTCGCCGCCGCGGCCGCCGACGCCGGGGTGCGTTTCCGGTACCAGAGCACGGTGGCTCAGGTCGAGTGCGCAGGCGGCCGAGTTACCGCTGTGCGAACTGACGAGGACGAGCGAATCGCCTGTGACGCCATCGTTTTGACCACCGAGTTGCATCGCACCTACGAGTTGCTCGGCCACCGCTCACGACGCCCGCTCGCAACCCGGCCCGCACCCTCCGCCGTCGTTCTACACATCGCGGGTGACCCCGGCCTGCACGAGATCCCGCACCATTCACTGCTGTTCGGTGCGGCGTGGCAGTCGGCTTTCCGCGAGATCATCGACGAGGGGCGGGTGATGTCGGATCCGTCGCTGCTGCTCACCCGCCCCACTGCGGGCGATCCCAGCCTGGCACCGGACGGGCGCGAATTGCTGTTCTTGCTGGCCCCAGCGCCGAATCTGCAACGCGGGCAGATTGATTGGCCGAGTTTTCAGCAGTCCTACGCCGAACAGGTCATGGATATCGCCAAGCGGCGCCTCGGTACCAGGGCCTGGCGCAACGCCGAGTTGTTGCGCGTCGTCACGCCGACCGACTGGGCAGGCAAGGATATGGTCGCGGGTAGCCCGTTCGCCCTCGCGCACACCTTCGCCCAGACCGGCCCCTTCCGGCCCGCCAACATGATTCGCGGCTTCGACAACGTCGTACTAGCTGGTGGTTCCACCGTTCCCGGAGTCGGTATTCCGCCGGTGCTCATTTCCGGACGCCTGGCCGCCGACCGCATCACCGGGCACTCCCACATCAGGCGCCGCGCCGCCACATCGACCCGCACCATCCTCTGAGGAGCAGCGGTATGACACGCACAGAACTCGAGGCCGCGGGCATCACCGATCCGCGGTTGCAAGCGTCGTATCAGGCCTGCCGACTACTCAACGCTCGCCACGGCAAGACGTTCTTTCTCGCCACCCGCCTCCTGGCCCCCGACCAGCGCCCCGCGGTGCATGCGCTGTACGGGTTCGCCCGCCGCGCGGACGACATCCTGGACGAGTTCGACCAAGCCCGCACCGTAGCCGACCGAGCAGCGGGATTGGAATTGCTGGCGCGGCGGTTCGCCGCGGCCGACGGTGCGGGGGACCCGGTGCTTGCGGCCGTCCTGCACACCGCGGATCGCTACGCCATCGCTGGCCATCTGTTCGACGCCTTCCTGGCCTCCATGCGGATGGACCTCTCCACCACCGACTATCCGGACCGCGCCGCGCTCGACCGCTACGTCTACGGCTCCGCCGAGGTGATCGGACTCCAGTTGCTGCCGATCCTCGGAACGACCGAGAGCGCCACGGCCGCCGCACCGTATGCCGCAGCGCTGGGAAAAGCGTTCCAGCTCACCAACTTTCTCCGCGATGTCGACGAGGACTTGGCCCGTGGCCGGGTGTATCTGCCCGCCGACGAACTGGCCGCCCACAACGTCGACCGGGAACTGTTGCTGTGGTGCAGCCGGCATCGACGGGTGGACCCGCGGGTACGCGAAGCACTCGCCGCTCAGCACGAAATCACCAGGGAAATATACGATTACGCCCGCGCCGGGATCGAGTCCCTGGTGCCGCGCTCGCGGCCGTGCGTCGCGGCCGCGCTGCGACTGTATTCCGAGATACTGGATCGCATCGAGGACAACGACTTCCAGGTGTTCGGGCGGCGGGCCAGAGTGAGCACCGCCCGCCGTGCCCGGGTCGGTGGGGCCGGATTGGTTCGCGCATGGTGGATTCGGCGTCGTCCGGAGGGACGGTTACGCGGTGCTCCTGAGCCGGCTCACACATCCGGTACCACTGCGTCGCCGGAATCCACCTAGGAGTCGACGTGCACCATTGGCACTATCTTTTCGTTCTGATCGCGTGTCTGGCTTTGACGGCGCCGCTGGAGTTCGTCGGCCCCGGCCTGTATCGCAGACCGCGGTTGTTGCTCAGCGCGCTGGCCCCCGTGGTGGTGTTCATAATCTGGGATCTGCTGGCCATCGCCGGTCAGGTGTGGAACTTCAACGAGCGGTACATCATCGGGCTACGGCTGCCCGGGGCGATACCCATCGAGGAGTTGTTGTTCTTCATGGTCGTTCCCCTGTGCGGGCTGCTCACTTTCGTCGCGGTTGACACCGTGCTCGGCCACGCACACCGCAGCCGAGCCCACCGCCGGAGTCGCGTGGAGGGACGAGGATGAACTTCGGTGGCATCGGATACACGCTGCCCGCGGTCGTGGCGGTGCTTGCCGTGTGCGTCGCCGAGTTCGCGGTACTGCGCACCGGGCTGCTGGGCAGGCCTGCTTACTGGATATCGATGGCGATCGTGCTCGGCTTCCAGATACCCGTTGACGGCTGGCTGACCAAACTCGACGCACCCATCGTCCGATACAACCCGGATCACATTCTCGGCCTGCGGTTTCCGTGGGACATTCCCGTTGAGGACTTCTTGTTCGGGTACGCGCTCGTGACCGGGGTACTGCTGTGCTGGGAACGTGCTCGACAGCGACAGGAAGAGGTGCGGCAATGACGCGCGACCCCGTGCTTGCCGAACTGGGGCGAGACCCGCGCAGGGAGCGACACCCGGCCCGAGTTGGTCGCGCGGACGTCGGCAGAGACGGGCAGCGACCGACGGCGGTCGTGGTCGGTGCCGGCATCGCGGGTCTGGCGGCGGCGACCGGACTCGCCGAACGCGGATTCCGGGTCGAGGTGATCGAGCGAGAAAACTACCTGGGTGGACGAGTCGGCGGCTGGAACGAGCGACTCGACGACGGCACCGTGGTGGGGATGAACCGCGGCTTCCACGCCTTCTTCGCCCAGTACTACAATCTTCGAAAGCTGTTGTGCCGTAGCGATCCCGGGTTGACGCGACTGTCCAGGCTCGGCGACTACCCACTGATCGACGACAAAGGTCACCGCGACAGCTTTCGTAACCTGCCACGCACACCGCCCTGGAACGCATTCGCCTTCGCATTGCGCAGCCCGACATTTCGGTTCCGCGACCTGGTGCGCATGGACGCCCGAGCCGCCGCGCCACTGGCGGCGGTCTCCGTGCCGGAGATCTACCAGCAGCTCGACCACCTCGACGCGGAAACATTCTTGCACCGCATCAATTTTCCGGATGCCGCCCGGCACCTGGCCTTCGAGGTGTTCTCGCGCAGCTTCTTCGTTGCCCCCCATCGCATGTCGGCCGCCGAGCTGGCCGCGATGTTCCACATCTACTTCCTCGGCTCCAGCGAGGGGCTGGTTTTCGATGTGGCGCAAGACAATTTCGATATCAGCCTCTGGACTCCGTTGGCGGAGTACCTCACCGCGCCGACCACATCAGAACGGCCGGGTCGAGTGGAATTCCACACCGGGGTGCGGATCGCCGCTATAGAACCCGGCGCACTCGGATTTCGGGTGATCGACGATACGGGCGCCACGGTCGAAGCGGACGCAGTGGTACTGGCCACCGATGTGGCCGGCCTGCGAGCGATCGTCGCCGATTCGCCGGCGCTGGGAGATGATGAATGGCGCACGCGGGTCGCCGAGTTGGGTTCGGCCCCAACGTTCGCGGTGCACCGGCTCTGGCTGGACCGTCCGCTGCGCGCCGACCGCCCGAGCTTCCTCGGAACCGGCAACCTGGATCCACTCGACAACATCAGCATCCTCGACCGATACGAGCGCACGGCCGCCGAATGGGCGGGCAGACACGGTGGCAGTGTCGTCGAGTTACACGCCTATGCGGCCGCGGATCAGACCCCCGTCCCGGCAGCCGGGGCGTGGGTGCGCAGCAGGCTGCTTGCCCGGCTGCACGACCTCTATCCCGAATCGGATCAAGCCCGAATCGTGGCGGAAAAGATGCTGTGGCGGGCTGATTGCCCGCGTTTCGCGCCCGGCGACTTTGCCAGGAGGCCCGGAATTCGGACTCCGCATCCGCGATTGATGCTCGCCGGTGACGGCATCCGGGTCGATCTGCCGGTCGCGTTGATGGAGCGCGCGGCGACCACGGGCTGGCTCGCGGCCGACCTGCTGGCCGGCCAGTGGGGCGGCGCGGGGCACGACCTGCAAACAGTGCCCAGCCGCGGCCGGTCGAGCCTGCTGCGCACCCTCGCGACACGCGAAAGGCGATCCGCATGAACGAATCCCCGCTCGCACGGTTGTCGAAAGTATCACCGTTGCAGCGATTCTCGCCCGAGAAATGGTCGCGTCAAGCACCCACCTACGCGGATGCGGATCCGGGCCTGATCGCCGCAGCGCTGCGCTGGTCCCAGCAGCTGCCCGGCGGCAACTGGTACACCTTCGCAGGCAGCCGCCAGGTCCGGGACGATCGCCCATTCGGTACCACGATCGGCGGAGTGGAGATCGTCGCGTGGCGCGACCGCGCAGGCGCATTGCATGTCGGTCCTGGCGCCTGCCCGCACCTGGGCGCACCGCTGGATGCTGCGGCGGTGGATGACACGGCGCTGATCTGTCGCTGGCACGGCCTACGGCTCGGCAGCGGCGACACCGCTCGTTGGCGCCCGTTCCCCGGCTACGACGACGGCGTGCTCGCCTGGGTGCGCCTGGATTCAATCAGTGGCCAAACACCCACCGACACACCGATTCTCGGCGCTCGCCCCACCGACACCACCGTGCACGCGGTGACGCGGCTGGTCGGGGTGTGCGAACCACGCGACATCATCGCCAATCGCCTCGATCCCTGGCACGGATCATGGTTCCACCCTTACTCTTTCGCACGGCTGGAGGTGACCCGGACGCCACCGCGCACCCGTATCACGGAGGACAACCATCGCTTCCTGCTCAATGTCACGTTCCGGGTCACCCGCACGCTCGGTGTCCCGGTCGAAGCGGAGTTCACCTGCCCGGACCCTCGCACCATCGTGATGCGCATCGTGGCAGGCGAAGGCACAGGCAGCGTCGTCGAAACACACGCAAGCCCAATGGGACCCGGGCCCGACGGCCGGGCCCGCACCGCGGTGATCGAAACGGTGATCGCGAGTTCGGAACGGCCCGGATTCCGCTACGCCCGCCATGCGGTCGGAATACTGCGGCCGTTGATGAACCACGCCGCGAACCGGCTTTGGCGCGACGACATGGCCTACGCCGAGCGTCGGTATCAGCTGCGAACTCGGCGTCGTTAAGGGGAATTCGATGACGCGGCCGGGCAGGAACCGGTGGTATTCGCTGTTCGGAACACCACCGGCTTTTCCCGGCCTGGGGTCAGCCCAGCGACAGACAGCCTTGGAAGGTCTGGAAGTCACCTGCGAATCCGATGCCACCTGCGCAGGTGGGACCGGTGACTCCGGTGACCGTCACCGTTGCCCCCGGACCAGCGATGCCGAGCGCCAGCCCGGGCCGAACGCCCGTCGCTGTCACAGTCGCCCCGGGGCCGACGGCGATGGCCGCCGGGCCGGACAACGGTGCGGAGTTGGCGGTGGCGGTGCCACCGTTCTGCGCGATCGCCAGCGACAGGCTGGTCGGTCCCGCGTTGGCGGCAGCGTTGCCACCGAGGCCATAGGAGGCGGCCGCCGCACCGCCCACACTGGCAGCCGAGCATTGCGCGTCTTCTGCGGTTGCCGAGGTGACCGTGGCGCCCGGTGCCGGACACCCGGTGTTGGCGGCGGCTGCATCCGGGGCGAACAGGCACAGTGCGAAAACTGCTGGGCCAGCTGCGAGGAATGCGGTCGCGGTGCGACGGGGGAAAAGGATGTTCATGACGTTCTCCTGCGCGTGACCGCCGGGAAACCAGGGCTGATACGGGCATATGGCCCGGCGGGCACGTCGAACTCGAATCGTGCGAATTGTATTGCCGCGCTAGCGCATCCCAGCGTGACGTGCTCTTACGGTAGCGAAGAAACGATGCAAAGGCGATGCATTGCGGCGGTTTTATTGGAGTGGGAGATGAGTTTGTCCGAATAGGTCATCCGATTTCCGGCGGCGTAAACCGTTATCGCGGCAGTGCATCCGATGAGCACCATGCCGAAATGTCGCGCGTCGCGAATTGCTCCGTGAACCACCACTTTTCGGTATCAGGGCAGCGGGCCACTACGGCGATGTCGAAACCGTAGTGGGTTATATTCGCCGGGGCGCACTCGCGTCGGGTATCGCTGGATATCGCCTTGAAGAAGGGGTCCCTCAGGCGTCGCTCGGGCGGGCTTCAACAGCAGGGCGAGCGTCGCATGGCTCCGGGCAGCGGTGGGGATCTTCGGGGCATCCGGAATGGTGCGTGCTACCTGGGGGTGGCTCCGTCCCGCCGATCGCGGTAGGCCGAGTAGGTGCGCTCGGCCCCGTCAACGACCTCACGCGCGGCTGGCGGTGTCCTAATGGCAACCAGAGTTGGGGTCGTCACAATTCGAGATCATCTCATTGCCGCTGGGTAAGTCGGTAGCGATGCTGGTGTGACGGTACATGCGAGCTGTACCGCTGTTGTTGAGTGTTGGTGCGAGTCGTCTCGTGCCCGGCGGCCGAGAAGGCCGCGTTGTCGTCGCTGGTTTCGCTATTCCGTCCAGGATTGGATTGAAGATCATGCCCAGCACAATGGAAATCTCCTCGGAAGGCCCGCGAAGAGGTGACGGTGGGCAGATCATGAACTGTTCCGCGTCGGCAGGCACGTTGATGCGACCGCGCGCCGCATGCGCGCGGGGCGGGTAGGACGGCTATGGGACGCCTCCGTATCGGACGCACTCCCAAAGACGCAGATCGGGCCGACACCGGTGGGGCCGAGATCGGCGATCGCGGTCGCTCACGAATGAGTGCGCCGAAGCACCGGCCTCGCAAGTCGGTCACCAGTGCTGCCAACAGTTCTCGGAATCCTGTTCGGCAGCGCCGACCACGGGTTACGACGGCCGAGCAGCGGCGTGATATCGCATTGTTGCTGCGCGGGAGCATCTATGCAGGAGTTTCGCCCTCACCGACAGCGACCGGGGAGGAGTATTCGGCCCGTCAGGTCATCGACTTCTGTCTTGACCTGGGGGAGGTGATGTTGTCGTCGGGAGCTGATGCGCGCAGCGTCGAGGTAGCAATCGTCGCGGTGTCGGCGACTTGGAATCTGGCGGCGGTGGAACTCGACTTTCCAGGCTCGTCGATTCATATGGTGTACGCCGTGCCCGATGAGCCGACCGTCGCCGGATTGCGGGCTGTGCGTAACACGGGCGCCGACCTGCATCGGCTCAACAACGTGTACGGCGTCGTCGACGACATTGTCGGCCATGAGACCGACATGACCCAGGCCAGTCAGCGGCTCGTGGAGGAAATGCGGTCGGATCCGCGATGGCCCTATCGAGTTGTGGCGGGCGCCATGGGAGTTCTCGGCGTTGTCGTCGCACTGCAGGCGGGCGGGAGCTTCTGGTCGGCTGTCGGCGCGTTCGTGCTGATGTTCGTACTGATGTATCTCGGTAGGGTGCTCGGGAGGCGTTATCTTCCAACATTTTTCGTCGCTCTCACGCAAATGGCGCTGGCGACGACGGTCGGCAGCCTGGCGATCGCATACACCCGGATCTCGACGGGCGAGGCGGCCAGCATGGTCGCCGCGTGTGTGGTGCTACTTCTGCCGCACACGTCGATCGTCGCGGCGGCGCAGGATGCGATATCCGGATTTCGGAGCCTGGCCTTGGTGCGCGGCCTCGGTATCGGCCTGGTGGTGCTCGGCATGGTCGCCGGCATTCAGACGGGCCTGACCGCGACCCGGTGGGTGAATCTCGAAGTCGATCCGTCGGCGATCCATTTGACCGGCCTGTCGCCGCTCTGGGCGCTGTTCGCCTCGGCCGTCGCTGCTGCGGCAAATGCCTTCGCTCAGGGAGCCACCGCGCGGGTGGTCCCGATTTCTATGGCGGCAGCGATATTCACCCAGCTGATGGTGCAGCTGTGTGCGCGCGCACATATCGGTCTGCAATTGTCGTTGATGCTCGGCGCGGCGCTGCTCGGCGCCCTCGGTACCTGGACGGCCGCCCGCCTGCGCATCTCGTCGGCATCGGTAATCGTGCCTGCATTCTGCGGTGCCCTACTGCCGTCGCTGACGGTCGCTCATTCATTACTACAGTTCATCGCGCATTCGCCAGGGTCGGGAGTGTCATTCGCCTTTTCTGTGCTCACCACGTTAGCAATCGGCGCCGGCCTCGTATTGGGCAATATCATCGCTAATGGTGGCGCGCGTCGTATGGTCAGCATGCGAACTCGAATCCGCTCGGCCAGCCTCGACACCGAGCCGCAACCGACTGTCGCGGAGGCCAATAGGCAACTGGATTCGTAACCGCAGCGCAAACCTGCGCCAGTCTGTCGATGCTCGCTGTCGTGGTTGGGTCAAGACCGCTGTCGTCATAGCCGGGATCTCGGCCTGGCCACGACTCTTCTGGCGAACCGCCAACGGCCTGAGCGCGGTTCGAGGAAGGACCGCTTTCCAGTTTGGTGCGATCGCCATCACCGCGATCGCCGCATCGAGCTACCGAGACGATCCACGCATGTTGCCTCCCAGCCCGGGTGATCCCGTCACGCGTGGTGCCATCGTCGTGAAGGATCCGTGTCGTTTATCGTTCGGGTTCTTCGGCTCAACGAATCACATCGATTCCGGACACTACCCATCAAAAGGGTGAGATTGCTGTGGGATCCGATTCCTACTGGATCCCGGGCGGGGGATTGGCGCACGTGTCCAAGTCCGCCGAAGGGTGCTTCCTCGTGGCACGGGTCCTTCCTGGTCATGGTTGCCGCTATCTCTCAGTGTCTTTCCGGCGTGTCGATCTACGACACGCCAGCCATCGGTGTCTCATCGGACGGTCGGCGTCCTCTGTCCAGTTGGGTGGCTTCCTATGAATAGTGATGCAGCGCAGGAGATCTGGACCTACTGTCGGATGTTCGGTGGATAGACGGGAGATCGCCCAACTGCGACACTTACCAGGCGAACACGCTCGGGGTACATGACTACCAGCTCGATCAGCGGCCATCCGGTAACAGTGGAACCTTCAGAATGAGGTCATATGCAGTACGAGTCCGCTCCGTTTCTGCGGCGGCTCGCCGCCAGGATTCTCGACCTCGCGTTATGCCTACTGCTCACGTTCGTTGTGGCAATACCCGTTGGGATTCTGCTGGTACCAGTTGTTTTGATGACTGGCGACGCTCACAAGGACCTGATCTACGGAATCGCAGGGTGGCTTTGCTATTTCATCGCCTACGTCGGACTGGAGGTCTTCCTGCTGATCCGCCGCGATGGCCAGACTCTCGGCAAAGGGCTCCTGGGCCTGCGGGTAGTACCTGCCGACGAGTGGGCTCGGCCCCACTTGGAGTTGCGGCTCGCGGCCATCCGCATGCTGATTATCTTCCTGCCGTTCGTCTTCACCTCCCTGTCCGGAGCTAATCCGGAGTCAGCCATACTCAACGGGGTCGCTGTTGTCGGCATGCTCTCGGTGGTCGGAAGCTTCTTGCTGGCAGCTATTCCGGCTGGAAAGCGCCAAACCTTGCACGATCTCGCTACCGGTAGCCGGGTGGTGCGCGCGGCCAAGCGGAAGATTGATTGGAAGAACGACATCCCGATGGTATTGCCGGGTCGCGTGGATATGAGCAAACGGCTGTAAGCCCACAAGAGCTGAAGCGTTGCGCTCCGCGGCGAGTTGTTCGGGCGTCCATCAGCGGCGTCTCATGCGCCGCGCGTACCGGGTGTGAGCGCCGTCAGTCAACCCCGACGCGTCTCCCGGAAGCTGGCGGTGCCATGGGAGGAAGAAGGAAGTCGGTGCAGAATTTTCCGCGACTTACTGCGGTGTTCGGGATGTCAGTGGGAGAACTGACTGCTGCCGCGATCGACCGAGCGATCCAAGAGAAGACCTCGGAGTCCGGCGACCTGGATTGGAAGGAAGCGCTATATCCGGATAGCAGGGATGGGAAGGCCGAACTCGGGAAGGACGTTGCCGCCTTGGCGAACGCACGAGGCGGCATCATTGTCCTCGGAGTCGGAGAGAAAGACGGCCGGGCGGAGCGAGCGACCCCTGTTGACCTAAGCGACAGTGAGGTGCGTCGGATGCAGTCGATATGCCAGCACTATCTTCGCCCGTTCTTGCCGGGCGTGACGGTCCGGAGCCTCGAAATGAGCGGCGGTAGAGGCTATTACGTGATCGAGGTGCCTCGAAGTGAGTTCGCGCCGCATGCGGTCATGCAACCCGATCGGGGCCACTTGTTCTGCTATCCGGTCCGGGTCGAAACCCTGACCCGCTACCTCGCTGAACATGAGATCGCCAGCTACTACCGCCGCCGATTCGCTGCCGCGACAGACCTGGAGGATACGCTGGCTCGGATTCATGCCGAAGGGCGTGGACGTCTTGGTCGGGTTCCGCCGGCATGGGTGGCGGTCTCACTGGTTCCGGCCGTGGCAGGAGATCTCGGCAGTGGTCGACGAGCTCTGGATGCCATCAGGGGCAGTATCGAGCGTTGGACTGATGCGACCCCAGACTGGTTGAGCCTGGGGAGCCCGAAGTCGTGCGTGCCTGGAGTGCGGCGGGCGATTCTGACCGGAACGCCGGACTATCGAGGCACGTCGAGGTCGCCGCACGCCGAATTACACTTCAGTGGTGCGGGATTCGCGGCCAGCTTCGCTTCTCCGGTTGCCGACATTTTCATAGGCCGTGCAGTACTGCTCCACAACCGGTTCGACAGCAGTTATGCCGCGATCGAGCAGGACTCGGTTGAGTTCAGGCTGTTCGGGCTACTGTCGCTGCTGGCGCATCATGCTGTCCACGCTGGCGCTGCGGGGAGTTGCGAAGTGCTGGCGCAACTTCTATTGCCCACCAGTACGAAATCCCAACACATCGAGACGATGCTGTTCGAACCAGCGAGCGACATGGACGGATCCGAGATCGATATTTACGATCTCGTCAATGGCTCTGTGCCCCTTCGCGGAGAAACCGGGATCGCGAGAACAACAGGCTCTCTCGAGGAGATGGCCGCGGACGGGTGTCAATGGCCATATGGAAGTCGCCGCTGGTGGCCGGGTGAGGTATCCACTGGTGGCCAGGAAAGTCCCCACCCCTTGCGGGGTGGGGGGTGTTAGGTCAGGGCTGTTCACCTCGCTTGGTTCGGTTTCTCATGCGGTAGGAGTCGCCGTCGGTGATGGTGACGGTGGCGTGGTGGAGGAGTCGGTCGAGGATGCTGGCGGCGGTGGTGTGTTCGGGCAGGAACCGGCCCCATTGCTCGAATGGCCAGTGGGAAGCGATGGCGAGAGAGCGGCGTTCGTAGGCGGCTGCGACGAGGCGGAACAATAGTTGGGTGCCGGTGTCATCCAGTGGTGCGAAGCCGATTTCGTCCAATATCAGTAGGTCCGCGCGGAGCAGGGTGTCGATGATTTTGCCGACGGTGTTGTCTGCCAATCCTCGGTAGAGGGTGTCGATGAGGTCGGCGGCGGTGAAGTAGCGGACTTTGTGTCCGGCGGTGATGGCGGCGTGGCCGAGGCCGATCAGGGTGTGACTCTTCCCGGTTCCCGGTGGGCCGATCAAGGCCAGATTCTGTTGCGCGCGAATCCATTCCAGGCTCGACAGGTAGTCGAAGGTTGCTGCCGGAATCGATGAGGCCGTGACGTCGAAGCTGTCGAGGGTTTTGGTGACGGGGAACGCGGCGGCCTTGAGTCGGTTGGCCGTGTTGGAGGCGTCGCGGGCGGCTAGTTCGGTGTCGAGCAGGGTGCGCAGCACCTCTTCGGGTGTCCAGCGTTGAGTCTTGGCGACGGCCAGGACTTCTGGCGCGGTGCGGCGGATCGCGGCCAGTTTCAACCGGCGCAGACCGGCGTCGAGATCGGCGGCCAGTTCCGGGATGGGTTTGGGTGCAGATGTTTTCGTTCCAGTGGTGGTCATGCGCGGCTCCCATCACGGCTGATCTTGTAGGCGTCTAGCGAGCGGGTTGGAGCGGCGGGCAGATCCAGCACCAGCGCGTCCCCTGCCGGGCGGGGCTGCGGGGTGCCGGTGCCGGCGGCCAGGATGGAGCGGACGTCGGCGGCGCGGAACCGTTTGAACGCCACCGCCCGCCGCAAAGCGGCGACCAGCATGTCGTTGCCGTGGGCGGCGCCGAGGGCGAGCAGGATCTCCAACTCGCCCGCCAGGCGGCTGTTGCCATGGGCCGCCGCACCGACGAGGAACGCTTCGGCGTCGGCACCGAGCGCGCAGAACTGTTGCTCGACAGTGGTTTTCGGGCGCGGACCTCGATTCGGGGCGGGACGGGGTCCGTCGTAGTGGGCATCGAGGATCGATGCCTCACCGGGCGCGACGAGTTCGTGTTCAGCCACGATCACCCCGGTCGCGGGTTCGAGCACCAGCAACGCCCCGTGATCGATGACGATCTGCACCGATTCGCCGATCAAGCGGGTCGGCACCGAATAGCGGGCCGACCCGTAACGAACGCAGGAGAGCCGGTCGACCTTTCGGGTCATCGCCGCCGCGCCGATCTCCATCCGAAGAGAAGGCAACGACGCCAGCAACTCTCGCTCGGTGTCGAGGCGTTGGTCGGGGATCGCGCAGATCTCCGAATGCATCAGCGAATTCACCTCCGCGCACCAGGTTTTCGCCGCAGCGTTGGCTTCGCGCAGTCCGACCTGCTGGCCGGTCATGGCGGCTTCGGTCAGCAGCGGGATCGCCAGGTCGCGTTGGGCATAGCCGCAGAGGTTCTCCACGATGCCTTTCGATTGCGGATCAGCGGCGCGGCAGAAATCGGGGGCGAATCCGTAATGTGTTGCGAAGCGGATGTATTGCGGTGTCGGGACTACGACATCGGCGACCACCCCGGCCTTCAGACACCCCATCCGGTCGGCCAGCACCTTGGCCGGGACCCCGCCGATCGCGGCGAGGGCGTCGGCGATCATCGCCAATGTCGTGGACTGTTTCTGGTCGGCGGCGAACGCGGCGAAACGCCACCGCGAGAACGCCAGCACCGCGCAGAACACGAACAACCCCGGTGCCGCCTCGGCCCAGTCGATCACCAGATACTCACCCGGCGACCACACCGCCGGACGCCGACCCCGATGATTATCCTTGCGCCACAACGCTTTCTGCTCGGCCACCAAACGGCGGAAATTCCGCGGCGACCCCTCGTAACCGGCAGCACGCGCGATCGGCAACAGCCGCTTGGCCGAGATCCGGCCCTGCGACTTGGCGACCCGCTCACCGACCAACTCGGCGAACTGATCGACATTCCGCGGCCGCGCCGCCAATACCGCACCGCTGACTGCGGCGCGCTCGACGACTCGTTTCACCGTCTTGTGGGTAGTGCCGCACAACTCGGCCGCACCTCGATACGTTCCGACCTCTCGATAGGCGGAAATGATGTCCATTCGCTCCCTCGCAGACTTCAATAGAACTCCCTGGGCAGTGACGGATGACAGTTGGCGCTATCACCGTCACCGCCCAGGCCACGAGTTCCGGGCTGACACGACGAGCAAGGGAAATGGGGACTTCTACCTGGCCGCCAGCGGGGACCTACAGTCGGCCACCAGCGGGGACTTTGTCACGGCCACGGACA
>NZ_BDAY01000115.1 GCF_001612685.1 Nocardia altamirensis NBRC 108246
TCACCCCCACCGGCTGCCTCACCCCGTGCAACCTGGGACCGTTGTACATCACCTACCCCGATGGCGAATGGCATTCGCGCGCAGGGGTAGAGCCGAGGCTCAACGGCCACAGCACGATCGTGCACCAGAAAAAAGTCTGAGAACCATGGAACCGATCGCGAGGTCGCAACGCCTCAATCAGCTCTAGCGTTTGCGCTGGTTCCACAGATCCTCCATGCGGTTCACAGAGTTTCTACGTCCTGTGAACCGCGTGCACGGTCTGTGAGACAGCGGCACCGATCGATGAGGTGTCCGCGGACTGGTCTAGTGACCTAGATCACAGTTCGGTGACATTCAGTGCGATTTCACCATAAACCTTTCCACGCACTTTGCGAAGTCTTTACTATTACGTCCGACCTTCGCGTCACTCGGGTCGCCGCTCTCGAGCGGCAACGCTTCGCCCGCCGCTCGCTTTCGATGCCAGTACATGTTCGACCGATGCACCGGACGACTCCGTCGATCCGGCGAAGGAGAAATATGTCCACCGACACCGATCCCGCACCACGGACGTCGCCGCGCCACCCGCTGATACCGCAACCCCTGGTCCGGATCGGCCGCCACGATCTGCCCGCCTCCGTGGTGGTTTTCCTTGTCGCACTGCCGCTTTCCCTCGGTGTCGCGGTCGCCTCCGGCGCGCCGGTCGCCGCCGGACTGATCGCCGCGGTGGTCGGCGGCGTGGTCGCTGGTCTGCTCGGCGGCTCGGCGGTGCAGGTCAGCGGGCCGACGGCGAGCCTTACTGTGATCATTGCGGAGAGCGTGGCCCACTTCGGCTGGGCGGCAACCTGTTTCATCACGGTCGGGGCCGGGCTGTTGCAGATCCTGTTCGGGCTCAGCCGAATCGCGCGCGGTGCATTGGCGATCGCCCCGGTGGTGGTGCACGGGCTGCTGGCCGGGATCGGTGTGATCATCGCGCTGCAGCAGGTGCATGTGCTGCTCGGCGGCACGTCGCTGAGCTCGTCGTTCGACAGCATCATCCAACTGCCGCATCAGCTGATGTCGGTGCATCGCGGCGATCTGTGCATCGGCCTGGTGGTGATCGTGTTGCTGATCGTCTGGAAGTACCTGCCGCGTCAGATCCGAATGGTGCCTGGGCCGTTGGTCGCCGTGGTTGTCGCGACGCTGCTGTCGCTGGCGCTGCCGACCCACGTCGAACGCCTGGTGCTGAACGGTTCGCTGCTCGATGCGATCGGCCTGCCCGCCATCCCGTCCGGCACCTGGACCGCGATCGCGCTGACGATGGTCACCATCGCGCTCATCGCCAGCGTCGAGACTCTGCTTTCGGCCGTCGCCGTCGACAAACTCCGGCCGGGTAGCACGACCAACCTGGACCGCGAATTGATCGGGCAGGGCTCGGCGAACGTGGTGTCGGGCCTGCTCGGCGGCCTGCCGATCGCGGCGGTGATCGTGCGCAGCATCACCAACGCGCACGCAGGCGCGCAGACCAGGGCCGCGACCGTGCTGCACGGCGTCTGGATCCTGCTGTTCGCGGTGGCCTTGGCCGGGCTGGTGCAGCAGATACCGAAGGCCGCGCTGGCCGGGTTGCTCATCTTGATCGGCGTGCAATTGGTGAAGCTGGCGCACATCCGGCTGGCGCGGCGCACCGGCAACCTCTACGTGTACGTCGCGACCGTGCTGAGCGTGGTGTTCCTGAACCTGTTGGCGGGCATGGTGATCGGGCTCGTGCTCGCGTTCGCGCTGTTGCTGTGGCGGGTGGTCAGGGTGACGATCGCGGCCGAGCCGAAGACGGGCGGTCGCTGGCAGGTCACCATCGACGGCACCTGCACGTTCCTCGCGTTGCCGAAGCTGACCGCGGAGCTGGCCAAGGTGCCCGACGGCGCCGACGTGACGGTGGAGATGACAGTCGACTTCCTCGACCATGCCGCATACGAACGGATCACCGAGTGGGCCGCGCAGCGCGAATCCAAGGGCGGCACAGTCGAATTCGTGGAGATCGGCAGTGCGCGGATGGCGACGGCGACGGCGGGACCGCCCGAGCGCGGGCAGTCGAGGAAGGTCATCGATCAGGCGATCAGCCCGTGGCGGCGCACCGGTATTCGCGAGGATCCCATCGCGGCAGGTATCGCGGCCTACCACCGCGGGCACGCGCACCTCATGCGCCCGCACCTGGCAGGCCTCCGGCATCGCCCCGACGCCGATTCGTTCTTCCTCACCTGCGCCGACGCTCGGATCGTGCCGAACGTCATCACCAACAGCGGCCCCGGTGACCTGTTCACGGTGCGCAACGTCGGCAACCTGGTTCCTACCGCGGGCAGCGATGTCTCGGTGGAGGCGGCCCTGATCTATGCGCTGGAGAAGCTGGACGTGCGCGCGGTGGTGGTCTGCGGTCATTCCGGCTGCGGCGCGATGGAGGCGCTGTACCGCGAGGTGCGGACCGGGCCGGGCCTCGGTGACTGGCTGGCCTACGCCAGGCCGAGTCTCGACCGTTTCCGCCTCGGGCATCCGGTCGCCGAGGCCGCCGCGCTGGCCGGGTTCGGCGAGGTGGACCAACTCGGCATGGTGAATGTGGCGCTGCAATTGGAGACGCTGCACGCGCACCCTGCGGTGCGTCAGGGGATCGAGGAACGCGGGGTGGCGGTGTCGGGGCTCTTCTTCGACATCGCCACCGCCAGGGTGATCGAGGTGACCGTGGACGGAATTGCTGAATTCGACGACGAGGGCCGCCGTGTTGCCGCCGAGCCGGTGTAATCCTCGCGACGGCCCAAGGGGCCTTGTGAGCCAGGCCATAGCACCTGAGCTCGGAGTTTACGAATAGTTAGCCCCATTCTCAGGCTTTGCTAAGTCTTTACCAATAGCCTGATTCGGATTTACATCCCGACCCGTTGGTGTGTCGGGAACTGCTTCACCGCGAGATGCCGGTTCGCGGTCGTGTGCCCTGCTGGACATTTGATCGTCAACCGACCTCGGCCATGAAGGCCGAGTTCGGCGAAGGAGAGTCATGGCTGTTACGAACGATTTGGCCCCACCGCTGGCAGCGCCTGCGCCGACGGATCCTGGTCACGATTCCGGATCGATGTCCGATCGTCTTCGTTCCATTCTGCGACACGATGTGCCCGCATCGATCGTCGTCTTCCTGGTCGCGCTGCCGCTGTCGCTCGGCATCGCCGTTGCCTCCGGCGCACCCGTCGCCGCAGGCCTCATCGCCGCCGTGATCGGCGGCATCGTGGCAGGCCTGATGGGCGGCTCCCTGCTTCAGGTCAGCGGTCCCGCCGCGGGTCTCACCGTAGTGGTGGCCGAGTCCATCAATCAATTCGGCTGGAAAGCCACCTGTTTCATCGTCGCCGCGGCCGGTGTGCTGCAGATCCTGTTCGGGCTGAGCAGGATTGCGCGTGCCGCGCTCGCCGTCGCGCCGGTGGTGGTGCACGCGATGCTCGCAGGCATCGGCATCACCATTGCGCTGCAACAGATTCACGTGCTGCTCGGCGGTTCGTCGCACAGCTCGGCGTGGAAGAACATCACCCAGCTGCCCGAACAACTGATGTCGCTGCACGGCGGCGACGCGTTCATCGGCGCCGTGGTGATCGCGATCATGCTCGGCTGGAAGTACGTGCCTGCCAAGCTCCGCGTTATCCCGGGGCCGCTGGTCGCGGTGTTCGCGGGCACCATGCTCGCGATGGTGTTGCCGACCGGCGCCGAACGAATCGTGTTGAACGGCTCGCTGTTCGACGCGATCGGCCTGCCCGAGGTGCCGAGCGGTGGCCTGTCCGCCGTGCTGCTCATGATCCTGACCATCGCGCTGATCGCCAGCGTGGAGAGCCTGCTGTCCGCCGTCGCGGTGGACAAGATGCACTCGGGCAAGCGCACCAACTTCGATCGTGAGCTCGTCGGCCAGGGCTCGGCCAACGTGCTGTCCGGTCTGCTCGGCGGCCTGCCGGTGACCGGCGTGATCGTGCGCAGCGCCACCAACGTGCAGGCGGGTGCGCGCAGCCGCGCGTCCGCGGTGCTGCACGGCGTGTGGATCCTGGTCTTCTCGGTGGCGTTGGCCGCTGTGGTGCAACAGATTCCGAAGGCGGCGCTGGCAGGCCTGCTGATCGTGATCGGCATCCAGCTGGTGAAGCTTGCGCACATCCGGCTGGCCAGGCGCACGGGCGATCTGCTCGTCTACGCCGTCACCATCCTCGGCGTGGTATTCCTGAACCTGTTGGAGGGCGTGCTGATCGGTCTGGCGCTTGCCTTCGGTCTGCTGCTGTGGCGGGTGGTGCGCGTCGCCATCAACGCCAGGCAGATCCCGGGTTCGCAGCGCTGGATGATCACCATCGACGGGTCGTGCACGTTCCTCGCGCTGCCGAAGCTGTCCACCGAGTTCGCCAAGGTGCCCTCGGACGCCGACGTCACCGTGGAGATGACCGTCGACTTCCTCGACCACGCCGCCTTCGAGGCCATCGAGGACTGGGTGCGGCAACAGGAAGCCAACGGCGGCAGCGTCGATTTCGTGGAGATCGGCAGCGCGCGGATGGCGCATGCGACCGCGGGCCCGCCGTCGCGCAGCTTCGGCCGCGCGGTGTGGACCGATATCCTCGGTCCGTGGCGTCGGGACGAGCACGCGGATCCGATCCAGGCCGGTGTGGCGGCCTACCACCGCAGCCACGCGCACGTCGTGCGGCCGCACCTGGACGGGCTGCGCGACAGCCAGGACCCGGATTCGTTCTTCCTCACCTGCGCCGACTCGCGCATCGTGCCGAACATGATCACCAACAGCGGGCCCGGCGATCTGTTCACCGTGCGCAATGTCGGCAATCTCGTTCCCGCCGTTGGTGATCCGTCGGTGGATGCCGCGCTGGTCTTCGCATTGGAGGAGCTGAACGTGCGGTCCATCGTGGTGTGCGGCCACTCGTCGTGTGGCGCCATGGGTGCGCTGCACTCCGGTGCGCACGCCGGACCGGAGATCGACAAGTGGCTCGCGCACGCCCGCCCGAGCCTGGACCGGGTCCGGCGCGGACATCCGGTCGCGGTGGCCGCGGCACGGGCCGGATTCGGCGAGGTCGACCAGCTGAGCATGGTGAACGTGGCGGTCCAGGTGGAGAACCTGCAGCGGCATCCCGCCGTGCGCAAGGCGGTCGCCGAGCGCGGCGTGACGGTGTCTGGCCTGTTCTTCGACATCGCCAGCGCCCGCGTCATCGAGGTGACCGAGGACGGACTTGCCCACATCGAGGACGACGCGGGGCAGCGCGTGCTGCCCGAGCTCGTCTGATCACGGAACTCCGCCGGCGAGCAGCTCGTTCTGATCGAAGAAGCACCGAACCCGCCCGACACGTCGGGCGGGTTCGTGCGCTGCGAGACGAACACGGCAAGCTCGTAGGCTGGGGGAGATGAGCGTGGAGCAGGAAACAAGATCGACAGGCTGGCGCGCCTTCCGTGCGCGCATCGCCGCGCGTCCTACGCTGAACCTCGCCTACCGGACCGGGGTCGCGGTGCTCGGCGTCGCGGTGCTGGCCGTCGGAATCCTGGCGATTCCCTACCCCGGACCCGGCTGGGCGATCGTGTTCGCCGGACTGGGCCTTCTTGCCTCCGAATTCGGTTGGGCGCGCAGGGCGCTCGGCTGGCTGCGCGACAAGTACCGGCAGGGTATGGCGTGGTATTCCGCACGGGGTGCCGCCATGCGGGTGTTCGCGGTGATCGCTACCTGTGCGCTGGTTGTCGCGACACTGTGGGTGTTGGGTACGTTCGGGATGGTCGGCAGCTGGATCGGAGTCGAGTGGCAATGGTTACGCAGTCCCCTGAAGTGGTGAACAGCGTCCCGGGTCGGACGTTGACGCAGCCGGACTGGCTGTCGGCGCGGATCGCCGAGATGGGTCACTCGTGGGGGACCACCTCGCCGCGCATCGCGGGGACGCTGTGGTGGTGCATGGTCGCCTCCGCGCTGGTCGAACAGATCGCGCGGGCCTACGCACAGGGCGAGCCCGCCGCCGAGCCGGTGCTCGACCGCTTCGACTGCGAGATCAGGCCCGACGGCGGGGTCGAGCGGATCCAGGTGCTTGCCGAGCCGGACGAAGGCACGGCGCCGGGGGCGGCACTGCGGGAAACTCTTGCGGCCGTGATCGGTCCGGTCGCCGAGGCGTCCGGCGCAGGCGTGCCTTCCCTCTGGGCGATCGTCGCCGACGCTGTCGGCAACCGCGCGCTCGATGCCGGTTCCGCCGACGCGGGCGCTCGGCTGGCGAGCGAGATCGGCGGCAAACTCCCCGTGCCGCGGTTCGTCGAGATCGGCGGGCGCACCTTCGTCAAACGCATCTCCTGCTGCCTGGTCTTCGAGGTCCCCGGCTGTGAGATGTGCACCAGCTGCCCGAAACGCCCCGCCGCCGAGCGCGAAGCGATGCTGGAGCGGCTCGCCACCGAGAGCTGATGGCCCACCCGCCCAACGCTGTTCGGGTTGCGCATCGAGTGATCTACCGGAGGATGGGACCCGCGACGCGCGCCTCGTGGCAGCCACGACCGGCGGAAGTCGCACCGAGGCAGGCCAGCTAGCATGGTCGCGCTGGGGCGATCGCCTGCCTCGACACCGATCGCGGGCCTTCGGCCCGCACCCGAGAAACTCCAAGGAGAGCACCGCCGTGACCACCTCAGCCCGCAAGAACCCGGCGACCGTCGTTGTGCCGGCCGGGACGACAGCGGGTGCCGCGGTGCGCGAAGCCGGATTGCCGACGAAGGGACCCGACACCATCGTCGTCGTGCGCGACGCCGATGGCCTCAAGGACCTGTCCTGGACCCCGGACACCGACGTCGAGGTGGAGGCGGTCGCCGCGGACACCGAGGACGGCCGCAGTGTCATCCGGCATTCTGCCGCCCACGTGCTCGCCCAGGCGGTGCAGCAGGAATTCCCCGAGGCCAAGCTCGGCATCGGCCCGCCGATCAAGGACGGCTTCTACTACGACTTCCAGGTCGACAAGCCGTTCACCCCGGAGGATCTGGCCAAGCTGGAATCCAGGATGAAGAAGATCGTCAAAGGCGCACAGCGGTTTTCGCGCCGCGTGGTCGAGGTCGAGGACGCCCGTGTCGAACTGGCCAAGGAGCCGTTCAAGCTGGAGCTGATCAGCGACAAGTCCGGCATCGACGACCCTGAGGTCATGGAGGTCGGCGGCAAAGAGCTGACCATCTACGACAACCTGGATCCGCGCACCGGCGAACGGCTCTGGGCCGACCTGTGTCGCGGCCCGCACATCCCGACCACCAAGTTCATTCCCGCGTTCAAGCTGACCCGCAGCTCGGCTGCCTACTGGCGCGGCGATCAGGACCGCGAGGATCTGCAGCGCATCTACGGCACCGCCTGGGAATCCCAGGAGGCGCTCGACGAGTACCTGCACCTGCTGGACGAGGCCGAGCGCCGCGACCACCGCAAGCTCGGCCTCGAACTCGACCTGTTCAGCTTCCCCGACGAGCTCGGTTCCGGCCTGCCGGTGTTCCACCCCAAGGGCGGCATCATCCGCAAGGAGATGGAGGAGTACTCGCGCCAGCGCCACGTAGCGGCGGGCTACGAGTTCGTCAACACCCCGCACGTCACCAAGGGGCATCTGTTCGAGGTCTCCGGCCACCTGGACTGGTACCGCGACGGCATGTTCCCGGCGATGCACCTGGACGCGGAGCTGAACGAGGACGGCACCGTCCGCAAGCCGGGCCAGGACTACTACGTCAAGCCGATGAACTGCCCGATGCACAACCTGATCTTCCGCGCCCGTGGCCGGTCGTACCGGGAACTGCCGCTGCGGATGTTCGAATTCGGCTCGGTGTACCGGTACGAGAAGTCCGGCGTGGTGCACGGCCTGACCCGGGTGCGCGGCATGACCCAGGACGACGCGCACATCTACTGCACCAAGGAGCAGATGCACGCCGAGCTGACCAGCACGCTGCAGTTCGTGCTCGGCTTGCTCAAGGACTACGGCCTCGACGACTTCTACCTCGAGCTGTCCACCAAGGACCCGAAGAAGTTCGTCGGCTCGGACGAGATCTGGGAAGAGGCGACCGAGACCCTGTCCAAGGTGGCCTCGGCCTCCGGACTGGAGCTGGTGCCCGATCCGGGCGGCGCCGCGTTCTACGGCCCGAAGATCTCCGTGCAGACCAAGGACGCGCTCGGGCGCACCTGGCAGATGTCGACCATCCAGCTCGACTTCAACCTGCCGGAGCGCTTCGACCTCGAATACACCGGGCCCGACGGCGTCAAGCAGCGGCCGGTGATGATCCACCGCGCGCTGTTCGGCTCCATCGAACGGTTCTTCGGCGTGCTCACCGAGCACTATGCGGGCGCCTTCCCCGCCTGGCTGGCGCCGGTGCAGGTCGTTGGCATCCCGGTCGCGGAAACCTTTGTGCCGCACCTGGATCGGGTGGTCGAGCTGCTGCAGGACGCCGGCGTGCGCGCGCAGGTGGACCGCAGCGACGACCGGATGCAGAAGAAGATCTTCAACAACACCGCGCAGAAGGTGCCGTTCATGCTGCTCGCCGGCGAGCGTGACGTCACGGCGGGCGCGGTGAGCTTCCGCTTCCGTGACGGCACTCAGGTGAACGGGGTGCCGGTCGCCGACGCGGTGGCGACGATTGTGGCATGGATCGCGAACCGCGAGAACGCTTCTCCGACCGCGGAGGGCTTTCAGATCAAGGGTGCGGAATGACTGAACGCACGGACGAGCTCGACTCGTTCAACGAGGCGCCCGAGGGCAGCATCGTGGACCGAGGCGCGGGCGAACCGGACCGGTTGCAGCGGCTGTGGACGCCGTACCGGATGTCCTACATCGCCGAGGCGGCGACCACCGATTCCACGTCGACCGGGCATCCGTTCACCGACATCCCGAAGATGTCCGACGAGGACGGCCTGGTCATCGCCCGTGGCGAGCTGGTGTACGCGGTGCTCAACCTGTACCCGTACAACCCGGGGCATCTGATGGTGGTGCCGTACCGCAAGGTGGCCAACCTGGAAGACCTGACCGTGGCCGAGGGCGCCGAGCTGATGGCCTTCACCCAGCAGGCCATCCGGGTGATGAAGCGGGTCTCGCGGCCGCACGGCTTCAACGTCGGGCTGAATCTCGGTGGCGTGGCGGGTGGTTCGCTCGCCGACCACCTGCATCAGCACGTCGTCCCGCGCTGGGGCGGTGACGCGAACTTCATCACCGTCGTCGGCGGTGCGAAGGTGATGCCGCAGCTGCTGCGTGAGACGCGGGCGCTGCTGGCGGCGGCCTGGAAAGAGGCGTGATGAGCGACGTGGTCCGCGCCGCCCAGCAGGAAGTCGACTAGCTGTGCTGAGCTTCTTCGGTCGTGACACGTTCGCGAAAGCGACTGCGCCGCTTGGCAAGGCACTGGTGAGCACCGGGCTGACCCCGGATGCGGTGACGATCATCGGCACCACCGCGTCGGTGGCCGCCGCGGTCACCATGTTCCCGACCGGACACCTGTTCTGGGGAACCATGGTGATCTGGTTGTTCGTCATGTTCGACATGCTCGACGGCGCGATGGCCAGGGCGCGCGGCGGCGGCACGAAGTACGGTGCCGTGCTCGACGCGACCTGCGACCGGGTGGCCGACGGCGCCATCTTCGGCGGGCTGGCCTGGTGGGCGGTGTACCACGAGAACCACAAGCCGTTGTTCGCCGCGACCCTGGTGGTTCTGGTGACCTCGCAGGTGATTTCGTACGCCAAGGCACGTGCGGAGGCCAGTGGGTTGTCCGCCGACGGCGGCATCATCGAGCGGCCGGATCGGCTGATCATCGTGTTGGTCGGCGCCGGGCTCACCGGCATCGGCGGATACTGGGGAATCGACTGGCTCAGCTACGCGGTGCACGTCGCCATGTGGATCCTCGCGGTGCTGAGCATCGTGACGGTGTTCCAGCGGGTGCTCGCGGTGCGCAGTTCGCCGGGCGCGCGGGCGGTGATCGCGCCGACGCGGCCCGAAAACCCCACGGCGGGAACGGCGAACGCGACGGAGCTGCCGACGTGAGACCGCCGTGTCGCGGCGGTTCGGCGCGAGAAACGGGGTAATGGCGTGAGTATCGGGGAGCGGGTCAGCGACGCCGGATATGCGGCGGGCTGGCGGTTGGTGCGGGCATTGCCCGAAACAACGGCGCGGCGGCTGTTCGACTGGGGTGCCGACCGTGCGGCACGCAAGGCCAACGCCGCGTTCCGGGCGGGCGGCGAGCCGAATCAGTTGCGGCGCAACCTCGCCCGGGTCCTCGGCGGGCCGCCCGCCGAGGTGCCGGACGAGCTGATCCAGGCGAGCATGCGCTCTTACGCGCGGTACTGGCGCGAGGCGTTCCGGCTGCCGTCGATGGACCATGTGGCATTGGGAAACTTGCCGATCGCGGGGACCGCGCACCTGGACGCCGGATTGGCTGCTGGGCGCGGCGCGATCCTGGTGCTGCCGCACTCCGGGAATTGGGACATGGCCGGCGTGTGGTTGGTGCAGACCCATGGTGGGCTCACCACGGTGGCGGAACGATTGAAGCCCGAGTCGCTGTTCCTGCGGTTCGTCGCCTACCGGGAGAGCCTCGGCTTCGAGATGTTGCCGCTGACCGGTGGTGCGCAGCCGCCGTTCGTCGTGCTGGCGAATCGGTTGCGGGAGAACAAGGTTATCTGCCTGATGGGGGAGCGCGACCTGACCGGTCGCGGGGTTCCGGTGACCTTCTTCGGCGAGCGCACCTGGCTGCCCGCGGGTGCCGCCAAGTTGGCCATCGAGACCGGTGCGGCGCTGCTGCCGGTGCATTGCTGGTTCACCGCGGACGGCGAGGAGGCGTGGGGGATGAAAATCGAGGCGCCGGTGGATGTTTCGAACGGCGTCGCGGCGGCAACCCAGATTTTGGCGGATCGTTTCGCCGCGAACATCGCCGCCCACCCGGCAGACTGGCACATGCTGCAGCCGATGTGGGAGGGCGACCTCTCGGAGGCACGGCTGGCCCGCATTGCCGAAGCACAGCGTGGGTTCGAGCACGGCGCTGTCAGTGCCGGTGAGGCGGACCGTGGCGCGAGCAGTGGTCCGAACACGGCGGCGAACTCGGAAGGCGCCCCATGAAGATCGGCATGGTCTGTCCCTACTCGTTCGACGTGCCGGGTGGCGTGCAGGCGCACGTGGTCGAGCTGGCGCGGGTGTTCATCGAACGCGGGCATCGAGTGAGCGTGCTCGCGCCCGCCTCGGAGGAAACGCCGCTGCCCGATTTCGTGGTGTCGGCCGGTCGCGCGGTCGCCATCCCGTACAACGGCTCGGTGGCGCGGCTGTCCTTCGGCCCGATGGCCTACACCAGGATTCGCCGCTGGATCGACGGCAACGATTTCGACGTGCTGCACATCCACGAGCCCAACGCGCCGAGCCTGTCGATGCTCGCGCTGAAGATCGCCGAGGGGCCGATCGTCGCCACCTTTCACACCTCGACCACGAAATCGTTGGTGCTCAGCACCTTTCAGGGTGTGCTCCGGCCGTACCACGAGAAGATCAGCGGCCGGATCGCGGTCTCCGAGCTGGCCAGGCGCTGGCAGGTGGAGGCGCTCGGCTCCGACGCGGTCGAAATCCCCAACGGCGTCGACGTGCCCGCGTTCGCGCGGGCGCCGATGCTGCCCGGCTATCCACGGGCAGGCGGCACCGTGCTGTTCCTCGGCCGCTACGACGAGCCGCGCAAGGGCATGGACGTGCTGCTCGGCGCGCTGCCCGAGCTGGCGCGCAGGCACCATGACCTGGAGATCCTGATCGTCGGGCGCGGTGACGAGGAGCGACTGCGCAGGGAGGCGGGCGCGAACGCCGGGCATCTGCGCTTCCTCGGCCAGGTGTCGGACGCGGAGAAGGCCTCGGCGATGCGCAGCGCGGATGTCTACGTCGCGCCCAACCTCGGCGGCGAAAGCTTCGGCATCATCCTCATCGAGGCGATGGCAGCCGGAACCGCCGTGGTGGCAAGCGAACTCGACGCGTTCCGCCGGGTGCTTCGTGACGGAACGGCGGGCGTGCTTGTGCCGGTGGGTGATTCGGCAGGCCTCGCGAGCGCCATCCACGACATGCTCACCGACGACCGCCGCCGGAACGCGTTGGTGCAGACCGCGACCCAGGTGGTCGGCGAATACGACTGGCCGGTGGTGGCCGAGCAGATCCTGCGGGTGTATGAGACGGTCACCGTCGGCGACACCAGGGTGCGGGCCGCCGGATGATCACCTTCTCCGCGACAACGGTTCTCGTCCTCGCGCTGATCGCCGCGGTCATCGTCGCGATCGGCCTCTGGGCCTACTCGACCGCGAACCGGCTCGACCGACTGCATGTGCGCTCCGACCAGTCCTGGCAGGCGCTCGACGCCGCGCTTGGGCGCAGGGCGGTGGTGGCCAGGTCGGTCGCGATGGCGATCGCGGACCCGGCATCCGACCCGGCGCTGGCCGGTCAGGCCGCCCAGCTGTCCCAGCTGGCGGCGCGGGCCGAACGCGCGGGCCGGGCCGACCGGGAAACCGCGGAAAACCAACTCTCCGGGGCACTCTCGACGATCGACATCACGCAGCTGCGTCCGCAGATGGTCGCCGAGCTCGCCGACGCGGAGGCTCGGGTGCTCATCGCCCGCCGCTTCCACAACGACGCGGTCCGCGACACCCTCGCGTTGCGCACCCGGCGGCCGGTGCGCATCCTGCACCTCGGCGGCACCGCGCCGCTGCCCACCTACTTCGAGATCACCGAGCGGGCCACGCCCGCCGCCTCGACCGGGCTTTCGGTCGACACCATCCGCACCACCGCGCGCATAGTGCTGTTCGACGAACACGACCGCACCCTGCTGATGCGCGGCAACGACCCCAAGACGCCCGATGTCTCATTCTGGTTCACCGTCGGCGGCGGCGTCGAGCCGGGGGAGACCCTGCGCACTGCCGCGGTGCGTGAGCTGTACGAGGAGACCGGCCACCAGGCCGATCCGGAGAGCCTGCGCGGTCCGATTTGGCGGCGGGTCGCGGTGTTCCCGTTCGACGGCGAGCTGATCCGTTCCGAAGAGCTGTTCTTCGCCCTGCGGGTGCGCGGCTACGAACCGCAGGCGACCAATCTGACGGCGATCGAACGCCGCTCGATCACCGGTCACCAGTGGTGCACCACCGAAGACATTGTGCGACTGGACAGTTCAGGAGAAGTCGTCTACCCGTACAACCTCGACGAACTGCTCCCCGAAGCCGCGGCAGCCGCCTCGGGCATCGCCCATCCGGAAGTCCGCTCGATTCGCTGACCGACCAGGTCTGATCGGCTCGGCTGGCATGTGATCTGTTTCACGATCGTGCTACCGTCGCGACTGGATCGCCGCGGCCTGGGTAGTGCTTAACGCAAGGCACTCGGAACTCGGTGTCGCGGTCCCTGCCGAACGGGGTGGGGAGTTAATGCTCGGTGTGCGGAGGTACGTAGTTACATGTCCTACCTGTTGTTCGATTTCCTGTTGCCGCTGCTCGGCCCCACCGCCGCCGAATATTGGGCAAGCCTGCTGGTTATCGGCCCGCTCTGAGTCGCGCCCGGAGTTTGCGGGGCCGCGCACACGTCCCATCGCCTGTCGAAAACAGGTCCTGGTGACGAAACCGCCTCGCAGACCAGTACATCCGGTTCCGTAGCCACTCGCGCCAGCAGCCGCCCCGGCGGCGACCGGTCCAGTGAGCTGCACCGACGGACAGAGCCCCAGGTAGTGGGCAAGGCCAGTCATCTTCGACTGGCTATCAAGTGGCCTGCACGGCGCGCTTAGAATTAGGTCGATTCATTCCCTTGCGACCCGATTGGCGCACATGACCCAGGAGTTTGCCGTGACGACGCCCGAGACCAGCCAGACCATCGGCACCGCCCGCGTGAAGCGCGGCATGGCCGAGATGCTCAAGGGCGGGGTGATCATGGATGTCGTCACCCCCGACCAGGCCAAGATCGCCGAAGACGCGGGCGCGGTCGCGGTGATGGCGCTCGAGCGGGTGCCCGCCGACATCCGCGCGCAGGGCGGTGTGTCGCGGATGAGCGACCCCGACATGATCGACGGCATCATCGCCGCCGTCTCCATCCCGGTCATGGCCAAGGCCCGCATCGGCCACTTCGTGGAGGCCCAGATCCTGCAGAGCCTCGGCGTCGACTACATCGACGAGTCCGAGGTGCTGACCCCCGCCGACTACACCAACCACATCGAGAAGTGGAACTTCACGGTGCCGTTCGTGTGTGGCGCCACCAACCTGGGTGAGGCGCTGCGCCGAATCACCGAGGGCGCGGCCATGATTCGCTCGAAGGGCGAGGCGGGCACCGGCGACGTGTCCAACGCGACCACGCACATGCGCAAGATCCGCCAGGAGATCCGCAAGCTGAGCTCGCTGCCCGCCGACGAGCTGTTCGTCGCCGCCAAGGAACTGCAGGCGCCGTACGAGCTGGTCCGCGAGGTCGCCGAGACCGGCAAGCTGCCCGTCGTGCTGTTCACCGCGGGCGGTATCGCCACCCCCGCCGACGCGGCGATGATGATGCAGCTCGGCGCCGAGGGCGTGTTCGTCGGCTCCGGCATCTTCAAGTCCGGCAACCCGGCCGAGCGTGCCGCCGCCATCGTCAAGGCGACCACCTTCCACGACGACCCGGATGTGCTCGCGAAGGTGTCGCGTGGACTCGGTGAAGCGATGGTCGGCATCAACGTCGAGGAGCTGCCGGTCGATCACCGGCTGGCCGAGCGCGGTTGGTGATTGCCCCCCGGGCCTGCGAGCTGTTCGAGGGGTCGGCTCGAGAGCTGTTCGACGGCTCGCGGTAATACGTTTGAACGGGCAGGGATTCCATGGAATCCCTGCCCGTTTGCCGTGCACTAGTCACGGATGTAGTAGTGGCCGAGGGTGTCGTCGTAGCGGCCGTTCGGGCGGCAGCAGCGGCGGAAACCGGCGCCCGGAACCGCACGGGCACGGGTCTTTGCCGCCGAGTTTCTCGATCAACTCGGTGTCGACGCCGACCGTGCGCTGGCCGCGTTTGACGCGAGCTTCGCTACGGGAACCCCCTGCGCCGCTTACTGGTCCGCTCGAAACGGCACCTCGAACTCTTCGCGTTTCATGATGTCCTCCTGTGTTCGCCCGGATGGGACGAGCCGAAAGTAGCAGGCGCATCGCGGCGGCGGCACGCGATTTTCGTCCGACTCTATGTCGAGCCACACCGTGGTCTTATCGTTCTCACAATTGCGTTGACTACCTTCGCGATTCGATGCCTGCCGAGCCCCGCGTAGTCGATTCGCGCCGCATCGGTAGCCGAGTGACGTGTACAGCCGAACGCAAAGGACCAGCAGTTGAAGCTTCGTAAATCAGGACGTATCGCGATCGCGGGCTTGGCCGTCGTCGCCGCACTCGGCCTGACGGCCTGTGGCAGCGATGACAAGAAGGATCCGCCCAAGCCGTCCCGTACCACGACCAGCACGACCGCGAATCCGAACCTGCCGCCGGTGCCGACCGTCGATCAGCTGAACGACCTGCTGCAGCGCGCACTCGACCCCGCGGTCCCGAGTACGGAGAAGCTGGAACTGGTGCAGGGCATGCAAGCCGACCCGGATCTGCCCAACCGCCTCGCCGAGGCCTACCGGCAGGCGAACGCCCAAGCCAAGGTGGTCGGCGTGAGCAACTTCGGCGACACCGTGAGCGCCCAGGTGAAGATCACCCTCAACGGCCAGGAAAACGACGCCGTCGTGCCGTTCGTCGCCGACGCGGGCAAATGGAAGGTGCAGAAGGAGTGGGTCTGCCAGACCATCACCGCCTTCGGCCTGACCTCCGCGGCCTGCCCGACCTAGTCGGGCCACCCACTGTCGCGCACGGATCCGCCAATCCGTGCGCGACAGTGGCGTGTCGGTAGCCGACGCGTCGGCTAGCTCGACGAGTGGCACATGGCTGTGGCAAACGTCGAGAAGAGGTCTCCGTGGTGTGCCACTCGTTGCTTTGCGTGGGGGAGGGGTGATGGATGCATTTGGATACTTGGATATGCGCATCTAACTATGGAGACTGCGTCAAGGGGGGTGGGGTGAGGTTGCGTTAGAAGAAAGCACGGAGGGGAGGGTTAGTCGGGGAGGTGGAGTGCGGGGCGGTCTGGGTGGTCCCAGCGGGCGGAAAAGGTTGGGGTGGTGGGGGATTGGGGGTGGAGGAGGGCGGGGAGGGTCCAGTGGTCGGTGGGTGGGGTGGTGCGGCGTAGGGCGGGTTCGGACATGTCGAGGCGCAGGGTCAGGTCGAAGGGGAGTGCGTGCTCTAGGAGCATGGGACCCGCGACGAACAGCACCGTGTTCGGGAGGGCGGTGCGGATGGCGGCGCGGGCCGAGCGATCGGTGGCTTCGTTCCAGAGGGCAGGCAGCCAGCGGCCCTCGGTGTGCAGTGCGTCGATGACCTCGCGATTCAACGCTTCGTAGTCGAACCACGAAGTGCGGTAGGAGATTTCGTCGGCTCCGAACTCCATGCGCAGTGAGGCTGGGCGGACGTAGTCGTGGAGGGAAACCACCTCCGCGGGTCGCCCGGTGTCGCGCACCGCGTCGGCGATCCGGCGCGCGAAGTCGGTGGGCCGTGCGGCATCGGCGCCGTCGATGCCGATCACCCGATAGCCAGGCAGCGGACGGATGCGCTCGATGAGGCGCTCGACGAGAGCATCCTGGGTGATCGGAACGAACTGTGGCACCAGACCATCACAGCAAACCGGCACGAATCCTCCACGGCCCGGGTGTATCGGATAGCCGCGATCTCGATGGCGGACGGTGCCGAGCAGGCGGGAGTCGCAGCTCACATTGGCGGCTGCCAGTCGCTAGCCGGGGCGGTGCTTGCCCGCCGGTCGGGTTAACCTCAGGCCATGGCGACAATCGAAGAGGCGCTGGAGATAGAGCGTCTCGAGCGCGACATCTTCCGTGGGGCGTCCACGAAGACTCAGCTTCCGCGCACGTTCGGCGGGCAGGTTGCCGGCCAGGCACTGGTGGCGGCGGTACGCACGGTGGAACCGCGGTACCAGGTGCATTCGCTGCACGGATATTTCCTGCGGCCCGGCAATCCGGATCAGCCGACGGTGTACCTGGTGGATCGGATCCGCGACGGCCGTTCCTTCTGTACCCGGCGGGTGACCGGCGTGCAGGACGGTGCCGCGATATTCACCATGTCGGCGTCGTTCCACACCGGCGATCAAGGGCCGGAGCATCAGGATGTGATGCCGCCCGTGCAGACGCCGGACGAGCTGCCCGACGCGAGCGTAACCATGAGCCCGGAACGGCTGTGGGCGATGCGGGAGTGGGAGCACTGGGACATCCGCACCGTGCCGACGGACCAGGTGGCCCGCCGTGACGGCGTCGTCTCGCAGCAGCAGGTGTGGTTCCGCTATCGGCATCCGCTGCCCGACGACCCGCTGTTCCACGTCTGCACGCTGGCGTACATGAGCGATATGACGCTGCTCGGTTCGTCGAAGGTGACCCACCCGGACGAGAAGACGCAGAACGCCTCGCTCGACCATGCGATGTGGTTCTTGCGTCCGTTCCGCGCCGACGACTGGCTGCTCTATGACCAGTCGTCGCCCTCGGCAGGTTTCGGCCGCGCGCTGACCGGCGGCAAGATTTTCAGCCGCTCCGGCGAACTGGTGGCCGCGGTGGTCCAAGAGGGACTCATCCGCACTTTGCGCGACTGAGTTGTCGACCGCGATGGTGTGGGTGTGGCCGACCCACACCACCGCGGCCGCCTGAATTCGATCAGGCTCTATCCCACCTGGACGCGCAGGTGGCAGACCACCGTGTCGGTCATGCGACGCAACACGCGTTCGAGTTCGTCGCTGCGGTGGCTCGGCAGGACGCGGTTCCAGCCGACGGGCGGGTCGACCTCGGCGATGACGACCACCTTGCGGCGGCCCTCGAAGTTGTCGCGCACGTAGCGCGCCACCGGCCCGCCGACCGTCGCGTCGCTGTCTTCGAGCAGCACCAGCCTGACTTCGGGATGCCACGCCTCCCACGCCTTGGTGAACGCCTTGATCGATTCACCCGGCAGGCACACATGGACTGCGACAACGTCTTTGCCGATCGACAGCGCCGCGGACAGTGCCTCGCAGCTCAGGTCGGAGACCTCCGAGACCGGCACCACGATGACGGCGTCACGCGGCCGGGGCGGCGGCGGGACTTCGTCGGAGCGACGGTAGGCGCCGATCCTGGTGTAGGTGTCGCGAATTCGTTCCATGCCGACGACGAGCGCGGGCAGGATCAACACGATCAACCACGCGCCTTCGGTGAATTTCATTGCGGTGGTGACGATCGCGGCGACGAAGGTGAGCAGCGCGCCGAATCCGTTGAGCGCCATCCGCCACTGCCAGCCCCCGGTCCGCGCCAGCAGCCAATGCCGCACCATGCCGACCTGCGCGATGGTGAATCCGACGAACACTCCGATCGCGAAAAGCGGGACCAGCGCGTTCATGTTGCCTTCGGCGGCGATCACCAGCACGCCGGCCGCGGCACCCAGCGTCAGCACGCCGTAGCGATAAACCTGCCTGGGTGAGCGCACCGCGAACCGATGCGGCAGGCAGTTGTCGTCGGCGAGGATCTTGGTGAGCGTCGGCAGTCCGCCGTAGGAGGTGTTCGCGGCCAATGCCAGCAGCACGACCGTCGCGAATTGCACGACGTAGTAACCGATTCCGTGTCCGAGGGCGGCCTCGGTCAGTTGCGAGAGCACCGTGGTGCCGTCGATCGGATGCACCTCGAACTTCTCGATCAGCAGCGCGAGCCCGATCAGCATGATGCCGAGCAGGGCGCCGAGCGCGACCTCGGCGCGTTGCGCGCGAACCACTTTCGGCGCCTCGAAGCTCGGCACCGCGTTGGCGATCGCCTCGACGCCGGTCAACGCGGCGCAGCCGCTGGAGAATGCCTTGAGCAGCAACAGCACTCCGACGGTGTGCATATCGAGCACGGTCGCGGTGCCGGTGCTGACGCTCGCAGGCTCGGATCGCAGCAGCCCGGCCACGATGACGGTGAGGATGCCGACGACGAAGATGACGGTCGGCACCATGAAGGCGCGTGCGCTCTCGGTGATGCCGAGCAGGTTCAGCGCGGTGATGCCGATGAGCACCGCGACGCAGATCCATACCGTGTACGGGAGCAGCGCGGGAAACGCGGAGGTGAGTGCGGCGACGCCTGCGGCGATCGACACCGCGACGTTCAGGACGTAGTCGATGATCAGCGAGGCGGCCGCGGTCAGGCTGGTCCGATGCCCGAGATGTGCCTTGGCGACCGCGTACGCGCCGCCGCCGTTCGGGAACGCCGCGATCACCTGCCGATAGGACGCGACGAGCACGGCGAGCAGCGCGGCGATCGCCAGCGTCACCGGCAGGGTCAGCCCGAGTCCCGCGCCGCCGGCGGCGGCCAGCACCAGCACAATCGCTTCGGGGCCATAGGAAACCGACGCCATCGCGTCGAGGGAAAGTCCCGCCAATCCGGTCGGAACGGTGAGCCCACGGCGGACGGGGGCGCCCTTCGCATCCCCACCCGGTGCGGGCACCTTGCGCGGCAACACAGCAATCACCTTGTGAGTGTCGACCTGTTCACACTTGTCCGACCCCGCCGTTGACGGAACCCTGACGGCGACCGTGATCAGCCCCACACCGCGGCCGCGTCTGCCCGGGTCGCCCACCGGTCGCGGCCAGTCGGAGCCGCCCGGTTGCGGTCGGTGAACCCGCGCAGGAGCCAACGACGCGAGCTGTTCCAGCGCGGCGGCATCGGCGGCTCGGGTCAGCTCGACACCACGGCGACTCGTAAACTTTCCGACGTGAATGTTTCTCCGGTCGCCGCACCCATCGCTGCGCAGGCCCCGTCGCGGCCTACCGTCGGAGTGCTGGCTTTGCAAGGTGATGTGAGCGAGCATGTCGCGGCGCTGGAGCACTGCGGCGCCGAGCCGGTGCTGGTGCGTCGCGCGTCCGAGCTGGCCGCCGTCGACGCACTGGTGTTGCCCGGCGGTGAGTCGACCGCGATCAGCAAGCTGCTGGAAGTCTTCGACCTGCTCGAGCCGCTGCGGGCCCGACTGCGCGAGGGCATGCCAGCCTTCGGTTCCTGTGCGGGCATGATCCTGCTCGCCAGCGAGGTGCTCGACACCAGGCCCGATGCACAGCATTTGTTCGGCATCGATATGACGGTGCGCCGCAACGCTTTCGGTCGTCAAGTCGATTCCTTCGAGGTCGATCTCGCCTTCCATGGCCTCGACGACGGCCCGATGCGCGCGGTGTTCATCCGCGCGCCATGGGTGGAGCGGGCAGGCGCTGACGTCGAAGTGCTGGCCACGGTGCCGGACGGCCCGTTCGCCGGACGCATCGTCGCGGTGCGGCAAGGCAACGTGGTGGCGACCGCGTTCCACCCCGAGGTGACCGGCGATCTGCGGGTGCACGAGATGTTCGTCGACCTGGTCCGAGCCGCGTAGATCACGGGCGTGCAATGCCGCTATGACCGGCCGAGTAGGCTTGGGAAGTTGTCCGTCCGCCAGTACCGGTACGGTCTACATCACTAAACGTGCCATCGACCTGAAGGAAGTAGGGAATGAGCGGCCACTCCAAATGGGCCACCACCAAGCACAAGAAGGCGGGGATCGACGCGAAGCGCGGCAAGCTCTTCGCCAAGTTGATCAAGAACATCGAGGTGGCGGCTCGCACGGGTGGCAGCGACCCTGCAGGCAACCCGACGCTGTACGACGCCATCCAGAAGGCGAAGAAGTCGTCGGTCCCCAACGACAACATCGAACGGGCCCGCAAGCGCGGCGGTGGTGAAGAGGCCGGCGGCGCCGACTGGCAGACCATCATGTACGAGGGTTACGGCCCCAATGGTGTCGCGGTGTTGATCGAGTGCCTCACCGACAATCGCAACCGCGCCGCGGGCGAGGTGCGGGTCGCGATGACCCGCAACGGCGGCAACATGGCCGACCCTGGCTCGGTCTCCTACCTGTTCCACCGCAAGGGTGTGGTGACGCTGGAGAAGAGCGGCCTTTCCGAGGACGACGTCCTGATGGCCGTCCTCGACGCGGGCGCCGAGGAGGTCAACGACCTCGGTGACTCGTTCGAGATCATCAGCGAGCCGAGCGACCTGATCCCCGTGCGCAAGGCGCTGCAGTCCGCCGGAATCGACTACGACTCCGCCGAATCCGGCTTCCAGCCGTCGGTGTCCGTCGCAGTCGATATCGACGGCGCCAAGAAGGTGATCAAGCTGGTCGACGCGCTCGAAGACAGCGACGACGTGCAGAACGTGTACACGAACGTCGACATCTCCGACGAGGTCCTCGCTCAGCTCGACGACTGACGCGACCGCGCTGGTCGACTAGTCCTCCAGCGCTTCGTAATACTGCTGCATCGAGGGGTAGTAGTCCTCGAAATCGGGGCGGTCCGTACCTGTGCGGGCCGCCCCGAGCGCGTCCAGGTAGTACTCCCAGCCCGGTCCGACCTGGGCGATCGGGGCTTCGGGTTCGAGGTGGTGGGTGAACACCAGTTCCGTGCTGCCGTCGGTTTCGGTCAGCACCGCCTCCAGATGCCAGGTGCCGAAGTCGTCCTTGGTGGTGATGGCGAGTCGGCGCGGCGGTTCGCAGGCGTCGATGTGCGCGTCGGACCATGGCTTGCCTTCTTCATAAACCATCTGCACCTTGATGTTTCGGCCCGTTCCCGCCTCGCCCTCCCATGGGCCGAACCAGCGGGCGGTGCGATCGGATTCGGTGATGCTGGCCCAGACGTCGGCGATGGGGGCGCGGTAGGTCCTGGTCAGGATCAGGTCGCGGCGCCCGTCGGTGCGGTCGAGGCGACCGTTCGGCTGCGGTGTCATGCGGTGTTCTCCTTCGGCTGTCCGTCTTTCGGCCGCGCGCGATGTTCTTTGCGCGTCCGGTAGACCTCGGTTTCCAATGCGTCGAGGCGGTGGGTCCAGGCTGCGGCGGTGTCGAAGTGCGCGATCCACTCCGCCACCTCGGCCAGCGGCGCCGGATCGACCACATAGAACCGCTGCCTGCCGACGAGCTCGTCGTGCACGAGCCCGCAGTCGCGCAGCACCCGTAGGTGTCTGCTCACCGCCGGCCTGCTGATCTCGAACTTCGCCGCGATCTCACCCGCGGTGAGCCTGGTGCCGCGCAGCGATTCGAGAATCTCCCTGCGCACCGGGTCTGCGATTGCACCGGCTACCTCGTCCACGGCAAAAGTGTAACCACTTGGTTACGCTTTTGTCCATAGTGCAGCCGCCGATCGAAACCGGCGGAAGGCGGCCGGCCGATTGCTCGACCGGCCGCACTGGACGATTACTCGCGCGTCACTCCGCGATCTCGGTCCGAGCGGACCACTCATAGACGGGCAAGCGCCCTTCCGGTGTGTCTTGCTCTTTGCGGGTCACCTTGAAGTGTTCGTAGCCACCCTTGAACGGGACCTTCAACTCGATCCCCGGCGGGGTGATGGGGACGATTCGCGCGGGCATGTCTTTCGGCCCGCCCTCGAGGACAGCCTTCACAACAGTGCTCATCATCGGATGGTAGAAGCGTGAGTGCCTCGATTTCGCGGATTCAGGGAAGCGCCGCGCGGAAAATCTTTCGGTCTCAGGCGACAGTGATGACTAGTTTGCCGACAGTACGCCCGGTTTCGCCGAGCGCGTGTGCCTTCGCCGCGTCCGCGAGCGGGAAGGTGCCTGCGACGGTCGGCCGCAACGCGCCGGACTCGACGAGCTCGGCGATGGCAACCATGCCCGCGTGGTCGTCCTCGACCAGCAAGCGGAGCGCGCGGACGCCGAGCTGCTCGGCCGCCGCGGCGAGGTCGACCGGACCCATCGCGCGCAACGTGACAAGCAGGCCGCCCGGCCGCAACGTGCGCAGCGAGCGGACGCTGTTCTCGTCGTCGATCATGTCGAACACCACGTCAACGTCGCGGACCGTTTCGCCGACATCGGTGGTGCGGTAGTCGATCGGCTCGTCGACGCCGATGTTGCGCAGGAAGTCGTGGTTGGCGGCACTGGCGGTGCCGATGACGTAGGCGCCGAGCGCCTTGGCGATCTGCACGGCGAAGTGCCCGACCCCGCCTGCGGCGGCGTGTATCAGCACCCGCTGGCCTGCCTGCAGTCCGGCCGTGTCGACGAGTGCCTGCCATGCGGTCAGGGCGGCCAGCGGTATCGCGGCGGCCTGAACATGGTCCAGCCCAGCGGGTTTGCGGGCGAAGGCGCGGGCGGGACCGACGACGTATTCGGCGAACGCGCCGTGGCCGTCGGGGTAGGGGAGCATGCCGAAGACCTCGTCACCCGGCTGGAACAGCGTCACGCCGACGCCGGTCTCGGCGACCTCGCCGGACACGTCCCAGCCGAGCACGAACGGCGGATCGGGCAGGAAGACGCGGATGGCTCGGTGTTTCCAATCGGTCGGGTTGATGCCCGCCGCGCGTACCTTGATCAGGACCTCGCCCGGGCCAGGCACCGGTCGCGGCAGGTGCACCTCGGTGAGCACCTCGGGTCCGCCGAGGGTGTTCTGACTGATCGCACGCATCGTGTTGGCTTCGCTCATAGTGCCAAGTTTGCCGCGCGACAGCCGATCGGAAAATGGCAGGATTGCCACAATTCGATATGATCGTGCCATGACGATCGACGTGGTCCACCAGGTCGCCGTGCTGGCGTTGGACGGGGTGTACCCGTTCGAACTCGGCATCGCGAACCGGGTATTCGGCAGCGCGGGCGGTCGATACCGGATCCGCACCTGCACCGTCGACGGTGCACCGGTGCGCAGCAACGCCGACTACTCGATCGCCGTCGACCACGACAGCAGCGTGCTCGACACCGCCGACACCGTCGTGCTGCCCGCCTGCGATATCTCGATGGCCCTCGACGGCGCCCTGCCGCAACCCGTGCGCGACGCGCTCGCCCGGATCCGGCCCGGCACCAGGATCGTGGCGATCTGCACGGGCGCGTTCGTCGCCGCGGCCGCCGGACTGCTCGACGGTCGGGTAGCGACCACGAATTGGTATGAGGCAGAACGGTTTCGGCGCACCTTCCCGCTGGTCCGGCTCGATCCCGACGTGCTGTACGTCGAAGACGGTGACGTGCTCACCTCGGCGGGCGCGGCCGCGGGGATCGACGCCTGCCTGCATCTGGTGCGCCGCGACTACGGCAGCGTGGTCGCCAACAGCGTGGCCCGCCGCTGCGTCGTGCCGCCGTGGCGGGAAGGCGGTCAAGCCCAGTACATCGAGCAGCCGATGCCGCCGTCGCCGTCGGCGAGCACCGCCGCCGCGCGGCAATGGGCGATGGAAAACCTGCACCTCCCGGTCAGCGTCGACGAACTCGCCGAGCGGGCCAGAATGAGCGAACGCACCTTCGCCCGGCGGTTCAGCGACGAAGTGGGAATGAGCCCGGGACGCTGGCTGATTCAGCAGCGGCTGTACCGCGCCCGCCACCTCCTCGAATCGACCGACATGACGGTCGACCGGATCGCGGGCGAGGTCGGCTTTGCCACCGGCACCTCGTTGCGTCAGCATCTGCACGAAGCGATCGGGGTATCCCCGCAGGCTTACCGGCGCACTTTCCGCACCGCCGCGATGGCGACCGGCTGACGGGTCCGGTACCGGTGTGCCGTGATCACGATCTCGGTTGTGCGGCTTCAGCAATTCGCCTGTTTGTAGTACCGTTTCGCGGTGTAATGCCCTGCTCAGGGCACATCGGGGGGACGCGGCGATCGTCGGCGGTCCACACATTCTTCGAGGAGAGAAGTCATGCCCTATGCCGCCGTGGCGCTGATCACGCTCGCACTGTGGATCTACTGTTTGATCGACGTCATCACCTGCCCCGAGGGCGGAACTCGGCACCTGCCGAAGGTCGGATGGCTGATCGTCGTCATCCTGCTGCCGACCGTTGGCGCCCTGCTGTGGCTGTTCGTCGGGCGCCCGATCCACGAAACCCGGCCGCGGTCCACGACGCGGTACGCCGAGTACGACCGTCCCGGCCGCTACGTCGCCCAGGACTCCGCCGCGGACGAAGAGTTCCTCCGCGGACTGCGTGAACGCGCCGAACAGCAGCGTGCCGAAGCGCGTCGTCAGGAAGCCGCGCGCCAGGCGGATCTCGATCGTCGCCGCGAACGCGGCGAACAGGTCTGATCACCGGCGGGGTTCAGCACGCGAATCTGTTCCGGCACAAAATCATTGGGGGAGTGCACCAATGGCCCGCAGGCGCCGAGTCACTTGACGGCGGCCAGCCGCCAGCGCCGGCGAGGGTGACCGTGCTGAAACCGAACGCCGGGCCGTTGGCGATGCCGAGCGCGAATACCCCACGCGTGTCTTCCTTATGGAGTGGTGGGAATGGGGAGGCCTAGGCGGGCGACGATCCATGGGAAGGACGAGGTGAAGGCCGCGGCGGCGAATTGCCAGGTGTGGCCGCCCTGCGTGGTGTGGATGGTGCAGTCGATGCCTACCTCGCGGCCTTGGGTGCAGAGTTTTTCGGCGGCGCCCACCTCGCCGGAGTCCTGAACGCCGTCACGTCCGCCCATGCCCGCGTTCTCGTCGTCCATGGCGCGGCGGTGATTGCCTTGGCCGCCAGGGTAGTTGGGCCGATGTGGTGGGGTCAGGTCGTCGAAAAGGCCTGCGGTGCCGGTGTATTGACCATGGGCGGCCATGACGGTGAGCGGGTCGAAGGCGGCCCATTGTGCGGCGTTGCCGCCGAAGAGGCGGGCGATGGTTTGGTCCTTGGTGCCGGAAGTGGGGCCGAGATCGCCTGCGATATCGACGAAAGTGCGGACCAGTTCGGGATGCATGACGGCCAGATCGACCGCGCAGGTGCCGCCCATGGACCAGCCGACCACGGCCCACTGAGCCGGGTCGGTGCTCGCGTGGAAGCGGGATGCCAAGTAGCTCGGGACATCTCGGGTGAGGTGGTCGGCGGCGTCACCGCGTGGGCCGTTCACACATTCGGTGTCGTTGTTGAAACTGCCGCTGGAGTCGACGAAGACGAGGATCGGCGCCTTTCCACCGTTGGCGGCGGTGAAACTGTCGATGGCAGGCATGATTTGGCCGCTGCGCAGCCAGTCCGCCGGAGTGTTGAATTCACCGCCGATCATCATGACCACCGGCAGGGTCGGCGGAGTCGGGCCCGCGAACCATGCGGGCGGCAGGTACACGTATTCGGTGCGATGCGGAAAACCACTGTCCGAGTCGGGGATATCGACCGGCACCACCTTGCCGGTCGATATGTCGGTGTCGCGCAGGCCATCCAGAGCGTCGAGGTCGGTCTGGTGCGGGAGCGGGCCCGCGGTGAGCGCGCCCCACGCCGATTCGACCGTGGGGTAGTAGCCGACCCACTGGTTGAGCACGATGCCGGTGCTGAGCACGGCAAGCGGGACGGCGAGGAGCGAGACGCCGCGCCGCCACCAGCGGGCGCCGCGCCAGCCGAGGACGGCGACGGCGAGAGCGCCGACCGTCGCGCCGACGGCGGCCCACAATTCGACGGGCGCCGGGTCCGACGCCAGTCCCTGGTTGGTCACGTACCACCGCGCGACCAGCGCGCCGACGACACCGAGCAGCACGCAGAGCGGCAGCTGAATCGTCCACCAGCGCCGCGTCCGCCGCGCGATCGCGACGACGAGCACCACAACGACGACGACCTCGACCGTGACCGGCAACCACCCGTGCAGCAGCGAAACGCCGTGGTGAAAGCCGTTCTGATAGTTCGGATTCAGGTTCGCCGACGGCAATTGCGGCGCCGCCGGTGGTGCTGGAACGGCGGGCGGTGGCGCGGGGATCGCGGGCGCGGCATGCGACAGTCCAGGAACAGGCACCTACGGCATTGTCGACACCGTTCCTCGAGACTCCCTGTGAATCCCCTCCAGTCATCCTGGGGGCGCGAACTTGTCGGTGGGAGCTGGCATAGTCGGGCTCGTGTCGTTCAGCATTCGCATGGAAGTCCGTGTCTCCGACCTGGATGCGCAGTTGCATGTCACCGGTGCGGCGTATCACCAGTTCGCCGATCACTCGCGGTTCGCGTGTGTGCAGGCGGCGGGTGTCTCGGTCGAGGAGTTGATCGCGGCCGGTTTCGGGCCGGTGAATCTGGAGACGACCCTCAAGTTCCACCGCGAATTGCGCGGCGGCGACACAGTGGATGTGTCCTGCGCGTGGGTGTGGGGGACCGGCAAGACCTATCGCGTCGAGCACGTCCTCACCCGGCAGGACGACGTGGTGGTTGCCACGGTCACCCATGTCAGCGGGCTGCTCGACATCGCGGCCCGCCGGCTCGTCGCCGACCCGGCGCAGGAATGGGCGGCTCGCGCACTGAAACCGGAGCTACTCGGGCTACCCGACTGAGCGGGTCCGGTCGCCATGCGTCCGCCGCCGTGTCGCTGGACGGCGAAAGAGCCTGCCTCCGCTAGACTCTCGAACAGTTGTTCGTGTCTGGTGAGAGGGGATTTCGTGCGGGTGATGGGCGTCGACCCCGGGCTCACCCGGTGCGGCCTCAGCATCGTCGAGGGCGGGATCGGCCGGAAGGTCACCGCGCTCGCCGTCGACGTGGTCCGCACCCCGCCCGACATGGATCTGGCGCATCGGCTGCTGCTGGTCGCCGATGCCGCCGAAAGCTGGATGGACACCCACGAACCGAGGGCCGTCGCGATCGAACGCGTCTTCGCGCAGCACAATGTGCGTACCGCGATGGGCACCGCGCAGGCGGGTGGCGTGATCGCCCTCGCGGCCGCGCGCCGAGGGATACCGGTCGCGTTCCACACGCCGAGCGAGGTAAAAGCCGCGGTCACCGGCAACGGTGCCGCGGACAAGGCGCAGGTCACGACGATGGTCACCAGGATCCTCGGCCTGCAGGTCGCACCGAAACCCGCCGACGCGGCGGATGCGCTGGCGCTGGCCATCTGCCATTGTTGGCGGGCGCCGCTGCTGGAGCGGATGGCAAAGGCCGAGGCCCTCGCGGCCGAGGCGCAACGCAAGTACGCGGAACGGCTTGCCGAACAACGGAAGGCGGTACCCAGGTGATCGCGTCGGTACGCGGTGAGGTGTTGGAGATCGCGCTCGACCACACGGTGATCGAGGCGGCAGGCATCGGCTACCGGCTCAACGTGACCCCCGCGACGCTGGCCACCCTGACCCGCGGCGAGGAAACCCGGCTGTACACCGCGATGATCGTCCGCGAGGACTCGCAGACGCTGTACGGTTTCGCCGACACCGAGGCGCGCGACCTGTTCGGGCTGCTGCAAACAGTGTCCGGTGTCGGCCCGCGCCTGGCGATGGCGGTGCTCGCGGTGCTCGAACCGGAGGCGCTGCGCAAGGCGCTCGCCGAAAGCAATGTCGCGGCGCTCACCAGGGTGCCCGGCATCGGTAAGCGTGGCGCCGAACGCATGGTCGTCGAACTGCGGGACAAGGTGAATCTCGTTCCGGTGCAGGCAGGCCCGCCCGGCGCGCCGACCCCGATCATCACGCCGGTGCGTGACCAGGTGGTCGAGGCGCTCGCCGGTCTCGGGTTCCCCGTCAAACAGGCTGAGCAGGCGATAGATTCGGTGCTCGCCGAACAGCCGGCCGCCGACACCTCCGCCGCCTTGCGTGCCGCATTGAACCTGCTCGGCAAGAATCGGTAATCACTCATGGAATACGACGAAGCCGACGAAGCACCCGAATCTCAGGTCACCCCAAGCTATTTGAAGTCCGACGGCGAGATCGAGGCCAGTCTGCGGCCGAAGTCTCTCGACGACTTCATCGGCCAGCCGCGGGTCCGCGAGCAGCTGGCGCTGGTGTTGCGCGGCGCCAAACAGCGCGGCGGCACCCCCGACCATGTGCTGCTGTCCGGCCCGCCCGGCCTCGGCAAGACCAGCATGGCGATGATCATCGCAGGCGAACTCGGTACCGCACTGCGGATCACCTCCGGTCCCGCGCTGGAACGGGCGGGCGACCTCGCGGCCATGCTCAGCAACCTGGTCGACGGTGATGTGCTGTTCATCGACGAGATCCACCGCATCGCCCGCCCCGCCGAGGAAATGCTCTACCTCGCGATGGAGGACTTCCGCGTCGACGTCGTCGTCGGCAAAGGCCCGGGCGCCACCTCGATTCCGCTCGACATCGCGCCGTTCACGCTGGTCGGTGCGACCACCCGATCCGGCGCGTTGACCGGACCGCTGCGCGATCGTTTCGGCTTCACCGGCCACATGGACTTCTACGATCCCGCCGAACTGCTGCGCATCCTGCAGCGCTCGGCGCACATCCTCGGCGTCGAGATCGATCGGGACGCCGCCGCCGAGATCGCGGGCCGTTCCCGCGGCACCCCGCGCATCGCCAACCGGCTGTTGCGCCGCGTGCGCGACTACGCGGAAGTCCGCGCCGACGGCATGATCACCCGCCCCATCGCGCAGGCCGCGCTCGAGGTGTACGACGTCGACGTCCTCGGCCTCGACCGCCTCGACCGCGCCGTACTCACCGCCCTGGTCCGCAGTTTCGGCGGCGGCCCGGTCGGCGTCTCCACCCTCGCGGTCGCCGTGGGGGAGGAGGCCGCCACCGTGGAGGAAGTCTGCGAACCATTCCTGGTCCGCGCGGGCATGGTCGCCCGCACCCCTCGCGGCCGCGTCGCCACTGCCGCCGCCTGGGAACACCTCGGCCTGGTTCCACCCCCCGACCTGGTCTTCGGCTCCATCGAAGTCCGCGGCCGCAACCCCCAACCCACCCTCGACCTGTTCGAATAGCAGTGCATGGCAACGTTGTTGGCCACCGAGGGGCCGCCGGCAGTCGAATGGTGGCCGAGCTTCGTTGGGCGGTAGTCGAATGGTTACCCGGCCCCGAATCGACGGGAGAGAAATGGTTGTTGACCTGTTGAGCGGAGAGAAATGGTTGCAGATGGCCGTTTA